>JAYPEY010000066.1:0-32514 GCA_038126035.1 Verrucomicrobiales bacterium | reverse complement strand
CCCGCATCCCGCATCCCGCATCCCGCACCACGCATATAGAATCGAGGATCGACCAAACCTGCGATTGCATTCCCGGGGCGAAATCTGTTTGCTTGCGCGCCTTATGACGACCGCTGAAGAAACAACCACGCCCTTCGATGTCGGCGAAAAGCTGACATTGACGATTGATGACGTCGCCTTTGGCGGGGACGGAGTGGGCCGGGTGGATGACTTCGTGATCTTCGTGCCCTTCGTGATGACGGGCGAGGAGGTCGAGGTGGAGATCATCGAGCGAAAGAAAAGTTTCGCCCGGGCGAAGCCGTTGAAGGTCATCACGCCATCGCCTGAGCGGGTGGAGCCGGAGTGCCCGCACTTCGGCTTGTGCGGCGGCTGCCAGTACCAGCACATCGATTACGCGAAGCAACTGGAGATCAAGCATCGGCAGATCGTGGAGTTGTTCCGTCGCATCGGCGGGATTGCGGAGGCGGACATCGCGCCGGTGGTCCCCTGCCCCAGCCCCTACGGCTATCGCAACCGCATCATGCTGCGCAGCCAGTGGAACAAGCGGCTGCAGAAACTCCACATCGGTTTCCTGCAATACGACCGCCCCTGGGCCGTGGATCTGGAGGAATGCAGGATTGCGGAGCCGGGGATCAACGATCAGATCGCTGGCGTGAGGCGCAATCCCCCGCCCCGCGGCGGATTGAAGGTCGTTCTTCGCCTGCTGCCCGAAGGCTGGACCGTGCCGGGCGACTCCTTCTTTCAGAACAACTTCCACGCGCTGCCCATGCTGGTGCAGGCGGTGGAGGACCGGTTGAAGGACAGCGGCGCGCGCCATCTGATCGACGCCTATTGCGGCGTGGGTTTCTTCGGCATCGAGTTGTCCGAGGCGGTGGAGTCCTTCGTCGGCGTGGAGTACGACGCCCGCGCGGTGAAGGCGGCCCGGGAAAATGCCGCGCAACACAATGCGACCAACGGTGATTTCATTGAAGGCAAGACCGAAGAACTCCTCGCCTCGCTCGTGAACCGATTCGACTCCGACAAGACCGCCGTCATCATCGACCCACCCCGCAAGGGCTGCCAACCGGGGACGCTGCAGACCCTGCGTGACGCGCGCCCCAGCCAGGTGATCTACGTCTCCTGCCATCCGGCCACGCTGGCGCGCGACCTGAACACGCTTGGCGCGGATGGGGTCTACCGTCTGGCGCGGGTGACGCCGGTGGACATGTTTCCGCAGACCCAGCACGTGGAGTGCGTCGCCGACCTGCGCTTGAACGAGGACGCCCCACCCGCGTTGGAAACGACTGAAGACGATGCTTTCCCAAGCGACTGAACCCATGTCCGAGACCAAGGAATCCAAGCATCCCCACCTGCGCCATTCCAGGCTGCCCTGGATTGCCGGGGCGGCTGCGGCCGTCGTCTATCTGGCGACGATGAGCCACTGGCTGACGCTGGCGAGCCTGACGATGGTGGGCAAGGTCGCCGGATGGTACTGGTGGGTCGCCAACCTGGGCAGCCCGCTGACCTATCTCTTCACGCTGCCATTCAAGGCATTGCCGGCAACCTCGCTACCGATCGCCCTGAACGCCCTTTCGGCCGTTCTTGCCGGCCTGACGCTCGCGCAACTGGCGCGCTCGGCGATCCTGCTGCCCCAGGACCGCACCCGCGAGCAGCGCCAACGCGAGTCGAACCCGCAGGGCCTGCTCTCCCTTTCCGGCCGCTGGATCCCGCCGATAGTGGCGGTCGGACTGCTCGCGTTTCAGATGACCTTCTGGGAACACGCCACCTCCTTCACCGGCGAGATGTTCGACCTCTTCGTGTTCGCCTTTGTGATCCGGTGCGTGTTGGAGCATCGCATCGCGGAGCATTCCCGTTGGCTGACTGCGGCGCTGCTCGTCTACGGCGTCGGCATGGCCAACAACTGGGCCATGATCGGCTTCCTGCCGCTGTTCGTGATCACCGTCGTGGTCCTGGAACAGAAGTCGCTGTTTCGACTGCGGCGACTGTTCACGGTGGCGGGACTGGGCGCCGCGGGTTTCCTGCTCTACTTCCTCCTGCCCTCGATCAACCACTTTGGGGGCGCGGCGCAGGAAACGTGGTACGAGATGTTCCGTTACCAGTTCGTGGTGCAGAAGTCCCAGCTGCTGGGGTTCCCGAAATACGTCGTGGTGATCCTGGCCCTGACCTCGCTGTTCCCGCTGCTGCTCGCCAGCGTGAAGTGGCCGGCGAATGCGGGCGACACCAACCCGCTGTCCCAAGGCGTGGCGGGCGTGGTCCTCCACTTCGTCCATCTCATGTTCCTGGGCCTCTGCGTCTGGGTGTTCTTCGACCCCTTCATCAGCCCGCGCGAGGTCGGCAAGGGACTCCCCTTTCTGACCTTTTACTATCTCAGCGCGCTGTGCGCCGCCTATCTGGCCGGCTATTTCATCGTCGTCTGCTCCAACGTGAACGAGAAAAAGTGGCAGAAGGCCTCGCCCCTGCTCAAGGGCGTCCGGACCGTCATGACCTTTGCGGTTGGAATCGCCGCCGTGGTCGCGCCGGCATGGCTGGCGTGGTTCAACGCCCCGAGAATCTCGGCGCACAACAGCCCGGTGTTCCGCCAGTATGCCGAACGCATCGCCGCCTCCCTGCCCGAGGAGCCGTCGGTCATCCTCAGCTCTCAACCGGAACTCATCGTGATGACGGAGGCCGCGCTCGCCGCCGCGAGGCCCGACCACGACCACCTGTTCGTGGACGCGCGCTACCTCAGCCTGACGCACTATCATGAGCGCATGCGTCGCCGCAAACCGGAGCGCTGGCCCGCGGACTGGAGCGAGAAGAGTTTCCCCCACGGCATTCCGCCGGCCGTCCCCTCGTTCATGACCGGCGCGCTCGCCCAGACGACCAGGCTCGCCATCCTGCATCCCGTTTCCGGCCAGGTCTGGCTGGAAGGATTCCGGCTCGACCAACAGGGGCTGAACTACCGCGTCGTCCCGCGTTCGACCGATTCCATCACGCCCAAACCGCCGACGCCCGCGGAACTCGACGCCCTCCGGGCGCAATGGAGCGATCTGAAGCCGCTCCTCGAAGCGCTCGCCGCCCTGACGGATTCCGAGACGCCCCAGGCCTCGTTCGCCGCCAGACAGTGCTCCACGCACCTCGTCTTCCACGGCGTGCAACTGCGCCGCGCCGGGGATTACGAGGGCGCCACCGCGGCCTTCGATCAGGCCCTGCGCCTCAATCCCGAGAACTATTCCGCCCAGGTCAACGCGGCCCATGCCAAGCCCGGATCCGGCGAACCCGCATCCGATTTCGACATGAAGACCTGGCAGGAGGCCGTCTCCGAACAGTCCGGCAACTGGGATTACCAGACCACGCGCAACGGACCGGTTGACGCCCCGTCATTGGTCCACGAGCAGGGCCTGTATTACCTGGGACGCAAGCTGTTCCGCCAGTCCGCGATCCTTCTGCTGCGCGCGCAGGAACTGGATCCGGACAACATCGACTATCGCCTGGCCGTGGCCGAGATGTATCTCCGCGCAAACGTTCCGGACAAGGTGTTTCAGGAGGTCGCCGCCATCAGGAAAATGGTCGCAACGGACCAACCGAAGCCCGGGCAGGCTGAGACGCTGTTGCGACTGGAGGCCATGGCCCATCACGAGAAGAACGACTTCGCCAAGGCGGAATCGATGCTGAAGGCGGGGCTGGCGAAGAACGCCGAGGCCGCCGGCCTGCAACGCGCCCTGTCCAACCTCTACATCGTCCATGAGAAGAAAGATGAGGCCATGGATTCGCTGAAGGCGCAGCTGGACCTGAATCCGGACGACCGCCACGCCCTGTTAAATCTGGGCGCCCTGTTGATCAAACAGGACCGCCACGAGGATGCGTTGAAACATTTTGACAAGCTGGTGCGCCTGACCCCGAACGACCCCGCGGCGCGACTCAACCGCGCGATCGCCTACTCGGGACTCAACCGCCTCGCCGAAGCGACGCGCGATCTGGAACGGATCCGCAGCCTCGCCCCCCAGAACGCCACCGCCGCCTACTACCTCGCCGACCTGACCCTCAAACAGGGCAACAAGGAGGGCGCGCGCGAACACCTGGTCGAGTTTCTCTCGCTGGCGCCGCCCCAGGCCGCTGAGGCCAGGACCGCCGCTGAACTGCTCGACAAGTTGAACGCGGAATTGGGCGACTAGCCGCGACATCCGGACGGATCATGCGTGTCGTGCACATCATCACCCGGCTGATCGTCGGCGGCGCGCAGGAAAACACGGTGGCGTCCGTTCTCGGAATGGCCGCGCGTCATCAAACCGATTCCCTGCTGCTCTCCGGCCCCACCACCGGCCCCGAAGGCTCGCTGGAACCGGCCTTCAATGAAGATCCACAGCGGCTCATCGTCGTCCCTGATCTCATCCGCGCCGTGCGCCCGGCGACCGATTGGCGGGCCCTGCGGGACCTGACCCGGAGATTGCGGGAGTTGAAGCCCGACATCGTCCACACCCACAGCGGCAAGGCGGGCGTCCTCGGCAGGATGGCCGCCCGACGAGCGGGTGTGAAGGTGGTGATCCACACCATCCACGGCCCCTCGTTCGGCTCCTTCCAGGGCGCCGTCGCCAACCTCGTCTTCCGCGCGGCCGAACGCCACGCCGGCCGCCTGACCACGCACTTTGTCACGGTGGCCAACGCCATGCGCGACCAGTATCTCGCCGCCGGCATCGGCCGCCCGGAACAATACACCCGCATCTTCAGCGGCTTCGACCTGCAACCCTTTCTCGACGCGCGGAACGATCCGGAACTGCGTGGAAGCCTCGGCATCGCCCCGGACGATTTCGTCATCGGCAAGATCGCCCGACTGTTCGAACTCAAGGGCCACGACGACCTGCTCGACGCGGCGCCCGATGTCGTTCGGGAAAACCCCCGCGTCAAACTGCTGTTTGTCGGCGACGGCGCCTGGCGAGGGCGACTGGAGGCAAAGGCGACGCAACTGGGCCTCGGCGATCGGGTCGTGTTTACGGGGCTCGTCCCGCCCGGGGAAGTGCCCCGTCATGTGGGCGTCATGGATGCCCTGGCGCACCTGTCGCGACGCGAGGGCCTGCCCCGCGCCCTGCCCCAGGCCATGGCCGCAGGAAAACCCGTGATCGCCTACGATTGCGACGGCGCGAAGGAGGCCTGCCTCGGCGGCGAGACCGGAAGGCTGCTGCAGATCGGGGATCTCGACGGCCTGAAGACCGCGCTGCTCGATCTTGCCGGTTCGCCGGATCAATGCGCCGCGTTCGGCCAGGCCGGCCGAGCCTTCGTCCGCGAGCGGTTCTCCGCGGATCGGATGGTGGACGAACTGCACGAACTCTATTTAAATCTGCTCCGCCCGTGAGCTTTCCCTTCAACGCCTACCTGCTGTCCTTCGTCGGCTCCTTTCTGATGGCGGCCCTGTCCATGCCGCTGTGGCGGGCGTGGTGTCTGCACGCGGGATTGAACGACGATCCCGGGCATCGAAAGATCCACGACGAACCCATTCCCCTGGCAGGCGGCCTGGCCGTCGCAACCGGGATTCTGCTGCCGTTGATCGGCGGCGCCGCAGTCGTGCAGCTGGGATTGCTGAACGTCTCCGTTTCGGCGCCGCTCGAGCATGGCTTCGGACGGCGGACCTTCCAGCTGGCGGCCATCGGCGGCGGCGCCCTCGGAATGGTCCTGCTCGGCTGGTTTGACGACAAACATGAATTGAAGGCCGGCCCCAAGTTCATCGGGCAGCTGCTGATCGCCTTCCTGGTCGCGGCCTCCGGCATTCGCATCACCCTGTTCGTGGACAACCTCCTTTTCAGTTACGCGGTCACGATCCTGTGGATCCTCACGTTGACCAACGCGACGAACTTCATGGACAACATGAACGGGCTCTGCGCCGGGCTGGGGGTCCTCGCCGCAGGCTGTTTCGCCCTGGCCGCCATGGCGCAGGGACAATACCTCGTCTGTCTCCTGGCCCTGAGCGTCTGCGGGGCCCTGCTCGGATTCCTGCCCTACAATTTCCCGAAGGCCCGCGCCTTCCTGGGGGATTCCGGCAGTCATCTCGTGGGCTACCTGCTCGCCGTGCTGGCCATCATGCCGCACTTCTACACCTCCGGCGGAGCCTCGATCTGGGCCGTGCTGAGCCCCCTGTTCATCCTCGCCGTCCCCTTGGGCGACCTGGTCTCGGTGGTCATCATCCGTTGGCGCCTCGGCAAACCGTTTTACATCGGGGACAACAACCACCTCTCGCACCAGCTCACTCGCCGGGGGTTCGGTCGAACGAAGGCCGTGCTCCTGATCTGGCTGCTGGCCGCGGTCATCGATGCGGCGGCGTTCTTCCTGTTCCGGTTGGGGTGAATACAGCCTCCCTCCGGAACAAGACTCCGCCTGTGACATCCGGCGCGATCGTTCGGAGTTCCGCGTTTACGCGGCCTGCGCGCCCGGCGCAGCCCGCCGGCTCAAACACTCGCCCGGTCGAGGGTTTTCCGCCTAAAGGCGGGACTCCGATCGTTGGGCGCGCCCCCGCCTTCAATGCGCCGTTCCAAGACACGCCCGGAACCAACACCCACATTCCACAACATCGGTCACCAACGTTGCATTGCCCTCCGTTGTCGGCCAAGGTAGCGCCCGCATGAGCAAGCAGTTCTACATCACCACGGCCATCGACTACGTCAACGGCCACCCGCACCTCGGCCACGCGTATGAGAAGGTCATCACGGACGTGATCGCCCGGGCGAGACGCAGCCTCGGCGAGGACGCGTTCTACCTGACCGGCCTGGATGAGCACGGCCAGAAGGTTCAGCAGGCCGCGCAGGCCGACGGCAAGGAGGCGCAGGCCTACTGTGATGAACTGGCCGCCAGTTGGCAGGCCTTCTCCACGAAGCTGGGCATCTCCAACGGCGACTTCGTCCGCACCACCCAGCCCCGGCACAGGCAGGTCGTCTCCGCAATCCTCTCCAAGCTCCACGCCAACGGCCACTTCTACAAATCGCGCTACGAAGGATTCTACTCCACGCGCCAAGAGACCTTCCTGACCGACAAGGACCGCAACGAGGACGGCTCCTGGCCCGAGATCTACGGCGACGTCACCGAACTCTCCGAGGAGAACTACTACTTCAAGCTCAGCGCCTACCAGGACTGGCTGATCGAACACATCGAGGCCAACGAGGATTTCGTCCGGCCGGCCTCCCGGCGCAACGAGGTCCTCGGATTGTTGAAGAACAACAAGCTGGAGGACCTCTGCATCTCCCGGCCCAAGGAGCGCCTGACCTGGGGCATCCCCCTGCCCTTCGACCCCGACTATGTCACCTACGTCTGGTTTGACGCCTTGACGAACTACATCACCGTGCCGGCCGCCCGCGGCGACCGCGCCGTCCTGGCCCCCCTCGGTTTGGATGCCGTCGATGAACCGCTGACCGACGCGACCAGCGACAGTCTCTGGCCCGCGGACATCCACGTCATCGGCAAGGACATCCTGAAATTCCACGCGGTCTACTGGCCGATCATGCTCCACGCAGCCGGAGTTCCCCTGCAGAAGCAGGTCCTCGTCCATGGCTGGTGGCAGAAGAACGGTTCGAAGATCAGCAAATCCACCGGCAACACCGTCGACCCCATCGAGGTCATCGAAGAATGGGGCCTCGACGCCTTCCGCTTCTACGTCGTGCGCGAGCTCGACATCGGCCCGGACGGCAACTGGACGGACGAGGGCTTCGCCGCGCGCTACAACGCCGAACTGGTCAACGGTCTCGGAAACCTGCTCAACCGTTCCCTCAAGATGCTCGGCCGCTATCGCGACGGCGTCGTCCCCTCGCGCTCCGACGAACTGGCGGAGGAGGTTTCCGGCATCGTGGCCGAGGTTAGCGCCTCGCTCGGCTCCAACCGACTGCAGGCCGCGCTCACCGGCATCTGGAAGATCGTCTCCGTCGGCAACAAGTATGTCGACAGCACCGAGCCATTCAAACTGGCCAAGGACCCCGGGAAGGCCGGACGTCTCGACGAAATTCTCTACAACCTCGTGGAGATCTCGCGCATTCTTGCCGTGTTGATCGATCCCTTCCTGCCCGGAACCTCCGCCAAAATGCGGCATCAACTGGCGTGGACCGGATCGACCGGGCGGCTCGAAGACGCGGCCTGGGGCGGACTCGAGGGCGGCCACAAGATTGGCGAGCCTGAGGCCCTTTTCCCGCGCAGGGAAACCAGGGCATAGCGCCGAATCCGGGCGCCATCGTCCCGATTGGGATCCATACCCGGCATACAAAGCCTTGAATTGCGGAAACGTTGTTGCTTACCTACCGCCCATGAAGCGCGAATTCGCAGGTCATCCAACGCGACAAACAGTCCGATCGATGTCGGTCGTTCTTGCAGCGACGCTGTTCTTCAGCGGCCTGGCCGCGACACAGGGAGCCGTGTCGATCGACGAGCTTGAGAAGCTCGCGCGCAAGAGTCGCAACTACGAGGAGCAATACCTCCTCGGCATGCACTACTTCAACGGCGACGTCCCCAAGCGCGACGCCGGGGACGCCCTGACCCAGTTCAAGAAGGCCGCCAAATCCCTGCCCAAGGCCCAACACATGGTCGGGCTCTGTTACGCCCTCGGGGAGGGGACAAAGCGCAACGACAAGGAGGCGTTCAAATGGTTTCAGCAGGCTGCGGACGGCGGAGATGACAGCGCCACCTTCAAGGTCGCCGCCTGTTATGAAAAGGGCATCGGCGTCGACAAGAGTTCCCCCGCGGCGTTCCGCTGGTACAAACGGCTGGCGGACAAGAATGTGAGGGAGGCCCAGTTCAAGATCGGGATGGCCTACTACCGGGGCGACGGGACTTCCCTGGATTACGCCGAGGCGGTCAAGTGGTTCAGGAAGGCCGCCGAGCAGGGGCACCAGCAGTCTCAGGTGACCTTGGCCGGCTGTTATCGACTCGGCCAGGGCGCTCCCCGCGACTCCGTTCAGGCCTACAAGTGGTTCGGCGTGGCTGCGGAGCTCGGCAACAAGACCGCGGAGGAAAGAATGGAGTCACTCGAAAAACGGGGCATGAAGCCGAGCGAACTCGCCGAAGCCAAAAAGCTCATCGCCGAATTCAAACCGGCGGCGCCCTGATCTCCGACCGTTGGCCGGAGATCCCTTGGCTCTACAAAGGCGACTGCCTGTCCGGAGCATGATTCAAAGGCGATCGGCGGACTGGGACAGGCTGGAAGCGCTGTCCCACCGCAGGCAGCCTTTGACCGACCTCAATCCCACCCCGTGGAAACGAACGTAAGTTCGTTCACTTCTCAATCCCACGCGGTGGAAACGAACGTAAGTTCGTTCACTTTTTCGCGAGCACGACGCGGAACCCCTGATCGTCCTTGCGTTCGTTGGGGGCGAGATAGCGGCGATAGGAGGCCTGCAGGGAGCCGGCGCTGTAGCCATACCACGAGCCGCCGCGGAGCACGCGGTTCTTTTGCGAGGAATCGCCCCAGTCGGCGCACCATTCCCAGACATTGCCGCCGAGATCGTAGATCCCGTATTGGTTGGGCCGGAAGCTCGCGACAGGCGCGGTGTTGTCAAAGTCGTCGTAGGTCACATTGCCCGCGTAGTTGCCGGCGCCGATCGAGGGCGGCCACTCTTTGCCCCAGGGAAAGACGCCGTCCACCTTGCCGTCGCGGGCGAGCGGCGTGCTCCCTGTCTCGCCGGTCAGGCCCACCACGCCGCTCCACTCCAGATCCGTCGGCAACCGATAGACATGGCCTCCAAGCAGTTCCTCGCCACCCTCCTTCTCGGTCAGCCATTTGCAGAACGCCTCGGCGTCCGCCCAACTGACATTGACCACGGGGTGCGAGTCATCCTGACGAAAGCGCGGACGCTGCCAGCCATTGCCGGCCTGATATCCGGTGGCTTTGACGAAGGCGCGAAAATCTCCGACCCGAACTTCGGTCGCCGCAATGTGGGTGGCTCCCGCCTTGACGACGCGCATGCCCAGGGTGTTGTTCCAGACCATCTTCTCCGGGCTGAACCGCCGGCGGGCGAGTTCCTCCTCCCGCTTCCGCAACGCCTCCGCAGCCGCCAGTTTCGCCATCTCGGCCTCCTTGACCTTGCGCTCCGCTTCCGCCTTCTTGGCCTCCTCGGCAAGCCGGATGCGTTCCGCTTCCCGCTCCTTGGCCCGTATCATGGCGAGGCGTTGTTGTTCCGCCTCCTCCTCCGCCTTCTTCCTGGCCGCCAGTTCGGCCTCCTTCTTGCGCTGGGCCTCGGCCGCCGCCTCCATCCGAAGTCTGTCCGCCTCGCGCTTCTGCGCCTCTTCCAGACGTTTCTGGGCGGCTTCGATGCGCGCCTGCGCCTCCTGCATCTTCTTGACGGCGTCGGCGTTCAACGTCGCGCCGGGCTGTCCGCCTCCGCCCGGATTCTTGGCGGCTTCGGCCTTCAGACGCTCCAACTCCGCCTTTTCCTGGGCGATGCGGATCCGCTCCTTCTCCGCTTCCGCCTCGGCGGCCTTGAGTTTCTGTTCCAGTTCCGCCTGCTTGGCGGCCGCCTCGGCTTCGATGCGCTTCTTCGCCTCCTCGGCCTCCTTCCGGATGCGTTCCGCGTCCTGCTCCGCCTTGGCGGCGTCCGCGGCGATGCGCGCCGCCTCCTCCTCGCGGGCCTTTGCCTCTGCCTCGGCCTTCTGCCGGATCTCCTCGGCCTTGTTGATGCTGGCCATCGCCTTCTCTTCCGGACTCTTCTTGAACGCGGTGATGAACACGGCCAACCCCACCACGGCAAAGATCAACCCGCCGACGATCGCGTAGAGCTTGTTCATGCCCTTGGGCTCCTCGGCCGGGGCCGCCGCGGCCTCCGCGGCCAACGGATCGACCTGCGCCACCGCCGGACGCTGTAGTTCGAGCATTTCGACGAGCTGACCGATCTCCTGCGGGCGCTGACCGGCGTCCTTGGAGAGGCAGGCGGCCACGGTCTCCTCCCAGATGCGGGAAATGGGTTCGCCGATGACGCGCAGTTCCTTGCGTCGATGGGTCATGGGCGGCGGCACCTTCTGCTCCAACTGCAGCATCAGATTGCCGGTGTAGAAAGGCGGTCTGCTGGTGAGCAGTTCGTAGAGCGACGCGCCAAAGGCATAGATGTCGTCTAGCCGGTCGGATTCCCCGCCCGCCGCCTGCTGCGGGCTGACATGCATCAACTCCAGCCCGGCCTCCTCGAAGGCGGTCGCGCGACCGACGAACTCCAGGAGGTGCCGCTCCAGGGCAAAGTCCAGCACCCGGAGCGTCCCCTTCTGATCCACCATGAGATTGGACGGCTTCAGGTTGCCGTGCGCATACCCTTCCCCGTGGGCAAATTCCAACACATCGCACATCTGCCCCATCCAGTCCGACAGCTCCGCCGGCGAAAAGGTCTGCCCGCTCTTCTGCTCCCGCAATTGCGAAAGCGTGGCGCCCTCCACCGCAGGGCTGACGATGGCCACCAACGGGCCCTCGCTCTCCACGGAGTAGACCGGGACAATCTGCTCGTGCTTCAGATCCTGCAGCATCTGGATCTCCCGCTTGAGCGTCGCCAACGCCGAAGGATCCGGCTTGACCATGTCCGGCAGGAACTTGAGCGCGCAATCGTGCTCCTCCCGTTCGTCCCAGGCCAGCCACACAACGCTCATCCGGCCGGAGCCGACGATCTTCATCAAGGTGTAGCGGTCGAAGACCTTCTGCCCCTCGGTCAACGCCGCAACAGCGCTGCCCAGGTTTTCCATGGATGGAGGATCTTCACTCATAACTGCTTGCCTTGCGCCTCGAAAGAAATGCCGCCCTACGCCCGGCGACATCAGTCCTTCCAGTTACCAATCACCCCCCGTTCACGCAACGCTTTTCTGGGCTCGCGCGACGCGGCGGGGCGCGATTGCCCAAGGGCTCCCGTCATCCCGGAAGCAGCGTCAGCAGAAACGCCCGTTCGCCAACAACCTGCGAGTCGCGTCCCCCAAGTCCGAGGACGGCCTCCAAAACCTGGATCTCGGGGGCTGTCCGCCTTCGCTTTTCAGTTGCGGCGCGACCGGTTGGGACTTGGAGCTTGAAGCAGGGGACGTCGTCCCCGCTACCTGGCCGCCCGGGCCTTGGCCCAGCGCTTCTTCTGCGCCGCAACAATGCGGGCGCGCGCCTCCGGACTGAGCGTCCGCTTCTTCTTCGGCGCTGCCTTGGCCTTGGCCTTGGTTTTCGCCTTGGCCGGAGCGGCCTGCTTCACCCCCCGACCGAGACTGAAAACGCCCTTGTTGTTGTTGAACCTGGGGGACTTTCCATAGAGGACCACGCCCAGGGAATTCAGGGGATTCTTGGCAGTGAAGGTGTATCCGATCTTCTTGACCGCCTCCAGGATCTCCTTTCGTTTCATCGGCTTTGCCGACAGAACCTGGATGACCGCGTCCTTCAAGGAGAATTCATTGCCGCTGCGGGTCGACTTGGCGGCGCGCCGGGTCCGCGGCGCGGAAGTCTTGGCGGGTGTCTGGGGAGCCGGGGCATCCTCCAGCGCGGCCTCAATCTCGGCAAGGCGCGCCCGGATCCGGTCGCGCTCCGCGATCAATTCCTGCCGGAGCTGCTTGTATTGTTCAATGGGGTCGTTCTTCATGATGTTCGTTTCAATGCGGCAGGTTCGAATCAGTTGCCGGCTGCCGGCGCAAAGGCCGTAGGTTCACTCAATTGCCCCCTTCACTGTCCGTCTCCTCGCCCATGTCGAGGTTGCCGTCGCTTTCGCCGCTCCCCGGGGCCTCCCCCTCCTTGAACACGCCATCCTTGTCGATGTAGCCTTGCTTCCCATCCATCTCCACGATCGCATAGCCTCCCCCGAACTCATCGGCCCGATCGTATTTCGCCTCCAGAACGACCTTGCCGGTCCGGTCCACAAACCCGAACTTGTCGTCCAGTTTCACGGGAGCCATCCCCTCGCTGAAGCGACCGGCCTCCGCATACTTCGGTTCGATGAGCGTCTTCCCCGTTTCATCAATGTATCCGAACTTGTCGTTCATCTTGATCCGGGCGACGCCATTCTTGAATGGTTGAACATTGTCGAACCTCGCCTCAATGACGGTCTTGCCGCCCTTTTCGAAACCCCATTTTCCGTCCGCAGTGCGGAAAGCGGTCATCACCTCGGGGGCGCCCCCGGCGTCGCCGCCCTTGGGCGTGCATCCCGCAAACAGCGCCATCAAGGCACACACCGACACAATTGATTTGATTTGCATGGCCCCTGTTTACACCCGCCAATCAGCGCTGGCCAGCCTGTTTTGTGGTCGCCGCCCTCCATGAATCCCGCAGTTCCCTGACGGGGACGCTTATTCCCTCAACCGGCGCAACTCAGCGGCCGCCATTGTGCGCGCGGTCGCCCGACGTGAGGCGTCCATTCCTTCCTCGAACCGTGGAATCTCCCGCTTGGCCTCGCCGTCCCCCTGTTCGGCGGCGACGAGGATCCAGAACAAGGCCCTGTCCCGGTCAGTTTCGACGCCCCGCCCCTCGCGCAACAAGCCGGCCAACATACGCTGCGCGCCCGCATGTCCTCGTTGGGACGCCCGGCGAAACCATTCGACCGCCTTGGCGTCCTCCCGCGGGCCGCCCCGCGAATTCAGGTGCCCCATCCCGTTCTTGTAGAACTGCCTTGAAAGAAAACTTCGATCCCCCGCCTTCGTCTGGAATTCCAGGGGATCCCTGCCCGATCCGACCGCGGTCCGGCCGGGCGATTCGTTCACAGTCGCTCTGGCCGCCTGCCTGGCCCGCGCCTCCGCCGCCGCGAGATCGGCCTCGATGGCGACCGCCTCGACCGGCGTTCCGCCGCGCGGCGCAACCTCGGACTCCGGGGCGTCCTCGGCCCGGGCATCGTCCTTCGTATCTTCCGGATCCGCCGCGACTTCCGCTCCCGGCGTCGGCGGCGTCAACGCGACCGTCCTCCGACCGGACAGCGAATCGTCATAGAACAGCCCGATGAGGATCAGGATCAACAAGACCGCCGACACGCCGCCCACCAGGAGACACCCCAACCGGGCGTGGGTCATGTTGGGAGCGCGCTGGAGCTTCGCGTGCGGGACGTGAACGCCCCGGGGCGCCGGCCGATTCCGTCGGGAACTGCCCGAAGCCCCGTCCGCCGATGACGCCTCGCGGGAGGCGCGGTTGTCGTGGGTTTCAGTCCCTTGGGCCCGCGGCGGCCGGTGGTCCTTGAGCAGGTCGTAGGCGCGATTGATCTGCTTGAGCTTCTCATCCGCGCGCCGCCTGAGCTTCTCATCATCGCCGAACCGATCCGGATGCCAGACCTTGACCAGGGATCGATACGCCTCCTTGACCGCCTCCGGAGAAGCGCCCTCCTTCAGCTCAAGCGCGCGATAGCTCTCTTGGATCTCGTCGGTCATGGCGACCCGGACACGCTAGAACCGGGACCGCGATGTGACAACCCGACAAACAAAAACTTTCCCGGCCGCCGTATCAGATCTACCTTGCGCCGGTCTGAAATACAACAGACAACGGGGCGTCGCCGGTGTGGTGAAATTGGCAGACACACGGGACTTAAAATCCCGCGACCGTAAAAAGTCATGCCGGTTCGAGCCCGGCCACCGGCACCACCCCCCTGCGTTCCCCAAGGCCCCCAACTACGGCGCGGCCGGCTCGCCTCCGGCGGGAAAATCGAATCTCGAATCTCGAATCTCGAATCTCGAATCTCGAATCTCGGATCTCGGATCTCGGATCTCGAATCCAGGATCCCGGCGCGATGCGCCGTCTACTTCAGCGCCCCTTCGATCATCCCGCGGAAACCGGCGTCGGCGGCTTTGACCGTCGCCAGTGGACCGGTCATTTTCACGAACACACTGCCCTGCTTGCCCTCGACGATGGCCCCCAGCAGTCCCGAGTTCGAAACCGGCGTCTTGGGTCCACCGAAGGGAGGCCCGCTCATGAACGTGCCTTCGGTCGAAACATAGGTGATCTTCACGCCGCCCACGGTCTTCTCCTCCGCCTTCTCATTCTTGCGGTCCGTGAACTGACCAAACCAGCGACTCACATTGGCCTGCACCCCGCCGCCGGAACTCGGGCCGAAATAAAAGAAGGTGACCTCGGCGTCCTTCTTGCCATCCTTCCCCGGCGCGCTCAACTGCGCCTTGCGCATGGAGGACCTGGGCTGCTCCTTCTTCCAGCCCTTCGGCGTCGCGAAGGTAAACTCGCTGACCTTGAAGGATTCTTCCGCCGCCCGGGCCTCGCCAACCGGCGACAACATCACACCGCCGACAATCGTGGCGACCAACATGGAATAGAGTTTCTTCATGCGCCGGGATGTAATCGACCAACCATATATTGTCAACCGCCTGAGCAGTTCCCAGTTCCCAGTTCCCAGCCTGTCCCGCCGTAGTTCCGGCTTTGCGGAACGAAGGGGGATTCCCGGTTCAAATTGTGAACTGTGAGCGGGGGACGGGGAATCTGGCGCTTACGCCGCCATACAGGCCTCCATGTTCTTGGCGACTTCCAGGGAGGCGCTGCGGCACTGCGTCAGGAAGGTCTCCTCAGCCAGATTCAACGCCCGCCCGCGAAGATAGAAGCCCCCCCAGCTCCGACGCAGCTTCCGACGCCCGATCGGGAAGCAGGACAGCGAGCCCTCCGCGATTTCCTGTCGGGCGATCCACGGGGCCGCAACGCCGACGCCGAGCCCGAGCTTCGCCAGTTCCTTGATCGCCTCCATGCTCCCCAGCTCGATCACCGATTTGAGTTCCATGTTTTCCCGGCGAAAGTGGTCCTCCACAAGGCGGTAGGTGTAGCTGGCCTTGCTGTAGAGGATGTAGCTCTGCCTGGGCAGATCCTCCCTGACCACCCTGCCCTTGACCGCCCAGGGATGTCCGGCTTCCACAAGAAACGCCAACTCGTCGGAGAAAAACGGATCGAACTCGATCTGGGCTTCGTTGCGCGGCTCCAGGGCGATCGCCAGATCGATCCGGTTCTCATGCAACAGGTCGATCAGCTCCGGAGTGTCCCCCGGCTCGATGGTGATCGCGCATTTCGGAAAGCTGCGCTTGAATTCCCGCAAGGCCTCCGGAAGGAGATACTGGCAGGCCATCGTGCTGGCGCCGACACGCAATCGCGAACTGCCCCATTCGCCCAGATGCTTGAGCGAGGCGCGCGCCGCATCCATGTCCGACAGAATTTTCTCGGCGTAGACCAGCAACTGCTCGCCAGCCTGCGTGAGGAACACCTTTTTGCCCACCCTGTCAAAAAGGCGACAGCCCACCTCCTGCTCCAGGGCCCTCATCGAATGGCTCACGGCGGACTGCGAAAGAAACAGATCCTTGGCCGCAACGGTGAAGCTCTTCCGCTCCGCCAGGGCCTTGAATGCGCGTAATTGGCGGCTATCAAGAGGTTGATTCATGATCGCGCCCCCGTTCCCGACCCCCTGCGCGCGCCGCACAACCGGAGTCGTTCGATGTGTTTTGAACTGCGTTTTGTCATTCCTGCCTCCCTAAAGCAGGGGCCGGGCCAAACGGCGGGAAAACCGCCTGAAGGCGGGAATCCAAACGTTGGACGCGTCCCGCCTTGGCACACACGCCGTTCCGGAACACGGCCCCGACCTCCTTACGGAAGAAGCCGCACCCAGTGACATCCGGCGCGAGCGTTCGGAGTTCCGCGTTTACGCGGCTGGCGCGCCCGACGCAGCCCACATGCCCACGTCCCCGCACGGTCGAAGGCATTCCGCCTGAAGGCGGGACTCCAAACGTTGGACGCGTCCCTCTCCCCCTAAGCCAGAACCTCCTTCACCACCCGCCCATGGACATCGGTCAACCGCCGGTCCAGACCGTTTTGGCGGAACGTGAGTTTCTCATGATCGATGCCGATGAGGTGCAGGATCGTCGCGTGAAAATCGTAGCAATACATCTTCCCTTCGGCCGCCTTGTAGCCCCAGTCGTCGCTGCGGCCGTAGGCGACTCCCGGCTTCACGCCCGCGCCCGCCATCCAACTCACGAAGGCGCCGCCATTGTGATCGCGGCCATCCTTGCTCTGGGCAAAGGGCGTCCGGCCGAACTCCGTCGTCCAGATCAGCAGCGTGTCCTCGAACAGACCGCGCGCCTTCAGGTCGCGCAGCAGTCCGGCGATCGGTTTGTCGACGGACTTCGCGATGGGCGGGAGTTCGCGGGAAATGCTGCCGTGGTTGTCCCAATTGCCCGTGGCGCCCGAAGGCCCGCTCCAGACCTGCACAAAGCGCGTCCCCCGCTCCACCAATCGCCGCGCCAGCAGACACCGACGCCCGAAATCCTCAGTCGCCTTGTCGTCCATGCCGTACGTCTTGCGGGTGGTTTCCGATTCCCTGGCCAGATCAAACGCCGCGGGAGCCGAGAGCTGCATCTTCGCCGCCAGTTCATACGACTGAATCCTCGCCTCCAAGCGGGAATCGTCGGAACGCTCCTCAGCGTGCGCCCGGTTCAACTTCTTCAGCAACGCCAACCCTTCGCGATCCGCCTCGCGCGTCGCGAACCTGTATTTGTCCTTCGCGAACAGATCCGGGATCGGGCTCGACGCCCCGGCGTCGATCACCGTCCCCTGATGCACGGCCGGGAGGAATCCCGAGGAGAACGGCCCGCGCTGGTTGTAGGGCAGCCCCTTCGCGTCGGGCAGCACGACGAAGGTCGGCAGGTCGTCGGTCAGATTGCCCAACGCGTAGGAGATCCAGGCGCCCATGCTGGGAAAGCCCGGCAGCACGTAGCCCGTGTTCATCATGTAGGTGCCGGGGCCATGGACGTTCGTCTTTGACGCCATCGCCATCAGGAAGGTCATTTCATCGACCAGTTCCGCCTGATGCGGAAACACGCTGCTCACCCAGCGTCCGCTTTGACCGTGGCGCTTGAATTCGAACGGACTCTTCAGCAGCGCGCCGGGCATCGCGGTGAATCCCTCGGGCTTCTCCTTCGGACCAAGCTTCTGTCCGTGCTTCTTCTCCAGTTCCGGTTTGTAGTCAAAGGTGTCCATCGGGCTCGCGCCGCCCGTCATGAACAACTGGATGATCCGCTTCACCTTCGCCGGATGATGCAGCCCGCCGTTGAACTCCGGCCTGGGCGTGTAAGGCCCGCCGGCCAACGCATCCCGCGCCAGCATCTGCGCCATGGCCACGCCGCCAAGACCGCCGCCGATTTGGGAGAGGAAGTGGCGGCGCGAGCAATTCATTTGACTATCAGGGTTCATCACATCGCAACCCGCCAATACGCTCCAAACTTGGCGACGAACAGCTCGCCAATCGCGGCAACAAGGTCCGCTTCGCCTTCCCCGGGTTGTTTCTCCGTCAGGTTCCAGACCACCCACATGCCGCCCAACAGGGGCGTCAGGGTCTGCTTCCGGTCAACGTCGGTTTCGCCCTGCGACATTTTCACAACAAATTGCGTCAAATCCTCCAGCGCCGCCGCACCGTTTCTGTTCCAGTCCTTCACATCCTGCAGGACAACCGATTCGACGGTCGCGCGCATCGATTCTTCCACGTCCAAACCAATCCGTGAAAATGCGGTCCAGACGAGGAGCGTGGTGGCAAAGAAATCCCATTGTTCAAATCTGGCCGCAGTCCGCAGTTGAGGAAAAGCCTGATAAAGCTCCTGCCGCGCGCCGCTCGCGACGGAAGAAGCGAACGAAACGAGCTTCCTGGCGTTGTCCTCGATATTCATCGCTCAATCCACGAACAGGAACTCATTGCTGTTGAGCAGCGTCCGGCACAATGCGGCCAGGCCGTGCTTCTCCGCGAAGGCCGTCATCGCGGTCAATTCGTCCCTCGTCGGCTCGCGTTGATAGGCCAACCGCACGGCCATCCGCACTTCCTCCAGGCCTGAAGGGCCTGAACAACAAAGCCCAGGGTGCAACCCTGGGTTCCGATCACCGGAGGATTCGAGCCCTGAAGGGGCGGAACAATCGCAACCGCTCCCCTCGCCTGTCCCGCCCTTACAGGGCTCGCCCCGTTGCGCGGCGACACCCGGGGTCTCACCCCGGGCTTTGTTGTCCCGCCTCGTTGAGGCTTCGACGCAGGCGCATTCCCGCGACGCCGCGCGCAGCGCCATGGACTGCGGCGGCTTGACGCCGCCTTGCTGCGCTTCCGAACGCGACACCGCCTCCGAACCAGCCTGAGCCTCCTCAACCGCCTCCGCCCGGCTACGTCGCAACAAGCGTCGGCTGCTACAGGCTTCTTCGATCCTTTCCGCCATCCGTTCGCTGTGATGGAGCACAAAGTCATTGTTGAACAACGCCAAGGACTGCAGCGACGACACCGAGTTCCCCCGCCTCGGGGCCAGCAGCCCCAGATCCGGGAAATCCAATGTCTCCATGAATGGATCGGCGATGCCGCGCCAGACAATCCGATACACGGAACGCCGCGTCGCGCCCGGGCCATCCCAATTGAAGGCTCCGTAGTTCAACACCGGCGACACCTGGGGCCCCTTCTTTCTGGAAAACTGCTCCACTCCCGGGCCGCCCATGCTGTTGTCCAGCCTCCCCGCCGCCATCCGCGCCGCGTCGCGAAACTGTTCGGCGTCGAGCCGTCGCCGGGACATCCGCGCGAGCCAGCGATTCCCGCCATCCGCCGACGCCGCGTCGCCCGCGGGAATCGACGACTGCCGGTAGGTCCCGCTGGTCAGGATCAACCGATGCAGCGCCTTGACCGACCCCTTGGCTTCATCGCGAAACCAGACCGCCAGCCAATCCAGCAGTTCCGGATGCGAAGGCTCGCCGCCCATGCGGCCGAGATCGTTCGGCGTGTCGCAGATCCCGCGGCCGAAGTGATGTTGCCAGACGCGGTTCGCCACGCTGCGCCAGGTCAGCGGGTTGTCCTTCGCCGCCAACCAATTTGCCAGGGCTGCCCGACGGGCCGATTCCCCCTTGGCCGCATCCAATTGAAACCGCCCCGGCAGTCCGGAGACGACCGCCAAAGCCCCCGGCCCCGCCTCGGCCCGGGGTTGTTCGATATCGCCGCGGCGCAGGACATGGACCTTCTTCGGCTCGGCGTAGACCTTCTTCTTCCCCTCGACGAAATGAGAGGGCGCAGCGGCGTAAACGCGCCGGGGCGGCGGCAGCTTCGCGAGTTCATCCCTGGACAATCGACCCAACACATGCCTCGCGATGGCCGCCCGCTGTTCTCCGGTTCGCCCGGAGTCGGGAACCCGGAGTCCCTCCGCCGCCGCTTTGGGCAAGGCGCGCGTCTTCCCGGCCGGCGCGCCGGTCACCGACAAACGAAACCGGCCGATCAGGTGCTTGGGGATGTGCTCGTGCTTCAGAACGAAGGTCAGTCTCGCCGGTTTCCTGAGAACAAGCGGCTTCGCCAGTTCGAACACCGCCTGATGCGCCTCGCCCTCGCGGGGATGGATCGCCCAACTCGTGCCCGCCTTGCCGTCGATCGCATGGGAAACGACATACCCCCCCTGATCGAAATCCGAGGTTGCGCCCTTGATCACAAGCGGTTCGGAGACTGACGCGCCTTCGCGGAAGACCCGGGCTTCGAAGCCGGACAGGTGAAAATTGCCGTTGGCGTTTCGCCCCGGCCCCTTTTCCGGAAGGCTGTCGTCGACCAAGGCTTCGAGCCGGATGGCCGTGATGGCGGCGTTTGTGGTCACCGCGACTACCGTATAGGTTTCAACATCCGGAACCTCGCCGCCGGCCAGGACAGACCCGTCGTCCAATCGCTTCAGGCTGGCGACGCCGTCGCGGGAAAGAAAGGTCTCCGGCGTCAGGGGCGTCCATTCCGCCGGCGCGCCTTCCTGCTCCTTCTCCCACTTGGCGATCAACGATGCGTGCTCGGGTTCCAGCAGAACAACCGCATCATTCCTTTCCGCCG
The DNA here is from genome assembly GCA_038126035.1 of Verrucomicrobiales bacterium. Classification (GTDB taxonomy): domain Bacteria; phylum Verrucomicrobiota; class Verrucomicrobiia; order Limisphaerales; family JAYPEY01; genus JAYPEY01. Next base: position 11,794 of record JAYPEY010000066.1, on the reverse strand, counting down.
CCAGCGCCAGACGATTCCACCGCTTCCGCGCCCGATGAACCCGCAGATCTGGATCATACTCCACATCGCCCTTGCCCACGCCGGCGAACACCGCCTGCAGCGAGTAGTAGTCCTCCTGCGTGATGGGGTCGGACTTGTGGTCGTGGCAGCGCGCGCAGTTTGCGGTCACGCTGGCGAAGGCGGCCATCGTCTGCGTGACCATGTCGTCGCGATCCAGATAGGCGAAAGTCACCGGGGCGGTGGAATAGCGGCTCAACTCGAAGGGCCCGGCGCCAATGAATCCCATCGCCACGGTCAACCCGGGCTCTCCAGGAAAGAACACGTCCGCCGCCAGTTGTTCGCGGATGAAACGCGCCCAACGCGTGTCACGATTGAAGCTTTCGACCACGTAATCGCGATAACGCCAGGCGTTTGGCCGCAGGGCGTCATGCTCGCATCCGTGCGTGTCCGCGAAGTGGACCGCATCCAGCCAATGCCTTGCCCAGCGCTCGCCATAGCGCGGCGAACTCAACAGATCGTCCACCAACCTCTCATAAGCCATGGGATTCTGATCCGCGGCAAATGCCTCCGTCTGTTCCGGCGCGGGCGGCAATCCGTGGAGATTGAAATACAGGCGGCGGACGAGCGTCCGTCGATCCGCCGGCGCAGATGGCCGCAGCCCTTTCTCCCCAAGGCGGGCGCGAATGAACGCATCGATGGGATTCGCCTCTCCGGATCCCAGGGGAACGTCCGGCGCAACCAACGGTTTCAACGACCACCAGTTCAACGCGTCCCCGCCCCCCGCCGGCTTCACCTCTGCCATCCGCGGATCCGGAGCCCCGCGTTTGACCCATTCTTTCAACAGGGTGATCTCCCCGACAGGCAACTTCTCCTTCGGGGGCATCTGCAGATCCGGATCGCCGTATCCAACCGCTTGTATCAACAGACTGGCCTCAGGTTTCCCGGGCTCGATCGCCGGGCCATGGCCGCCGCCCTCGGCCCAACCCGCGCGCGAATCCAACGTCAGACCACCCTTCATCTTCCCTGATGCGTGCGAATGGCATTCAATGCAGCGGGTCCTGAAAATGGGTTCGATCCGGTCGGTGAAGAAAGCGCGGTCGGCGTCAGATAGATCGCCGGCGACAACGGCGTTTCCCGGAAGAAACAGGACGACCACTCCGGCGATCGCCGAAACCACGCGCGCGATGGATGGTCTGGAATGCTGCATGCCTGACTGCGATCGACTGTGAAGGGGACAAGGCCCTCCCGCAAGCCCCCGTGTGGGACGCAAAGAACGCGGGTCCGGAACCAGTCATTCCTGTGACATCCCGCGCGAGCGTTCGGAGTTCCGCGTTTACACGATTTGCGCGTCCGACGCAGCCCATATGCTCACGTCGCCTCCCGGTCGAAGGCATTCCGCCTGAAGGCGGGACTCCGAACGCTGGGCGCCCACCCAATGCTTCACGCGCCCTTCCGGATCGCGGCCAAAGTCTGCCTCACCGATCCGCCGCGCGGCGCACGACGCAGATCATCTTCGCCCCGGCCTCGATCGGCTCCATCTGTTTCGTTCCATCAGGCCAGCGCACCCGGATCTCCGTGGGTTCCGTGGGCTTCGCCATCACGAGCGTCGCTGAATCCTGGGACCAATAGCCGGAACCCGCGGCCACCTGCCGCGCCGGACCCACCCGGTCGCCGAAGACCAACCTCACCGTGGCCCCGACGCCCGTAGGGTTCTTCGGCCCCGCGTTCAACCGCACGCGCAGGCCCGGCCTGCCATTCCGGTTCTCGAACAGGCGCGTCTGCGCGCCGTTCTGGGTGACCAGCAGGTCCACCCGCCCGTCCGCATTGAAATCCGCCAGGGCCGCGCCGCGCTGTTCGCCATGAACCGTCACGCCCGACGCCTTGCCGGAGGCTGCCGTAAAGGAACCATCGCCCTCGCCCAGCAACACGATCCCGCGACCGCCGTCGCATCTCGGCGTCTCACGTTGCACGGCAAAGAAATTCTGCGACAGGAACACGTCCTCATGGCCATCACCGTCGAAGTCGGCAACGCACACCGCCATGGCCGGCGCAAACTGGGATTCAAGCGGCAGCGCGCGTCGCTCAAACCCGCCGCCCCGGTTCAGGAATGCCGCGTGCTCCAAGGTGTTGGCCTCAACCACCTCCGCGCCGCCCAGATTGTTCCCGTAAATATCCCCCAGAGCGCTTTCGCCAAAGGCGGAGAAGGTCTTGATCCGGGGTCTGATGAAATCGATGCCGCGGGAGGAGCAACTGAAGCCGCGCTCCGGCACCCAGCAGTTCATCGCCTTGTCATAGTGGTTCTCCACGATGTCCCACACGCCGTTCTTGTCGAGATCGCCGTGATGGATGCGCAACGGGCTGGTCAAGCTGTAGGCGTGCTCATACTTGGTGTTCCGCCCCCAGTTGCTGGCGACGATGTCCAGACGACCGTCGCCATCGACATCCCCCAGCGCGACGCCGTTCCACCAGCCCTCGAATCCGCCGAGGCCGAGTTCCTCCGTCGCCTCCTCGAACACGCCCTTCTCATTCCGAAAAACCCGCACCGCCCCCCATTCCATCGCCAGGATCAACTCCGGATCGCCGTCGTCATCCAACAGGTCGCCGAACACCGCGCCGCTCACCAGTCCAATTCCGGCAAACGTCTCCGCGTGGCGCGGATCGGCCTCATACAGTCCCTCGTTGTTCAACAGCAATTTCGAAGAGGCGGCCCGGGGATACTGCCCCGGAATGCACCGGCCGCCGACGAAGAGATCCAGATCACCGTCGCCGTCCACATCGCCCAGCGACATGGCCCCCGTCGCCGAGCCATCCTCCAGAATTCCCTGCCGCGTCGCGGTCGTCCTCCCCGTGCGCGCGTCGCTCATGTGAAAGGAAGGCGCCCCTTTCGCGGCTGTTTCAAAGTTCTGTTGTCCGCTGAGAATCCGCCCTCCGGGAACATCGGCGGGCGTGAACAACACCGCGGTCACATCGTCCGCCGCCGGCAACCCGGGCGCGCGCTGAAAATTCCCGGCGCCGTCGTTCATGAACCGCGCCAACTCACCGCCGCGGCCATCGCCTATCAGCGCGTCGTCGTCGCCGTCGCCGTCGATGTCCGCCCAGCATACGCCGGGCCCAAGCTGGCTCAAGCGGTTCGGCAACAACGACTGCGCCTTGAAATCGTCGAACGGAGTTTCCGTATGGGCGTGATCGAGCCGTTCGCTCACGTCGGCAAACAAGGGCTCCTGCTCCTCAGCCCGCTCCCCGACGTCCGACGCGCCGGACTGACGCACCGTGTAAAGATGATCCGGCTTCACATCCTCGACGACAGACACCCGGCCATCCGGCCAGAAGACCTCCAGCTTCAGGGCCTCGGATTCCGCCGCCGCGAACACCCGGATCGACTCACTGCCCGCGGTGTAGGAGCCGCCGGCGACCATCTCACGCTCCTGGGGCAGGCCGCCGCCCGACAACCGGATCCGCGCCCCGATTCCTTGGGAATTCCCCGACGCGCCGGCCAACCGCACCGCCACACGCGGCGCATTCGTTTCATTGCGATAAACCTCCGGTTCCGAGCCGGTGTTGTTGACGACGACATCCAGATCTCCATCATTGTCGAAGTCCGCCAGGGCCATCCCGCCGGACACCGCCTCGGCGGTCACGCCCCACGCCTCGCCCGTCTCCTTGAAGGTCAGGTCGCCCCGGTTGCGGAAGATCATGTTGCGCGTCTCCAGGGTCGGAAACAGATGAGCCGTCGATTTGGCGAACGCGCCGGTCATCCGCTCTCCCATGGCCTCGATCTTGTCGTTCGTGTCCGAGTCCATGAAATCGCGGATCATGCCGGTCGAAACGATCAGGTCTTCATGGCCATCGAGATCCACATCGAGGAACAGCGGCGACCACGACCACTCTGAGGCGCGCAGGCCTGCGAGCTGGGCGATCTCGGCGTAGGTCCCGTCGCCGCGGCCAAGGAAAAGCGTGTTCTGCATCACCTGCGGCCGGTCGTCGATGACGCCGATCGCCAGTTCGGTCACCTGCATGTCGCCCATCTGCGTCTTGCGGCGCGTGTGGTCGCGACTGAGCATATCGACCGTGATGAAGTCCAGATGCCCGTCGCGGTTGATGTCCGCGAAATCGACGCCCATGGAGAAGTAGGAGGTGCGCCGCAGAGCCAGTTTCGGCGCCAGTTGAAAGCGGCCGTTTCCGTCATTGATCCAGAAGCGGTCGGGCGACTGAAAGTCGTTGCAGACGTAGAGGTCCGGGTCGCCATCCTTGTCGACATCGCGGAACGTCGCGCAAAGCCCCCAGTCTTTCGGCATCGGAATGGGGTTTCCTTCCTCATCGAGGAAGCGGCCTTCGTCATCGGCAACGGCACGAAAACTGCCCTTTCCGTCATTGAGATACAACGTGTCCTGCGCGCCTCTTTCCCGGACATCGAATTTCATCTTTCCGTCGACCATGTTGCTGACCACGTTGAACATCGCGGCGAAAGTCGCGTCGGGTTGCTCGCCGCGCTCGATCTTGTCCAGTTCCGTGTTGACCATCCGGTCGTAGATCGCCGGGGCGGTCGCCTCCTTGATGCCCATTTTCACGTAGGTGGCGAGATACATGTCGAGGTCCCCGTCGCCATCGACATCCCCGAACGCCGCAGAGATGTCTCCGCCGACGTTGGTGCGCCGCCATTCCGCCGCCTTGGACTCGGTGAATTTCCCGGAGCCGTCGTTCAGGAACAGCGCGTTCGGCGAGTCCAACGAAACGACGACCAGATCCAGATCGCTGTCGCCGTCCACATCGGCCATCGCCGCGCCGGTGAGGTTGCGGCCTTTCAGACGAACGCCCGCGGCATCCGAGATATCCTCAAACTTCCAGTCGCCCAGATTGCGATAAAGCGCATTGGGGCCGTCCATGCCGCAGATGAACAGGTCGCACAGGCCATCGCCATCGACATCGCCGGCGGCGAGGCCGGCGTTCACCACCCAGGGAGCCGGGTTCTTCCGTTTCCACTGTGGATCGCCGCCGGGATGAATGCCCAGGTCCTTTACCGGCAGGCGGGTGAATCCGGTTCTGCCTTCAGAGGGGACCGGCAAGGGCTGCGCCTCAAAGGGATCGGAAGTCTCCGCGATACGCTGAACTGCGGGAACAGGATCTGATGACACGCCGCCGCCCTCCGTGGTGGAATCGTCCCTACTGCAAGCCGACGCCAGAACCAACGCCGCCAAGCCGGCGCACAGCGGGCCCTGCTTCCAGGAATTCGGCTCTGTTCGGCTTGTTTGCATCGGCAGCAGAAACGCCGAGGTTCGAAGCAGGGCAGCGCTCCGACAGCTCAGCGGGACACAAACCGAAATGAAATGGGATTTCCCGGGACAAACAAGCGCTTTTCACGTTGGATCCGGGGCGTCGTCGTCGCCGTAGAACGGGATTCATCCCGTTTGCAGCGCGACCGTTGTGTCACGAAAACGTCGAACTGCTCCCTTGGCCCCTGAAAATCCTCCAGGCTCTTCGCGTTCGACAGCCACCCAAACAAGATGAATCCCGTTCTACGAGAAACGCCTCAAACCAACTCCCCGCGCGCCGTCATCAGGACGCGTCCGCCGACTGAGATCCGCATTCCGCCTCCTGCCTTCTCCCCCTTCGCAAGCAGCAATGACGGTCGTCCGATTTCCATCCCCTGTTCGATCCGGACATCAACCGCCCCGTCACCGAAGTATCCATGCCGCAGGAGATAACCCGTGAGACAGGCCGCCGCACTCCCGGTCGCCGGATCCTCCGGCACGCCATACGCCTCGCCAAACATCCGAACGCACAAATCACTCTCGTCGGCATACGCTTCCGAACAAAACAGATGCTGCAACCCGGGCAGATCCGGAATCCCCAACCGACGCAACCGCTCGCCGCTGAACGTCGCGCGCTTCAGCGCTGCCAACGACCGCAAGGGGACGACCACGAACTTGATGCCCATCGAAACGGTTTGAATCGGAAATCGATCGTCAATATCGCCGGTCCCGATCCCAAACAGTTCCGCGATGGCTCCGATATCGAACGCCTCCCCGAAATCCGGCTCTTTCTGATGAAGCCATGCGCGTTCCACGCCCTGGTCATCCGGTTCGAAGGTGACACGGATCGGGCCGACGCCGAGATTCAGCGTCACTTCATCCGGGCCGTCGCACAACAACTCCCGGCGGATCAACCACGCCGTGCCCAGGGTCGGATGCCCGGCAAAGGGAACCTCCGCGGCCGGGGTGAAGATCCGCACGTCAAAACCGCCGTCCCGCGGCTCTTCGGACAAGACGAACGTCGTCTCCGAAAAGTTGGTCTCCCGCGCGATGTCCTGCATTGCGCCCTCCGAAAGATCCGCGGCATTCAGGACCACGCCCAACTGGTTGCCGGCATATTTCGACTCGGCGAAGACATCGAGGATGTAGAAGGGGTGGCTGCTCATGATGTGGGTGGGACCGGGGGCACGCCCTGCGCCTTGTCCGACGAGGCGAACGTTCAACGTTCAACGTTGAACTTTGCGGCGCGCAGATCCCAATTTGAAGTTTGGAGTTCAGCGTTGAACGTTGAACGTTCGCATTCCTCCGGGTTCAGTTCTTCACATCCACACACACGAGATCGCCACGCGAGTTGCGGCAGTAGATGCGGCCGTTGGCCAGCACAGGATTCGTCCAACTCTTGCCCCCGAACACCTGCGCCACACCCGTGGGCTCGAACGCCTCCGGCGACGCCTTGCCAACCGACAACTCACCGCGCGCCGAAAGCAGGATCAGCTTGCCATCCGCGGCCATGACGCCGCCGCCGGAACCGAGCGGCTTGGTCTTCCATTTGCCTCGACCGGTCTTCGCGTCGATGCAGTTCAAGGTCGCCCGGTTGCTCGAGGTGTCGCCGTCGATGCCGTAGAGATGCCCGTCGAGATGGACCGCCGGGTTGAACTGCGTGCGCAGGTCCTTGCTCCGCCAGACCACCTTCACGCCGCTGCCGGTAAGCTGCAGCATCGCGCCGCCGCTCCCGTAGCCCGAGGAGATGTAGATATGGGTGTCGTTGATCAACACGGGATCGGCGGCGTTCACGTCATACTTGGTCTTCCAGGGCTGCGTCCAGGCGACCTTGCCGGTCTTCGGCTCCACCGCGGCCAGGCCGCCGCTGGAGAAGATGCCGACCAACGTCCTGCCGCCCTGCTTGAACGGCACGGGCGTCGCATAACCGTTCTTCGCGCTGCGCGATTTCCAGACCAGCTTGCCGGTGTTCTTGTTGAAGGCCGCGCCGGTGGAACCGACGTTGAGGATCAAAAGGTCGCCATGGACCAACGGCGCGCCGGTCAGTCCCCAGACGCCCAGTTCGGATCCCGACGCCTTGTCCACTTCGACGCCCCACTTCAGCTTGCCGCTGGCCGCATCGAAGGAAAACAGACGCCCGGTCTGCTCCAGAAAATAGACGGTGTCGCCATCCACCGTCGGAGTGCCGCTCGTGCCGCCCTCGTAGTACTGAGGCTTGAAGCGCGCCGGATAGGAATAATTCCATTTCTCCCTGCCGGTCTCGGCGTCGAGGCAGCGGATGTATTCCTTGCGCGCCCCCTTGTCCAAGCCCACCACGAACAACCGTCCGTCAGCGACCGTCATGGAGCCGAACCCTTCGCCGACCCGCGCCTTCCACAAGGTCTTGGGTCCGCCCGGAGCCCAATATGCAAGCCAGTCGCTTTCCTTCGAAATGCCGTCCATACCCGGCCCGCGCCAACGCGGCCAGTCCTCGGCGACGGAGGTCATTACAGAAACCAACAGGGCTCCCGCGGAAATGAGGGGAACAGTCTTGCGAAGTCGGGAGAAAACAGATGAGAAGTCGTTCATGATCTTGGTGATGTAAAATGGTGCGCCAGACCCCGGACGGTAGCCGATCAGGCGCGGATTTCAATTGCCGAGATGACAACAAGAAGAGCCTCGCTGGGCGCCCCGACCGAACAAGGCGCCACGGTGACATCCGGCGCCAACGTTCGGAGTTCCGCGTTTACGCGGCTTGCGCGCCCGACGCAGCCCTCCTGCGCCCGCCCTCACCCGGTCGGCGGTCCTTCCGCCTAAAGGCGGGACTCCAAACTATGGTCGCCCCGGCCCTGCCTCACGCGCCATTTCGGAACACGGCCGAGACCTCCGTCCGGAACGAGACTCCCCCGTGACATCCGGCGCGAGCGTTTGGAGTTACGCGTTTACGCGGTCTGCTCGTCCGACGCAGCTGTCCCGCCCACGTCCTCGCCCGGTCGATGGTTTTCCGCCTGAAGGCGGGACTCCGAACGCTGGACGCCAATTCCGAGCTGTGCCCGACTCTGGCAATCGCATACCATACGCGTCTCATGAAACGACTTCCTCTCCTCCTTGTCGCCGCCTTGGTTATTTCAGTTCCCGGACCTTCATCCGCCGCGGATTACCCGCTGGGCGGAGCCGCCAAGCCCCAGCCCCAGATGACGCTCAAGCGCGAAGGCAAGCAGTACAAGCGCGTCCATCAATACGCCCTGCGCATGATCAATCACGATCGACTCGATGTCGCAGACGAATTTCTCACGAACTGGGCGAAGAAAAACCCCAACGACGCCGAAACCCAATACATGCTGGGCGTGCTCGCCGCGCGCCGCAACCAGGGCGACAAGGCCGTCTCCTTCATGAAACGCGCCGTCGAACTCGGCCTGCCCGAGGGACGGATCGTCGCCGGTCCGCGCGCTTTGTTCGAAGGCGTGAAAGAACACGCCTACTTCGCGGGCCTCATCGACAAGCACGAGTTCAAACCGATCCACGGTCCGCTCGTCGGCAACGTCACTTCCATGTCCGCATCCATCTGGGTGCGCACGGCAAAGGAATCGGAAGTCGGGGTTATCTATCACGAATCGCCGGATGCCAAAGGAGGCCAGACCCTCGCCATCGAGATATCGCCGTTCGTGGAGGTCTCCAAGGACAACGACTACACGGCGGTGATTGATTTGAAGGGATTGAAGCCGTCTAAGAGTTACAACTACCAGGTCTGCTTCAAGAAGCCGGACGGAAAGATTCAACGCGCGAACCAGGGACAGTTCCACACCTTCGCCAAACCGGGCGTCTCCACGAAGTTCTCCCTCGCCTTCGGCGGCGGGGCCGGATTCGTCCCGGAGAACGAACGCATGTGGAACACCATCGACTCCTTCAAGCCCGACGCCATGCTGCTGCTGGGCGACAATGTCTACATCGACGACCCCGAGTCCGTCATCATGCAGCAATACACCTACCAGCGACGCCAATCCCGCCCCGAATGGCGCAAGCTCAACACACACACGCCCACCTACACCATCTGGGACGACCACGACTTCAGCACGAACGATTCCTGGGGTGGAACTGACATCGACACGCCTTTCTGGAAACGCGACTACGCCTTCAAGATCTTCCGCGACAACTGGGCCAACCCCGGCTACGGCGGCGGTTGGAAGCAACCGGGCTGTTGGTATTCCTTCGCCATCGGAGACGTCGATTTCATCATGCTCGACTGCCGCTATTACCGCACTTCGCCTCGCGTGAAGAATCCGTCCATGCTCGGCCCGATTCAGATGAAGTGGCTCAAGCAGGAACTGAAAAAGGCCAAGGGAACCTTCAAGGTCCTCTGCTCCTCCGTCCCCTGGGTCCTCAAGGCCAAGGGCGGCAGCAAGGACACCTGGAACGGATACCAGACCGAGCGCGAGGAGATCTTCGGCTTCATCGAGAAGAACAGGATCGAAGGCGTCGTCCTCATGTCTGCCGACCGCCATCGCTCCGACGCCTGGCGCATCGAGCGAAAAGACGGTTACGACTTCACCGAGTTCAATTCCTCCCGCCTCACCAACCAGCACGTTCATCCCGAGATGCACAAGCAGGGCGCGCTGATCTCCTACAACAAAAAGCAGTCCTTCGGCCTGGTCGAATTCGACACCACCGCCAAGGACCCCATCGTCAAATACACCGTGATCAACATCGACGGAGAGAAGATCGCGGACATCAGCGTGAAGCGGAGCGGGCTGGGGTTTGATTGATCTGTCCCCACGGATGGCAAAGCCGACCGACAGATGCTTTGTAGCGTAGGCGTCCTCGCCTGCGGGTTCCAAGGGCGTCCCCGCCCGGTCGTTCAACACTCGCGGCGGGACGCCGCAAGAACCCGCAGCCGGGACGGCTGCGCTACGACGTTCACCCATCACTTCAGTGTTGAACCGCCCCGCCCTTCATTGCCTCACGCAAAATTTCTTGTCGGATTTCCCGGCGCGGCGCGGAATATGGGGTGAATGAACGAAGACGACCACACGCTGCTGCGACGCTTCGCCGATCAGAATGACAGCGACGCCTTCCGAGTCATTGTCGATCGCCACCTGCCGCTGGTGCATTCGGCGGCGTTGCGCCAGGTGTGCGATGCGGACCTGGCTCAGGACGTCTGCCAGAGCGTCTTCATCGTTCTTGCCCGCAAGGCCGCCAAGCTGAAGCCGCAGACCGTCCTCAGCGGCTGGCTTTATCGCACCGCCCGATTCACCGCCTTGCGGGCCTTGAAATCCGAGCAACGCCGCATCGCCCGCGAACAGGCCACCGCCGCCATGAACAACGCCGACTCCGACCAACAGGCGTGGTCCCAATTGGAACCGGATCTGGACGAGGCCATGTCCAGGCTTAGCGAGAAGGACCGCGACGCCATTCTGCTGCGCTATTTCGAGAATCGGAACCTGAGCGAAGTGGGCGCGCAGTTGGGCGTCAGCGAGGACGCCGCGCAAAAGCGCGTCTCACGGGCCGTGGAAAAGCTTCGTCGATTCTTCACGCGACGCTCCATCCCGATTTCCGCCACAGCCATTTCAACGGCCTTGGCCAACAAGGCGGTCGCCGCCGTCCCCGCGGAGGCGGCCAAAGCCATCTGCGCGAAGGCCTTGCTGCAATCCGCCGCCGCCTCAACCATCACCCTGCCCCTGGCGCAAGCCACACTCGAAGCCATGACCTGGACCAAACTCAAAACCGCCGTTGTCGCCTCCGCCGTCGTCGTCGTCGCCGGAACGCCCGCTGTCCTGCAGCAGGAGACCATCAAGGACCTGCGGGAAGAGAATATCGCCCTGGCCGCCCGCGCGGAGGAACTGGCGCAATCCCAGATCGACGACGCCGAACTGGGCCGCCTGCGCAGCGAATTGGAGAAATACAAGACTTTGGCTTCCGAGGTCCACGAACTCCGCGCGCGCCTGGCCAAACTCCAACGCGAAGGCGATTCCGACGAACAACTCCTGGCTGCATTGGATCAGGAGAACAACAAACTCAAGCAGACCCTCGCCGCCGTTCCCGAACGCGAGGCGCGGCTCTCCTACGAGGAGGCCAAGGCCCTGGAGAAAGCCAGTTTTGAGCGGCGAATGAACGACATGAAAAGTCTCGGGCTGGCCTATCACATCTGGAAGGACAAGAACCCGGACCGCCTCCCCCAATCCGTCGCGGAGCTTGCCGCAGCCCTCGGCATCAAGGACAAGGGCCAACTCAACGACCTGGTCGGGCGGTTGAAGTTGTTCCCCCATTCGCCCGACACAAAGCCCCAGGACGGCTATCATCCGGTCATTGTCGCCGAACGACTCCCCACCAACACCGTCGACGGCAAACAACTCTGGCTTTACACCATGCTGGACGGTTCTGTCCTGACCTCCGGAGCCCCTCTCACCGAAGACGGATTTCTCCCTCCGAACACGCGGAATTGACGAGCCCCCGGGTCTTGGTTCTCGGTTCTCGGTTCTCGGTTCTCGGTTCTCGGTTCTCGGTTCCGGATACTGGATACTGGTTTCTCGGGTATCGGCTATGCCATTTGCCATCTGCAATTGGCCATC
>JAYPEY010000065.1:0-32592 GCA_038126035.1 Verrucomicrobiales bacterium | reverse complement strand
TTCCCGGAAAACCATCTCATTCGCAATGGGCCAGTTCACGGGGGCCCAATCAAACCGACGAAGACCTTCTCGGTCGTGCCCTCGCTCCGGGTCGAATCGACCGGCGTCAACCACGACGTCTACCACACCGCCACGCCCAGCGCGGCCGGCGACCGCAACATCAACGGCGGACAGGATTACCTCGACTTTTCAGAACGCGTCGAGGCGCGCTACACCGGGATCAAGAACTGGGTCCTTTACGCCCGCGGCGACTGGGACCAGGGCGACGGCGATCTCCAGGAGCGGCAGACCGCCCTCGCCACCGGGACCATCCAACTGCAGCGGGACACCGACTTCCAACGTTTCGGGCAGAAGTACACCCTCGGAGCCAACTGGTATCCCGCCCGGAAGATCAATCTATCAGGCCAATACTACTACAAGCGGCGGGACAACGACTTCGACCACCTGATCTACACCACCGGCAACACCGGCGTGATCCGCCACCCCGCCTACCTCACCCGGCAGGAATTCGACACCCACGATTTCAATGTGCGCGTCACGCTGCGCCCCTCGCCCAAGGTCGTCTCGGTATCGCGCTACGACTTCCAGCTCTCCGCCTTCGAGACCGGGGCCAACGGACTGCCGGAGATCCAGAGCGCCGATCTGGATACCCATGTCTTCAGCCAGAGCCTTTCCTGGAGTCCTTTCGCACGGCTCTACCTGCAGGGAACGTTGACCTATGTCCACGACGTCACGACCACCCCCGCCAACAGCGGCGCCTCGGCGGCGATCATCCCCGAATCGCAGAACAGCTTCTGGAACGCCGGCGGCAACCTCGGCTACGCCCTCAACCCCAGCACGGATCTGCAGTTGGAATACCTCTACCAACGGGCCGACAACTTCATCGACAACTCCGCATCGAGCCTCCCCTACGGCGCCGCCTTCGAGGATCACCGGATCACCGCCACGGTCAACCGGTGCCTCTCCGAAAACGTGCTGATCGTGCTGGAATACGGCTTCGTCGATTACACCGAGACCACCACCGGCGGGGCCGGCGACCACCGCGCTCATCTCGTCTCCACGACGCTGCATCGGCGCTTCTGAACGAGCCAGCCGCCCGACTGCCTACTGTCGATACGCCTGCTCGCGATCATCGGCCTCCGACGCCTGCTTGCGCTCCTCCGGAGCTTTGAATCGGGCTCGACGGAGTCTCTCCCCACCGGCATTTGGATTTGCTGCCGCTGTAGTTCAGCCCTTCGTGTCGTTCCAGGACCAATTGAAAACCCTGAAGGACAAGAGCGCATTCCATAACCGGAAGGTTCCTAGATCCGGTGGGGAGAGACTCCGTCGAGCCCATCTTGAAGCCCTGCAAGGGCGAAAGAAAATCGCGATGGCTGAAGCCTGCCTCCCCATGCCAACCACACGCGGAACGAACCGGCCCTGTTTTCGCCTTCCCTTGGCCTCGCGATCCCCTACCCTGTCCTGCGATTCCGAATGAGCACCGATCCCAAAGAAGTCCGCCGCGTCGTCCTCGCCAGTTTCATCGGCACGACCATCGAGTGGTACGACTACTTTCTCTATGGCACCGCCGCCGCGCTGGTCTTCGGCGATCTCTTCTTTCCCTCCGACAACGAGTTCGTTTCCCGCATGACCGCCCTGGGGTCGTTTGCCTTCGGCTTCTTCGCGCGTCCTTTGGGCGGGATTGTCTTCGGACACTACGGCGACCGCATCGGGCGCAAGTCCATGCTCGTCCTGACGCTGATGATGATGGGCGCGGCCACCTTCCTGATCGGGGTCCTGCCGACCTATGCCCAGATCGGCGTCGCCGCGCCGATCCTGTTGGTGGTCCTGCGGTTGATCCAGGGCTTCGGCGTCGGCGGGGAATGGGGCGGCGCGGCGCTGATGGCGATCGAACACGGCCACGCCGGCAAACGCGGACTCTATGGCAGTTGCGTGCAGATGGGCGTGCCCGTCGGCCTGCTGCTTTCCACCGCAGTCTTCTGGGCATTCTCCCGATTGCCCGAGGAACAGTTTCTTTCCTGGGGCTGGCGGGCGCCCTTCCTCCTGGGAATCGTGCTGCTGGGCATCGGCATGTTCATCCGGCTCCAGATCGTCGAGAGCCCGCTGTTCGCGAAGACCATGGAGAAGAAGGAGGTTGTGAAGACGCCCTTCGTCGAGGTCTTCAGACGCCACCCCAGGAATGTCTTCCTGGCCATGGGCGCGCGCTTCGCCGAAAACGCCTGTTTCTACATCTTCAGCGTCTGGGTCCTCGCCTATGCCACCGAGAATCTCGGCGTCGCGCGCCAGACCGTGCTGATGGGCGTCTGGATTGCCGCGGCCGTGCAGATCTTTGCCATTCCGGGATTCGGTTTGCTGTCCGACCGCATCGGGCGCCGCCCTGTCTACCTGGCAGGGACCGTCTTTGTCGCCGCCTTTGCCTTCCCTTTCTTCGTGCTGGTGCAGAGCGGATCGACGCCCAAGATCGTGCTGGCCATTGTGCTGGGACTGGTGGGACATGCCGCCATGTATGGGCCGCAGGCTGCGTTCTTTTCCGAGTTGTTCGGGACGAGGGTCCGCTACAGCGGAGCCTCGATCGGCTACCAACTGGCCTCGCCTTTCGCCGGCGGCCTGGCGCCCTTGATCGCCGCCGCCCTCGTGGAACAATCCGGCGGCGACACCGGAAACGTCTCCCTCTATCTCATCGGCATGGCCGTCATCACCCTCGTCTCCGTCTGGCAGGCGGCCGAGACCAGCAAGGCGGACATCTCCTCGGAATAGTCGCCGGCGGCAGCTCTCCCCTCCCCGAAAACACAGCGGGTTCCCAAATCTCCCGCGATCTGCTAAGGAATCGGGACACGGATCGTTGAATCGACCCGGCATATGCCCAAATTGAAGCCCAACCAGGACGGGGACGCCGCTCCGCAAACGAAGGACCCGGCCGCGCTGGACCGTCGTCTGGAGACCATGGTCGCCGAATTGCGCGACAAGGTGGTGTCGCTTGGCTTCGAGAAGAAGGCGGCCGAACAAAAGATGGCCGCCCGCTACGCCGGAGAGATCCGCCAACTTCAGGAAACGGTCGCCGCCCAACGCTCCCGCATGGAGGAGATGGGCTTCGAAAAGCAGGCCGCCGTGCAGGAGGTGATCCGCGCCAACACCGACCAGATCCGGCAGTTGGAGAACACCATCGCGGCCCTGCGGGAGAAGGTGGACGAGGTGGGCTTCGAGAAGAAGCGGGCCGTCCAACAGGAACGGGCCAACGCCGCCGCCGAGATCAAAACCCTCCAGGACACCGCCACGGCGCTGCGCGATGAACTCACCGAGGCCGGTTTCGCCAGGAAACAGGCCGTCCAGCAGGTTCGCGCGGAATCGGCCGCCGAGATCAAGACCCTGCAGGAGACCGCCGCCGCGCTGCGAGAGGAACTCACCGAGGCAGGCTTCGCCAAACAGGCCGCCGTGCAGGAGGTCACCCGCAATTACGAAAGCGAGATCCGACAGCTCAAGGAAACCATCGGAGCCCTGCGCGACGACGTCGAAGAACTCAGGTTCCAGAACCAGAAGAACGTGCAGAAGGTGCGCGCCGATTCGGCCGCCGAGATCAAGACCCTGGAGGAAACCTCCGCCAGGCTGCGCGAGGAACTCGACGATCTGGGCTTCGCCAAGAAAGCCGCGGTCCAGGAGGCCGTCCGCAACGCCGCCGCCGAAATCCGCCAACTCAAGGACACCGCCGCCGAATTGCGGGAACAACTCGACTCCGCCCGCCTGGACAAACAGCAGGCTGTCCAGGAAACGCGGGTCAACGCCCGCATGGAAATCCGGCAACTGGAGGAGACCATCCAGGCGCTGCGCGACGAACTCACGCCCGTCGCCAAATAATCCGTCAGCTAAAAGCTTTCCCAATCCCCCGATTCAGCCCAAGCTCCCCGCCCAGACATCATGGCAGCCAAAAAGACAACCGCGGCCCTGAAGAAAAGCTCGCCCAGGCAGCGGACCTCCACGCCCATTTCCGAGGCCATCTATGGCGCCGACGGCGGCCCCAAGGACACCGCCGAACGCCTGCGCCTGATGGAGATGCTCGTCGAGGTCGCCCAGCGCGTCGCCAAGCTCAAGACGCTCGACGAGGTGCTCAGCACGCTGGTCGCCATCGTGACCGAGGAGACCGGAGCCGACCGCTCCACCCTCTTCCTTCACGACGACGCCACCAACGAGCTCTACTCCCGCATTGCGCAGGGCAACATCCAGCGCGAGATCCGCATTCTCGACACCCAGGGCATCGCCGGCTGGGCCTACACCAACCGGCGCGGAACAATCATTCACGACGCCTACAAGGACAACCGCTTCGACGCCGCGGTCGACAAGGAGACCGGCTACAAGACCAACAGCATCCTCGCGGCCCCCATCAAGACGGTCGAGGGCAAGACCATCGGCGTCGTCCAGGCCCTGAACAAGAAGCAGGGCCGGTTCACCGTCCGCGACCTCCACCTGGTCGAGGTGATGACCACCCAGGCGGCCATCACCCTGGTCAACCGCCAATACGTCGAGCACGTCGAAAAGAAGCAGAGCCAGGAGATGGAGTTCCTGAACGTCGTCTCCGACGTCACCTCCGAACTCGAATACAAGCCCATGGTCCGGCGCGTCATGGCCGAGGCCAAGCGTATGCTCAAGGCCGACCGCTCGACGCTCTTCATGAACGACGAGAAGGCGAACGAACTGTGGGCCGATGTCGGCGACGGCGTCGACTCCACGATCATCCGCTTTCCCAACCACCTCGGCATCGCCGGCGCGGTGTTCAGCTCCGGCGAGACGGTCAACATCCCCTATGCCTACGCGGACCTGCGCTTCAACCCCACCTTCGACAAGCAGACCGGCTACTTCACCCGCTCCATCCTCTGCGTCCCGGTCGTGACCCGCAAGGGCGAGGTCATCGGCGTCACCCAGTGTCTCAACAAACAGGGCGGCCCGTTCACCGCCGAGGACGAACAACGGCTGAAGGCCTTCACGGCCCAGATCTCCATCGGCCTGGAGAACGCGCGCCACCTCTCCGACATGCAGGAGACGCAGCGACGCAATTCCGCCCTGCTCAAATCCATGTCCAGCGCCGTGATCTCCGTCAATGAGGAGGGCGTCATCGATATCTGCAACGAGGCCGGCCTCGACCTGCTCCGCGTCTCCGAAAGCGAGATCCTGACGAAGAAGGCGGTCGATTTCTTCAAGGACGCCAATGGCTGGATCGGCGACATGATCGCCAAGGTGGAGAAAAAGCAGGAACAGATCACCCGTCCCGAAGCCACCCTGGTCGTCGACGACGCCGAGCGTTTTGTCAGCGTGCGCACCGATCCGTTGATCGGCGAGGAACGCAAGAAACTCGGCACGCTGATCTTGATGGACGACATCACCGACGAGGTCCGCCGCCGCCATGCCATGCGCCGCTTCATGGGCAAGCACATCGCCGAAATTCTCGCGCAGGGCGATCCGGAGGACAAATCGACCGTGGCCACGGTCCTCTTCTCAGACATCCGCGGCTTCACCACCCTGACCGAGAAACTGGGGCCGGTCGGCACGGTCGGCATGCTCAACGAGTATTTCGATGTCATGGAGCGTTGCGTCGAGAACGAGGGCGGCGCGATCGACAAGATCATCGGCGACGCGCTCATGTGCGGATTCGGCCACATCCACGATTCCAACGACGAGGCCGACCGCGGCGTGCGCGCGGCCATCGCCATGATCAACGACCTCAAGACCCTCAACGAGACCCGCAAGGAACGCGGCGAGGAGCCCATCGACATCGGCATCGGCCTCAACACCGACGAGGTCGTCATCGGCGGCATCGGCTCCGCCAACTACGCCAACTACACCATGATCGGCGACGGCGTGAACCTCGCGGCCCGACTGGAAAGCGCCTGCAAACAATACCACGCCAAGATCCTCATCAGCGAGTTCACCTACAAGGCCCTCCGCGGCACCTACCGCATGCGCGCCATCGACAAGGTCGTGGTCAAGGGCAAGACCGAACCGGTCGGCGTCTACGAGGTGCTGGACCACTACGATGACGAGTCGTTCCCCAATGTCATGGAGGTCCTCAACTACTTCAACGGCGGCGTGGACCTCTACCGCAAGCAGGAGTGGGACCGGGCGATCAAGGCCTTCAAGGAGGCCCTGAAACACAACAAGAACGACAAGCTCGCCGAGGTCTACATCGACCGCTGCAACCACTTCAAACGGAAGAAGCCGCCCAAGGACTGGCAGGGCGAGTGGGTGATGACCAGCAAGTGATCCAGGAGAATTCCGAAATCGCCAGACTTCTGCTGGATCACGGGGCTTCACCGGGCATTTGCGACAATCGCGGAATGACTTCCGCTGAACACGCGCCCCCAACAATCCGCACCACCGTTTCAGCGTTGTTGCAACGAGACCGCAACGCGCCTTCAACTTGAAATACTCAGGACGGAGCCACTATTTCTTCCGCCGGAAGAACCCGCGCTTTTTCTCCGACTTGACGGATCCGGTCGCAGCCTTCGATCCGCCGAATTCAGCGACCTCCTCGTCCCAATACTTCGGCAGCGTATCCCAGGGATTCCCGCCGCCGTCGTCGGTGACGTAGATCCACTGCGCGCCATGCGCCTTCGCCTCGCTGAAGCGCTTCTTCATGTCCTCCGCGAAGGACACGTCGTAGATGAGATGCGCCACATCCTTCCTCTTCCCGTCCTTCAACCATGCGGGGGCCTGGTAGGCGTCGTAGCCGTCATACCCCGCGTAGGTCACAAACATGTCGGCGGTCTTCTCCTCGAAGAACTCCTCATCCGGATGCCCGCCGGGATTGCCGACCACGAGCCACTCGGCCTTGAGCGCCTTCGCGTGCAGCCAGACGCGGTAGTAATACTCGATCATCGTCTTGCGCGCGCTGCCCTTGACGCTTTCCTTGCCCGCCTTGCTGCCGCCGATCCGCGCGAACTGCGCGCGCAGCGGACTGGGCTTGCGGTTGTCCAGTTCGCGGAAGGTCTCCGCCGTCGGCATCTGATCGATGAAGACCCCGTCCAGATCCGGGTAGAAATCATGGTAATGCGTAATGTCCTCGAGCACGTGCGCCTGGTTGCGCAGCCCCTTCTTGGTGAAGACGTAGCCCACGACCCTGCCGCCCGCCTTCTGCAGATCCTTGATCGCCTTCGCGTAGGCCGGATCCGCCTTCGCTCCGGGACCGACATCCGGGTTCATCACCGCAATGACGGAAACGCCGCTCTTGGCGACGGCGGTCAACCGATCCCACCCCCCCGCCGCCCCAGGCGCGAAATAGGCGGGGACCAGCAACCCCGGCCCGCTCGCCGCGGATACAGAACACAACATCGTTAACAAGGCGGCGATGACGGTGGCTTGCTTCTTCATGGCTCAAAAAAAAATCGGCGATCCGTTCAAGTGGATCGCCGAGTGGGTAACATCCGGAGTTCCGGATGAGAAGTCAATTGACTCAGCAAACGCGGCCGTTGCCGACTCTGCCTTCCAGAGCCACGGGCTTCGCCGGCTTTTCGCCCTTCTTGGCCTTGGGCTTCACGACGTCATAACCGGCCTTCTCGATGGCCTTGATGATGTCCTTCTTCTTCACCTTCTTGGCGTCGAACTGGACCACCGCCTTGCCGATCTCGACCTTGGACTTCTTCATGTCCACGCCCTTGACCTTGGTCAGGCCGTTCTTCAACGCCGTGACGCAACCGGCCTCGCAGACCATGCCTTTGATTTCAAGTTTCAGGGTATCCGCGCCCGCAACGGCCATCGAGCCGAAGAACGCCAGGGCAATGATGAGTTTGCGCATTTTCATGTTCTGTATCGTTTGTGGTGATTATCAGGTTGTTGCTTCCAGGAAATCTCGTTCAACTCTCCGACAACCGGAGCGCCTTTCCGTTCAATTGGATGCCCCGGCCACGGATTTATTCGGGGAAGATAACGGGAATCGACGGAGGCGCAATGTTTTGAGGCGCGCAGTCCGCATCGGAGCGCGGAATTCATTCCGTTTCAGCGTCGAGTAGCCGAAAGCCTCTGAATTGCGGAAAACCGCGGAATCCCGAAGGTTGAAGCGGAACAGATTCTGCGCTCCGGACCAGCTTGACGAACCAGGATTTTGATCCGATAGTCGCAGCTCCTACACAAAGGCTTCCTCTTCGCTCGAGCCCCGGTTCGCGAAGGAACATGCGAAGCCGAAAGGGGGCCGGAGGCCCCCTTCCTTTTTGTACGCGTCTGACGAAACGCGCCTCAGAAAGACGAACTTTGAACGTCCAACTCCAAACGCCAGACGTTCAAGTGGGATTTGCGCGCTGCGCGCGGATTCTTTCGTTGGGAGTCTGACGTTTAAAGTTGAGCGTTTGACGTTCGTTTGGTGGAGTTGCTTTCCCCTTGCCCAAACCGCCCTTGGCGCATTCAATCCACGTTCAACATCCGCAACCCGAGCATGCTGACCTTCCCCACAGGCAATCACCGACACTGCGACGGCATTTCGCGCCGAAGCTTTCTCAAGGCAGGCGCCTTGGGCATCGGCGGCTTGTCCATGGCCGACATGCTGCGCGCCGAGGCGACCTCCGGAGTCGGCTCCTCTAACAAGGCGGTCATCAACATCCACCTCGACGGCGGTCCGCCGCAGATGGACATGATCGATCCGAAACCCGACGCGCCGATCGAGATCCGCGGGGAGTTCAAGCCCATCCGCTCCAGCATCCCCGGGCTGCATCTCACGGAACTCATGCCGCGAATGGCGAAGGCGGCGGACAAGTTTGTCTTCATCCGCTCGCTGCAGGGATCCGCCGGCCGGCACGACGCCTTCCAATGCCAGAGCGGCTACAGCTTCAGGGAACTCGAATCCATCGGCGGTCGGCCCGCGATGGGCTGCGCCGTTTCCA
The DNA here is from genome assembly GCA_038126035.1 of Verrucomicrobiales bacterium. Taxonomy (GTDB): domain Bacteria; phylum Verrucomicrobiota; class Verrucomicrobiia; order Limisphaerales; family JAYPEY01; genus JAYPEY01. Next base: position 23,734 of record JAYPEY010000065.1, on the reverse strand, counting down.
AACTGCTCGCTTCGCCCGCCGACACCGCGCCCGCCTTTGTCGACATCCTCCAGGGCCGCGGTCTCGCCCGCAACAGCGCCCGCCCCGGATTCCTTGGCCCGGCCTACCGCCCCTTCCGCCCGGACATCTCCCACATGTTCCACCGGGAATTGGAACCGGGCATGCAGAATGAACTGGCCAGTCTCGGCGGAGGCCATCAGGTCAGCCTCGGCCTGATCGAAGGCCTCACCGCCGGCCGCCTCGGCGATCGCGTCGCTTTGTTGAAGAGCATGGATCGCCTTCGCCGCGACGTGGACCGTTCCGGCCAGATGGCGGCGTTGGATGAATTCACCCAACAAGCCGTCAGTATTCTTACCTCAGGCCGGTTCGCCGAGGCCATGGATCTGGAAAAAGAGGATCCAAAGATGCTGGAACGCTACACGCCCCGCGTCCCTGATCCGGACCCGAAAAACTACACCATGGAAGGCTCCATGGCCGGCCGGAAACTGCTCCTCGCCCGGCGTCTGGTCGAAGCCGGCGTCCGCTGCGTCAGCGTGTCCATCAGCGACTTCGACACGCATTCCAACAATTTCAACCGCATGCGCACCATCGGCCCGCTCGTCGATCAGGCCCTGACCACGCTGGTGGAGGATCTGGAGGAGCGCGGCATGCTGGGCGACGTCTCGATCGTGGCCTGGGGCGAATTCGGCCGCACGCCAAAGATCAACGACAAGGCCGGCCGCGATCACTGGCCCCGTGTCGGCATGGCCCTGATGGCCGGCGGCGGCATCAAGACCGGCCAGGTCATCGGAGCCACCGACCGAACAGCCTCCGAAGCCACGGATCGCCCGGTGAGCTATCAGGACATCATCGCCACCCTCTACCACAACCTTGGCATCGACGCCCGCGGCATCACGGTCGAGGACACCTCCGGTCGCCCCCAATACCTCATCGACGCCGGCGCCCCAATCCGGGAATTGGTCTGATGGGCTGAAGGCCCAACCGCGCAGAGCCCAGGGTTTCAACCCTGGGTCATGTCCGACAGAGCATTGTAGCAGCCTGAAAGGTCGCGCTCGCTCCACATCTCGACCGCCGCGCTCGGGCTTTCAGCCCGCATTGCCGGGCGGCAAAAACTCCCAGGCCTGAAGGCCTGGGCTCTGTGCGGTCGGGCCTTCAGCCCGAAACACAGCCTCGAACAACTGCGTTGCTACCCGTCATTCCCCATTGTCCCCTTTCGGTCGCCTCACCCAAGCGCCTTCAACAACTTCCCCGCCTTCTTTGCCACGCCGGACCGCGAGCTTTCCACATACGATTCGGCAAACGCCCGGACCTTCGCCTTGCTCCGAAGCCGACCGACCACATCCGCCAGCGCGCCCAGCGCCTTGCCGGCCAGAATCTCCCTACACTCATCGCCGTGAGGTGTATCGCCCACGCCAACCAACCAGTTCACGATCTTCGCCCGGTGCTTGTCGGAGTGAGCCGCGATCCTTCCCAGGGCCTCGATCGCATGCCCCGTCGTGATCATGGAATCGGCATTGAAGAACCTCCGCAACCGCGGGGCAAGAGCCGCTATCCGGCCGTCCTCATCCGCCGCCGCCAGATGGCCGACCACGACGAGGGCGTTCCAAAGCACAATGTTGTCCTTCGACTCCAGCAACTCGATGAATCGTTCGCGATGCGGATGCAGTGCCCCCGGATTGGCGGCGCTCAATCCCGCAAGCAGCTTGACCGCACGGTTCTTCGCCCGCCTGTCCAGTTGTTCGATCGCGCCCAGAAGCGCCTTGTCCAACGCTCCCAGCCCCTTGCCGGAGACAATCAACAGGTCCTCCGGTTTGCTCTCCGGATCAGCGAGGAAGGCAACGGGATCGGAAATGCTCATGGCGCGGATGATCGGTCACCCGAGATTCCCGCGCAACCCGCTTCAATGCAAATCGCGATCTCGACCAGATCTGGAACCCAGCGTTCCAAGGCAGAGCTCCCTTCTTGGGATTTGCACAAATCAATGCGGCCGATCGCCAGAACTTCTTTTCATTCCCTCGCCATTCTTTACGAGTCTTGTGAGGGCTTCCAGCAGCTTCTCATCCCCCGCTTTCGTTGGAAAAAAGTTGATCAATCCTTCATCAACAAAAGGGACCCTTATCCCGATATTGTAGCACTCAAAACACAACGTGAAATCCGACAATTCCCGGGAACCTTTCCTGAAGACAACATGGAATCCCGGTTCGTGGCACAACACCCGATTCTTGTGGTACGCGTTTACCTGAAAGAGCTCCGCCAGTTCGTCTCGCTCCGCTACATCCACAATCACCGTATTTGTGGCCACGTATCGTAGTTTGTCATATCGTGAAACGATCCCCCCCTACTGTCTTCATCGGTTTGCTCGATCGCGCTTATCACAATAGAGTCCGATTCCTTGAATGCTTTCAATAGTTGCGCCGATGCTTTGTGAACAAAGAACTCCTCCTTGTGAAATGCGAACGTCCAGTAGACCGCCAGAATGCCCAAGGCGCCGATCCAGAAGCACCCCACTAAAGCGATCGATCTCCAATGCTTCATAATCAACGTCCAAGACGCGCCGCAACCATTTCCCAAGCCTTTTGCCATGAGATCGAACTGGTCGCAACGCTCAATGCTCAGGCCATCGGCGCGTCGCCACGCCCAGCCCTTGGCTCCTTGTTCAAGATCGGGCACAAGCGCTCGCAGCCAACCATCAAGTGATGCGCCCCGCCCCCTGCCGCCAGAAAGCCGCGCCTTCCATACGCCGCCCGTCGCGGTTAGACTGCCCGGAGTCATGATCAGAACCACCGCCCTTTTCCTCGCCTTCGCCGGCATCTGTCACGCCGCCGATATCAGATTGCCCAATCCCGGATTCGAATCCGGCGGAACGGACCATGCCGAAGGCTGGGGCTCCTTCGAATTCGGCGACGAGGGCGCCGTTTCCCGTTTGAAGCCATCCAAGGATGCCCGCACCGGAAAACGGGCCTTCGAGATCTCCGTCCATGGCGGCGGCGGCGGCCAGGGCATTTATCTGGACGTCCCCACCGCCAGTCTCAACCTGCGGGAGGGCGACACGGTCAGCTTTTCCATCCATATGAAATCCAAGCACGGAAAACCCCTGATCGGCGCCTCCCTTGGCATGCACATGGAATTCATGGACGGATCGGAAGCCGGCTCCAAAATTCTCGCGCGCACCGACACCCTGGGCACATCCGGTTTCGTCGGCGGAACGCTGTCGGACAAGTTCCGCAAATACACGACCTCCCACACCCTGCGACATTCGGAGATGCCTGGCGGCCTTTCCGCTGTGAAGGCCATGCGCCTGGTGATTGTGGCGCTGCAACCCGAAGACCGGAAACCGTTCGAACGACTGGGCACGGCCATTGTCGACGACGCCTCCGCCGAGTTGAAACGCCGCGCCGACTGAACACCTTCAATCCCACGCACCGCCGATATGAATCAGCCCAGCCAGCCCAGCCAGCACAGCCGTCGCGCGTTCCTTCGCGACGGAACACTGACGCTGCTCACCGCTTCCGCCGTCCGCGCAACATTCGCCGAGGAATCCGCCGCCGTCGCGCGCATCGGCCTGGTCACCGACCTTCATCATGCGGACAAACCGGCGCGCGGCACGCGGCACTACCGCGAGAGCCTGAAAAAACTCGATGAAGCCGGCGAAGCCTTCGCCGAGGCGTCGACCGAACACGTGATCGAACTCGGGGACTTCATCGATTCAGCGCCCTCGCTGGCCGAAGAGAAGAAACACCTGCAGACCGTCCAACGCCATTTTTCACGCCTGCCCGGCGTCAAGCACCACGTCCTCGGCAATCATTGCGTCCATCTGTTGACCAAGGAGGAGTTCCTGGGCGGCGTCGGGAAGCGGCGGTCCTATTATTCCTTCGACCACGCCGGTTGGCATTTCATCATCCTGGACGCCTGCTTCCGCAGCGACGGCGTCGCCTATCAACGGAACAACTTCCAGTGGACCGATCCGAACATTCCGCAGGAAGAGCTGGAATGGCTCCGGGCCGACCTGAAGTCATCACAGAAACCGACGTTGGTCTTCGTCCATCAGCGACTCGATGTGAGCAATCACTACGGCGTCAAGAACGCCCCGGCGGTGAGAAAGGCCCTGGAAGACTCGGGTCGCGTCAAGGCGGTGTTTCAAGGCCACAGCCACAAGAACGAACATCACGAAATCAACGGCATCCACTACACGACGCTGGTCGCCATGGTCGAGGGTTCCGGCGAGGCCAACAACGGTTATTCCGTGCTCCGGATCAACCCCGATCAGAGCCTGAGCCTGACCGGTTTCCGCAGGCAGGACAGCCGTAAGATTCAATAGCGTCGGAACCCCGTTCCCGCCACCAACGACCATGAGAACCATCCGGACCGCCATCCTCGCGCTGTTGTCGCTCTGTTCCGTCGTCCACTCCAGTGGACGGGACATGAACGTGGTGTTCATCCTCGTCGACGACTGGGGCTGGACCGACGCCGGCATCCAGGGCAGCGACTATTTCGAGACGCCAAACATCGACCGATTCGCCGGCGAGAGCCTTCGCTTCACACAGGCCTACTCGGCGTCCCCGGTCTGCTCACCGACCCGGGCCGCGATCATGACCGGCAAGTCCCCCGCCCGCCTCGACATGACCATCTGGCACGAGGGCGCGCGCGACGGCGGCCCCAAGGGGCGCAGGCTGCTGAACGCCCGATCGACCCCGGACCTGCCTCGCGAGGAGTTCACCCTGGCCGAACTGTTCAAACAAAAGAACTACTTCACCGCCCACATCGGCAAATGGCACCTGGGACGCGCCGCCTTTTATCCGGAAACGCAGGGTTACGACGTCAACATCGGCGGAACTTACTGGGGCGCGCCCGCCACCTTTCATCACCCCTACCGCGGCGTCTGGTCAAAATCCGACCCTGAATTCCGCTACGTGCCGGTCGCCCCGGGCAAACCCGGCGATTACCTCACCGACAAACTCACCGACCACGCCCTCGCCCTCATCGAACGCAACCGCTACAAACCGTTCTTCCTCAGCCTCTGGTTTCACACCGTCCACACGCCCATTGAAGCCAAACCCGGGGACATCGCCCGTTTCGAATCGAAGCGACGAGGCTCCCGCCACAACCACGCCACCTACGCGGCCATGGTCGCCAGCCTCGATGAAAACGTCGGCCGCGTGCTGGAGAGACTCGACAACCTGAACCTCGCGGACAACACGGTCGTCGTGCTCACCAGCGACAACGGCGGCGTCGATTTTCCGTCCGGCAAGTCCGACGACAAGCCGCCCACCAGCAATGCGCCGCTGAGATCAGGCAAGGGAACGCTCTACGAGGGAGGCATCCGCATCCCTCTGATGATCCGCTGGCCCGGCCGCACCATCCCCGGGGCGGTCTGCGCGACGCCGGTCACCTCGGAGGATTTCTTCCCGACGTTTGCCGCAGGCCTGGAGCCCGACGCCGCCGGCCTCCCCCGCTTCGACGGCGTCAGCCTCCTGCCTCTGCTGGATGATCCGAAGGCGTCCCTTTCCCGCGACCAACTCTGCTGGCACTACCCCCACTACTATCCCCGCATGACGCCCGGCAGCGCCATCCGCAAGGGCGACTGGAAACTGGTTCACTATTACGAGGACGACCGCGTCGAACTCTACAATCTGGCGAAGGACCCCGCAGAGCAACACGACCTCGCGGATTCAACCCCGGCAAAGGCGAAGGAACTCCGCGCCCAACTGGACGCCTGGCGGAAGGAATCCGGCGCCAACGCCCCCGTTCCCAACCCAAATCGGCGCTGACCCGGAATCCGGATCGCCTCGCCGCCCTCAGCGGCAGGTCCAACCGCCGTCCATCACGATCTCCTGCCCGGTGATGTTCCGCGCGGCGTCGCTCATCAGAAAGCGGGCCGCGCCCACAATCTCATCGATCCCGATGAACACCCCCTTGGGCATGGGCTTCAGCATGATCTCCGAGATCACTTCCGCCTCGGAAATCCCGTTCTCCTTCGCCTGTGCAGAAATCTGTTTCTCAACCAGCGGCGTCCGCACGTAGGAGGGACAGATCGTGTTGATCGTGATATCCGCGTCCGCGGTTTCCAGAGCGATGGTCCGGGAGAACCCGAGGAGTCCGTGCTTCGCGGCCACATAGGCGCTCTTGTAGGGGGAGGCCACCAGGGAATGAATCGATCCGATGTTGATCACCCGCCCCCAACCCCGCTCCCTCATGCCCGGCAACACTGCGCGGGTCATCCGACACGCCCCGTTCAACATCACATCAATCAGGCGCCCCCAATCCTCCTGCGGAAAGGCCTCCAACCGCGCCACAAACTGAAGGCCGGCGTTGTTGATCAATGCGTCCGGCGCGCGCTCCAGCCTGGAAACGGCCCGCTGCACCGCGCCATCGTCCGTTACATCAAGCCCGACAGCCTCCGCACGACCGCCCCGCCGGAGAATCTCGTCGGCCGTGGACCGCGCGGACGACTCATCCAGATCGGCGACCACGACCCCGAGTCCCACACCCGCCAAGGCCTCGGCCATTCCCCGTCCGATGCCGCTGCCGGCCCCGGTGATCAAGACTGTCTCCGCTCGACATTCCATGCCCTGCAGTCTGCTCGATGCCGCCGGTCTTGTCCCGCGTTATTCCCGCCGCCCCTCCGCAAACCAAAAAACAGCTTCAAATCCGGGGTGAACTGCTCTAGAACCACGCTGCTTGCAGGCGGACCGCAAGTATCGGACGGGGGACCGGACGGACAGGTTGCCGCCGGCGGCAATCTGCCACGACGCCAAGAATAATTCATTCAGTTTCAGCCATGAGCGACGAAACGTACGAGCCGAGACCTCTCGACACCTCCCGCATCCAGCTTTCCCAGGATGTCCTCGCCCTGGCGGAGGTGTTTGCCGAGAACAACCATGAAGTCTGGGCCCGTGAGCGCATCAAGCAGGGCTGGACCTACGGCCCCAAACGCGACGACACCGACAAGTTCCACCCCTGCCTCGTCCCCTTCAAGGAACTGCCCGAACACGAACGCGACCTGGACCGCGCCTCGGCGACGGAAACCATCAAGACCCTCATCTCCCTCGGCTACCGCAAGGATCCCACCATCAGCGATGCCCTGTTCCTTGACCAGAAGGAGCGGGACCAGCAGGCCAAGGCCGTCCTGAGCGAGATCAAGAACCCCAAGATCACCACGGCGCAACTCCGGACACTCTGGACGGAACGCATCCCGATCATCTGGTCGCAGGATGTCGAAATCTACCGCCGCGCCACCGACGTGGCCCTGAAACAGGGCGAAGGTTTTGTCGCCTTCGACATCGCGGACGAGGGCATCCACAAGTTCACGGACGACCTGCGACTCCTGCAACTCCAGGCCCTCGCCCTCGCCCGCACGGGCGCCACCCAGCGCGCCAACGCCATCCTCGAGCAACTCAGCCAATCCGGGCACAAGGATGAGGAGACGCTCGGCATCCTGGCCCGGACCTACAAGGACTTCTGGCAGTTGTCCATGGACCCGGAGGAAGGGAAGGAACACCTGCGCCGCAGCTACGAACTCTACGCCGACGCCTACGAGCGCAACGGCGGCTACTACTCCGGCATCAACGCCGCCACCACCGGACTGCTCTACGGCGACAAGGAAAACGCCCAGAAACTGGCGCGGGAGGTCAGCGAGATCTGCTCCGCCACCCTGGAATACATCAGCCCCGATTCCGGCGAACGTTACTGGCTGGAAGCCACCCTCGCCGAAGCCCTCCTCATCATGGGCGACTTCGAGGGCGCCGAGAAATTCTACCGCAAGGGCAGCGAGGACGGCAGCATGGGCTCGGTCGTGCTCAGCCGAACCCGCGCCCAGGCCCGGATGATTCTCGAATACCTCGGCGAAGACATCCACCGCCTGGACCAGTGCTTCACCCTCCCCAAGATCGCCGTCTTTTCGGGGCACATGTTCGACCGGCCGGACCGCATTCCTCCCCGCTTCCCCGCCTCCGAGGAAGCCGAGGTCCGGAAACATATCGACGCCTTCATCGAACGTTCCAATGTCCATGTGGGCTACTCCTCGCTCGCCTGCGGCGCCGACCAGATCTTCAACGAATCCCTGCTGGACCACGGCGGCGAGGTGAACATCGTCCTGCCCTTCCACGTCGATGATTTCAAGAAGGCCAGCGTGAACATCGTGGAGGGAACGAACTGGTCTGAGCGGTTCGACAAGGTTCTTGAGCGCGCGGCGACCGTCACCATTCTCAGCGAACTCGGCGACGCCCAGGACGCGGCGGCCTTCGATTTCTGCAATCAGGCCATCAGCGGGCTGGCGCTGCTCAAGAGCCAGTTCCTCGGCATGGACGTCACCCCCCTCTTTGTCTGGGACGGCAAGCGCGGCGACGGAGCCGGAGGCACGCAAAGCTGCGTCGATTACTGGCGCCACATCCAGAAAAGCGATGTTCACATCATTCATGTCGGCGACGGACCGGAGGAGGACCTGCCGCCCATCGACGACAAGGCCGCGGCGGCCATCCAGGTCGAACGCCCGCCCGCGGGCGCCGAGGTCTCCGAGGAGGAGGGCTCCGCGAAACAGGAGATCAAGGCGATGGTCTTCGCCGATGTCGTCGGCTTCACCAAGCTGTCCGAGGTCCAGATTCCCGGTTTCGTGACGCACTTCCTGGGCCAGGTCGCCGACATCATGTTCAACCTCGAACACCCGCCCGTGCACCACAACACCTGGGGCGACGCCGTCATGTGCGTGTTCGACACCGTCACCGACGCCGGCATCTTCGCGCTCAAGCTGCGCGACCTCGTTCGCGGCGCCGACTGGAGCCAATGGGACCTCCCCGATCTCAGCATCCGTATCGCGCTGCACTGCGGCCCCGTGTTCCCCTGCTACGATCCCGTCCTCAAGAAACGCACCTTCAACGGCGCCCACGTCAACCGGACCGCCCGCATCGAACCGGTCGCTGAGGAAGGCCAGATCTACTCCAGCGAGGCCTTCGCCGCCATCGCCACCGCCGACGGCGTCAAGGAGTTCACCTGCGACTACGTCGGAACCAAACAGCTCGCCAAGAAATACGGGGCCATCCCCGTGTTCCTCGTCCGCGAAACCGCGGAGAATTGAACGTCATCCAGGGCCGCGTGATTGAAAGCGCGATGAAGCGACGCGGGCCGGGCGCGGCTGTGTCGTAGACCAGCCGCAGAAACGTCGGTCGTCATCCGGATGCAGGGATCCCCCCGGCCATTCCGCTTCCGTGGCGGCTGCGACTGCCCCCGCAGGCGGGGCGCATCCGCGCTCCGCCCATTCTTGATCACGCCCCCGTCGTCCACAGCGGCACAGAACCGTTGACGCCGCCCCCGGCGTATGCGAAGCAATTCGACGTCCCGAAAAATCGAATTGCATCGCATGAGCCCCGACAGCCAGCCTTCTTCGCGAAACACCCGGCGCGCCTTCCTCGCCGACACCGGAATGGGCTTCACCGGCCTCGCGCTCGGCGGCATGCTGTTCAAGGACGGCGTCGCCCGGGCGTCCAATGACGGCTCCGGCTGGCGCGCGCCCGACGGCAATCATCATGCGCAGCCCAGGGCCAAATCCGTCATCTGGATCTTCCTCATCGGCGGCGCCAGCCACCTGGAAAGCTTCGACGTCAAACCCGCCCTGAACAAACACGCCGGCAAGACCATCGACGAGGCCGGCTTCGCCAACCTGATCAACCCCGACCTGGTCAACCGCAATCTCGGCGCCGCGCAATCCCAGAAGCGCGACATCTACAAGGGCATCTTCCCGCTCGCCACCGGCTACAAGACCTACGGCCAAAGCGGCCTCGTTGTCAGCGACTGGTTCCCCCATCTCGGTCGCTGCGCCGACGACATCGCGGTCGTCCGCTCCATGTGGACGCAGGACAACAACCACGGCGCCCAGCTCACGTTTCACACCGGCCGCAACATCCGCGAAGGCGCCTTTCCGACCGTCGGCTCCTGGATCAGCTACGGCCTCGGCACGGCCAATGAAAACCTGCCCCAGTTCGTCGTCCTCGGCGAACCCAGCGCCGACTGCTGCGGCGCGGCCTGGACCCATGGCTCCGCCTACCTCGGCCCGCAACACGCCGGCGTGAAACTAAAGGTCGATCCGAAGAACCCCCTGCCCTTTGTCCGTCCCGCCGACCCATCCATGTCACTGGAGGAACAGGCGCAGAATTTCGGCCTGCTCGGCAGGCTGAACCGCCTCGCCGGCGTCGAATATCCCGACGACAAGGATCTGCAGGCCCGCATCAAATCCTACGAACTCGCCTTCGAAATGCAGACGGCCGTTCCCGACGTGGTCCGCTTCGATCAGGAAAGCAAGGCGACAATCGAGACCTATGGAATCGACCAGAAGGAGACGAAGGACTTCGGAAGCAAATGCCTTGCGGCGCGGCGACTCGTCGAGCGCGGCGTGCGCTTCATCCAGTTGTTCCACGGCTACACGGGCAGCGCCGGAGCCTGGGATTCCCACACCAATATCAAGACCAACCACAGCCGCCTCTGCAAACAGATCGACAAGCCGATCGCCGGCCTGATCGCCGATCTCAAACAGCGCGGCATGCTGGATGAGACATTGATCCTCTGGGGCACCGAATTCGGCCGCACCCCCGGAGCGGACCTGCTCGGGCGCAAGGTCGGCACCGGCCGCGACCACCATCCCCACGGCTTCACCGTCTTCTTTGCCGGAGGCGGAACCAAGCCCGGCATCGTCCATGGCGCCACCGATGAAATCGGCTTCCATGCGGTCGAGGACCGCCACTACGTCACCGATCTCCACGCGACCGTCCTGCATCAGATGGGCCTCGACTCCCGCAGACTGGAACTCCCCGGCCGCAAGCGACTCGACATCGAGCACGGCGCTCCGATCCGCTCCATTCTCGCGTGAACCTGAACGCGCGCGCGCCTTCCCCATCCACATCTTCCGTATGAAACACGCCTCTTCGCCTTCAGAATCGGAGCGCCGGGCATTGCCCGGAACAACCGCTTCAACAGTGCCTCTGCCGGGCAATGCCCGGCGCTCCGGAACCAGAAGCATCCTGCCCGGTTGGACGTTCGCCTTTCTCCTTTTCGCAACTGTATTTCAATCCTCCGCCCAGGACGCCGCGAAGTTCACGCGCGTCGAGGACATCATCTACGGCCGCAAGCACGGCGTCGCGCTGACCATGGACATGCTGCGTCCCGCAGAACCGAACGGACTCGGCGTCGTCTTCATCGTCAGCGGAGGCTGGTATTCTGCCAAGCGCGCGATCAATCCGACGTTTCTCAACGGGTTCATCGAACGCGGCTACACGGTCTTTGCCGTGCTGCACGGCTCCCAGCCCAAGTTCCAGATCCCGGGGATCGACAAGGACATCCATCGCGCCGTGCGCTTCATCCGGCACAACGCAAAGAAGTTCGGCGTCGATCCTGAGCGGCTCGGCGTTTCGGGAGCCAGCGCCGGCGGCCACCTGTCCCTGCTGCTCGCGACCCGGGGCGACGTCGGCAAGGCGGACGCCAAGGATCCGGTCGATCGCGAATCCAGCGCCGTCCAGGCCGTGGCCTGTTTCTTCCCGCCCACCGATTTTCTCAACTACGGCAAGTCCGGCGAAGACGCGGTCGGCGTGGGGACGCTGGCCGACTACAACGCCGCGTTCGGCCCCATGATCCGCACCGCACAGGGCCGCAAGCTGCTCGGCCGCGCTATCTCGCCCATCAACTTCGTTTCCGGGAAAACGCCCCCCATCCTGATCGTCCACGGCGACGCCGATGTCCTCGTTCCCATCCAACAGGCCGAGTCCTTCCTGAAGAAATGCGAGGAAGACAAGGTTCCCACCATGCTGATCCGCCGCGAAGGCAAAGGCCACGGCTGGCCGGGCATGGAAAAGGAGATGGCTCTCATGGCCGGCTGGTTCGACCAGCATTTGAAAACATCCCCCAAGGACCTCGACCGCAGCCCGACGATTCGCCCATCCAAGCGGGAGACGGACTGAATCGGTTCACGGCGCGACTTCCTTGCCGCCGTTGCGGGCGGACTCCAGGCAGGCGTTCAACAACCGCTGCGTCTTCAGCGCCACCTCCGGCCAGAACGAATCCACCTCGCCCCGGTTGACGAGCGCGGAGAAATTGCGGAAGAGCTTGATCTCCTGCGCATCGGGCTTGCTGTCGCTGTATTCGTCAATCTTGTGAATGCGGCTGTGCCGCTCCATATGGAAGTTGCAGCCGTCCTGATTGAAACGGGCGCTGTTCGTCTGAAACTCCAGTTGATTGCCGAAATACGGCAGCACAAAGTCGTCGAGTGTGAGGTAGCCCTTGGAACCGCTGATGTTGATGAGCTGCATGTTCTCGGTGAGGAAGGAATTGTAGAACGAGGCCGATGCCCCGTTGGCAAAGAACAACTCCCCCGAGAATTCCATGGGCACGGCCTCCGGGCTGTCGTCGTTCTGTCGGGTGGTCAGCAGGCGGCCGGTGACCTTCTCCGGCATCTCGTAATTCATCGCCCAAAGGGCCAGACGACTGGTGTACCAGCCCAGATCACCGAGGCAGCCCATCGATTCCAAGGCGCTGTTCACCCGGATGTTGCTGGTCAGAAATTCGTCCGGCGCGCAGAAACTGAACTGCAACCCGATGCGCTTGATGTCGCCGACGGTCTCGCCGTCGTCGAGCACGGCCCGCATGGCGGGCAGGCGGTCGCTGTGCATGAACATGATGCCGTCCATGAACTGCACGTTGTTCTCGCGGCAGGCTCCGATCATCGCCTCCAAGTCAGCGACCGTGTCGGCGCAGGGCTTCTCGCACATCACGTGCTTGCCGGCCTGCGCAGCCTTGATCACCCATTCCTTGCGCAAACCGGTCGGCAGCGGAATGTAGACCGCGTCGATGTCCTCGCGCCCCAGCAGTTCGTCGTAACTCCCGACCGCCTCCGGCTTCTGCTGAAAGGCGACGTGGGTCTGGCATTCATCAATAAAGGCCTGCGCCTTTTCGACACTGCGACTGGCCACCGCCGCAATGACGGCATTTCCCGAATTGCGGATGGCCTGCCAGTTCTTTCGGGCGATGCCCGCCGTGCTCAAGATGCCCCAACGACAAATCTGCTCGCTCATGATCTCTGCTGTTGTTGATTTGATTGAAAACGCGGAAACCGGACGCAATTCCCGATCCCAAGGGGCCGGGACCATACCCGGAGTCCCCGGAGACGCCAATGCGGAATCGAGCCCGTTGACGCTTCCTTTCTGTAGCGCGACCGTCCCGGCTGCGGGTTCTGGCGGCATCCCGTCGCCATGCGCTGACAACCCGGAATGACACCCGGCCGCCCCATCGACGAGAACGCCTGCGCAGCGCTTGAATCCCTCCCCCCTTCCATGCAGGCTGACCATCGTTGTCGATGAATGACGGACCCGACATACCGGAAAGCCGACCGACAGGACTCACTGCGACATCGTCCAGGCGGATCCTGCTGGCAACCGCCGTTGCGATTGTCGCCGGGTGCGGCCTTCTCATCTTCCATCAGTTCAACCCGGCGCAACACAGCTTCTTCCCCCGCTGCTGGCTGTATGCCGCCACCGGGCTGCACTGCCCGGGCTGCGGCGGCCAGCGCGCCCTGCACGCCCTGCTCAACGGTGATCTCGCCGGAGCCGCGCGAAACAACCTGATGTTTGTGCTGACGCTGTGCGTCGGCGTCTGGTTCGGGCTCGTCGAGCTGCATCGTCGTTGGAACAGGCTGCCGCCCCGACTGCCACGCCCCGGCGTCCCGAAGCTCGTCTGGGTGTTTCTGACAGCGTTCCTCCTGTTCGGCGTCGCGCGCAACATTCCGGTTCCTCCATTCACCCACCTGGCGCCATGAAACGCCCGCTCGTCCCCAGGCTGAACAAGGAACTGGATCCCGCCAAGGCCGGGACCTTCCTCCTGATCAACCAACTGGTCACCCCTGGCGCCGGCTCCTTGATGGGCGGTCGCCGCGCCGGCTATCCGCAACTCGTGCTCGCCTTCGCCGGCTTCCTCCTGATCTGCGGATTCTTCTACGGCCTGATCACGGAAACCTGGCGACTGGGAGAATACCCCGATGACTTCGGCGCCTACGGAAGCATGGGAATCTACGGCGTTCTCGCCTTCGCCGTATCCTGGATCTGGAGCCTCATCACCAGCGTCTCCATGTGGCGCGAGGCCCGACGTCTGAAAGCACAACCCGCCGTCGGCAAGGAACCGCCCCCCCTGCCGGACTCAGAACAACCGTAGCCGCGACCTTCAGGTTGCGCCCCGAGTCCGTATGGACGAGAAGTGGAACCCGGACAGGTCCGCGCCCGCGCCACAACCTTCAGGTTGCGGCCACACTCACACCACCAGCGCCGCCCAAACCTCCCGCGCAGTCACACCCTGGATCTCAACCACCTTCAACCGTGAAGTCTGGCCGCGCACGATGCGGACCATTCCCTTGGACACTCCGAGCCGTTTGGCCAACAGCTTGACAACCGCCTCGTTTGCGGCCGAATCCACCGGCAGGGCCGTCACCTTGATCCTCAGGACATCCCCGTCAGTCTCTCCCACCTCATTACGTTTGGCGCGAGGATGAACCTTCAACGCAAGACGGGCTCCTTCCGGGCCGTCCTTCAGGAATTCCGCCAGGTCGCTCACAGCCTTTCAATCTCCGGCCAGAGCGGTTTCAGATCCTCGTCGCGCAGGGCCATCTTCTTGATGCCCGACACCGAGGTCGCCCTCGATTCGGGCTTCCCGCTTTCCATCAACAGCCCCACGGTCCTGGCGGTCTGTTTCTCCTCCGCCCTCAATGCCTTGGCAAACCATTCACGCGCCTCGTCCAGGCGGTCCAACTGACAGGCGTAGCACGCGAGGTTGTAGGGAACGACCGGCTCGTCAGGGAACAGCTCAAGGGCCGGCCGCAACGCGTCGCATGACGCCGCAAGTCCGCCGCCGGTCGCGCGCCGCAACGCGTAGGAATGATGCAGCCAGCCCGAAGCCCGATCCGGCGCCTTCCGCTTCAATTCCTCGGCCACCCTGGCCGCGTCGTCCCACTCGTCCTTGCGCGAATGGATCGCCCACAGAAACTCCAGGACATCCGGATGCCGACGCGAGGCCTCAGAGAGGTTCTTCAACTCCTGCTCCGCCTCCCGGAGATTGCCCAGCTCCAGCCATCCGCAGGCCGCGGAGAAGACATGGGAATCCGGAGGTTCAAGTGAGGACGGCATGTCCGCATGCTAACGCCATCGCGCAATGACCGAAAGCGCCAATCGTGAAATGGCAATGGCGCCGAAATGACAAGCCCCCCGACCAATGTCGAAGTCCCAACCAGGATCGCCGACCGGGAGGCGTCTTCCTGGTCCGCTGCTCCTCGGAATTCACGCTCCTTTTGGCTCCTTTGAATATTCGGGGCATCCGTCATTCTCATTCTCCCTTGCCGCAGGACCACAAACCCTTTTCCATCCCCCGATGCATCCGATCCTCGAACACAACCGGCAGGCATGGAACGAGCGCGTGCGCGCACGCGGACGCCACACCCGGACGGTCACCGACAAGGAACTGACCGATCCGCTGCGCGCCGTGGACCCCGACGGCTGGCTCGGCGGCGACATCCGCGGCAGGCGCGTCCTCTGCCTCGCTGCCGGCGGCGGACTGCAGAGCATCCTCTACGCGGCCGCCGGAGGCATCGTCACCGTCGTCGATCTCAGCGACGAAATGCTCGAACTCGACCGCGCCATCGCCGCCGAACGCGGCCTGCAGGTGAATCCGGTGCGCGCCTCCATGGACGACCTTTCCGCCCTTGGCGACGCGCAGTTCGACATCATCATCCAGCCGGTCAGCACCTGTTACGTGCCGCACGTCTCGCTGGTCTATCATCAGGTCGCGCGGCTGCAGGCCGCGGGAGCGCTCTACATCAGCCAACACAAGCAGCCCGTCAGTCTCCAGACCGCCGCCATGCCCTCGCCGGACGGCTATCTCATCTCCGAATCCTACCACCGGACTGAAGCCCTCCCCGCCGCCGCCGAGGGACTCATGCACCGCGAGGCCGGGACCATGGAATTCATCCACCGCTGGAGCCAGTTGATCGGCGACCTCTGCCGCGCCGGCTATGTCATCGAAGACCTGGCGGAACCCGAACACCACAACCCTCAGGCACGGCGCGGAACCGCCGCCCACCGCTACTGCTACGCCCCGCCCTACGTCAAACTCAAGGCCCGGAGAACGGAAGCGCGGCCCGCCACCATCGGTGTGGGCAGACTCTGGACGCCGGATTCGGCAATCGGTTGAACCCTCACTTTTCCATTGCCATCGGCCGCGGGCTCCAACACTTTCCGCCCTTGCCTCCCCCCGTCACATGAGACCCTTCTGGACATTTGCATCAGCCGGCCAGCTCACGTTCGGCCGCGATGCGATCAAGGAAATCGGCCGGATCGCCGCCGACCTGGTTCCCAATCGTTCAATCAACGTCCGCCATCTCCCGATTCAGGCGCTGATTGTCACGGACCCAAACCTGGTGAAGGCCGGCGTCCTGGACCGGGTCACACAACCCCTGATCGAATCCGGAATCAAGTGCGACATCTTCGACGAAGGCGCGGCGGAACCCTCCATCGAGATCGCCCGGAAATGCGCGAGGCACGTGGACGTTCAGAGCTGCCCGCCGGACATCATCATCGGCGTCGGCGGCGGCAGCAACATGGACGTGGCAAAGATCGTCGCCGCCCTGGTCCGACATGAAGGTTCGCCGGAACACTGGTTCGGCTTCGGGAAGGTCCCCGGCCCCGTCACACCGTTGATCTGCGTTCCAACGACGGCGGGAACGGGCAGCGAGGTTTCGCATTCGGCGGTGCTGACCGACACGGCCAACAAGATCAAGGTCAGCACGTTGAGCCCCTTCCTTCGCCCCGCGCGGGCCATCGTCGATCCCAAGCTCACGGTGTCGTGCCCTTCGAAGGCGACGGCCGAAAGCGGCATCGACGCGTTGACCCACGCGATCGAGGCCTTCACCGCGATCGACCACGACAAGCTGGACGTCCCGCCCGGCGAAGCCGCCCCCTACACCGGCCGCACGCCGATGGGCGACCTGCTCGCGCAGCAGGCCATCGCGCTGGTCGGGGAACACCTTGTCACCGCGGTCAACAAGCCGGCCAACCTCGATGCCCGCGAGGGCATGGCGTTGGCCGCGACGCTGGCAGGCATGGCGTTTTCCAATTGCGGCGTCGCGGTCGTCCATGCCCTGGAATATCCGATCGGCGCGGCGGTGCATTGTTCACACGGGGCCGGCAACGGCCTGCTGCTGCCCTACGTCATGCGCTTCAACCTGCCCGAGCGGCTGGCCGAGTTCCGCCGTATCGCTCACCTGCTGGGAGAGGAGACCTCCGGCGCCAGTGACGACGAGGCCGGCGAGATCTGCATCGCCGCCATTGAGAAACTGAAGCGCGACATCGGCATCCCCGAGCGACTCAGAGACATCGGCGTCACCCAGGGACAACTCCCCGAACTTGCCAGGAAATCCTTCGAGATCTCGCGCCTGATGAAGCTGAATCCCCGCACGCCGACAGAGGACGATCTGTTGAAGATTCTGAAAGACGCCTATTGAACCACCGCACTGAAATGCCGCAACCCACTCGCTGACAAGGGAATGAAGACACAGGAATCATTGTTTGGGATTCCTCTGTCTCTATTCCCGTGTCTTGATCGTCTTCAAGGCGGATTCGAGGTTCACGGCGTTCTTCCGCATCACCGAGAGAAAGTCCCCTTCGCCGGACGGCGCATTCGAGCAGATCTCAAACGTCACGCTCACCAGCCCCCTCTTCTTCAATTCCTCGACAGTCGCCCCAAGTGGCTCCGCCTCCCAGATCACGATGGTCGCAGAATGTTCGGCTCGCAACTCCTTGAGTTCCGCCCTTTGTTTCTCCGTCGGGGCTTCATCCGGCTCCCAGTGCAGGCTGCGTGAATTCAAGGCAAACCGTTGTTGGAAATACTGATACACCGGATGCGAGAACAGGACGGGACGATCCCGCGCCGGCTTGAGAATCGCGTCCAACGAGGCGTCCACCTCCAGCAGATTCTTTTTCAACGAATCAAAGTCCGACTTGATCGATTCCGCCCTGGCCGGCGCCAACTTCACCAGGGCATCCCGGATCGCCTCCGCCTGCAGCACGGCCAACCGCGGATTCAACCAGGTGTGCGAGGCCGTGCCCACATGGGAATGCTCACCGCCGCGACCGTGGCTGTGCGTCACCACGTTCTCCACCTTGAGCAGATGCGCCTTGAACGCGGCTGAAGTGTCAACCAATCGGGAATCCGGCAGGGAGACCTTGTCCAGCCACTTCGCGTAGCCGGCGCCATTGAGAACGACAAGGTCGGCCTGCTGAAACGCCTTGATCGCATTTCGGTCCGGCATCCAATGCGCGGGATCGACATCCGCCGGCGCGGGAAACACGACTTCAACGGCGTCGCCGCCAATGCGTTGCGCGAAATACTGCAGCGGATAATTGACCGTGTAGACCAGCGGCTTCTCGCGAACGGGGCTGTGCGCGGATTCAGAAGCGCCGTCGTCCCGGGATCCGCACCCCGTCAGCAAACCGGCCACAGCCACGCCTGCTGCAACCCTGTTGATCCTTATTCTCATGACTCGCATACATCAACCGATCGTTCGCACGCCACGACCGCAATTCCAACGTCCGGAGCGCCGAGCATTGCCCGGCATCGGCTTTCGATCAACAACCAGGACGAGCAATGCCCGGCGCTCCGATTCCGATTGCAGACAGTTTTCCAGCCGCCTTGACGCCTACATCATCCGCCGCATCAACCAATCCCCGGACGCGCTGGCAGCCATCGCCAGCCCCCCCGCCACGAACAGACTGACCGCCAGGACAATCAACAACTCGCAGGCCTGCAACCAGAACACCGTGCCCCGACTGCAGCCAATCTGGAACATCGTCTGCATTTCACGGCGTCGAAGGCGCAACGACAGCAGGATCGTCAATGTCAGGAACAGTCCCGTCGACGCCGCCACCAACGCGAAGTTCGCATCGAAGAACCGCTTCACCTTGAACACCAAGCCCAGCATCTCATCCACGACCTCCACGGATTCAAGCATCTGCGCGTCATTGTTTTCCGTCGTGAACCGCCCCAGCAGCAAGGCGCGCGACCTGTCGTCATTCGGCCAGACCAGCGCCGCCGTGATCGGCAGTTCATCCGGCTCGGCATGGAAATGAAATGATCCCGCATTCTCCTCCGTGATCTCCAGGAACTGCGGCAAGGCGGCATTGGCGACCACGTTGGTCTCACTGCGATCCAAGACGACATCCCGATCCGGAGCGTTCTCCATGTCCTTGTGTCCATGCCCGATCCCTTCGATCACCCAGGCGGTCTTCAGATCGACGAACACCGCGTCGTCGTCCGGTGTGCCGGCGCGCGCGAGTATCCCGACCACGCGCATCCGCAACGGATAGTCGCCGGCGATGTCGAACACATTCTTCGGGTCCGAAAGCAGATGCCCCCCCGGCCGCAGATTCAAGGCTTCCGCCACATTGGAGCCCAGGACGCAATCGCCCAGCATGGACAACGATTCCCCCCCGGCGACCCGCAGGCCCCGCTGTTCAAAGTAGTCCAGGGTCGTCCCGGCGATCGGATGGCCCCTCGCGGAGAATCGTGAGAAAAGCGGGATCACCTCAGCGAGGCCCGCTTCGCGCAGCTCCTGATAATCGCCCATCGACAACAGCTCCGGCGTGCGTCCGCGAAAATGCAGCGCGTGCAACGCCAGGTCGAATCGACTGCCCTTCGCGCCGACCACCAGCGGCGTCGATTCCGCGCGCGCGGTCAACTGCGCCTCGAACTCCGAAATCATGCGACTGAGGAACAGCGGCAGGAACAGTGTCAGCGAAACACAGGCCACCAGGAGGATCGTCTTCGCCTTGTGGAAGACGACATACCGCCACGCCAGAAAGAAATGCTGCGTCATGACATTGCCTCCGATCGCTCCGGAGCTCCGGGCATTGCCCGGCAAGAACCGCCCGATCGCGCCGATGCCGAGCAATGCTCGGCGCTCCGATTTGCAGGGGCACAGCTCCGTATGCAAGACCGTCTGTTGACGCCGGGCAAAGCCAAGGCGCGCATACGGATCGCGGAGTTCATTCCGCTTCGCCACAACAATTCCAAACGCTTCCGGCCGTACTCAACGCCACAGCCATCCGACGGTCGAAGCGGAATGAATTCCGCGCTCCGTTCTGCTCCGCCCCGCCTCATCGTCCGCCCCCTGTCGCGGAATGAAACTGCGCGAAGTCGATCACCCGGTCGAAGCCTTCCAACAGGCTGTGATCGTGCGTGACCACGATCAGCGTCGCCCCGGCCCGATCCGCCTGCCCGAACAGGATCTCGACGATGCGACGTTTGTTGTCCGGATCCAGGTTGCCCGTGGGTTCGTCGGCGAGAATCAACTTCGGTTTGGGCAGCAGCGCGCGTCCGATCGCCACGCGTTGCTTCTCGCCCTGCGAAAGCTGATCGACGCGGCGCTTCAGCTTGTCGGCAAGCCCCAACGCCGACGCCAACTCTTCCGCCCTCGCCCGGACCTCCGCGGTCAACGCCAGCGCTGGATTGATGCGATAGGCCAACAGGATGTTCTCCCGCACATTCAGGTATTCGATCAATTCGAAATCCTGGAACACGAAGCCCGCCTCCTGGATTCGGAACGCGCGCCGGGCGGCGTCAGAAAGCCCGTTCAGCGCCTGTCCGGAGAAAACGATGTCGCCTCGTTCGGGAAGGTGAACGCCCGCCATCAAGCGCAGCAGCGTGGTCTTCCCCGATCCGCTGGGGCCGACAAACGCGACCTTCTCGCCCGGCTTGATCTCCAATTGCGGCACGGCCAGGCGAAAGCCGCCGTCGCCATAGGCAAATTCCAGGTTGGAGATCGCGACGCTCATCAAATTCACGATCAGGCGTCACAAGATGTTCCGCCCAATCCGAGTTCCAATTCCCCACGGATGCCGATTCCCCCATCCGTGGGTCGGCCTTGCCATCCGTGGGGTTCGTTGGAGATTTGAGTGAAATTCTCTCATCCGAGGTCAGACATCCACGCCGCGCAGACCTGTCTCAAACTTCAACCGCTTCTCGTTGCGCAGCTCCATCCCGGTGATCTTCCAACGCCCCGCCACCGGTTCGACCTGGAACACCGCCTCATACTCATTCTCCCGCGTATGGATGTGGCCCCAGTGCTCCACCGTGCCACGGACCGTCCAGTGGCACGGCACGACGAACCCGCCCTTTTGCGCGACCTCCGCGTCTTCAGCAGTCCCGACGGACGCCAACTTCACCTCGCGCACCTTGGCGATCGCACCGCCCTGCTCCTGCATCTTCAGGCCTTTCTGGATCTGCAGGTAGATGTCCGTCAACAACGGCCCGCCGATGCTCCGCTCCAGGGTGTCGTAGACATCGCCTTCATTCTTGTAGTCAAAGGCGCGGTAGATGTTCCCGTGCAGCGCGGAGAAGATGGCCTCGCGTTCGGACTCGTCCGGCGGTTTCAGTTCAGTGAACGGATCGCGAATCTCCCGTTGCGCCAGAGGCCAGCACAGCGCCGCGACCCCCGCCGCCAATCCGGCGCGCGACATGCCCGCCTTGAAATCGAATCTTCCCTCGCGCCGGGCCAGGACAAACAACAACGGCGCCGCCGCAAAGAAAAACAGACTGACCAGCGGCAGCCGGATCATCCGCGGCGGCTCCGGAACCGGCACGTCCGCCAACGTCGGAGCCTCGCGGGCGGTTTCGCTCTTCCATTCAAACTCCGGATCGATCGGCTCAAAATAAGTGTTCTCCGGCGCAGCGTCGTAGGCGTAGTAGGCCGACTTCACAAAGGGCACGTTCCGGTTGAAGGCGTCCCAGGTCATCTTCACGTGATTGGGGTGCCCCTTCACGCTGTAGGTCAGGATCACCCCCAACCGCGCCTGGTAGATGCTGATCCGCTTTCTCTCCGAAGTCTGCGCAAAGTCCTTGAAATCCAGACCGTAGAACTCCAACCGCTGAACGACCGGCTGCACGGCAATGCCGTCGATCTCCACCGGGTTGTGCGTCCGGAAGAACTCCTCGATGGTCTTCCTGGCCCCCTCCTGCTCCTCGACCGAGATGAAATCCTTCTCCGCCCGCTCCAGTGGAGCCAGCGTCTCGAAGGTGATCAGCGGAATCAACACCTCGTGCCGCAGTTCGAAAGGCTCGATGTAGATGTAGGAATAGAGACCGCTGTAACTGCTGATGCCCAGCCTCTCCTCCTTTCGCGCCTCGCGACGCTGACGCAACTCACGCCAGTTCTTCGGCTGCTCCGGCGGACCGTTCACCCAGTCGAATTTCACCGAATGCGGCGAGCTCATTCCCACCTTGGTCGGCTCCTCGAACCAGACGCCGCTGTGCAACGCCATCAGATCCACCACCTCGGCGATCGCTCCGTCCTCGCCGCCCAGGGTCTGCGAGATGGTCAGAAAGTCCTGCGGCTTCTCCACCTCGTAATCGAAACGGTAGATCACGCCATATTGCATCAACTCCGCCGGATAAAGCCCCTCCTTCGGAATCTGGCTCGCATCCATTTCGATGAGTTTCCCCTTCAGCGGCTCGCCGTTTTCCCCGCGGATCGTAAAATGCCTGTTCAGGTATTCCGCGTGTTTCCTCGCGCCCGCCTGAAGCTTGTCCCCCGGCAACCGCTGATCCTCCCCCGGCTCGATCTTCTGGTAGAGCGCCACGTCGTCGGCCATGATCGTCATCTGCGCGACAACCTTGTTCGTCAACGCATCCACCACCACCGAGGCCTGCGACATGGGATGGGCGGAAAGCGACAAAGCGCCGACCAAGAGACAGAGCGCCTGCAACGCAACGCATTTCGGCCGCGTTGAAGTCGACAGCTCTGTTTCGTTTGGAATACGCTTTCGCATGATGGGCCGACAATTCCAGAGTCCGGCAAAGCGCGTATCTTAATTCTCCTCCGCGCGATGCAAACAAAAATAGCGTTTTCCCCTTGCGCGGCGCCCTTTCTTCCTTATTCTCCCCGGCCTGCCCGAATCCCGCGCGTGCGACGATTCATCCTGGGCTGAGAAAAAACCGTTAACGAACAACTGAACCCTTAACCTCCGTTGCAGCCCGCAACGCGGTCTTGGGCAGACGGAGCCTCTTCTGGCGCCCCATCTTCGGCGCATACGAGTCTCCCCAGTAACACAACACAGCAGACCTATGTCTACAGCAATGACCATGGAAGAGGCCCTCAACGCCGCCGACATTCAGTTCGGCGCGGGCCAGATCGTCAAAGGAACCGTCATCGAGGTCCGGCCGAAGGAAGTCCTCGTCGACATCGGCTACAAGAGCGAGGGCGTCATCCCCGCCAACGAATTCGACGACATCAAGGAAGTCAACATGGGCGATGAGTTCGAAGTGCTCATCGAACGACTCGAAGACCGCGAGGGCATGGTCGTCCTCTCCAAGGAACGCGCCGAGTTCAAACAGAACTGGGACAAGATTCTCACCATCTGCAACGAAGGCGGCACCATCAAGGGCCGCGTCAAGGACGTCGTCAAGGGCGGCCTCCTTGTCAACATCGGCGTCGAGGCCTTCCTGCCCGCCTCGCAGATCGACGTCACCCCGCCCAAGAATCTCGCGGCCTACGTCGGCAACACCTACGAATACAAGGTCGTCAAGATCAACCAGGAGCGCCAGAACATCGTGCTCTCCCGTCGCGAACTCATCGAGCAGGAGCGCAGCGAGCGCCGCGCCGCCCTGTTGGAGGAGATGACCCCGGGCGACATCCGCAAGGGCACGGTCAAGAACATCACCGACTTCG
>JAYPEY010000064.1:23861-33122 GCA_038126035.1 Verrucomicrobiales bacterium | reverse complement strand
CTGCCGCAATACCCATTTCTCAGCGTGCGAGCGTAGCGAAGCCCCGCGTGTCCGGCCAACGACCAGCCATGATTGACCTGCGCAAAATCGCTTGAAGCGAGACCAAACCCTACAGTCTCTCGAGCATTCGCAGAACAAGTTCCACGGCTTCGAATTATTTCAACCCTGTTTCCGCATACAGCGAATCATCCGATGCTTCCCACATTACAACCTTTATGCCTCCATCCACCGCGGGAGTCGCCACAACACTCTCCTCAAATGGCGCATCCGGTTTCCGAATGAGCAAACTGTTCAGTGACGTCGTGTGGAACAAGCCTCGCCCAATGGCATCGTGCGAAACGGCCGCAACAAACTCCGCAAACGTAGAAGGCAGGTAGGCCTGCGAGCGATACCGATCTTCGGTATGTAGCCAGTAGTAGTAGTCATCGTACGGAAAGCTCTCGCTCTCCGCAGCGCACTCAACCAGCGACTTGAGGCGATCCAGATCTCCGTGTGAAGCCGCCGCCAGAATCGAAGCGCGTCTGGCATGTTTCCCACGGGCCAAATCGAAACCCAACGGCTTCAGAATCTGCCACGCGTGTTCAACATCCGCCTCACTGAACACTTCACCGACAACTTCCTTCGCGGAGGGCGTCGACTTGGCGAACAACGCCCTCACCCCACCACCCCATCCTGCACCACTCCATGGATGTCCGTCAGCCGATACTGCCGTCCCTGGAACTTGAAGGTCAGGCGTTCGTGATCCATGCCGAGGAGGTGCATGATGGTGGCGTTGAAGTCGTGCAGGTGGACGGGATTCTCAATGGGCGCGTAACCAAACTCGTCGGTCTGGCCGTAGACCGTGCCGCCCTTCACGCCGCCGCCGGCCATCCAGACGGTGTAGGCCTCCTTGTGGTGATCGCGGCCGGCCTTGGTCATCTCGCCCGCGCCGTTTGAGCCCTGCGCCATCGGCGTGCGGCCGAATTCCGCGCTCCAGACAACCAGCGTCTCATCCAACAACCCGCGCATCTTCAGATCCCTGATCAGGGCGGCGATCGGCTGATCCACCTGCTTCGCCTTCTTCGGCAAAGCCGTGAACACACCACCGTGGTGGTCCCAGCCCTGGTCGAACAGTTGCACGAAACGCACGCCCCGCTCCACCATGCGTCGCGCCAGCAGGCAGTTGTTGGCGAAACTCGTCTTGCCCGGCTGCGTGCCATACATCTCATGCGTCGCATTGGATTCAGAACCGATGTCCATCAACTCCGGCACGGACGCCTGCATACGGAACGCCATTTCGTACTGCGCGATGCGCGTCGCAATTTCCGGGTCGCCCACGTCGGCCAATTGCGTGTTGTTCAGCCGATTGATCGAATCGACGATCCGACGCCGGCGCGAGACATCCACGCCCTTGGGGTTGGAAAGGAAGAGAACGGGATCGCCCTGGCTGCGAAACTCGATGCCCTGATACACCGTCGGCAGGAAGCCGCTGCCCCAGGCGCTGTTGCCCGCGCCGAGGACGCTGCCGGTGTTCATCACGACGAAACCGGGAAGGTTCTCGTTCTCACTGCCCAGCCCGTAGCCCACCCAGGAACCGATGCTCGGACGCCCAAACTGCCCGAAGCCGGTCAGCGCGAACATCTGCGCCGGCGCGTGATTGAAATGGTCCGTATGCAGGGTGCGGATGAAGCAGATGTCGTCCGACACGCTCTGCAGATGCGGCATGACGTTGGAGATGGTGGAGCCGGACTGCCCGCACTGCCTGAATCCGAACTGCTCGGTCTTCGGCGTGCCCATCAGGGTCGGCTGCGTGCGAATGAACGCAAGACGCTTGCCCTTGAAGAATTCGTCCGGACACAACTGCCCGTTGCGCTTCTGCAGGTCGGGCTTGAAGTCGTAAAGATCCAGGTGCGATGGCGCGCCGACCAGGTGAATGTAGATGACGTTCTTCGCCTTTCCCGGAAAGTGCGACCGCTTCGGCAGCATGGGATTGACCGGGGCCTCGACGGCTCCAGCGTCGCGCCGCAACAGGGAGGTCAACGCCGCCACGCCCATGCCCATTCCGGCAGTCTGAAAGAACTGCCGCCGGGCGACGGTTTGAAGCAAAGTTTGTTCAAATTCGTTCATGGAGTTCTCCAAATTCAGGTGCGGCGGCTTTTCCAATATCCAGGCTTCCGCCTCAAGTGCATCACCGCCCATACTTTGATCTCATCGGATTCGATAGTGTAGTAGATGCCGAATGGAAAATGAGGGCACAAGAATCGACGCACGTCGCCATCGACCTTTCGCCAAGTATCTGGATTTCGGCAAACTGCCGCAACAGCCGCTTCCACCTCACATGCGAAACGATCCCCGAGCCCTTCTTGCGCGGTTTCATAGTAACCCAAGGAATCGATGTATTCAGCGAGCGCATCGGGGTGAAACCAGACATTCATTTCGCCAACGACGCCCGCGCGCGACGAAAAGCCTCTTCAGCCGGAATCATTGCAACCTCACCGCGAGCCGCCTGCTCCCTGCGACGCATCACTTCATCCAAGTGAGCGCGTTCGACCTCGGGATCGATTTCCACACCAAGGCTGGCCACCAACGCCTCTGCCAGTTCCTCGCGATCTTCAGAACTGAACTGAAGGGCGCGTCCGAGTAGTTCTTCAGCTGTCGCTTTCATTCTTCAAACTGCCACTTCACATCACTTCAGCCATGGGTCGCACCCGGACCGGCGGGGCTTCACGCCCCTCCTTCTTCAAGGCTTCCAGGACTTCATCCACAACCTGCTCCGATTCAGAGTAGACCGTCACCGGATCATCACCGTGAATTCCAGTGATCAGGTCGGGACACTTTCCCAGATACGCCTGATCCTCGTCACTCCACTCAACCCATTTGTGATATCGATCGCTCAGTTTCATGATGGAATTCACCCCTTCGTCACTGTCTCGTCCAGATTCAGCAGGATATTCGCCACCGAGAACCAGGCCGCCAATTCCGCCTGATCCACGCCCTTCGCGGCCTTCCAGCGATTGGAGCCGTCCATCAATTCCTTCACCGCCGCCGCGTCCTTGGAGAACAGCTTCAACTCAGATTCAAACACCTTTGCCAACTCCGAGACCTCATCCGCCTTCGCCTCGCGCGACAGGCACACCCGGATACCGTAGCGCACACGGTCCTCAATGGTCATCGCGTCATGGTCGTTCATGATCCGGTTTGCCAGGGCCAGGGCCATTTCCACGTAGGTCGGGTCGTTGAGCAGCGTCAAAGCCTGCAACGGCGTGTTGGTCCGGGGCCGCTTGACCACGCAGGAGGACCGGTCCGGGGCATCGAAGTTCACCATGCTCGGGTAAGGCGCCGCCCTGCGGTAAACAATGTAAATCCCGCGACGAAAGCGGTCTTCATTCGGCGACTCGATCCACTTGGGCTCGTTGCGCCCCGTCTGCCGCCACAACCCCGGCGGTTGATAGGGCATGACCGGCTTGCCGCCCATCTTGGTGGAAAGCAGGCCCGCGACCGCCAACCCGTTGTCGCGAATCTGCTCCGCGCTCAGGCGGAAGCGCGGCCCGCGGGCGTAGAGTCGGTTGTCCGGATCGCGCTCCAGCAGATCTCCGGTCACGCGCGACGACTGCCGATAAGTCGCGGACATCACGATCGTTTTGTGCAGCCGCTTCATCGACCAGCCCTGGTCCATGAATTCCACCGCCAGCCAATCCAGCAGCTTTGGATGCGTCGGCGGCTCGGACTGCGTCCCAAAGTCCTCCAGCGTCGCGACAATCCCCCGCCCCATGATCTCGGCCCACCACCGATTCACCGTGACGCGGGCCACCAGCGGATTCTCCCGATCCACCAGCCATTGGGCAAAGCCGAGCCGGTTCTTCGAAGCGTTGCCGCTCAATGGATGCAGCACGGCCGGCGTGCCCATCGAGACCTCGCGGCCGGGGTTCAGATACTCGCCGCGCTTCATGATGTGCGTCTTGCGCTGCTCCTCCATCTCCACCATGACCAGCGTCGTGGCCGGCTTGATCGCGTCGATCCGCTTCTTCAACGCCGCCTCCTCCGCGCGCAGCTTCATCAGCTTCGGATGACTCTTCTCGAAATGCTCGCGCAATTGCCTCTTCTCCTTCCGCGTCGGTTTGTCCTTTTTCAGGATTGCGGCAATCTCCGGCGAAAGATCGAACTGCCCGGGCTCGCCGGCGATTGCTGAAAAGCGCATCCGCCCGATGGTCCGACCGCCGCCGTAATTCTGCGTGAGGGTGAAGACCAGTTCCGCCCCCTCGTCGCCCTCGATCGGCTCGGCCAACCCGAAGCTCACCCAATGGTCCTTGCTGAACTCGCCCGCGATCGCCCAGCCGTTCTGCCGGTCCTTCTTCTTCCCGTCGAACAGCTTCTCGGGCTTGAAATTCGTCTGGAAGAAATCAGCCGTGGGGTTGACCGGAGCAAGCTGCTTCAGGGTCTCGCCATTGCCGGCGTCGATGGCGCGCGCCACCTCCAGTTCCTGCAACACAAAGTTCGGCCGGCCTGCCAATTCATTCCGGCCCGGCCCCTTGGAAGGCAGCTTGTCGTGCGTCAACGTCTCAAGCTTGATTGCGGTGACTTTCGCCAGATCGGTTTTCGCGCGCACGGTGTAGACTGCGTTGACCGGACTCTTGCCGGGCAGAAGGAGGCTCCCGTCCTCCAGGATCTCATGCTTCTCCGGCGCGCTGCTCTCGAAGGAAACAATCTCCATCGTCTCCCACTGCGGCGTGGATTCGATCGCCTTTCGCATCCGCGCCTCCCAGGCCTTCTGCTCCGTGACGACCTCCTTCGCGACGGCCTTGGCCTCCGCCTCCTTGGTCGCCAGTTGCGCCCGCAGTTCGTCCAACTTCGCCTGTTCGTTCTCCGGCAGCGGCAGGTCCATCTTGGGTCCGTAGAAATCGAATGAAACGCCCTTGCCGCTGGGATTGCGCACCTCGACCGGCGTGTTGTTGAAGTAGGCGAAGATCTGATAGTAGTCCTTCATGGTGAAGGGGTCGTACTTGTGATTGTGGCACTTCGCGCAATCCATGGTCGTGCCCAGCCAGACCGTGCCGGTCGTGGTCACCCGATCCATCACCTGATTGACCCGGTTCTCCTCCGGATGCACGCCCGCCTCGACGTTGCAGGTCGGCGTCCGATGAAACCCCGTCGCGATCTTCTGATCGATCGTCGCGTCGGGCAGCAGGTCGCCGGCGATCTGCTCGATGGTGAACTGGCTGAAGGGCATGTCCGCGTTCATCGCGTTGATCACCCAGTCGCGGTAGGCCCAACTGTCGCGCAATTGGTCCGCCTGAAACCCGTTCGAATCGGCATAGCGCGCCGCGTCCAACCAAGGCCTTGCCCAACGCTCCCCATAGCGAGGCGATTTCAACAATCGATCCACCGCCTTCTCATAGGCGCTGTCCGAATCGTCCGCCAGAAAGGCTTCCAGTTCCTTGATCGATGGCGGCAGGCCGATGAGATCCAACGAAACCCGCCGCAACAACCGCGCCTTGTCCGCCGACTTCGAAGGCTTCAGGCCCTCCCCCTTCAATCGGTCATAGACGAAGTAATCGACGCCGTTGATCGGCCAGTCGGAATCCACCTTCGGCAACTCCGGCCGCTCCGGCTTCACGTAGGCCCAGTGCATCCGGTCGTCCGCGCCGGCCGGCCATTTCGCGCCCTGATCGATCCAAGCGCGCAGCAGTCCAACTTCGGATTCGCTCAAGGCCGGCGCCTCCTTCGGCATGCGCTCGTTCGGATCGTTCGCCAGAACCTTTTGAAGCAAGAGGCTTTCACCCGCCTTGCCCGCCACGATCACACTGACGCCCGAATCGCTCGGCATGAAGGCCTCGCGCCGGTTGCTCAATCGCAGCCCCCCCTTCTTCCGGGCATCATGGCACTTCAGGCAATGACGCTGAATGATCGGCTCGATATCCCGCTTGAAATCAACCGTCGCCGCGCTGGCCGACGCCGTGGCGAACAAACCCAAGGCCAGAGCCGCACAGGCGGTCTTCGTGTTCGAAATCGTCATTTCACGATATTCATAGAACACGGGCGTTGACGTGGCCACGCCTTTTTCTTCTACATTCCCCGCAGATCTTGGCTCAACCGCCGAAGTCCCTCCTCCATCGACACCTTGGGCGCGTAGCCGAAATCGCGCTTGGCGGCGCTGATGTCGAACCAGTGGGCCGTCGCCAGTTCGCGCGCGACGAAGCGGGTCATGCGGGGCTCGGACTTGATGCCGATCCCGTTGTAGAACACCTCCAGGACGCAGCCTGCAAAGAAGGCGAGCCCGGGCGGGATGGTCTTCTGCACCGGCGGCAATCCCGCGCAATCGAGGATCTGATCAATGAAGTCCCAGACCACGACCGGTTCGTCGTTGGTGATAAAGTAGGCCTTGCCGGCGACCGACGAACCGGGCGCCAGCTTGTCGGCAGCCTGGAGGTGCGCCTCCGCCGCATTGTCGATGTAGACCGCGTCCACCTTGTTGTCGCGTCTGCCGATCCGCCGCAACTTGCCGGCGCGCCCGCGTTCGATGATGCGCGGGACGAGATGATTGTCGCCCGGCCCCCAGATCAGATGGGGGCGCAGGGAGACCACGGCCAAATGGTCGTCGTTTGCCGCCATGGCCAACTTTTCCGCCTCGGCCTTGGTCCGCGGGTAAGGCGCGTGATAATGCGTTGGATACGGAACCGATTCATCCACGCCCTCCATGTCTGTCCCGTCAAACACCACGCTTGGCGAACTCGTGTAGACGAGTTTTGGAACGGCGTGTTTCCGACAGGCTTCGATGACGTTGCGCGTCCCGACTACATTCGCGCGATGGTAGTCGCGGTATTCGCCCCAGACGCCCGCCTTGGCCGCGACGTGAAAGACGACGTCGCAGCCTGCGACCGCCTGGGACACCGCATCCGCGTCCGAGATGTCGCCGCGAAACTGCTCGACGCCGAGTTCCTTCAACGCGGGATACTCGCCGCGCGAAAGGCTGCGGACCTCGTCGCCGCGCTCACGCAGCATCCGGCAGATCGCGCCGCCGAGGAAGCCGCCGCCGCCTGTGACCAGAGCTTTCATGAGTTTCCTTTTTGAACATGAGGAAACGGAGGAAACAGAGAGAGCGAGAAACTTCCAAATCCCTGCCCGTGGCGGAGCTTGCCAAAGCGTGGCGTCAACTGCCCACATTCTTGCGAAGGCAGGCGCCCAACGCCCAACGCCCGGAACTGTCGCCGCGCGGACCGGCCCACCACTACTTCCGGGGAGCACACGCGCCCCGCGTGTGGCGATCGGCGCCCTCGCCGATCGCAACTGCGCGCGTGTTTGCCACCTCCGCCCGAAAT
The DNA here is from genome assembly GCA_038126035.1 of Verrucomicrobiales bacterium. GTDB lineage: Bacteria > Verrucomicrobiota > Verrucomicrobiia > Limisphaerales > JAYPEY01 > JAYPEY01. The sequence continues at coordinate 25,827 of JAYPEY010000064.1, read as the reverse complement.
CTGTTCACCACGCTCAGCCTGCGGAGACCGCCCCTCTGACGCAAAAGGTCTCAACCACATTGAACGCCCCGGTCCGCTCCGCTCATCGACGAGGCGCCGATGAGTGCACGCGAGGGCGCGTGCGCTCCCCGGAAGGTTCCCGCGCCGCGAAAGAACCTCGCGCACCATCACCTGCTCACACCCACGTATGACAGGCAACCGCACCCGCACAGCTCTGGCATGCCAAAGTATGCCCGTCCTACGTGGATGCACCGCTCTCATATCCGCCCCTCCGCCCAGACGGCCAACTTCTCCCGGAAGATCTTGGCGTTGTGCCGGATGTCCACCGGGAACTTCGGATGGAACAGGATCGTCTTGATGTCTTTGGTCAGATCATTTGCCGCGCCCAGCTCGAACAGTTCCTTCCGGATCCGTGTCTGCTCGCCCGCGGGCGTTCCAGCTTCCAGTTCGACGCAGATCACCGGTTCCGTATCCCCGCCCTTTCGAACGCCCACCAAGGCCGAGCGAAACACGTCCGGGTGATTGTTGAAGATCGCCTCGCAGGGAATCGTGAACAGGGTCCCCTGCCCGGTGATCACCCGATGCGACTTGCGGCCACACATCCAAAGCCGGCCCGAATCGTCCAGGTAACCGACATCTCCCATCCGATGCCAGAAGGAGCCATCGGCCGCGTCCTCAATCTTAGCCAGCTTCGTTGATGCCTCCCGATTGAAATACTCGCGCGTGGCGTTCGCTCCCCTGACCGTGATCTCGCCGATTCCTCCCGGCGCCTGAGCCAGATCCTCGCTCCACTTCACAATCGGATCGTCGGTGATGCGGATGATCCGCACATCGAGATCCTCCAGCGGCTTGCCGACACAAACACCCTTCCCTTCCCTGGTCGCAAATTGTGTGTCCGCGATGATCTCCCTGCTGCCGATTGACGCGACCGGCAGGCATTCCGTCGCGCCATAAGGCGTCACGATTTCCGTCTTGTCCGAGAGAATCTTTGAAAACCGCTCCAACACGACCGGAGGCACCGGCGCGCCGGCTGAGATCACGCGCTTGAGCGTCGGCAAGCTGACATCGTTCGCCTCGCCGTAACGTCCCACCCGGTTTACCAGGGCCGGCGAACCAAACATCGTCGTCGCCTTGAAGAATTGGATCGGCTCGATGATGTTCCGCGGATCCACGCTGCCCGGCTTGGTGAAATCCATCTGCGGAATCACCGCCGTCATGCCCAAGGCCGGCGCAAACAGGGCGAACAAGGGAAAGGTCGGCAGATCGATCTCGCCGGGCTGAATGTTGTAGATGCGGCGGATCTTCTCCACCTGGTCGGCGAAGGTCCCGTGCGTGTAGACGACGCCCTTGGGAATGCCGGTGCTTCCGCTGGTGAACAGGATCGCGGCGACTTCTTCAGCCTGGGTCTCCGCCATGGAGTAATCCGCGACCGTCCCGCCCTTCGCGATGACCGACTTCAATGTCGCTCCGCCCCAGAACAGGCGCGGCCCGACTGTGACCAGCGTTTTCAAGGTTGGTTTCGCCCAGCCCATCAGGATGCGCGCGACGTGCGCCTTGGGAATCCCAATGAACGCCTCGGGTTCCGCCTCCCCCAGGCACTTGCCCAGGTTCTTCACGCCCATGCCTGGATCGACAAACACCGGAACCGCGCCCGTCTTGAAGAGCGCGAAGGTCAACGCGAAGAAATCCAGGCTTGGAGTGACCATCAGGACCGTCCGCACGCCGCGCCTGACGCCAACCAGTTCAAGCCCCGCGGCAATGGCGTCGCTGCGGGCGTCCAGTTGCTTGAAGGTGAACTGATCCGAGGAAAGCCCGCCTTTGCCATCGCTTCCCGTCGGCAGAATCACCGCCGCCGTATCCGGCTGCTTCGCCGCCATGGCCGGGAGATGGGAGGCGATGTTGACCGTGGTCATAGGGCGTGTTGCGTGTTGCGTGTTGCGTGAAAGGCAAAAGCTCCAAGCTCCAA
>JAYPEY010000064.1:0-23761 GCA_038126035.1 Verrucomicrobiales bacterium | reverse complement strand
ATCCGCAGCCACTCAGGGAAACACTCTCCCTGTAGCCAGAACCGTCCGCCCCTGAGGGGCGATCCGAAGGTAGCCGGTCGGTGGAAGGCGCAGCGCGCCTGGAACCACCGGACCAATCCGCCCAAACAGGATCGCGCCCCGGCAGGGGCGCTCCGAACAGGCTCCCTGATCACGGGCGCCTTCCCGCGATCATATACCATGGGGCGATATCGATTCTGGCGCCCCTGCCGGGGCGCATGTGCTTGCGTGCTGGTTACCGGTGGTTCCGGTCGCTCCGCGACCTTCACACACCGGCTACCATCGTGTCGTCCCTCCGGGACATTCGAATGCGGAAATCTGAGCGCGAAATTCGGAACGGTCTTGACTCCGCATTCCGCAATTCCCATTCCGAATTCATCTGTCCCCTCCAGCCCCACGGCAACCCGCGCCCCAAAAACGCCGTTTGGAATTTGGAGCTTGGAGCTTCTTTGAGATTTGGAGCTTGGAGCTTGGGATTTCGACCGGGATTTCATGCTTCGCTTGCCCCCTTCGTCCGCTTACTCCCCGATAGCGTTCGATTCCAAAAACTCCCGCACCCTCCTCACAACCTCCTCCCGTTCATCCTCAATCACGTAATGCCCGGCTTCGGGAAAGGCGACGACTTCGGCCTTGGGCCAGATCTGTCGCCACTCCTTCAGGAAATGCGCGTCGAACACAAAATCCTTCTCGCCCCACAGAATGAGAATGGGAAGGTCGCCGAACTGCCCGAGCCGCTCCTGCGTTTCCGTGACCAGGTCGTAGGAGGGATCGGTCGGCTCCAAAGGAATGTCCTGCACGAAACGATGCACACCGATGCGATTGGCCCAGTTGTCGTAGGGGGCGACAAGCCCCTCGGCGACCGCCGGCTCCAATGGTCTCTTCGTGACGCACCATTTCACTGCGCCCAGGCAGAACGCGTTCAATCCCCGGGCGAGGAAACCGCCCAACGGCGTATCCCGCACCAGCCAGATCGGCAGCGGCAACGGTTTCTCCGCAGGCAGATGAAAACCTCCCGTGTTCAACAGCACGATGCGTTTGATGCGCTCCGGATGCCGGACCGCGAAGGTCGTTCCGATCATCCCCCCCCAGTCATGCAGCACGAGGGTGATGTTCTCCGTGATTCCCAGGTGATCCAGCAGCGACTCAACATCGTCCACGCGCTGCTTCAGGCGATACTCGTAACGCGAATCGTCCGGCTTGTCCGACTTGCCGCAGCCGACATGATCCGGCGCGACGACGCGATGATCCCGGGACAGGTCCCTGATGAGATTGCGGAAAAAGAAGGACCAGGTGGGATTGCCATGCAGCATCACGACCGGATCGCCCGCCCCCTCGTCCACGTAATGCTGTCGAACGCCGGCGCGCTCAAGAAAATGCTCGTCGAAGGGATACTCGGTCTGGGAGACGCCGGAACCCATCTCACCATTCCAGCCCGAGCATCAGGCAGTTCAGACCGCTGCCGATGCCGAGGAAACCGACCGCGTCCCCGGAATTCAACACGCCGCGCTCATGGGCCAGGGCGGCCGTGATCGGCAACGACACCGTGCCGATGTTCCCCAGAAATTCGTAGGTCGTGTAATCCTTGTCCCCGGCGATGCCCAGTTCCCGGAGGATGTGCTTCTGGTGCTCGGAGCCGACCTGGTGACAGATGACCTTGTCCACCGCATCGCCGCTCCAGTTCATTTCCTGAAGAAAGGCCTGCCAGGTGCGCGAGCCAAGCGCGACGCCATGCTTCAGGACAGAAACCGAATCCGTCGCCATGAATTCATCGTGCATGGCTCCGTCGCGCTTCTGAAGCCCCCAACGGCAGAGCGCATGATGTTCCGGCGCGACCTGCGTCACGCCGCCCAACAACCTGTGTCCGGGATGGTCGCCGAAAGAGCCGTCCGTCAACAGAACCGCGACAGCGCCCGAACCGCCGGTCAGGGTCGCCAGCGCCGTGGTGAACAGCTTCATGTCCAACTCCGCGTTCATCCGCTGGATCATGATGTCGTTGATCTCCCGCGCCGATTCGCAGGACACAACCAGCCCCGCGCGAATCTGGCCAAGCTCGATCCGGTTGGCGATGTCGAGAATCCCGTTCAGCACGCCAAGGCAGGCGTTGCTGATGTCGTAGACCGCGGCGGAGGGACTGACGCCCACGCCATCGGCGACGCGGCAGGCCGTCGCCGGCTCAAAGTTCTCGCGGCAGACGCCGGTGTAGACCAACGCGCCGACAGCGGCCGCAGCGACGCCCGAATTCGTCAACGCCTTCTTCGCGGCCAGAATGGCGCCCTTCGACAGCGGCGTCCCCGGCTCCCACCAACGCCGCTCGGCTATCCCCGTCAACTCCTCCAACTGCCCTTCGGGAAAATGGAACTTCCGGTACATGGGCGCGAGACGCTCCTCCAGTTCGGAGGACGTCACCACCACGGGCGCCAGTTCGTAACCGAACGCCTGCAGAAAGACTTTGGTAAATCTCGCCATAGTGCAGATCGACGAATCCATCCCGCCCCCCATCAGGCGCGGAAGGAAAATCGCGGGCGGAGGTTTAATCGTAATCGCCCCGACACGCAAGCGCGCGTTCGCGCGGGACAATCCACCCCCGCCGACCGTTCGAAAAAAAATTCAATTCGCCATTGCCATCTGGCCGCAATCGTTCATGGTGACGGCCTGTCGCCTGACACGCCGGTTTAAAGGCATGGAAATTTTCAGGTGAACTCGGTTTGGTGATGATTTGAGACCCGGTGGTCGGGAACAGTCTTGCAAGCCAATGCGGGTCGGGCGACAGACTCAGATAGCACATGAATAACAAACTGTACGTTGGGAACATCCCGTTCAACATCTCTGACCGCGAAGTTCAGGAAGCCTTTGATCAATTCGGAACCGCGCTGGAAGTGCACCTGGTCACCGACCGCGCCACCGGCCGCCCCCGTGGCTTTGGTTTCGTCACCATGAGCAATGAAGAAGAAGCCCAGGCCGCCATCGATGGCATGCACGGCAAGGAACTGGGCGGCCGTCCGCTGACCGTCAATATCGCGCGTCCCCGCGAAGATCGTCCACCCCGCGAGCGCCGCTACTAATTCCGGATCGCTTTAAAACGGAAGCCCGGTCTCGGCCGGGCTTCCGTTTTCTTCTCCCCCGTCCCCGTCCGACACCACCGACTGACACACATGGCAGCGAAGAACTCTGCGCAGAAAAAGGAAGATTGCATCGAGGTTGAAGGCCGCATCGCGGCCGTGCTTCCCAGCACCATGTTTCGCGTGGAACTCGACAACGGCCATCTCGTGCTTGCGACCATTTCCGGACGCATGCGCAAACGCTGGATCCGGCTCACCGTCGGCGACCGTGTCAAGATGGAGATGTCCCCCTACGATCTGAGCAAGGCCCGGATCATCTGGCGTTGCAAGTAAGGGCGACGCCCCGCCTCATTTCCTTTTCCCTACCGCGCTTCCAGGGCGGTCTTCATCGCCTCGAGATCCTCGTGCATCGCGATCTCCGCGCCTTTGAGAATCATTGAGGCGGCCAGTTTGCCGGCAAACCCCGTCGGTTCGACGTTCACCCTCGCGACGACCTTGGTCTTGTCGCCCGCCGGTTTCAGCGAGAGGCTGCCGGTCACTTCACAGCCATGGGCTTCGCCCCGGGCGGCATAATTCTCCGGCGGATCGAATTCCGTGATTTCCATCTCCTGCTCCAACGACGTTCCGAGGATCCTGCGCGCCTGCACAAAGCGCGTCCCGACGCCGAGTTTCCCCTTGGTCAGAACCTCCAGTTTCTCGATGGCCGGAACGTGCTTCGTCGCGTTCTTCAGATCCGTGACAAACGCAAAGACTTCCTCCGGCGAGGCATTGACGGTTTTTTCAACTTTCTTGGAACCCATATCGCGGAGCGCGACTATCCTTGCGCGGCGCTGAAAGCTCCAGCCAATTCCGCAGGCCTGCGCAAACGCCTTCCCGCCAACACCCGCCTTGACCGGCGAGCGCGATTCACCGATGAAGTCCTCATGCCCTGTCCCTCGTTTCCTTGGATGAGCGGCCGTCGCCTCCAGTCCGGCGGCGCCGCCGCGCTGCCCTTGGCGATCGCGTCACTCATGGCCGCGTCGCTCAGCGCGACCCAGTTCAATGGAGAAGTGGTGGATCAGGACACTTCGGAGTCTCTCGCCGCGCGCGTCTACATTCAGGCCGGATCGGGAGAATGGCTTTTCGTCGATTCCATGGCCTCGGACGGCTCCGCCCTGCCCTACAAGGAGCAATGGGTTCCCATGCCCGGCTCCGTCGAACGGCACACGACCGTTTCCGCCCACCCGTTCAAAACTGACCTGGCTCCCGGCCGCTACGACATCACCATCGAACGCGGCAAGGAATACCTGCCCCTGCGCCGCTCGATCGTGATCGGGGCCGATCGCGCTTCACATGTCTTCCGCCTGAAACGCTGGATCAACATGGCCGGGCGCGGCTGGCATTCCGGAGAGACCCACGTGCATCGTCGTATCCGGGAACTTCCCAATGTCATGCTGGCCGAGGATCTGAATATCGCCTTTCCCGTGACCTTCTGGACGACCTCCGCCTACGCCGCGCCGGACCTCAAACCCTCAACGCTCCGCCGCCAGGGACGCTCGCCGTTCGGCGATCGCGAGGACCGTGGAACGAAGCCCATCTTCATCGACGACACGCATGTCATGTTCCCACGCAACACGGAGTATGAAATCTTCTCCGTCGACGGCAAACGCCACACGCAGGGCGCGGTGTTCATTCTCAATCACAAGACCGCCTTTCAGGCCGGCATGCCGCCAGTGGCAAAGATCGCCGAACTGGCCCACCGGGAGGGCGCCTTGCTGGATCTGGACAAGCACAGCTGGCCTTGGGCCATGATGCTCGTCCCCATCGCCAAGGTGGATCTTTACGAACTCTCCAACAACAGCGTCTGGCGCACGCAGTTCGGCTTTCGGGGCGCGGCCGTCCAACCTCCGGATTACATGAAACTCGAACGGGAGGGGAGCGGCTTCACCGAATGGGGCTGGCTGAACTTCGGATTCGAGAACTACTACACCCTGTTGAACTGCGGGTTCCGGCTCACCCCCACCGCCGGCACAGCCTCCGGCGTCCACCCCGTGCCCTTGGGGCACAGTCGCGTGTATGTGCACACAGGGGAGAAGTTCACGCCGGATGCCTGGCTCAACGGCCTTCGGGAGGGACGCAGCTTCGTCACCACCGGCCCCATGCTGTTCACCACCGTCAACAGAAAGCTTCCCGGCGAAGTCTTCAAGCAGTCCCGCAGGAATGATGCAACCTACGAGGTCTCCATCGAATCCGTGAGCGATCGCCCGATCAGGCGGATCGAGATCCTCGTCAACGGCCGCATCGTCGCAACGCCTGCCGCCAGGAACGAGCGAACCAATGCCGGCGCGTTCGTGACGAAGGCCAAGGTCCGTATCCCCGTTTCCGAAACCTCCTGGATCGCCGTCCGTTCGATCCAGCCCATGCCCGATGGCCGCAGGCGTTTCGCCCATACCGCTCCCTGGCACATCGAGGTCGACGGCGAACAGATACGCCCACGGAAGGAGGAGATTGATTTCCTGATACGCCGCGTCACGGACGAGATCAAACGGAACGAGGGCGTCCTCAAGGAAGATGCGCTTGAAGAATTCCGCGAGGCTCTCGGCGTCTATCAGAAAATCGCCAAACGAGCCTGGTAAACGCCCAACCGAGGCGGCCCACTTCAAATCGCGGAGCGACGCAAGGCCTGGCGGCATGCCGGACGCAGCGCCCCCTCCAACGCCACTGTCGCCCTTTCGGGGCTTTGAAATGGGACCTTTCGGCGAAAGGTCCCTACCAACTCCTGGCAGGGCTGCCTCGCCGCAGGCGCCCCACTTCAAGTCGCGGAGCGACGCATGCTTACGAATAGAACACCTTCTCCGCCGTGCCGCGCAGCATCCAGCCGCGATCTTCATCGCTGAGCCACGAGCAGCCGTCGCGCACCAACGTCAGACTGTCGCGATAGGTTTCGTTGTCCACGGCATAGGGACAGTCACTCGCCCACATCAGGCGCTTCGCGCCAAATGCCCCGTGCATGCGCTTGATCATCGGCTCCAGATCCATGTGCGGCGGTTTGCGATTGCCCAGGGCGTAAAAGGCCGAGACCTTGACATGCGTGTTCGGAAACTTCGCCATGGCGGCGAGCGCTGACACCTCCTCCTCCGGCATCGCCCCCTTGATGCCGATTCGGCAGAAATGATCGATCACGACCCGGGTGTCCGGATGCTTCTCGCACATCCGACTGAGCGAAGGCAGTCCTCGCGGATCCATCAATGGACAGATCGCCAGGCCGTTGTCGGCGGCGTGCTTGAACATGCGCTCGAAAGCCGGAGTTTCAATCCACCGGTCGATCGACTTGGCGTCACGGAAGGTCACCCGGAATCCGCGCACGCCCTCCCTAGCGAGTTTCGCCATGTCGGCGTCCGGCCGGTCGCCGAACCAATCCACAATGCCCACCGCGCCAAAGACGCCGGGATACCTCTTCATGGCGTCCAGCATGTAGGAATTGTCGTAGCGGTACCAGCTCATCTGGATCAGCACGATGCGATCCACGCCCTCGGGTTTGCAGTGCGAGAACAACTGCTCCGGCGTGAAGCTCGGCGGCAGCATGTCCGCCTTCTTGAAGTCCATGTGGATCGGATACCTCGCCAGATCCGGCGTCCACACATGCACGTGGGCGTCGATGATGTCGCGCCCGGTTCCGGACGCAGTGGTGGCGCAACCGGCGGCCAATGCCGCGGCGGCGGTGGTGGATTGCCGGATGAATGAACGGCGGTTCGGCTGATTCATGGCTGTCAGGATCGCGAACGCGCGGCCGAAGTAAAGTCTGGAAGCGGGGGGAACGCAATTACGCGATCGTATCCGCGGGTGGAACCGGCGTCCCGCCGGTCGATTTTGGCGTCCCGCCGAAATCTCGCGCCCCAGACCTCGCGTTCCCGAGCGCCTGGGCGGCGACTCCAGTCCCGTTCATCATTCGGAATGCCGGACGTTCTCGCAACAATCGACAATCAAGGGAAATGCCACACGCGCTACGCCTTGGGCGGGACGCCCAAGGCAACCGGCGGGACACCGGTTCCACCCGGTCGATTCCTCAGAGCGTCCAGCCCTTGCGGTAGTGGTGGTGGATGAACTGGTCGGCTTCCGGACAACCGATGGCCCGCAGACGCTTGGAATCCCACTCAATCAGTTTGCCCGTCCGATGCGCGACGTTGCCGAGCAGGATGGATTCCGTCAGTTCGCAGGCGTAGCCAAAATTGCTGCCGGTGGATCCGCCGGTCTTGCAGGCCTGGATCCATTCGGCGTGATGCCCGATGGAATCCGGAATGAAGGGCTTGGGAGCCTTGTGATTGGAATACCTGTATTCCGGCAACAGGACCCTTTGGGTGTAGTTCGCGGCCAGCATCCGCTTGTCCTCGCCAACGAACAGGACACCGCTCTTCCAATCCGGAACCTGGCCTTCCCCGATATACGGCGGACGCAGACCGCCCTGATACCAGGTGAGTCTCACCGGCGGCAGATCGCCCCGCGCGGCATAATCGAACTGGAGAACCATCTGCTTTGGCGGCCCCTGAGGATCCGGAGCCGGGCCCTCCACCTGCTGGATTGCAATCGGCGTTCCAAGGTCCAGAGCCCAGTGCGGGAGGTCCATGTAATGACAGCCAAAATCCGCCATCGTCCCGCCGCCGAAACGCCACCAGTTCCGCCACTTGAAGGGAATGTACTCCGGGTGGTAGGGGCGGTATTCCACCGGCCCCAGCCAGTTCTCGTAATCGAGGTAATCCGGGACCGGGGGCACATCGACCGGATACGGCTTCGCCTCGTAAACCGCCGCCGCCCAGACATGCACCTCCTGGATCGCGCCCACCGCGCCGCTCTGAATCTCCTCCACCACGCGCCGGTAGTTTCCCGAAGGGTGCGAATGAATCTGGTTGCCCATCTGCGTCGCAACCTCCGCCGAGCGCGCGGCCTTGAGCACCGCCCTCGCCTCGGACACCGTGTGCGTCAGCGGCTTCTCGCAATAGACGTGCTTCCCCTTTTTCAACGCCGCAATGGTGATCACCGCATGCGTATGATCGGGCGTGCTGATCGCCACGGCGTCGAGATCCTCCTGCTCCAGCAACTCCCGGTAATCCGAATATCGCTTCGCGTCGGGAAATTCTTCGGCCGCCGTCGCCAGATTGCGGGCATCCACATCACACAGGGCCGCGATATTCTCGCCCTTGACCCCGTTCAGGTTGGACCGCCCGCGGCCCGCAACGCCAATGACGCCGATGTTGATCCTGTCCTTCGCCTCCGATGGCTTGATGAAGAACGGCTTGGCGAATGTTGAATTGGCGGCGACGCCCACGCCGGCTGCAGCGATGGCGGTTTGGCGCAGGAATGCGCGACGGTTGGTATTGCTGTTCATGGCGACAGATCAGTATTGCATCAGAATTGGATGAGATTTACCACAAGCCGCAACGCTCGACCGGCATTTTCGGAGCGCGGCTGTGTCCCGTCTTCGGGACCAGCCGCAGAAGCCTACGAACTGTAAACGCCTGGACATGAAGCAAGATTGCAGTGGAGCCAACAAGACTGCGGCTGGTCTTCGACACAGCCGCGCTCCGGCCCGTCAGCTCACGGAATCTGCCGGACGAAGATGTTCTTGAAATGAACCGGATGCTGGTGGGCCTGCAGTTCGATCGGCCCCCAGTCGTAGATCGGCTTGTCGCGTTCCCAATAATTCTCAAACGTCACGCCGGTGCGCTTCTTGACGTCCCAGACGACCAGTTCCTCGTTCAACTGGACGGTCACCTTGTCGCCCAGCATGACAATGCGGAGCCGGTTCCACGATCCCGGAAACCGGTCGGCCCGGGCGAGCGCCTTGTTCAGGTGTTCCTTGTTGTTGTAGAGCCCGCCCGATCCCTCGGGAAGGGTCCAGAGATTCACCTGGGGGCTGCCTCGGAGGTAGATGCCGCTGTCGCCGCCCTCGTAGAGTTTCCAGTCGGCCATGAGTTCAAAATTCCCGTAGTCCAGGTCAGTCGCGAGGTTGAAGAACTCTTTGCCGATGTGGGTGATGGCCCCGTCCAGCACGACCCAGTTTGTGCTGACGATTTCACCGGCGGAGACCTGCTTCTCCGCCCACTCGGTGATGGACATCCTGGCGACCTCGGGCGGACTGCCCGCCACGCCCCTCCAACCGGTCAGGTCGCGGCCGTTGAACAACGACTTGAATCCGTCCGGCGCCAGGTTGTCGATGCGCGCCTTGGGCAGTTCCTTCACGCGAATGTTCCGATAAGCCACCCAGTCATTGTGCCCCAGAAACCCGATGTGGCCCGATTCCCTCAGCATGCCGGGGTGCGCCAGGATGGTCTCGTGATCGATGACGTTGTTCAGATCCGCGTCCAGGATGACCGCCCCGTTCAGGGTCACCGTGATCCGCCGCCCCTGGCAACGTATCTCCTGCTGATTCCACTGCCCCACCGGCTTCAACGCCCCGGTCGCCGCCGGGATCACGCCGTAGACCGAACCATGGTATTGAAACGGCTTCAACCGATCGCCGTAGCGTTCATGAAAATGGTCCAGCGTCTGGATTTCCATGCCCTTGTAGGCCATCGAACCGACATCCTTCGGCGCGCGGATGGCGATGCCGTTGTTGGAGCCGGGCTTCAACTTGAATTCCAACCGCAGAACGAAATCGGAGAACTCCCGGTCATGGAACAGATTGCCGCCGCCGCCCTGGGTGCAGACGATGGCTCCGTCCTCCACAACATAACCGTCCCCCTTCTGTCCGAGCAGTGTCCAGCCGTCCAGCGATTTGCCGTCGAACAACGCGACAAACCCCTGGTCGTCGCCGCTGGGAACGGTCGTGCAGGAAGTGGTGAATACAGCGCACGCCGCGCCAATCAGGATGGTGTTTACAACGCCTTTCAATCGAGTCATGAGCCAGTCTTTGCCTGTGTTGTCTGATTTGAACCGATGCCGGAAACTGGCAGGCTGTTGGATGCCCGATTCGGTGTCAAGCAAGCTGTTGCCATTCACTGACCGTCTGGCCGTTCAAATCCCCAGGATCGCCCGGGCGATGAGCAGATAGATCAACAGCCCGAGCACATCGACAAAGGTCATGACCAGCGGCGTCGAGCACACCGCCGGATCGAATTCCAACACCTTCACCCCCAGAGGCAGCAGTCCGCCGAACAGACAGCCGAAGATCACGACCCCGACCAGGCTCACGGCGATCGCGGCCCCCATCCGCCACGGCTCCGGCCCGAACAACCCGGCGCCGCCCAGCCCCGTGCTCACACAGACCCCGGTCACCGCCAGGGCAAGGAGCCCCATCGAGATGCCCAACCCCAGGCCGGAACCCATTTCACGCCGCACCACCTTCCACCAATCGGCAAGCTCCAGTTCCTGAATGGCCATGGAGCGAATAACCAGCGTCGCGGCCTGGGAACCGCAATTGCCGCCGGAACTGATGATCAACGGCAGAAAAAACACCAGATACATCGCCTCGGAAAACTGCTCGTGGTAGTGACTCATCGCAAACGCCGTCAGCAACTGCCCCACGAACAGGATCGCCAGCCATCCAACGCGTTTTTGCACCATCGAAAACAGGCTCGCCGAAAGATAGGCCTCGTCCAACGCCTCCATGGCCGCCATCTTCTGCATGTCCTCCGTGACCTCCTCGTCGGCAACGTCCAGAATGTCGTCGCCGGTCACAATCCCGACCAGTTTCCCCGCATCGTCCACCACGGGCAGCATGTGGCGGTCGTATTTCTTGAATTCCTGGACTGCGGTCTCCTGGTCGTCCGTCACGCGTAACGAGGGCAGATTGGTGTCCACCGAGTCCGCCACGGACAGATCCGGGTCCACAATCACCGCGTCGGCCAGTTCCAGCCGGCCGACCAGTCTCCCATTCGCGTCGGTGACGAACATCTCGTGCAGCGCGTCGCGTCGCTCCCGCCCGATGGCCCGCAGATGCTCCAGGACATACCCCCCGGTCCAGTCGTCCTCGATCGACACAAACTCCGGCGTCATGATGCGCCCGATGGAGTCCTCGGGATAGTCGAGCAACCGCTCGGCCATCTCGCGCTCCTCCGGGCGCAGCTTGCTGACCAGTTTCTCGGCGTCCTCCTCCTCGAGATCCTCCAGGAAGTCGGTGCGATCGTCCGGCTCCACCTCGTCCAGGATCCCCACCAACTCCTCGGTCTTCAGGGCGTCCGCCAACAACTCCCGCTCGTCCTGATCCAGAACCTCAAACAGGTCCGCAGCCAGCTCATCGGGCAGCGTCCGCATCATCACCGCCTTCCGGTCGGTGTCGAACTCCTCAAAGATCTCGGCGATCTCCGCGACGGGGAATTCGACCAACGCCTCCCGCAGACCGGCCGAGTCGCGCTCGTCGATCATCTTGATCAGTTCGGGTTTGAGGAGGGCTCCGATCATGACGGGTCGCGGAGTGTGCTCGGATTCAAATCGACATTCCACAAAAAAGGGTTTTGACGCCGGGGGGAGCGGAGAATCGCAGGAAGGCTCCATGGGTTCCACGCGCCGCGCCCCGAATGCCAACGGACCAGCGGCCTCAGACCGCCGCGCCTACTGCGGCGTTCCGACGATCGCGTCCATCGCCGCCGCGATCACGTCAATGAGCTCCTCCCTTTCAGCCAGCTTCTCCAATTCGTCCGCCGCGGGCCTTGCGCGCTCGCCCAACTCACCCAGAATCTGAACGCCCACCCTCGCCGCGCGAATGTCCTGCTCGCCGGCGACCACCAACGCCCGCGCGACCAGTTCGGGGTCGTCCGGGTCCATCCGCCACAGGGTCGCGAGGGCTCCGCTTCTCATTCCCGGATCGTCATGCTCAAGATTGCGCGCCACAGCCGCCTTGGCCGGCGCGCCCAGCGGCCCCATCGTCATCAGGACCTTCATCGCGGCGGAGCGGACCCGCGCATCCGGATCGTCCATTGCCGCGGTCAATTCCGGCAGGGCCCGCTCGATCTTGCGCGGCGCGATGCCCGAATCGCGCTCGGCGGCGATCAATTGCAGAACAGCCAGCCCCTCCAGCCGCTGCCCCAGCTCCTCACCCGTGAGTTTCCGGATGTTGAACTCCAATTCCGGATCCCGCTGCAGATCGGAAAGCCGCAACCCGACAAACACAATTACGCCCACGCTCGCCAGCAGGACCAGCCACAACGTGGCCCGCGTCGCCGGGCTGTGCGCAGGGCGATCCGCGCTGAGTTCCTCGCGCGTGTTGTCGTCGTCGTGTGTGTGCATGTGCGTCGTCGCCCATCGGGCGGCGCGTAGCCTCGCATAATCGCCGTCGTTCGCCAGCCCCAAACCGCTCCCTTTTCGCATTGCCGTAGTCTCCCGAACCGTCAATGAATGGAGCCATGCCGACTGCCTCTTATATCCCCCCACACGCGCGTCGTAGCGCAGGCTTGCCGAGACGAAGCTCTGCGAAGGCTGGCGTCCCGGCCGCGGGTTCGCCGGGCGTCCCCGCCCGGTCGTTCGATCCAGGCGGCGGGACGCCGCCACAACCCGCAGGCGGGGACGCCTGCGCTACACCAATCCAACACCCCGGAGCCCTGAGTCGGTTCACGTTGTTCTGTTTCGTTCTCATGGCGTTTGGTTGGACCCTCGCTGCAACCGCCGCCCCAAAGAAGATCGTCCTCATCGCCGGCCCCATCACCGGCCACGGCAAGGGCATCCACGAGTACGAAAAGGACGTCATCCTCATCAAACAGCTCCTCGACACTTCGCCCAACCTCAAGGACGTCGTCACCGAGGCGCACTTCCAGGGCTGGCCCAAGGACCCCACCACCCTCGACGACGCCGACCTGATCCTCTTCGATTCCGACGGCTCCAACCGCGAGGAAACCGCGCACCCGCTCTACGTCCAAAAGCGGATCGAAATCCTTGAAAAGCAGATGCAGCGCGGCTGCGGCCTGATCCAGATGCACTGGGCGACCTTCAATCCCAGCCGCTTCCACGAGCGCATCACCGAATGGGTCGGCGGCTACTTCGATTACGAGAAGGGTTCCGGCAAGAACAACTGGTATTCCGCCATCAAGACCTACGAGGCCCCCGCTCAACTCGGCGACGCCAACCACCCCATCCTCCGCGGCGTGAAGCCCTTCAGCCTGAAGGAGGAATTCTACTACAACATCCGCTTCCGCCCCGACGATCCGCGCGTGAAACCGATCGTCCTGACCCGCCCGCCCGGCGAGCAGCGCGACCACATCGTCGGCTGGGCCTTGGAACGCAGGAATGGCGGACGCGGCTTCGGCTTCACCGGCGGCCATTACTTCGACAACTGGCACAAACCGGGTTATCGCAGGCTTTTGCTCAACGCCATCGTCTGGGCCGCCGGCGCCGTAGTCCCTGAAGGCGGCGTGGAATCCACGATGGAGCAACCGGTCAAGGCGTTGATCGTCACCGGTTATCACCATCCCGGTCACGACTGGCGCAAACTCACCGCAGCTCTGGTCGGCGTGTTGGAGCAGGACCCGCGCGTCGTCGCCCACGTCACCGAGAACCCCGAGGACCTCGCGAAGATCAAGCGCGCCGACTACGACGCCGTCGTGATGAACTACTGCAACTGGGACAAACCCGGCCTCAGCGACGCGGCGAAAGAGGGCTTTGTCAACTACCTGAAAAGCGGCGGCGGCCTCTCCGTCATCCACTACGCCAACGGCGCCTTCACACCCACCATTCCCAACACCAACTCCGTCTGGCCCGAGTATCACACCAAAATGGTCCGCCGCTATTGGCTTCACGGCAAGGGCAGGAGCGGCCACGACAGGTATGGCCCCTTCAAAGTCGATATCGCCAACCAGTCGCATCCCATCACCCGCGGTTTGAAACCCTTTTCCACGACCGACGAACTCTACTTCCGCCAGGCTGGCGACCAGCCCATCGAACCGCTCGTCACCGCGCATTCCAAGGTCACCCAGAAGGACGAGCCCCTGGCCTTCGCCTACAACTACGAGAAGGCCCGTGTTTTTCAAACCCTGCTCGGGCACGCTGATGAGTCAATCCGCGGCGCCGGCGCGCTCATCCGACGCGGCCTGATCTGGTCCGTCGGCCGAGAGAATATCACCTTCGATCCTCCGACCGACACCTTGGAGAACCTGTTGTTCCGCGCGGGCAGCCAATGGTCGCCCGCGGAATCAGAGAAACGACAAAAAGCCGGCCAACCGAAACAACAGGCCAAGGCGGGCGCCCAGGCAAAACCGTTGCCCAAGACCACGACGGTCGATGGCCGATTCGGCAAGGCCTTGAACGCCGCGGCGACGTCGGTTCGCATAACGCCCAAGCCCATCTACAGCCAACGCCCCTTCACCGTCGAATGTCGGGCCAAGCTCGCCGACAGGTCTTCCTACAACATCCTCGTCGCCAATGAATCCAAGGCATCTGCGACGCATTGGGAAATCTTCAGCATGCCGAAGTCCGGCCATTTCACCGCCTACCTCCCCGGCTTCACACCCGACCACATCCGCGCCAAGACGGACATCTGCGACGACCAGTGGCACGACCTCGGCCTGACCGTCAGCGACAAGGAAGCGGCGTTGTTCGTGGACGGCAAGGAGGTCACGAAGGCGCCGATCAAGTTCAACAAAGGGAAGAGCCTTCCAGGGACGCTGGCGATCGGCTCACTGAACGACGGGAAGATCCGCTGCAACGGCTTCATCGATGAGGTCCGGCTTTCAACTGGCGTCCGCGATGTTTCGAAGACGCCGACGGCTTCATTTCAGAATGATGCTCAGACGATCGGCCTATGGAAGTTCGACACCATTCAGAAAAACCGCCAGTTCAAGGACCATTCCAAGACAGCGGCGCCCGCCCGGTTCGCCGCGGCGACAAAGACCGAACAGAAGGCGCAGCAGGGAAACACCGAAAGCTGGAAGGTCGCCGGCACGGGCGACGCCGACGACCCCACCCGCCAAACCGACGCCGACTGGCATGACGACCGCTGGCAGAAGATGGACACCGGTCCCTTTCTCGGCGGCGCCATCAACACCGGCAAAGGCAGGGCCGCCAAGGGCATCGCGGTCAAACTGGCCGGCGGCAAGGCCGGCGTCTGTTTCGACACCGAGACTCTGCGTTACACCGCAGGCTGGACCGGCAGCTTCCTCAAGATGGAGTCCCACCGTTTCGGCCTTGCCATCCCGCCCTCCGCCGATGGCGAAATCCAGTTCCAGACCGACAAGATGCCCGGCTGGGCCAAGGACGGCAGCTTCGACGATCCGCGCCCGAACAAACTGGGGTCATTGCCGAAGGACTGGGCGCATTTCAAGGGGCTTTACCGGCACGGGGATCGGGTATTCCTCAAATACACCGTCGGCAACACGGCTATAATCGAAAGTCCCGAACACAAGACGACTGCGAAGATCGGTTCGTTCGTGAGAAACCTTGAAGTCGGACCTTCAACGGAACAATTGGACGCATTGATTTGCACAGTTCCAAACGGCTTTAAGATTACAAACCAGCCGGCACAAAGTAGCGCCAAACAAGGCATTGACGGTTTGCTGTCATTCTCGAATGGAAAGGAACAATTCCTTTGCGGAATCGCGACCATCCCGATGGAAGGCGGCGTTAGGGTCATGCTAACCCCCAACCGGCAAGTCATTGCGCGCATCTCCCCCTCCCGCGAGGCGCGCAGATTCACATTCGACATCACCTACGATTTCCACGCTTTGGCATCCAGCGTGCCGGTGGACTTGACCAAACGTCTCTCTGCGCCCGCACCGTCCGCCTCGCCGTTGAAGGGCGGCCCCTCCCTCTGGCCCGAAGTCCTCACCACCAAGGGCGCGCGCGGCCGGGCCTTGAACGGCTTTGCCACCGACACCATCAAGGTCCCGTTCAAGAATCCTTGGAACGCCCTCATGTTCACTTCCGGCGTGGACTTCTTTGACAACGGCGACGCCGCGGTCTGCACGGTGCACGGCGATGTCTGGCGCGTCAGCGGCATCGACGACGATCTCGACGAGGTGAAATGGAAACGCTACGCGACCGGCCTGCATCAACCGCTCGGCCTCAAGGTGGTCGACAACAAGGTCCACGTCCTCGAGCGCGACCAAATCACGCGGCTGCACGATCTGAACGGCGACAACGAGGCCGACTATTACGAGAACTTCAACAACGACGCCGTCTCCGGCGGCGGCGGTCATTCCTTCACCACCTGTCTGGAGACGGATCCCGAGGGCAACTTCTGGTTCATCAAGTGCGGCGAGAACACGCCCGAGGGCGGCACGGTCGTCAAGGTCTCCAAGGACGGCTCGAAGCTCGAGGTCATCGCGACCGGTTTCCGCAATCCCAACGGCCTCGGCGTCAGCCCCAAGGGCGTCGTCACGGCCGCCGACCAACAGGGAACCTGGGTTCCCGAGACGCGTCTGGATGTCGTGCAGAAAGGCGGCTTCTACGGCTACATGCCCATGCACAAGCGCGACATCGCCCCGACCGATTTCGATCCGCCGTTGATCTGGATCCCCCGCCCCGTGGACAACTCGGCCGGCGGCCAGACCTGGGTTCCCAAGGGCGCGTGGGGGCCGTTGTCCGAACAGATGCTCCACCTCTCCTACGGCCGCTGCAAATTCATGGCCATCCTGCGCGATGAAACCAACGGCGGCATGAACGGCGGCGCGGTCCAGCTTCCCGGCCGTTTCCTATCCGGCGTCATGCGCGCGCGCTTCAATCCCCACGACGGCAATCTCTACCTCACCGGGCTGAAAGGCTGGCAGACGGCCGCCCTGCACGACGGCTGCCTCCAACGCGTGCGTCATACCGGCGAGAAGCTTTACCTGCCGTCCGCATTCAGCATTCACCAGAACGGCGTGAAGATCACCTTCAGTCAACCGCTCGACAAGGAACTCGCCGAGGACATCGAGAGCTACGCGGTGGAGCAATGGAACTACAAGTGGACGAAGAACTACGGCTCTCCCGATTTCAAGCCGTCCAACATGGCCGAGCGCGGCCGTGACAAGATCGAGGTCCGATCCGCCAAGCTGCTGCCGGACAAACGCAGCGTCTTCCTCGATATTGGTTCCGTGGAGCCGGTCCACTCCATGGGGATCGATTACAATCTGGACGCGGCTGACGGAGGGCTTGTGCGGGGAGCCCTTTATGTTACCGTCAAACGCGTGGGACCCAAATTTGACTAATGGCAGACAGCTACGCAGACCACGGGGTTGAGTTCTCGCTCCCCGTTGATTGGACGCAACGGGACGGTTACTGGCAGGCGGACGACGGCACGGCCCTGTCGGTGGAATTCTTCAAGCAACCGCTGGACATCGGCGACTCCCTTCTGGACACCTACTGTCTGGATCTGAGGTTGGACGCAGCCCGCGAAGGCGGCGGCCTCGTCGAATGCGAGAAATCTGAACCCGGCCTGACCGCCATCACCAAGCGCCCCCGCGGCGAAGGCGCGCCCGGCTTTTCCTACGAGGGCAATACCCTGGTCCCGGTGGAGACCGGATTCCTCGACATCCATGTCTCCCATCACGAGGAGGACATCACCGGCGTGCGGGAAAGCTTCGTCGTCGAGATCGAAAAACCCGCGACCGACAACGAGGGCAACCTCATTGGCTGGCAGGCGGATCCTTACGGCTACCGCCCCCAGAATTCGACCTTCTTTGACGACCTCTTCGGCCACAAGGTCAACCCGCTGATCCGGGAACTTTCGCTCTTCACCCGCAGCGACGACGCAAAGTATGACAAGGAGTTTCCCGAACACCCTTTGACGCACGTCCGCAAATGGCAGAAATGGCTCCGGGAGCACGTCGCAGTGATCGAGACCCCCTTCCCTCACCGCAAGGACCAGAAATACCCGCTTGAGGGGCTGTCCCTGGACGTTCCTCTCGGCTTCTATCACAACACCGAGGCGCCCGAGCGCGGAGACTGGTTCGAACGCCCCACCTTCAACCGCCGCTCCAGCCGACTCGGCGTCATTCTCCACCCCGAATCCCCCGAGGCCAGCGAGTCCACGGAATCGGCGGAGACCGTCGTCCTGCGTGAAATCGACGAAAGCGAAGTGGAACTCCTCGACGCGCCGATTTCCTATGAGGTCGAAATCGCCCGCACACCCGGGATCCTGACCGCCTGCGAAACGAAGCATGGCGGGCGGGAATACTTCGACATCTCCTTCTTCCTCCCCTGGGGCAAGGCCACGCTTGAATTGGCCGCCATCTTCGAAAGCGACGACTACGAACGCGCCATGCTGGCCCTCGAGTCAGTCGTCCCCTCCGTTGAGCCACTGGAAGGGTGATCGCGCCCGGCGTATTCAGGCAGTTCCATCGACCATGAGCGGCAATCCAATCGTCAAGTGCCCCACCTGCCAGAAACGCGGGGATTGGTTCGCCGACGAATACGGCCCTTTCTGTTCCAAACAGTGCAAGCTGGTCGACCTCGGCAAGTGGTTCAATGAGGAGCAGAAGATCACCGGTCCGCTCCGCCCCGAACACATCAACGACATGTCCGACGAGGACCTCGACAAACTCGTCCAGGGCGGCGCCGCAGGAATGACCGAGGCGGAGGACTGAAGCCCGAACGGGGCGAGACAACAAAGCCCAGGGTGAATCTCTGGGATATGGAGAAAGAAGCAACGAGCCCTGCAAGGGCGACACAAGCCCTCGTTCAAAACCACCCGATTGTCCCGCCCTTTCAGGGCTTCGTCTCGTTTCGATTCCGGTCCCAGGGTTTCTTTCACCCTGGGCTTCGCTGTTCCGGCCCTTCAGGCCTGAAAGAAAACGGCGCCCGGGCCTGTTGGGATTGCCTCACCCGTCGTTGCCGCATAGTGTCGCCAGCCTCAGAAAACAATCGCCCCAACACCCATTTCCTCCCCGCATGAACCCAACCTCCCCCAATCGTCGACAAGCCATCAAGACCGGTGCTCTGGCCACACTCGGTCTCACCGCAATGGACTGGCTGACCGTCAGCGACGCCTTCGCCGCCGCCGCTTCCGGCAAACCTGATCTGGAGCCGCTGAACCGCTTTCCCCGGATGGTCCAAGAATACTTCGTGCAACGCGTGCGCCGGGTCGAGGCCGCGGCAAACAAGGTTCGTTCCGAACTGCGGACGAAGGCCGACGCCGAAGCCTATGTGAAGTCCGTGCAGCAGCGCATCGACCGCTGCTTCGGCCCCTGGCCGGAAAAGACGCCGCTCAACGCGCGCGTCACCGGCGTCGTCGAGCGCGACGCCTATCGGATCGAGAACGTCATCTTCGAAAGCCGCCCCGGCTTTCTCGTCACGGGCAACCTTTACCTTCCCAGGACGAGCCGAAAGAAAAGCCCCGGCGTCATCGGCGTCTGCGGGCATTCGACCAACGGCAAGGCGGAGACGGCCTACCAGAGTTTCTCACAGGGGCTTGCCCGCATGGGTTACGTCGTCTTCATCATCGACCCCATCGGCCAGGGCGAACGCTCGCAGTATCTGGAGTTCCACGAGGGAAAACCGAAGGACACCATCCGCGTCGGCACCCGCCAGCACCTGCACGGCGGCAACCAGCAGTTCCTGGTCGGTGAATCGCTGGCGTCGTGGCGCGCCTGGGACGGCATCCGCGCGCTGGACTATCTGCTCACGCGGCCGGAGGTGGATCCCGAACACATCGGCGTCACCGGCAATTCCGGCGGCGGCACCATGACCACCTGGCTCTGCGGAGTGGAACGCCGCTGGACCATGGGCGCGCCCAGCTGCTTCGTGACCACCTTCCGCCGCAACATGGAAAACGAACTGCCCGCCGACACCGAACAATGCCCCCCGCGCGTCCTCGAACTCGGCCTGGACCATTCCGATTTCATCGCCGCCATGGCTCCCAAGCCCGTCATCCTGCTGGCCAAGGAAAAGGACTACTTCGACGCGCGCGGCGCCGAGGAGACCCTTGCCCGCCTGAAGCGCCTCTACACGCTGCTGGGCAAGCCCGACAACATCCGGCTTTTCATCGGTCCATCCTACCATGGCTACTCGCAGGAGAACCGCGAAGCCATGTATCAGTGGTTCAACCGCGCGACCGGCGTCTCCGCCGCGCAGCAGGAACCGACGCTGACCATCGAAAAGGATCCCGCGCTTTACTGCGCGCCCAAGGGCCAGGTCGCGGCGCTCAAGTCAAAGACCGTATTCGATTTCACCCGCGCAAAGAGCGAACGACTGGGCGCCGCCCGAAAGCCTCTTTCCGGAAAACAACTCAGGGCGGCAGTCAGCAGGGCGCTTCGCCTCAAACCGCGGGAAGGCGCGCCCGATTACCGTATTTTGCGTCCCCTGGGAAACCGCGGCTACCCGAAGAAATACTTCAACACCTACGCCGTGACCTCGGAACCAGGCGTCCAGGCGCTCGTCCATCGACTGAGCGACGAACGCCACTATTCGCGTCCGCCAAAGAGCGCCGGGCCGGCCGTGCTCTACATTTCACACCATTCCTCGGATCAGGAACTGCGCGAGGAACCTCTGGTCAGGGAATTGATCGACCGACACAAGGACGCCTCGTTCTTTGCCTGCGACGTCCGCGGCATCGGTGAATCGCGTCCCGACACCACCAACGCCGACTCGTTCCTGAGCCCCTACGGCAGCGACTATTTCTACGCCGTTCATTCGCTCATGCTCGACGCCCCCTATCCGGGACAGAAGACTTTCGACGTTTTGCGCGTCATCGACTGGCTTGCCTCCTTTGGCCACAGGGAGATCCACCTTGCCGGACGCGGCTGGGGCAGTCTGCCCGCCGCCTTTGCCGCACTGCTCGCGTCGGAGGTCAAATCCGTGACCCTGAAGAACGCCCTGTCGTCCTATTCCGACATCGCGCAGACCGAGCATTACGACTGGCCGTTGTCCTGCCTGCTACCCAACGCGCTCGCGAGCTTCGACCTGCCGGATGTCTACGAGGCGTTGCAGGCCAAGGGGCTGCGCCAGATCGATCCGTGGAACGGCGCCGGCAAGCCAGGATAATTCCTCACATTTTTATCGATTCGCGACATGGCTGGCACGCTTTATGCCATAGGGGCCGGCATGAAAAGAAAACGCGTCAAGATCCCCCCTCTCACCGCGCGGCATCTGATCCCCTCCACGCTGCGTATCCACGTATTCACCGAACAGGCCGAAGCCGCATTGAACCGCGCCATTCTCGGCCACCCGGTTGGCGAACAAACGCCGCTCCCCGCCGCCGAATTTCCGGCGCACAACTGAGCAGGCCTCTTTTCGCCCTGTTTGTCACGCCAACGTAACAAGTCTGGCACGAACCTTGCCAATGATGGCCCGGACAAAGTCATGAGCGCATACGACACTGAATCCACATCCTTGGGCGGCGCGAAGCCGATCATTCCGGCCGGCCTTCAGGTGCAGATCCTTACGGAACAGGCCGAAGAGGCCTTTGCCCAGTTCCTGAAGGAAGAGGCGCGGATGGAGTTGCTCTCCCGCGCCACACACGACCGGACGAACACCGCGTCCGGAACAACGACCGAAGCACATTGATCTCAATTTCCGGGGGACAACCATGCGACTTGTCATAAGGGTTCAGGCGTCATAGGGGGAACAAGGCATGCGGCCCGGTTCATATGGCCTCGCGGATTTCACCGTCTGCGAGGCCGCTTTTTTGGGTCGGGGTGAACTGGCTCCACCACTCCCCCACTCCACCACTTCCCACGCCCCCCGGTTCGGGCGTCTCAGGACGCCGCGAGTCGTTGATCCACCGTCTTCAGCAATTCAGTGGGCCGGAAGGGTTTGGCCAGAAAGTTGAAGCCGAATTCGATCTTCAGCGAGCCGTCCAGAACGTCCTTGTTGTAGCCGCTGACAAAGACAACGGGCAGGTCGGGACGCTCGGCGAGAATGCCCTTGGCCAATTCACAGCCGTTTATCCCGCCGGGCATGACGACATCTGTGAGCAGCAGATCGATGTCGGTCTTGTGCCTGTCCCACACCTCCCTCGCTGCGACGCCGGTCGACGCCTCCAACACGCGATATCCGCAGTCCTCCAGCACCGTCTTGTTCAGCGTCAACAACGAGGCCTCATCCTCGACCAGCAGGATCGTCTCCCCGTTGGCCCGGACCGCGGGCAGTTCGTCGCCCTGCGGGACATCCGGCGCAAAATCGTTCGCGACGGGGATCATCACGCGAAAGGTCGTTCCTTCGCCCTGGATGCTGTCCACTTCGACCCAGCCCTTGTGCTGCTGCACGATGCCAAATACCGAAGCCAACCCCAAACCGGTGCCCTTGCCCTCCGCCTTGGTCGAGAAAAACGGCTCGAAGATCCGACTCCGGAATTCCGCCGCAATGCCCTCACCGGTGTCCTCGGTCTCCAGACAAAGGTAGTTCCCCGGCCTCGCGCCTTCGGGGACATCCCCGCCCGCTGGAACATTCCGCAGCGACAACCTGACGTTGAATTCTCCGCCCTTCGGCATCGCGTCCCGTGAATTGACCGCCAGATTCGTCAACACCTGTCCGATCATGCCGACATCCGCCATCGCGTGCGGCAATGCCTCCGCCACCTCAATGCGCATCTCCACGGTTTCACCCAGGGCGCTGCGGACCATGGGGGCGAAGTCCTCGACCACCCTGCCCAGATCGACCGGCCTCACCGTGACGCTCTGCTTGCGACTGAACGCCAGCAACTTGGACGTAAGCTCCGCGGCCCGGTCGCTCGCGTTGGCGATCTGTTCCAGCGCCCGATACTGACGCGAATCTTTCTCCGCCTTGCCCAGAAGCAGCCCCGTATGCCCGCCGATGATGGTGAGAATGTTGTTGAAGTCGTGCGCGATCCCAGCCGACAACTGGCCGACCGCCTCCATCTTGTGGGTGCGACGCAGTTGCTCCTCGGCGCGACGCCGTTCGTCGATATCCACGATGCAGGCCAGGGATCCAATGCGCGTTCCATCAGGCTCCGCAAAGGGGCAGGCATGAATCTCCGCCCAGAATCTCGTCCCATCCCGGCGCTTCAGGCGGATCTCATAGGATTCCGACCGTCCGTTCATGCGATCAAGATTACGCTCCCTCGCCCGCGGCCAGTCTTCCTCATCCTGCATCAACTCGAAATACAGTCTCCCCAACATCTCCTCGCGGGAATATCCCGCCATCTTCGTCACGGCGGAGTTCATGTAGACCACCCGCCCCTCCGAATCCGAGATCATGATGCCCTCCGAAAGGGTCTCCACCACCGTGCGAAAACGCGTCTCCGACGCCCTCAAGGCCGCATTGTTCTCGATCCGCTCAAAGGCGTCGCCGCAGGTTCTGGCCAGTTCCGTGAGCGTCTTCAGATCATTGTCATCAAACGCCGCAGGATCGTAGGATTGGGCGGAAACCAGTCCGACCACGCGCCCCTTCGATTTCAACGGCGCGTACATCAGCGAGGCCGAACGTCGCTCCTTGTCGCCAAAGGGAACCAGATCCTCAAACTCACCGGAGCCCGGTTTCCGACGGATCAACTCCGAAGACGCCTCCTCCACCACACGGCGCGTGATCTCACTGAATTTCAGCGATCGGGTCGCCGTTTCCGCCTTGCGGATCTCCCCGTCAAAGGTGTCGTAGCAGATCAACTCGGAGATGACCTTGGATTCCGGATTGTATAGATCCAGAATGAACGCCTCCCACCCGATCATGTCCTGCGCCGCCTCCGCAATCAGTTCCCCTGCCTTTTCCTGGCTCCCCACCCCGCCGAGGTCCATGGCCAACCTTGCCAGACGCTCCTCGATCGGACTTTCCTCGATCACAAACGGATCCTTGGGCGCCAACTGCTCAACGGTCAGATCGTCCGTGTTGGCGGCGATGAGCGTGACGCCGCC
>JAYPEY010000063.1:0-33148 GCA_038126035.1 Verrucomicrobiales bacterium | reverse complement strand
CGAACCCTCGTGTCAAGCTTGGGAAGCTTGCGTTCTACCATTGAACTACACCCGCTGGTGAATTTGCGAAATTTGTAGCGCCCAGCCCGGCTCAACGCAATCAAGCATTTCGCCCCCGCTCGATTACGCTTGTCGCTGGATGCCCCTTTTTCGAGAATCCAGGTCGTGAGACACACCCGCCATCATGTCGTCGTCCTCGTCACGGCTCCGGACATCAAGGTTGCCAAGGCATTGGCCGGGGCCGCTCTTGAAGCCCGTCTGGCCGCCTGCGCCAATGTCGTCCCCAAGGTCGAGTCGTTCTTCTGGTGGGAGGACAAACTGCAGAAGGCCGACGAAGCCCAGGTCATTTTCAAGACCACCACCGCCCGCCTCGCGGAACTGGAAAAGCTCATCAACGAGAAACATCCTTACGACACCCCGGAGTTCCTGGTCATGCCGACCCTGGGCGGCAGCGAGGAGTATCTGGATTGGATCGATGCCTCGACCAGGCCGGCGACCGGCGACGACGGGGAGGAGGCGAAGGAGGACAACGCGGAGGGATGAAGGAAGCGCCTCGCGACGTAGAACGGAATTCATTCCGTTTGTTACGCGTCCGACATTCCAGGCGAATGCCCAACCGCAACAAAGCGCTCAGCCATGCCGCAAGCCCTTCGCCTTCCTTCGCCAGGCAAACGGGATAAATCCCGTTCTACTCTCCGCGCCCGCCCGCCTCGATAAACGCCAGCAGATCGAGGATATCCTCCCTGCTCAAGGTGTTGATCAACCCCTCGGGCATGGCTGACACCTCGGAGACCTTCTTGCCGGCGATCTTGATCTTCGGAATTTCCAGGACCTGATCCGGTTCGAACGGATTCGTGACCAGCTTCAGGTTCGATTTCCGGTAATCCCCCTCCATGACGACCTGCCCCGTGTGCGATTCGCCGTCGGTCGTCTCGACCGTCACATTCCGGTATTTCTCCGAAACGATCTTTGACGGATCGAGGATCGACTCCAACACATCGCGCCGACTGAAGCGGCCGGAGACGTTGCTCAAATCCGGCCCGAAGACGCGTCCCGTTCCGCCGAGTTGATGGCACAGGACACAACCGCCCGCAGAATACATCTTCCTGCCATTCTTCAGATCGCGGGCGGCGCGAGGAAAGTTCAGGGCGCTGTCGAAGTCGCCCAGCTTCCATTCCTTCACGAACTTCCGATCCGCCACGAGTTCGGCGTAGCTGAGCTTGGGCTGCCGGTTCTCATTCGCCAAGGCGGCAAAGCGCGCGCGCGCCTTGGGGTTGGGAACGGCCGCCAGGGCGTCGTCACGAACCTGTTCCAGGAAGCCGGGCAAGCCGCGGCCTCCGCGGTAGTTGGAAGCCTGTCGCAAGGCGATGAAATAACGCTCGCGCAGTTCGTCCGTCCAACCGTTGCGGGCGTCGCGCAGTACAAACAGGTGATGAAACTGCTCGCGCTGATCGGTTGCCGCCTCCATGAGCTTCATCGTCCGCGGCACGGCGTCCGCCGCGCCCAACCGGATGAGCAGCGCCGCAAGTTGGCGGTTGACTGGATCGGACTTGGACGGGAAGAGCGGCAGCAGTTTCGCGCGAATCATACTTTCCACGTTGGTTTCGAGCTTCGGCGAACGGATGAGGATGATCTCGTAGGCGCGAAGGGCGGCGAGAAGACGGTTGGCAGACAGCCGGCGCAAGGGAATCGCATTCAGGTTGTTCGCGCTCTCCTCCATTGGGAACATCGGGAGCACGACATCCGGAATCCATCTCACCTGCGCAAGCAGTCCGTCGATCATGGAGTTGGCCAGGTGAAAGCTCTCAAGCTTCATGCTTTCCAGTTGGCGAACGTCTCGAACCAACCCATCGAACGCCATCAGCTCAAAGGCATTGCGCGCGGCATGTCGCAACCACGGGTCATTTGAGTTCGGATCCCGTAGGGCGTCCTCCGTCCTCTCCAATCGTAAGCCGGGACCCGACGTGGGCCACGGTTGATTCTGGATTTCTTCGATTTTCCGGCGCCGTTCCCGGGAATCCGCTGCGGACCGTTCTCGAGACTTGGCATGAGCCCCAACTTCACGTTCGGCGACCTCCGCCCCGACCCACTTCACCCGATACAACCCAGACTGGGTCCCCCGCCCTCCGGTCACGAAATACATCGC
Organism: Verrucomicrobiales bacterium; assembly: GCA_038126035.1. GTDB lineage: Bacteria > Verrucomicrobiota > Verrucomicrobiia > Limisphaerales > JAYPEY01 > JAYPEY01. The sequence continues at coordinate 31,002 of JAYPEY010000063.1, read as the reverse complement.
GCCATCGGGGCCGAAATCGAGGTCAGTGACATTCGCCGGCCGGCCTTGCAGGAAGGGCTCGGCCTTGCAGGCATAACTCGCGCCACGCGGGGTCATGTGGACGGCAAAGATGCGACCGTAGGTCCAGTCCTGAACGAACAGCGCTTTCTTGTAGCGTTCGGGGTAGGAACTGCGCGTCCCGAACTTCACCGAGGTCGGCGAGCCCTTGCCGATGATCAGCGTCGTGGGCGGGTTGTCCGCGTGGTCGCAGAAATAGGGCGGCCATTGCCCGGTCACGGCGCGCCAGCCGTAGTCCGCTCCCTGCACGAGATGCCGGACATGGGTCGGACGATACCAGGGGGAACCCATGTCGTGCTCGGCGTCGGCGTCGTAGGTGAACATCTCGCCGTCCGGATTGAAATCGATGCCGTAGGGATTGCGCAACCCCTTGCAGACGAGTTCCCAAGTCTTCCCGTCCTTGTCGGTGCGCATGACGTGGCCGTGGTTTCGATCGTCGCCGGGCAGGAACTTCGCCACGCGCGGCGTCAGGTCCTTGAACTTCTTCGGCAGCCCGACCGAATCGCCGCCGATCAGGTAGATCTTCCCGTCCGGGCCGAGCGTCAGGTCGTTGCGCCCGTGACCGCCGGTCGCCGTGCGTTCGCCCAACTGCTCCACCGTGTCGATCCGATCGTCGCCATTCGTGTCGCGCAGGCGATAGAGCCCGCCGGTGCGGTCGCGCGGCTCCTTGCGGACGTTGTGGCTGTTCGAGTTCACGTAGAGCGCATCGTGCGCCCAGAGGACGCCGCGGATCTCGGCGATGTCCTCGTTGATGACCTCCACCTTCATCTCGCCGCCGTTGTTCTCCGGCAGCGTCATGCGCAACAGGCCGCCCTGCCGCTCGCGGGAAACGATCAGGCGCCCCTTGGGATCGAAGGCCATGGCAATCCACGAATCCTCGTCCTTGCCGGCCGAACGCAACCGTTCGATTTCAAAGCCCTCGGGAATCTGAAACTTCGACGCCGCCGTGCTTTCGCCGAGGCTCTTGGCGTCCTGCCACTGTTCGTAATCCGCGAAGACATCGACCTGGATGCCCTTCCCTTCCAGGTCCCAGTAATCCGGATTGATCGCGCCGAGGCTGGCGCCGCCGGTCCAATCCGGCGTCGTGTTGATCAGCGTCGAACCTCCATCGGCAAATTCAACCTTCACCTGGGCGAAGAAAGCGGAGGGGCCTTCATTTGAGGCCAACGCCTTGATCTCAATCCGGTTGTCGCCGGCGCGAACCGAGTCCGTGACGTCGCGGCGAAACAACGGATCGAGGAAGTCGGTTTCAGCGACCAGGTCGCCGTTGATCCGGACCTTGATCTGGCAGTAGTCGGCGACGCCGCGCAATTCGGCGGACTTGATCGCGCGATCGACGCGGAAGGGGCTTTGAACCGCGCCAGGGCCGGAATTCAGATCCCAAACCGTCTCCGGCACGATCCAATGCGGTAGATCGGCGGCCGGAGCGAGGAAGGGGACGGACAGGAAGAATGAGAGGAATAGCGGCAATCTGGGAAATCGCATGATGCCCGGATCATTCGGACGACAGCGGCGGTTGGCAAGAACAGCATCGCGTCCCGTAGAACGGAATTCATTCCGTTTGCTGCGCGCCGAACATTTCAAGTCAACGCCCAACCTCCCACAGAGCCGCCAGACTTACCACAAGCTCTGCATCGCCCTACGCCAGGCAAACGGGATAAATCCCGTTCTACGATCGTCGCCGCTCCTTGGGTCACCGCTTCCCGGGCTTGCCCTTGTTCTCGCGTAGGAGCCGCGTCAGTTTCTCCACGGCCTCGGCGCTCACAGGCAATTCCGAGATGTTCCGATCCTCGTCCGGATCCTTGTCATGGTCGTAAAGCATGCGCGCGACAGGCTGGTCTTTCCTGCTTCGATATTCCGTGAACCGATGCCAGTCCGTGCGGATCGTGTCGCCCGGCCCAAACCGGCCGATGGCAAACTCCTTCCACTTCGCGGCCGGATTCTTCAGCAACGGCGCAAAACTGCGGCCTTCCAGATGCCCCGGCTTCTCCAGGCCGGCCAGGTCACACAACGACGGATAAATATCAATGAACTCGGTGAGTCCCTGGGTGATCTTCCCGCGCTGCATGCCGGGGGCACTGACGATGAGCGGCGCGCGCATCGACGTCTCAAAACAGCAGTGTTTGCACCACAACGTGTGCTCCCCCAGGTTCCAGCCATGATCGCCCCAGAGGACGACGATCGTGTCGTCCGCGAGCTTGAGTCGATCCAGTTCGTCCAACACGCGTCCGATCTGCGCGTCGGTGAAACTGACGCAGGCGTAGTAGCCGCGGATGAGATTCAACGCCGTCTCGTTCGAAACCGGCCCCTTCTTCGGAATGCCGGCATAGGCCCGCATTTCACCGAAGGAATGAATGGCTTCGTCAGGCGCGTCCTTGGGCCGGTGGTAGGTCTCGGGCAGCTTGATCGAATCCGCCGGATACAGATCCCAATACTTCTGCGGGCAGACGAACGGCAGGTGCGGCTTCAGGAAGCCGACCGCCAAAAAGAACGGCTCATCCCGCCTGCTGAGGCGTTGCAGATCCTCGACCGCCTTGCGCGCGATCATGCCGTCGCCGTAGTTCTCGTCCGGCGCGTCGGCCGCCTCGTAGGCGGGACCACGCCCGCGACGCCCCAGTTCCTTCCCGCGCTTGAGATGCAGCGCCTGATTCTCCGGACGATGATACGAAATGCTTCCCGTCTTCGGCCGCCACGCCGGTTCGGACCAGCCCTTGGCGTTGTCGTCAGCATGATGAAAGACCTTGCCGTTGGAAACCGTGTAATAACCGTTGCTCCTGAAGTGCGTGTTCAGCGTGACCGCGTTGGGGGCGTCCTTGTCGGCCCTCGTCTGATAGGAAACAAAGCGATTGCGCGCCGGACGAACGCCCGTCATCAGGCTGGCCCGCGAGGCGCCGCAGGTCGGCACCATGCAGTAGGAGCGATTGAACACCACACCGCGCTTCGCCAGGCGGTCGATGTTCGGCGTCCGCATGTTGGCATGACCATAACAGCCCAGCTGCGGACGCAGGTCGTCCACGGCGATGAAAAGGACATTGGGTTTGTTTGCGCCGGAGGCGGAGGCCGTCGCAACCACAAGAAGGGAACACAGAACAAAGCGAATCGTCTTATGCATCGACATATCGTCGTTCCCTCTCACGCGCTTGGCAATGTAGAACGGAAGCGCCCTGACCGCGGGGTGCAGGTCAAACAGTAAACGACACAGAAAACGCCGAACACGCGGGGCTTCGCTACGCTCGCACGCTGAGAAATGGGTTTTGCGGCCTGTCCCGCCGTAGCTTTACGCGAAGGGGGACAGCAATACCCCACCACGGTGAGGCAAACCTGCCGGTTTGCCCATTTTTCAGCCAGAGCGAGCAAAGCGATGCGCAGGCGTCCGGCCATGAGGTGCATAGAATCTGAACTGAGTCAGCAAGAGAGTCAGGGATTCCTTCAGGCCTTAAGCAGTCGTGCGCACTCGACATCATAACGTTGACGGATCTCGTCCCAATCCACCTCCCTCGCGTTCAAGCCCGCTGGAGCCCCAGCCAAAACCTTACGCTTGATTGATCGTGCAATCTGCAACTGGTCCGCTCCATGCAAGTCCCGATATTTAGGTGGAACCAACTCATATATAACGCAATCGATCGGAACTGTATTGAAGTAGATATCGGGGCCGTATTCCTCCAATTCCGAACGTTGCTGCTCGACAAAACTGCTCAACCGAGCGTCATCCGCCCGCAAGACGACTTCGAAAACCTTCGTCCAAATCTCAACGTACATCGTCCATGTCGTTTCCATTTCTTCCGTCGTAAACTCAGACGGGGGCGCTTGGAATCTAGAACGAGGTCTCACAGCTCCAAGTCACAGTCACCGCTCCACCACAATCGAATCCACCTCAACGAGTGCGCCTTTGCGGCCCTTGAAACTGACGTCGAGCGACTCAATTGTCCCGTTCCATCCGGCTTCACTTTTCAGCGGCACGCGAACCGAGCTCCACTTCTTCCCGCCGGCCGCGTTCACGGCCTTGCCCAACTTTTTCCCATTCGCCGAGACCTGTACACTGACGCGCTTCGACGCGCGGAGCTTCACGACCAAGGCCTTGTCGGCGTCCGTCGCCCTGGCTTTCAGACCGCTGCGCGAAATCGAACCCGAACCGGCGGCCAAGGCAAAATCCAGATAACCCTGAAAGCCGGCAATGTTGTCCTTGATGCCTGCCGTCGCCTTCCAGCCCTCGGTCTGCCAGCCGCCGCAGTCGAATTCGAAGACCAGTCGTCCATCCTGCGGATCGCGGCCGTTCTCCTTTTCCCAGGTGTCGGACAGGCCGTCGCCGTCACTGTCAGTCCGATAGACCTCGTATTCCGGATTCACGCCCTGCCCCCATTTCTTGCCGTCGGCATTCTCGCGCATCTCCTCGATCGGCTCCTCGCCCTCGCCGGTGTCGCCCTTGGCCAGCCAGTCGTCGAGCAGCTTGCGATGCCGATTCAACTCCCGCTTGAATTTCGGATTCTTCGCCAGGTTGTTGATCTGCGCCGGATCCTTCGAAACGTCGTACAACTCCTCGGCCGGACGTTCACCGAAGTAGATCTCCTTCAGCTTGGGCGAAAGTTTGCCGGTCGCGTAGAGCTCGCGAAGGTTCTTCAGGTAGGGTTGCCGATCTCGGTATTGCGGCTGAAGGAAGATGCGGTCCAACTTGTAGTTCCGGGTGTAGCGGAAGCGATCCGTCCGCACCGTGCGCACGCGATCCAGGGTATGATCCAGACGATCCTTCGCCGCCGTCACGAAGGCTCGCGGCTTGAAATTCGCGGCAAACAGATCCTGCCCTTCATACCACTTGGGCTGCTTCACCCCGCCCCAGGCGAGGGTCGTCGCGGAGAGGTCCAACAGGTTCACCAGATCTTCACGCACGCCCTGCCGCGGGACATGCTTCTTGGGGCCCTTGACGATGAATGGCACGTGCAACCCGCCTTCCGTCGGCATCTGCTTGTGGCGCACCAGGTTGTTTGCGCCGTGGTCGCCGAAGTAGACGACGATGGTGTTGTCCGCCATGCCCGACGCCTCCAGATTTTCCATGATCCTCCCGATCAGATCGTCGTCCATGCGGATGGCGTCGTGATGCTGGGCGACGACCTCTCGATAGATCTGGTTCTGCGGATAATCCGGCGGCACGGTCACCGAGGCCGGATCGGTCTTGCGCCTGGCCGGAAACCGGGACGTGTTGTTCTTCCCGCCGCGGGTCTGAATCTGGCCGAAGAAAGGCTGCCTGTCCTTCAATGCGTCGAAGATCTCCGCCTTGCCCTGCTTCAATTGAGCCGAGTAGGTCGCATCCTGATCCCATTCGAAATTGTAGTCCGTCTTGCCGTGGTTGAAGGTGAAGTAGCCGTTCTCCTTCATGAGCTGCGGCAGCAGCTTCATGCCCTTGGGCATATGAATCTTGTTGGTGCCGCGGCCGGAACGATGCTCGTGCGCGCCAAAGCGGATCTGGCTCCGCCCGCCCATCATCGCCGAACGACAGGCCGAACAAACCGGCGCCGGAACAAACGCCCGACGGAACAGGACGCCCGATTTCGCCAACGCGTCAATGTTTGGCGTGGCGTCGGCATTGACCTCGGAGCCATAGCAGCCCATCCAGGGCGACGTGTCCTCGGCGAAGATCCAAAGGATGTTGGGTTTGCTCGTCGCGGCGGACGAGGCCGCGGCAAAGGCAAACGTGAGAACAAAGGCGGAGAGAATCTTCTTCATCGGGCTGGAATCATGGCGACCAAAAGTACGCCGTCCAGCACGAACGCTCGTCTTTGAACTACGGAATACGCGGAACACACGGAAGAAGTCTTCTGAGCATGAATTCCATTTCCGTGTGTTCCGCGTATTCCGCAGTTCAACAATCTCTTCCTGCTTCTTTTCATTCGACGCCATCGTTAGTGTCTCCCCATGCGCAAACTCTGCCTTCTGGTTTCCTTCTTGTGGTCGACAATCCTCGCTTCCGCAGCCGCGCCACGCCCCAACTTCCTCATCGTCATGGCCGACGATCTGGGTTTCTCCGACCTCGGTTGCTACGGCAGTGAAATCGAGACGCCGAACCTCGACGCGCTGGCGGCCAACGGTCTGCGTTTCTCCCAGTTCTACAACACCGCCAAGTGCCACTCCTCGCGCATCAGTCTGCTGACGGGCCGCTACGCCTTCCAGGCCGGCAACACAAGCCTCAGCCGCGCCACCACCTCGGCCGAAGTCCTGGGCAAGGCCGGCTACTTCACCGCCATGTCGGGCAAATGGCACCTCGACAAGCAACCCACCGGCTTCGGCTTTCAACGCTACTTCGGCCACCTCAGCGGCGCCTGCAACTTCTATCGCGGCGACAGGACGTTCCGCCTCAATGGCGAGCCATGGAAGGTCCCTGAGTCCGGATTCTACACAACCGTCGCCAAGGTCGATTTTGCGTTGAAGTTCCTCAATGAAGCTCGAACCACGAAAAAGCCCTGGTATCTCTACCTCGCCTTCAACGCCCCGCACGCGCCGCTCCAACCGCTCAAGAAGGACTACGAGAAATACCTCGGCCGCTATGACAAGGGCTGGGACGCCGTCCGCGAAACCCGCCTTGCGAAGCAACGCAAACTCGGCCTCTTCGGCATGGATGTGGAGCCATCCCCCCGCCCCGATCACATCCCAGCGTGGAAAGACCTGCCGAAAGACCGCCAGACATGGGAAACGAAGCGTATGACCGCCCTCGCCGGGATGATCGACCGCATCGACCAGGAACTTGGGCGCGTGATCGCCGACCTCAAGCGCGCCGGCGAGTTTGAAAACACCTTCATCCTGTTCGTCTCCGACAACGGCGCCTGCCCCTACGACCGGCGCAGCCCGAAGTTGGATCGCATGCCCTACGAGCCCGACGTGACCTGGAGCGACAGCACCGGCTGGGCCTGGGCGCGCAATTCGCCTTTCCGCTACTACAAGCAGAACCAGTTCGAAGGAGGGATCTGCACACCGGGCGTCGTTCATTGGCCGGCAGGCTTGAAACACAGGCCCGGCTCCATCACCCACGAGCCCGCCCACCTCGTCGACATGCTGCCCACCCTGGCCGACATGGCCAGCGCCTCGATTCCCACGACCTGGCCGGGCCGGGAACTGGAGCCCGTTTCAGGGACTTCACTGTTTCCGCTTCTCCAAGGCAAACCGCTCACCCGCAAGACGCCCATCCATTTCCTCTTCTCCGACGACCGCGCCCTGCGCGACGGCAATTGGAAGCTCGTCAGCTTTCGCCGCCAACCATGGGAACTCTACAACCTCGCCCACGACCGCACCGAGTTGAACAACCTCGCCGCCAGCCAACCCGACCGCCTCAAACAGATGGCAAATCGCTGGCATGCCATGACCGAAAGCGTCCTCAAGGCCCCCGCCAAGGCCAACGTCCCCGTCGCTGAGAAGGCCACGGGCCACCTGCACCCCGAATGGACCGACTTCAAGCAACCGCTCGGAGAAACCGGCAAACGCCGAACCTCGACGACCAACAACCGATCGAAGGGCAGCCAACGCCGCCCCGACAAGATCCGCGCCCGCAAGAACACCCGGATGCGCATCGAAGGCAAGGAGATCCACCTCGAGTTCACCAGCGCCGACGATCCCGGCATCGCCATCGATCGCATCAAGGACATCGGCGCCGACGGCCCCTACGAACTGACCTTCCGCCTGAAGGCCTCGGCCGGCTCCGGAGGAGAACTGTTTGTTCAAACCAATCCCAAGCAAAACCTGCCAGGCAGCCCACGGACGGAATTCAAGATCCAACCCGACAATCAGTGGCGGGACATCTCCATCAGGATCGACACCAGGAAATCCATCCTCGGCCTCCGACTCGACACCGGCGACACGACCGGGACCTCCGTCATTTCCGACCTGACCCTTCGATCGACCAGCGGCAAGACTCTTCGAACCTGGCCGCGATGAACGAAGTCGAAAACCCCTCGGATCGCAAAGTCGCCCCACGGATGCCCTTTCTTTATCCGTGGGTCGGCTTTGCCATCCGTGGGGCAATCTTGATTACCGCGATCCGAAAGGCTATCCAAGCAACATGACCCACGCGTCCGATTCCGAAACCCTCTACGCCCAACTCGGCGGCCACGAAGGCATCCTGGAGTTCATCCGCCCCTTCTACATGGACGTCCGCCAACACGGCGTGATCGGTCCGATCTTCAATCGGCAGATCCAGGATTGGGAATCGCACCTCGCCAAGATCGCCGATTTCTGGGCCCTTCAGACCGGCGGTCCCTCGACCTACCGGGGCGGCCTCGTCGGCGCGCATCGCAGCATCGGAATCCAACCCGAGTTCTTCGACCATTGGCTGGCCCTCTGGGACTTCAACTGCCAACGCCAACTCACCCCGGAGCGCGCGAAAAAGATGAGCGCCCTGGCCCATGAATTTGCGCGCCGTCTGAGACGCTTCGTGCCGGACGAGCGGGGGTGAGGCTTCGCGAGAACGCGCGTCGCGCCAAGCCAAGGTGCGGCGACATTCCTGTCGCCGTGGCCCTGAATGGGCCAGAGAAAACACTGATTGCAACCACGCCGCTCGAAAACGAAACAGACTGCCGCATGCCCGCGTCTTTGTGCCGGCTGCGCCGACAGGGCGGCAGGAATGCCGCCCCTCCTTGGAGATCAGTCCCCCTTCCGCCAGATCGGCTTCCCCTTGTAGACCGTGCCGACCTCGTAGCGCGGATTGGACGTCACCGCCTTCTTCATGATGGCCGCGATCCGGGACACAATCTCCGGATGCCCGGCGGCGACATCCGTCGTCTCACCGATGTCCTTTGTTAGATTGTAGAGCTCCATCCGGTTGCCATTCTTCACGGTTCGGATGCCCTTCCAATCTCCCCAGCGCGCAGCCTGTGCGTAGTTGTCTCCGCGACAATGGCCGTAATCCCAGTAAAGGAATTCGCGCGTCTTCGGCAGCTTTTCTCCACCCAGCGCAGCCGAGACATCCATCCCATCCACATCCGGAACCGACCTCGCCCCCGCCAACGTGGCAAAGGTCGGCAGCATGTCCTGAAAAGCGATGACCTCATCGCTGGTTCGTCCGCTTGGAACACTCCCCGGCCATCGGGCAATGAACGGAACACGGATGCCGCCCTCATACAGGTCGCGCTTGAAACCGCGCAGGGGACCGCTGGTCCGGAAGCGTTGGTGGATGGTCTTGTGACCGCCCTGATCGCTGGTGAACACGATCAAGGTTCTTTCCCGCAGGCCCAGTTCATCAATCAGCCGGACGATCCGCCCCACACCTTCGTCGAGACGATGAACCATGGCGGCGTATTTCTTCGAACGCATGTCCCATTCACGATCGGAATACGGCTCCGTCGTCGGAACGGTGAAGCCGTCCTTGTCCTCATCCCGCGCCGCGAAATGAGGCGGCGTAAAGGCCCCATAGAGAAAGAACGGGCCGTCCTTCGATTCCCGGATGAATTTCAACGCCCGCCCGACGATCAGGTCGTGGCTGTAATGAGCGCGCGACTCGCCGTTACCCTTCAATTCCAGCCGCTTCTCGTCGTCATCAAGATACTCCGGATAGTAGTAGTGCGCGTGGTCCTGATTGAGGTAACCGAACCAGGAATCAAAGCCCTGGTTCGTCGCGCGCCCTTCTGTGCCGGCGTCGCCGAGCGACCACTTGCCCACCCCGCCGCACCGATAACCGACCGACTTCAGGACCTCCGCCACCGTCACATCCTCGTCCTTCAGATAGGTGTGGTAATGCGGCACATTGTCGCGGGCGGCGGCGCGACCGTTGTGCACGCCGGTCATCAACACACACCGCGCCGGCGTGCAGACACAGCCTCCGGAATAGGCCTGCGTGAAACGCATTCCCTGCTCAGCCAGGCGATCAATGTTTGGCGTCGCGATGGTCGTCCCGCCATAACAACCCGCGGCGCCATACCCCAGATCGTCCGCCATGAGAAAAACGATGTTGGGTTGCCGTGGCGCCCCCTCAACCGCAACCGCAAAAAGGGCCAGAATCAAAGAACTACGGAATACACCGAATACGCGGAAGAATGATGCCGGTTGGGTCCACTCAAAGCCTCCTCTTTGGTTCTCTGAGTTCTCTGCGACCTCTGTGTTGAAAAACGGCGCTTTGGCCATGCTCAAAGCGCTGAATCGAACACAGAGCCCACGGAGGGCACGGAGAACCACAGAGAAAGACCTTCGATCGGCTTCTTCCCTCTTCCGCGTATTCCGTAGTTGAAATCCCCCGCCGTTCATTTCGTTGTTCCGTATCGCTGCGCGCTTTGGTTCACATCCGCTTCCCAGTCCCGCCATGCCTTTCGCAATCGTTCCACCAACTCCGGGTTGCCGGCCGCCAGATTCCTCGTCTCGCCCAAGTCCGCCGAAAGATCATACAACTCCGCCTTGTTCCCTGCTTCGCGCAATTTCCAGCGGCCGCTCCGCACTGCCCGCTCCGCGCCCTTGCGCCAGAACAGCATCCTCTCCGACAATGATTCTCCTTCAAACAACAACGGCGACAAGTCCACGCCATCGCACGCGTGACCAACTCCCCCGCCGCCGGACAATCGGACAAAGGTCGCAAACAGGTCCGTTGAATGCGCCGTTTCATCCGTCGTCCCCGGCGCAATCCTCCCCGGCCAACTGGCGATGAACGGCACGCGATGGCCGCCCTCGTAGAGTTGCCCCTTCTGCCCGCGCAGCGGACCGTTGCTGGAGATGTTTCTGAAATCCTTTCCGTAGGTCAGGTAGCCGCCGTTGTCCGAGGTGAGGATCACCAGGGTATTCTTCACCAAGCCCCACTGCCTCAACGCCGCCATCGTTTCCCCGACGCTCTGGTCCATCGATTCGATCATGGCCTTCACATGCGGCCCGACATTGCCTCGATCCGGGATCACGCCCCACTTGTCCTTGTGCCAGCTCTTCCCCTTCGTGCGATGCGGCGGATCGTCCGGCCCCTGCCAGGGGAAATGAATCGCGAGGTGCGGCGCGTAGAGAAAAAACGGCCGTTCACGATGACGACGAATGAAGTCCACGCTGTAGCGCGTCAGCAGATACGTGGTGTAGCCCTTCTCCGCCTTCAGCTCATTGCCGCGCCACCAGTCCTCATTCCCCGAGCGATCGATGTGCGTGTGAAAATCGCCGTCGCCGGATCCCAATCCGCGGAATTCATCAAAGCCCTGGCTCAGCGGCAGGAAAGGCGGCTGATAGCCCAGGTGCCACTTGCCAAAGCACGCTGTCGCGTAGCCGCGCTGCTTCAGGACTTCCGCAACTGTCACCGCCGCCAAGGGCAGGCCGGTTTCGCGGTCATTCACGCCCGAGAGAGCCGAATCAAACCTCAAACCGAAGCGCTGCTGATAAAGCCCGGTCAGGGTCGCCGCCCGCGTCGGGGAACACATCGGGCCCGACGAATGAAAATCAGTGAAACGCAACCCGCCCTCCGCCAGCGCGTCGATGTGCGGCGTGCGGCTCAGCCGGCTGCCATAGCAGCCCAGATCCCCGTAACCCAGATCATCCGCCATGATCAGGACGATGTTCGGCGGCGGCGCGGCGCAGGCGCCGCCAACCATCAGCAAAACGAAAATCGCCGGGAGGAATCTCATGAGGGCGGATCATGCACGAATCACCGGAAGTCCGAAAGCGGCTTTCCGGACCGTTCATTGTCGCATTCCGCGTCGATTCAAAGAAGCGCGCCGGACCGCGGCTCTATGAGCCGCAGCAACCTCCGGCCGGGCAGGGCTGAGGTTCGAACCATGGCTGTGAGCCTTCAGCGTCGCTGCGGGTCACAGACCCGCGGTCCGACGGTTGCTGCACACGGTCAAGAACAGGAAGCTCCAACAGCAAAACCACGGAATACACTGAATGCGCGGCAGGAGGGCGCGCGCCGCTGTCCATCGAATCCCCCCTCTGTGGTTCTCCGTGTCCTCTGCGGCCTCTGTGTTGAAGAACCGCGCTTTGGCCATGCTCAAAGCGCTGAATTGAACACGGAGTCCACGGAGGACACGGAGAACCACAGAGCAAGACCTTCGACCGGATTTGCTCCGTTTCCGTGTTTTTCGCGTATTCCGTAGTCGATCAACCTCCCCGCGCACTTCGGCGCCCACTTCACTCTTCACAGCGCCGCCACATCCTGAAATGATCTCACCATGCCCAACCGAATTCGGTTCTTCGTCTTTTCGCTCGTAGCAGCCATCGCTGCCCCCCTGCTGCTGTCAGCCGCCCCCTCCAAACCCAACATCCTCCTCATCATGGCGGATGATGTGGGCTCCGACGCGATCGGCTGCTACGGCGGTCAGAGCCACCCCACCCCGCACATCGACGCCCTGGCCGCCGGCGGCATGAAGTTTCATCACGGCTATGCGATGCCCGTCTGCCACCCCACGCGCATCAGCCTCATGACAGGCCGCTATCCCGTACGGTTCGGCAAGGCCGGCCAGAAGTGGGGCGACTATCCGGACGCCGCCGAGGGCAACTCCATCGGCGACGTCATGAAGGCCGGCGGTTACGCCACGGCCGTCGCCGGCAAATGGCAGCTCTGCATGATGAAGAACGACCTGGAGCAACCGCGCCGCACCGGTTTCGACGAGTGGTGTCTCTTCGGCTGGCACGAGGGCGGCCGCTACCACGATCCGCTCCTCTACCAGAACGGAAAGCTCCGCACGGACACGAAGGGGAAATACGGCCCCGATCTCTACGTCGAGTTCCTGGTCGACTTCATGGAGCGCAACCACAAGGCCGGCAAGCCCTTCTTCGCCTACTACCCCATGGCCCTCTGCCACGACGTCACCGACGATCTCAAGGGCCGCCACGTCGCCTACGCCGGGGACGGCCGCTGGATGAGCTTCGCCGAGATGATGGGCTCCATGGACGACATGGTCGGCCGTCTCGTCGCCGCGCTCGACCGCATGGGCGCGCGAAAGGACACCCTGATCCTTTTCCTTACCGACAATGGCACCCCCTCCGCCAGCTACCTCTACGTGAATGAGAAAGGAAAAATGATCCGCCCCAAGACCTTCTCCATCCGCGATGGAAAGGTCGTCCCCGGCGGCAAGGGCCGACTCGACGACACCGGCACACGCGTCCCCTACATCGCCAACTGGCCCGGCCGCATCGAGCCCGGCAGCGAGACCGGAGTCATGGTGGACCTGACCGACCTGCTGCCCACCGTCGCCGAGATCGGCGGCGTTCCGAATGACGGCGTCGAGCGCGATGGCATCAGCTTCGCGCCCGTCCTGTTCGGGAAGGAACGCGCCCGGACCCGCCCCTGGATCTACATTGAGAACCGCGGCAAACGCTGCGTCCGCTCCCTCGCCTGGAAGCTCTACGACAACGGCCGTATGTTCGACATGAAGAAGGATCCCGCCGAAAAGTCCCCGCTCGCCAAGGACGCCAGGAAACGTCAACGCGCGGAGTTGCAGGCTGTGCTGGACGAGATCGTCCCGCCAAAGAACTGATGAACTGTCAGCGAACAAACTTTCTGGCGACCGGACGCCTGCGCATCGCGTTGCTCGCTCTGGCTGAAAAATGGGCAAACCGGCAGCTTTGCCCCACCTTGGTGGGGTATTGCTGCCTGTCGCGACGAAGCTGTATAGCGAAGGCGGACCGCAATACCCATTTCTCAGCGTGCGAGCGTAGCGAAGCCCCGCGTGTTCGACGTCTTCTGTCGGCGCTGATCGCCTTCTGTCTAGGTTCCGTCGCCTCAATCCAAGCCGCCCCTCCCACACCTACCCAGCAATACAAGGCCCTGCTTAAGGACTACAACGCCGTCACCACCGGAATCCGAGCGGCGGACACCGACCTGAAGCGGAAGGAGATTGTCGGCAGGCTCGCCCCCTACGCCGGACGATTCGTGAATCTGGCAAGAGAGCATCCGGACGATCCGGTCGCTCTCGCCTCCCTGAAGCAGGCGATCCAGGTCATGGGCAACACCGATTCCGCGGCCACGCGGGCTTGGGAAACGAACACGGAACACTTTCCCGTCGAGACGAATCCGGACCTGGCCGGGGAGATCGTGGATCTGGTCGTGAGCCGACACCTGAACGACAAGGAACTCGGCGGCGTGGTCGATCGCGCCCGCTACGGCTACCGCCTCGAGTCCGAGAAGATCCTGTCGGCTGCGGCGGAATCCAGCCCCCACCGCGAGATCAAGGCCCTGGCGACACTCTGGCAGGCGGCCTTCCTGAACGACCGCCTCCATGCGCTGCGACTCGCCGACGAAAGGCCGGAATTGTCGGCCCGCTACGACGCGCTGTTCGGATCAGATTACCTGCCCCGCCTTCGCACGCTGAAAGCGAACGGCGCCGAACGCCGCATGGAAAAACTCCTGGAGCAGGCCGCGCAATACACCGATGTCAAATCGCCCTTCGGCGACGCCATCGCCCAACGGGCGGATCACGCGCTTTACGAACTGCGCCATCTCACTCCGGGACAACCGGCGCCGGAGATCGCCGGCGTGGACCAGAACGACGTCCACTTCAAGCTCGGCGACTACCGGGGCAGGGTCGTGCTGCTCTATTTCTGGAGCGACTTGTGACTCACTTGACGGGCCAACTGGCCCCACGAGCGGTCGCTCGTGAACAAGTTCAAGGGGAAGCCCTTTGCCCTGATAGGATTCTGCGCCTTCACCGCGAAACCCGATCGACTCGACCAGATCATGCGCCGCGAGGAACTGGACTGGCGGACCTTCAAACCGAACCGGGAGGTGTTCGAACAATGGAACTCCCCGGCCACGCCCGCCTACTACCTGCTCGATGCCAAAGGAATCATCCGCCACAAGTGGGTCGGATTCCCCGGAGCGAAGGCAATGGATGAGTCGATCGAAAAATTGATGGCAGAATAGCGGAAATGCGCCTCAAGGAGCGGCGACATTCCTGTCGCCGTGGCCGCAACGCGGCCAGTTGAAGCGCTGGCCATCGGCAGATTCCCGACCATGCCCCGGCGCAGCATCTTGACGAACGCGCCATCGTGCCGGCTTCGCCGGCAGGGCGACAGAAATGTCGCCCCTCCTTGGGGATTACATCCGCGTCATTGCGTGGAAATGCTCCATGTTCAGGAACATCGCAATCGCGACAACCGCGCTGACCGCCAGCACAATTCCTCCGACGACCCGCACGCTCTTCAACTGCCACCACATCACCAGTCCGGTGACGCCCCACATCACCATGGCGATGGCCATGGCGTCGATGAACAGCGACCAGGTATTGCGCGCGCTCCAACCGGGCGAACGGCCATGAAAGCTGTGCAACCGGAGAAAGGTCTGCCGCAACATCATCCCGTCCTCCCCGGTGAACTTCGCCACATCGACGTGCCCATCCCGCAGCACGTAGGTCACCCGGGCCAGGTCGCCGTCGACTTCGGCAAGGAAGTTCAGCTTGCACCAGCCCTGCGGCCTCGACGTCGTGGTGGTTCCCAGTCCCGCGGCAGACGCGATCCCGGGCACAGCGGAGCGCGCCATCTCGTAGGGATTCGGGGTCAGTCGCACATGATGCACGCTGCCCAGCATGCGGACCTGCTCCTGTTGTTCCTCATTCACCGGACGTTCAAAGATCTCGGCCGACAATTCAACAGGGTCTATGCGCACCACGTGCTTGGCGCCCCCGATCTGTGTTTCGAGAGCCAGGGGATTGTTGAACGCGGTGCCATGCGACTCCGCCAACGCGATCCGCGTCCCGGGCGCGGCCGCCTGTAGCGCGACAACCACCTGCTCCGCCAGCTCATCGGGCCCCGGAAACTGATTCAGGCTTCCTTCAGAAAGCTGATCAGCGGATACGGATCGGACCTCAGACACGGGAAACAAACCCTGGTGATTGTACATCGCCCCCGTGATGCCGTAGAGGAACACCCACGGCAGCAGAAACAACCCCGCGTAAAGATGCGCGCGCCGGGCGAACTTGAGGGCCCTGGGTTTGAGCCGCATTGGACGCCCCTTTGGCGTCGCCTCCGTCGAGACTCCCGTCGTCTCTGCTGAGTCGGTCTTTTCAGTCATGGTCTCTTCGTTTGTAGTCAGCCCCAGCCAGGCTCCACCCCTTTCAATCCACCGTGTAAACCAACGTCCTTCCGGTGGCGCGGTCTTTGGGAAACTGGGCGCCAGCCGCCTTGAGATAACCCGCCAACCGCCTGCCCAGATCCTGCCGGATCTCCGGCTCGCTTTCCGCAAGGTTGTTCCGTTCGCCGAGATCGCGGGCAAGATTGAAGAGTTCGTCGGCCCGACCAGGCTCGTAGTAGTGAATCAGTTTCCAATTCCCGACCCGCACGGCGCTGGAGGCTCCGATTCCCGGCCCCTTCGGCCCCCAGTTGTTCGGAAAATGCCAGAACAACGGTCGCTCATCGCGAGACGGGTCACGCTCGCCGCGCACCAGTCGCGTGAAGCTCCGGCCGTCGATGACGCCGCCGATCTGTCGGGGTTTCCTGACGCCGGCCATTTCGAGGATTGTCGGGAAGAAGTCCTCGATGATCACGGGCTGGGAGCATACGGAGCCGACCTTGGTCACGCCGGGCCAATGGACAATCATCGGCACACGAACGCCTCCCTCATGAGCCGAGCCCTTGCCGCTCGACAAGGGCCTGTTGTGCGAGTGCCTCGCCCCCCCGCGTCCATGCGCGCTCAAGCCCCCATTGTCCGACATGAACATCACAATCGTGTCGTCCTCCAAACCGCGCGCCTCAATATGATCCATGATATCGCCGAGGGACTTGTCCATGCCTTCCACCATGGCGGAGTACATGGCCTCGATGCGATCAAGCCCGGCATCGCGATACTTCTGATAGAAGCGTCGATCCTCGGCGAAGGGCACATGCACGGCATAGTGCGCCATATAGAGGAAGAAGGGTTTCTTCTCCGCAACCGCCCCGTCCACGGCCGCCAAGGCCTTGCGGGTCAAAGCTTCCGTCAGGAAAATGTCCTTTCCGTGGTATTCCTCCAGCCCGGGCACGTCCCAGATCTTGTCGCCCTTGCGCCAGACCGCGCTGAAGTTCTGCGTTCCCAGGAAACTGCCCGGACCGCCCGCCGCGTGACCGCCGATATTGACGTCGAATCCCACCGCCCGCGGATCGGCCGCTGGCGTTCCGACCGCCCCGAAATGGGCTTTCCCCGCGTGAATGGTCCGATACCCCGCCTCCCCAAGAAATGCGGGCAGCGCCTTCGCATGGACGGTCCGTTCGACGCCCGCGACAGGGCTCAGACCGTTCACATTCCAACGAGGGAACACGAGCGCCGGGTGTTTCCGATCGTTGGTCGCGTTCTTGCGCAGGGTCCAGTTGGTGACGCGGTGCCGCGCGGCGTTGAGCCCCGTCATCAGGCTGACGCGCGTCGGGGAACAGACGCTGCAGGCGTAGGCCTGCGTGAACTTCATGCCGCGAGCCGCAAGACGCTCCATGTTCGGCGTCCGGTAACGCCGGTTGAATGGCGTCTCCGTCGAATGAAACGGCACGGACGTGTCCTGCCAGCCCATGTCATCGACAAGGAACAAAACAATGTTCGGACTTTCGCCGGCAAAAACCTCCACCGACAACGCCAGCGATGCCACGCACAGCATTTTCGCGAACAGGGCAAACGCCCTCCGATGGATGCGGGCAATCAACCCCGTTTCTTCTTTCAGTTTCATCTGGTCTCTTTCTTCTTTCCAGCCCCCAACGGGTAAACCGGCCCTTCCGCGCGGATCTCCGCGTGCAGCTCGATCATCCGGCGTTTCATCGATTCATACCGCTGCGGCTCAGCCTTCGAAAGCTCCGTCGTCTCCGACATATCTTCCACGAGATTGTACATCGTGAAGTTGCCGAGCTCCGATTGCTTGATGAAATCCATGATGGGCATGCCCTTCGGTTGCTTGGCGTCATTGTTCGAGATCTCCTGCTGCGGCAGCATGTTGGCCAGCATCTTGTAATTCCCGATCCGCATGCTGACCTCCTTTGCCCCGCGCGCATGCCACAGCCACCACATCATCGGGGTGGCGCGATCAACCGGCTTTCCTTCAGCCAGGGCGGGAAAGACATTCGCGCCGTCGATCTTTTTTGGGTAATCGGGCTTCGCGCCAACAGCAGCCGCCAGCGACGGAAGAAAGTCGGTCCCGTTGACCGGCTCGCTGGAAACAGTTCCCGCCTCAATCTTTCCCGGCCAACGAACAATGCCCGGCACGCGATAACCGCCCTCGTGCATGTGCCCCTTCGCCCCGCGCAGATCCCCCGGCGTGCCGAAGGATGTCTTCGGACGATGCTCCGGGCCGTTGTCGCTGGTAAAGACCACGATCGTGTTGTCCTCCAAACCGGCCTTCTTCAAATGCTTCAGCAAACGCCCGATGTGGTGGTCCAGCATCGAGACGATCCCGTAATAGGTCGCGCGGTGTTTTTCATCGGGATTGTGTAGCACCTGCGGACCGCCATGCTTGATCCCCTTCGCCG
Organism: Verrucomicrobiales bacterium; assembly: GCA_038126035.1. Taxonomy (GTDB): domain Bacteria; phylum Verrucomicrobiota; class Verrucomicrobiia; order Limisphaerales; family JAYPEY01; genus JAYPEY01. The sequence goes on along the minus strand of JAYPEY010000063.1, from coordinate 12,591 downwards.
CCTTCCGGATCTCCTCGCCTCGGTAGGGCGCAATGAACTCCTCGGCGGCGACGACCGGCACGTGCGGCTCACTGAACCACAGCATCGTCATGAAGGGCCTCGACCGGTCGCGCTTCGAGATGAAATCCATCGCCTCGTTCACGACGATCTCCGACATCCATCCCTCCTGCTTCGGCAACTCCTTCCCGTTGCGATAAAACCCGGCGGGGTTGTGACCGAAGTTCTTGGGATGCGCGAACCAATGATCGAAACCGTGGTCTCCCGGATTCGGCTGCTTCCCGAAGTCGCCGCTGCAATGCCACTTGCCCGCGAACATCGTCTGATAACCGGCGTCCCGCAGGACCTCCGCCATGGTCAGCTCGTCTCTCGGAATATGCAGTGGCTTGAACCGCGCGAAGTCATACATCCCCACGCGATACGGGCTGCGACCGGTCAGGATGCCTGTGCGCGCCGGAGAACAGTTCGGACTCGCGGCATAGCAGTCGGTCAACCGCACGCCCTGCTTCGCGAGCCCGTCCAGGTTCGGCGACTTGATCACCGGATGCCCGTAACAGGCCAGGTCGCCATAGCCCATGTCGTCGGCCAGGAGGAAGACGATGTTGGGTTGGGTTGCCGCGTGCAACACAACGCCGCAGCCAACAACGGCAAGCGAAAGAAGGCATTTGAGTTTGTTCATGTTCATCCGGGGGCTGGCGCACATTGCTCTAATCAGACTTCACCGTATAAAGCGGCTGCCAGGTCTTCTCTCCGTCACGTGACAGGAACGAACGCCCGCCGCCAAGCGGCAAGCGAATCGTGAACCGGCGCGAATCATCGTGGATCAGGATGAACGTCTCGTTCCGCCGCAGTTCCTCAAAGACAAAATCGACATCGTCGCCCTCCTTGCTCTCGATCCAATAGACCGGGTTCCTGCCCTCCAACTGTTGGAATGCTCCCCCGGCATAGCGAAAGCTCCGGACCACCTTGCCCTTGTTGAAGACGGGCGAGCCGTCGGCATGAAAGAAGAACGGACTTCGCCGAAGGATCTTCTTGTCCTGATCCGTGAGATAGGTCTTGTCCGGGTACCTGCCATAGATGCCGGTCCACATGAGCGCGTCCGCGTCTTTTTTCGTATCGCTGGGATGAGGCAGGCCGAAGGCATGCCCGACTTCATGCCCCAGCCCCGCAATCCACCGGAGCGGGTTCTTCTGCTGCGGATGCTTGCCGACCAGGCCCAGCAGATCGTCCTCCGGCAACACCGTGACGCCATTGCCGCCCCGCCCCTTGTTTCCGGGACCGTCGGAATAGATCACCCAGATGTTGTCCGGATCGTTGAACCGCGCGCCCAGCAGACGTTTCGCCTCCTTCAACGCGTTGTTGAAGCCCCAGTCGTCCTTGTTTCGTCCATTGGGGTTCCCATAGAACCAGTCCCCATTCTCGCGGCTCTTCACGACCTCGACCACAGGTTCGTTCAATCGAAAGGTCGGCCCGTCGAGCTGTTTGGAATACCATTTCTGAAGATCGCGAATGGCGTGTTCGAGGGCCGCCTTATACTCCGGCTTCTCCTCCCGGTCGGCGGAAACCAGGTACACCACCCGCACCGGACGCACAGGCCTCTCAGCCCCCTCGATGACGACTTCCATCAGAAGCAACGGCAGAAGCCCCAATAGTCGAAGGCGTTTCATTGTCTTTCTCAACGTTTGCACAACCATCTTTCTTCAATTCCCCGGCCACATTTCAGGTGGTTCGTTTTCAATTCCGCGGACCGCGGGTCTGCGACCCGCAGCAACCGCCAACCACCCGGGGCCAAGGAACAACAGCAGCGCCAACACATTTCCCGGTCGCTGCGGCTCATAGAGCCGCGGTCCGTAGCGCAGCCGTCCCGGCTGCGGGTTCCTGCGGCGTCCCGCCGCAATCCGGAACCACCGGGCGGGACGCCCGATGAACCCGCAGGCGAGGACGCCTGCGCTACACCGTCGCCGCGCCCGGCAGCGGCCAATCATCGCCGGCCACGAAACCGCCATCCACGTAGATCACCTGACCCGTGACATAGTCCGAGGCCGGCGAAGCCAGAAACGCCGCCGTGCCGGCCATGTCCTTCGGCTCCGACAACCGCCCCGCCGCCAATCGCGGCATCACCCAGTCGCGCATGGTCTGGTCCGACCAGATCGGCTGCGTCAACGGCGTGACCACAAATCCCGGACACAGGCAATTGGCCTGGATGTTGTGCCTGCCGAATTCAATCGCCTGCGACTTCGTCAACTGCCCGATGGCTCCCTTCGTCGCCGTGTAGACCGATCCCTGGGTCAACGCGTAGCCCGTCGTGATCGAGCCGATGTTGACGATCTTCCCGCCGCCGCCTTTGGCCATGCGTCGCGCGGCCTTCTGCGACAGGAAATAGACGCCCTTCAGATTGATGCCCAATATCCGGTCGTAGTTCTCCTCGGAAACCTCGTCAATCGGCTGACGCGCATTGACGCCGGCGTTGTTGACCAGGATGTCCAACCGCCCCCACTTCTCGACGACAACGTCCAGCGCCGCCTCGTGGGCGCTGATGTCGCCGACATCCAGTTCGACCGCCATGGCCTCGCCGCCATGGCCGCGGATCGCATCCGCGGCGTCCTCGATCTGCTCCAGCGTCCGCGCCGCACAGGCGACCTTCGCCCCCTGCGCCGCCAACTGTTCCGCAATGCCGCGCCCGATCCCGCGACCCGCGCCGGTGACCAGCGCGACCTTGCCTTCCAATGAGAATATGTTCATGCGCCCATCATTCAAACCCCGGCGAATCCGGCAAGCGTCCTCTTCACTTCTGCCGATGCGACGCGCTCTTCCGGATGAACGCGTCCGCGTCCCTCACGATCTTTTCGACCGTCTCCACGGTCGCGCCGGTCTTGGCCGTTCCCCAATAAAACCCGTGAGTCTTCCCCGGGTACTCGATGCTCGATATCTCCCTGCCCAGCTTCCTCATCTCCGGAATCAGAATCTCGTAGTTCGTCTTGTGCAACCCGACCGGCTTGCCCTGAAGAACCAGGACGGGACGGTCAATCTCCTTCATCCACGCGCGCATCTCCCTTTGCCGCTCCGGTGTATATTTGGAATGAGGATTTTCCATCAATCCCCGGTAATTCGCAGGACTGGCGACCTGCCCCTGCTTGGGATCGATCGGAACCACCGTAGCCGGCTCGCCGGCGATCACGCAGGCCACCTTTGCCTTCGAAGCGGTCACGATCGCGAGGATGCCCCCGCCGCTGCCGCCATAGAGAATCACCCGGTCCGGATCGGCGCCCGGCAACGTCCTGGCCTTCTCCACCACCAACGCCGCGTCGCTGACGGCGTCGTAGAATCCCGTCGGTTGATCGGCGTTCCTGGTTTTCCAGAATGGTCGGCGCGTCGATTGGACCGTCACGTAGCCCTTCTGCAGGAAACGCGTCTGAACGGCGCCGGTCTGGAGATTGCCCTTCAGCCCGCCCAGATTCGAATGCCCGCCACCGCCATGGAAAAACAAGATCGCCGGAAACGGCCCCTCCCCCTCGGGTTTGCGCCACGCAAAGCTCAGGTCCACGCCGTCCGCCGACTCCAACGCGACTGTTTCCACCGGCGATGTTTCCAGCGAAACCCGCACGCCCGGAATGTGCGACTTGGACGCGAGATTGTCCCCGCGGCTCGGATCCCTTCTCCGATGGTCCTGCGCCTCCTTCCGCGTCAGCCTGCCATCGCCATTGGCGTCGGCGTCCGGATGACGCTTGAGGTAGTCGTCCAACTGCTGCTGGCTCTGAGCGAGGAGCGAGGTTGCGAGGAAGCACACAAGGAAGGCCGCGAAGAGAATTTTCATCTGGGAGTGGGGTTGGGATTCCGATCAAGTCGCATCATGCCACGGCGCGTCGCGTTTTCAGAATACAATTTCATTCGCTCAACGCGGGGCAGGCTCAGGTCAATATTTATGCGCCCCTACAACCAGACGCCTGCGCATCGCGTTGCTCGCTCTGGCTGAGAATTGGGCAAAGCGGCAACTTTGCCCCCCCTTATGGGGTATTGCTGCCGCAATACCCATTTCTCAGCGTGCGAGCGTAGCGAAGCCCCGCGTGTTTGACGTTTCCTTTGTCGCATGTTCTTGGATTGCGCCCACGCGGGGCTTGGGTATTTGGGAGACAGGCACTACCTTCCCCGCTTCCGAATTAAGTTCCCCATGCCGCTTCGAATCGAATCCCTCCCCAACCGCGCGACCAAGGGCGCGTTGCTCCGCTGGATCCTGGACACCGGCGGAGTAAAGAAACAACAGGTGGGGACAATTGAGGTCGGCGCGGGGCAGGCCTACGTCGAGATCCCGGAGACCGCCGGCCCGCGACTCGCCAAACGCCTCGACGGCTCGCAGTTCAACGGCCGCACGACCCAGGTCTGGTTTGAATCCAGCGAATCTGACAACGACCGGTCCGGCCACTTCGCCAGGCTCTCGCGCTGGCTCGACATGGAACGCGCCGCCGAAACCGCGCAGGCGGCCGAATGGCAGCACAGCGCCGGCGAACGCGATTCCAGCACGACACTCACCCACCTCGTCATTCGGTCGGAGGACACCGGACTCGGCGGCCACACCCTGCTGACGCTCGGCCGACGCAACGCCAGGACCGACCTGCCGACCACGCAGTTGACCGTCGGCTCCCCCATCCGCCTGGCCGAGCAAGCGCAGAAGGCCGGACCGCCCCAACGCGGCGTGGTCACCCGGTTGGGCAGACTCGACATCGAAATCGCAGTCGGGAAGCCCCCGATCTCCGAATCTGAAGAACCCGCCTGGCGCATCGACGCAGCCGACGACGAAACCGCCATGCAGCGTTCACGGGCCGCCATGTCCCGCGCGCGCAATGCGACCACCGACCGACTCAGCGAACTGCGCGACATCTGCCTCGGCCTGCGCGATCCGCAATTCAACGAACTCATCGAACCCAAATTCGAAGACGCCAATCTGAACGAATCGCAACGCGCCGCCATCGCCTTCGCCAATTCCTCACAAGACATCGCCGTCATCCACGGCCCGCCCGGAACCGGAAAGACGCGCACCCTGGTGGAACTGATCCGCCAGGCCGTTCTCAAGGATCAAAAAGTCCTCGTCTGCGCCCCCAGCAACCTCGGCGTGGACAACCTGTTCGAGCGGCTGCTCGCCCGCGGGACCAAGGCCGTCCGCATCGGCCACATTGCCCGCGTCCTGCCGCATCTTCAGGAACATTGCCTCAACGCGCTCGTCCCCAAACACCGCGACGTCAAACGCATCAAGAAGCTCCGCCTCGAATCCGCCGACCTGTTCCGTAAGGCCGACAAGCCCTCGCGCACGATGGATCGCGCCGAGCGATACGCCCTGCGCGACGAGGCCCGCGACCTCCAGGCCGAGGCGCGCGACATGGAATCCGACATCGCCCAGCAGATCCTCGACGAGGCGGAGGTCGTCTGCGTCACCAACACCGGCATCGTCTCCGAACTCCTCGGGGCGCGCCGCTTCGACCTCGCCGTCATCGACGAGGCCTGCCAATGCAGCGAGCCCTCCTGTTGGATCCCCCTGCTCCGCGCCGACCGCCTCGTCCTCGCCGGCGATCACTGCCAACTTCCGCCCACCGTCATTTCGCAGGAGGCCGCCAAGGAAGGCTTCGCCATCAGCATGCAGGAACGACTGGTCGAGCTCTATGGCGACAAGGTCTGCCGGCCGTTGCTCATCCAATACCGAATGCACGAGGACATCATGCGCTTCTCCTCGGACCAGTTCTACGAAAGCCGCCTCGAAGCCGACGCCTCCGTCGCCGACCATCTTCTGCGCGATCTTGCGGATGTGCGCGATGACGAACTCACCGAATGCGCCGTCCGCTTCATCGACACCTCGGGTTCGGGTTTCGAGGAGGAACGCGAACCGGCCGGCGTCAGCATCCTCAACGCCGAGGAGGCCGCCCTGGCCATCAAAAAGGCGAGGGACCTGATCGCGCTCGGCGTCCCGGCCAACGACATCGCCGTCATCACGCCCTACACCGCGCAGGTCCGGAAACTTCGGGAACTGAACGCCAATGAGTCCATCGAGATCGGCAGCGTCGATGGGTTCCAAGGCCGGGAAAAAGAGGCCGTGATCATCTCTCTCGTCCGTTGCAACAACGACCACGAGATCGGCTTCCTCCGCGACACACGCCGCATGAACGTCGCCCTCACCCGCGCCCGCCGCAAACTCATCGTCATCGGCGACAGCTCCACCATTTCGGAACACCCCTTCTACGCAGCCCTCCTCGAGCATTTCGACGAGGTCGGCGCCTATCACGGGGTCTGGGATGAGGAGTGAACCGGCGGCGAATGCCGCCAGACGGAGCGCGGAATTTATTCCGCTTCAATATTGAATCCAGCGCTGCGCCGAGCAACAGTAACGCGCAGGAGGGAAAAGCGCCCACGCGAGAGTATTCCCGCACAACGACCCCCCCATCGCGACAGCCGAAAGCGCGCCCCCTTGAAAGACAACAATTCCACCAAATCCACACCTCCGACCAATCCAGACCTGCTTGAACTGATCCGTCAAAAGCGGGAATGGCATTGGAAACCCTCTCCTGCAGAGCGCAAAGTCGGCTTTCGCGGCTGGCATCAACGGGGATACCTCCCGCACTTTGATGCCCCTCAAGTGACCCAGCTCATCACCTTTCTGCTCCACGACTCCTTTCCTCCAAAACGCCGAACCGAGTGGGAACCCCTTCTCTCCGACCCCGACCATTCTCAACGACGTCGCAAACTTGAGGCGTGGTTGGACCGGGGATACGGGGAATGTTGGCTGCGCAATCCGGACATCGCGTCTATCGTTGAGAACGCAATCCTTGCAGGTTCAGATCCTGCGCAATACGAAGCACTCGCCTGGGTTGTCATGCCAAACCATGTTCACGTTGTTGTTCGTATCGCGGATGTTCCCATGTCGAAAGCGGTGAAGACGTGGAAAGGGACAACGGCCGTTCAATCCAATCGGCATCTGTCACGCGCCGGAACATTCTGGCAGGAGGACTACTACGACACACTGATCCGCGACGAGGCGCACCTGCAAAGAGCCGTCCGTTACGTGGAAGCCAACCCCGTCAAGGCGAGGCTTGTCAAGACTCCGCAAGATTGGCGCTGGTCAAGCGCGAGGCGGCGTGATGACTATGGCCGATTGAACCTTGAGCGATGAGAGCAACTTTTCCCGTCGCCCCTGCCCACAGACACAATCGGTCAGGCTTACGTCACAACAGACAATGAAAGTTGAAGCGGAATGAATTCCGCGCTCCGGTCAACGCGCAACTCAAACGTTTCGACCAGGTCGATGCCTATTACGGGGTTTGGGATGAGGATGAGGAGTGAGAGGCTTGCGCCAACGGCGCAAGCCGCGGCAAACGGAGCTCTACAGAATTTATTCCGCTTCAACATTGAATCCAGCGCTGCGCCGAGCAACAACAACACCGCAGGAGGGAAAGTCGAAAGCAACCGCATGCCCAGACAATCGGGCAGGCTCACGCAACATCAGACATCGGAAGTTGAAGCGGAATGAATTCCGCGCTCCCATGAAACGCCGCCACCTTCACCCCCGCCTCGCCTGCAACGCCCGCGCCTCCTCCGCAATCTCCACGGACCGGGCCCATTCCGATCGGATCAGCTTTTCGAACTCACCAACGGCCCTGTGTTTCGGCAGCTGCTGCTTGCCTTCGCGCAACTGTCCGACCGCCCTGTAACGACTTGTTGCCTGTTTTCAACAATAAGTCGTTACAGTTTATTTCACCTCCTTCAACTCGAACAGAGGCCGGATTCAAGAGGGCAACAATGGATGCGCGTTCTGCAACCGCGCTCAGATCGGGTTCACAGATGGGTTGCGCCTGTCTTTCAGGCCTGAATGGCCGGGACAACACAGCCCGAGGTAAAACTCCGGGAACTGGACCAATACAACCTGAAGCCCTGCAAGGGCGAGACAAACGGCCAACGTTGAACACCACGGCGTGTGTCGCCCATACAGGGCTCAATGCCTTCCCGCTCAAAACCCAGGGTTGCACCCCGGGCTTTGTTGTCACGCCCCGTTGGAGCTGCAAGTCCCATGGGGCAGATGATCGTTCCCGATAATCCATTCCACGGCTTTGACCACTTCACCCAGATCGTCGCGATTGAAAGTGATGTTGGACATGTCGAGAACTCACTTTTTCCGGATCAGCGTGGCCTTCCTGCCCGGTTTCGGAAAGAAGGGCGTCGCGCTCTCACGCGAGTATTTCAACCAGCCACTGGAGCGCTGGGGCGTCACGTTGGTGAGGGTCAGGGTCCAGGTCCGTCCGATGGTTCCCGAGCGAATCAGGAATCGGTCTCCTTTGGCGATCTTTTGATGGGTCCCCAGATTGAGCCCGGCGGTGTTCTCCTTCTCGTTCACCCACGCCAGCGAACCATGGTTGCTCTTGGGAACTTCCCGACTTCCGCCGAAGGAGACCAACTGCTCATTGCTGCGCAACAACACCGATTGCCCGTCCGCCTCGATCGTGAGGCTCACGCGAATCGAGTAGAGTCCGTCTTCGATGAATTCCGGATTATGGGTCAGGAAAAAGTCCCCGGGTTTGAAGCGACGCCCTGCGGTCTTCCACCGGAAGGCAAACGACCCGCCTGCATCGAATGTGTGCGCGTAGGTCAGCAGGCTCACGCCGCTGCCGATGCCAATCTGCCCGACGTAGGGCGCCACGGCAGGATCGCTCTCGACGCCCATTTTGTCCTTCACGACATTGAAAAAAACCTCCCGATCCACCGCCACTCCCCCCGGAGGCCGCCCCGCCCCCAGTGATTGCAACTTCAAGGCGATCGGCTTCCCGCTCACATTCAACAGATCGACCCGGACTTCATGCCCCTCGCCCTCCGGGGCGACCTGCAACCGCAGACGAAGCCCGCCGGCTTCCGGCCCGGGTTCGGGAAGCCTCTGCGCGGCAAAGCCGAAGGATATCGACGCCTCCAGCAGTCCCGCCAGCAATACCACATTCCTTGAAATCATGGCTCCACCCTACACGAGACGCCCCCGATTGTCATATGCCTGCCGTCGGTCCGGTCTTTCCCGAGCCAACGTCGAAACTTGAGGCGGCGGTTCTCCTGAACGGACCCGACCTACTCCACCAACGTCAAACCGCTGGGCACGGAGCGGGGCACGTCATGTCGGAGGTCGATTCGGTCGGGATCCGTCAACGCGCGCAGGAACGCCAGGAGGTCGGCGACTTCCTGGTCGCTGAGCGTCGTGGCCGACAACTCGCTGCTGGCAGCGATGGCGGCGCGACGGGCGCTGTCGTTCTGAACGACGAGATCGAGGCTGTCCAGGTCCGTCCGCGAGGGCAACACGATCTGGCTGGCGTCCCAGGCCTCCAGGGCTCCCGACGGGTCGAGGTGATGACGCACGACCGCCTCTAGGGAATCGTAGGCGCCGGCGTGCCCCCAGGGACCGGTCAACGCCACGTTGCGCAGGGACGGCGTCCTGAACCTGTAACGATCCGAACTTTGGCCGGTCTCCCGTTCGCGACCAAAATCCTCGCGCCCGTCCATGCCATCGCCCTTGCCCGGCCCGATCTGGACCATGGCAATGGAATGAAAATCCTGGTCGGTCTGGAATTTGCCGCTGTGGCAGGACGCGCAGTCCGCCTTGCCGTAGAAGAGATCCATCCCGCGCAGGGCCTCGGCGCTCAGGGCGGCGCTGTCGCCCCGAAGGAACTTGTCGAAGGGACTGTTGTCCGCGCGCCAGGCTCCATTCTCGAAGGCGGCGATGGCGTTGGCAGCGTGGACATAAGTGATGTCCGAAGCCTGCGTGATCTCCGGATAGGCCGCCATGAACCGGGTCACGTAATCGGGCACGGCGCGGAGGCGCGCTGCAAGCGCCTCCCAGAGCGCCGGGAGATTGCCGGCGTCGGCGAGATCGGCGATCGAATTCTCTCCGGCCTGCCCCGCCATCTCCGTCGCCGAGGTCACCGGAAACATGGCCTGCACTGCCAACGGGCTCTCGAGTCCGGTCGGCAGATCGGAACCGGCCGGCGACTTGAATCCAGAGGGCTTTGTCTGGTCGGCCTCCACCCGGCCATCGTGAAACATCCGGGTGAATTCCAGCGCGCCGAGATTGAACACGTGCGGCGCGTTGCGCGGCACGCGCTCGTGGACCGCATCGCCGTCGGAGCCCGTGTCCCGAGTGACGCCCAAACCGGACGCCCCTTCCCCGACCGGCAGGGACAGACCGTCCCCGGTGGCGGCCAGAGGATGATGGCAGGTGGCGCAGGAGATGTTCTGGTTCCCGCTGAGGATCTTGTCGAAGAACAACAGGCGGCCCAGTTCGAATTTTGCCTCGGTCGGGGCGCCGTTCTCAAGGTAGTCGGCGTCGGTCACCGCGGCGGGCAGACGCTCGTAGCCGCTCTTGCGGACAACACGGTAGAACATGGGGACTTCAAGCGTTGCGGAAACCATTCCGTTGTCCGGTTGCGCAGTGAGGTGCCTGAAGAGCTCCCAGGAACTCCGCCAGGGCCCGTCGGCCGCCGGCGCGAACTCCACGCGGTAGCCCGCCGGCGTCGCGATCGTTTCATTCCAGCTGAGCTGCCCGTCGCGCGTGAGCGAGACGACCAGCGTGTTCTCGGCGGCGCCCCCCAAGACGGCGAAGGTGAGGAGCATGACAAGCAGGAAAACTCTCCGTTTCATGGCAAGGCGGGTTGAGCGGGCAGTTGCGTAGGGACAATGGCGTTGTCCGGCGCGCCGCCAAACCTCGGGCGGCGATGACTTTATAGTGGGAGCGGACCGCTGCGGCCAATCATTTCTTGCCCGCATCCAACGGTCCGCTGGATTATTACACAAACGGCACAATGCCGTTGGAGAATGACGCGCAGGCAGCCGCGTCGCGAACGGCGGTTGACATTCCGGAGAGATGACCAAGCTTTCACGACATGATGAAACCAACCCATTCAAGATCTGAAACGCCGCCCTCCCATTGGATGGCCTTGGCGGGATGGATCGCGGGCTGTTTCGGCGCTTCCGCCATCGGCGCTTTCTTCATGCCGGGGGAGTGGTACGCCCAGTTGGAAAAACCGGACTGGAATCCGCCCAACTGGGTTTTCGGTCCGGTTTGGACGCTGCTCTACATCCTGATGGCTGTCGCTGCCTGGAAGGTCTGGAAGCATGGCGGGTTCCGCTCGCAGCGGCGTCCGTTGTCGCTATTTCTCGCGCAACTGGCGCTGAACGCGGCCTGGTCGCCCATCTTTTTCGGGTTGAAGGAGCCCGGGGTCGCCTTCGTCGAGATACTGCTTCTTTGGGCGGTCATCGTGGGCACGGTCATTGCCTTCTGGCGGGTGAATCGTCCGGCCGCCGGACTGCTGATCCCCTACCTGGCATGGGTGAGCTTTGCCTCCGTCCTCAACTTCGCGCTTTGGAGGATGAATTCCGGAAATCCGGGCTGAATTTGGTTTCGGCGTTGGCGCGAAACGTCCACTATCGCCCCATGCCCACTTCAAATTCCCGAAAGGCCGTCGTCCTCACGGCGTTGTGTTGTTTGACCCTGGTTGAACCTTCCCGCGCGCAAACGGATTCCCTGCGATTCAACGATCCGGCGCCGAAGATGCATCACCTCACCGCCCGCGCCAGCAAGCTCGATCCCCGCGCGCGCGAATATCCGAAGATTGACTTCGTCTTCGGCACGGACAAGAAGCCGGCCGACATCCAACACGCCTCGGTGGACACCCGGGTGAAACCGCGCGGCCAACTGGTCATCTGGCTGATGCGCCACAACCAGGGCCTCTTCGACCGGCTCAACAGCTACGGCCTGCACGCGATCCAGCCCCACTACGCGAACCGATGGTTCTCCAAGGTCTGCCGCGAAAATCCCGTCGGCGAAACCTGCCGCGGCGACATGCGCCTCGAGGCGGCCACCGGCGACAACTTCAGCGACGCGGCCAACATCCAGAAACCCGACGGCATGATGGAACGGTCCCGACAGTTTCTCCTGTGGCTCGAAAAGCAGAATCCCGAAGGAGGCTGGGGCCATTTCCTGACCGACGACAAATCGGACCTGCGCTGGGACCGGGTGATCATGGCCGGCTCGTCACACGGTTCCACCACCGCGGCAAGGTTCGCGAAACACCAGAAGGTCGCCCGCGTCGTCATGCACTGCGGGCCGCGGGACCAACTGCAGACCTGGCAGTCGCTGCCCTCGGCCACGCCGTCCAATCGCTACTTCGGATTCAGCCACGTGCTCGACGGTGGCTGGACCGCCTTTCATTACTGTCGGTCCTGGGAATTGTTGGGGCTCCACGAGCACGGCCCCATCGTGTTTGCGGAACGTTCACGCCCGCCCTACGGCAACACCCGCCGGATCGTCTCCGCCGCCGACGTGAAGAAGGACGCCCGCCGCGCACACAGCGCCGTCCAACCAGGCGGATCGTCGCCCAAGGACGCCAAAGGCCGCTATCTCTACGAACCGGTCTGGCGCTACCTCTACACGCATCCCGTCGATCAGACCGGCAAGGCCGCCCCCATGGATCCCCGCTGCATCAAGGACCAACGCGCGCTGTTGAAGAAGTAGCAGCCCGGTGGAAGCTCCTGAGCCGAACGCCGGAACCTTTCGCCGAAAGGTCCCTACCATCCGCAGGTAGG
>JAYPEY010000062.1:0-33327 GCA_038126035.1 Verrucomicrobiales bacterium | reverse complement strand
CTTGAAGGTGATCGGCTGGCCAGGGCGGAGATCGAAGGTCGGGAAATACGTCGCGTGCAGGCGCGGCGGCTGGTCGTTCGGGGCCTTGCGATCGAAGACCCTCACCCGCACGAAATCACGATCCACGCGCCCCTTCGCGTCGGTCACCGTCAGCGTCTCGAAATACGTCCCCGGACGATCATAACGCCGGACGACCCTGGGCCCGTCAGCCGACCCACCTTCGGAAAAGGTCCATTCATAACTCGCAATCCGCCCCTCCCTGCTCCAGGACAACCCGCCATCCAGCGTCACGGTTTGGCCGGCAAACACCACATGCCCCGGCCGCGCGACCGCGATCAAGTCCGGTTTGTGACGCGCCACGTAGCTTTCCCAGAGAAACGCGTAGCCTTCCTGCGTGCCCCAGCGACCCGAGGGCTGCCGCGCCTTGATCTCGAAATGCAGGTGCGTCCAACCGCCGCTGCCGCCCTCCTTGCCGATGTTTCCGAGGCGTTGCCCGAGCTTCACCCGACCGCCCAGCTTCACTCCCGCATCGAATGAAGCCAGGTGGCTGTAGCGGTAATACCAGCCCCGCGAATCCATCAGGTAGATCACGTCGTAACGCTTCTCAATCGGCGTGCCCTTCTCATGCCCCGGCAGGATCCGGTCGCCCAGGGACACCACCAGCGCGTCCGTCGCGGCGATCACGTCCACCAGATGCTCGCAGCCGCCGATGTCCAGTCCCGCGTGATAGTAGAGCCGCCGCGCCGGACGAGGCGCGACCGGCTCATTCGAGAACGAGGTCTGGCTGGCGAACCATTTCTGCCTCACCGGATAACCGAAGGTCCCCGGCCGGATGCTGGGCGAGTCGCCCGGCCAGATTCGCAGCCGCGCATCCTTCTCCAAGGCCCAATGGTCGATGTGGCTGTTGTTCTTCAATCCGCCCGTGATCGGGCAGTCGATCCTGACGCCGCCAACCCACGCCGGCAGGCGATACATCCCCGACACCAGCGTCGCCGCCTCGCCGTTCACCCGGACCTCCGCCTCCGCACGATGGACCTCGCCCCAGACCTCCCCCCGAGACTCGCGCATGCCGAGCAGCTCCACGCGCGCCGTTTCGCCGTTCGGCAGCGCGACCTCCACCTTATCGCCCCGATCCAGATCCACTGTCGCAAACAAGGGCTTCAGCGAAGCCTCCGCGCCCGCGCCCAAACACGCGTTCAACCAACCGATCCAGCAAACAAGACAAAGTGAGAGCAACCGTTTCATGCCGGGATTAACCCCGCGGACCGCCGGTTTGTCAGTGACAAACCGGAACACAGGAGCGGGCAACAGGAACGGCGGGTGACTTCGATTGGGATGACTTGAAGCGCCAATTCCTGTAGCTTCCTGCCCCAATGACGAAACACCCTGTCTGCCTCGATCAGGATGCCATCGACACGCTTCGCGTCGCCATGCCCGCCGACTGTCGCTGGCTGACCGCGTTGATGACGGCGCTTTTCTGTCTGCAGTTTCCAGCGTCGGTCGCCTGGAGCGCGCCGGAGATTGAGAGGCGACCAAACGTGCTGCTGATCATGACCGACGACCAGGGCTATGGCGACCTGCGGTTTCACGGCAACAACCTGATTGAAACGCCTGTGCTCGACCGCCTCGCGCGGGAATCAACACGGTTCGACAACTTCATGGTCTGCCCGCTTTGTTCGATGACGCGGGCCACCCTGTTGACCGGCCGCTACAATCTTCGCACCGGCTGCGCCTCGGTCACCCGGGGCCTGGAATCCGTGCGCCCGGAGGAGACCACGATCGCCGAGGTCCTGAAGCGGGCGGGCTACGCCACCGGTTGTTTCGGCAAGTGGCACATCGGGGAGAACTTCCCAAGCCATCCCAACGGCCAGGGCTTCGACGAGTTTCTCGGCATGCCGCAGGGGCATTGGGATGACTACTTCGATCCCGAACTCGAGCACAACGGCCGCCCTGTCGCCACCAAGGGGTACATCAGCGACGTGCTCACCGACGCGGCGATGAAGTTCATCCGGACTCACCGCGAGCGCCCCTTCTTCTGCTACCTGCCCTACAACGCGCCCCACACGCCGATGCAGATCGCCGACGAATACTTCGACAAATACCGCGCGCGGGTGACCGACGACAAGGTCGCCGCGATCTACGGCATGGTGCAGAACATCGACGAAAATGTGGGGCGCCTGCTCGGCCTGCTCGACGAGCTGGATCTGAGCCGGAAGACCGTGGTGGTCTTTCTCTCGGACAACGGCGCGGAAGGCCCGGAGGGCAGCCGCTACAACGCGGGAATGCGAGGCATGAAGGGAACGGTCCACGAAGGCGGCGTACGCGTGCCCTTCTTCGTGCGCTGGCCGGGCCGGGTCGCGGCGGACCGTTCCCTGGATCAGCTTGCCGCCCACATCGACGTGCTGCCGACCCTGGCGGAACTCTGCGGCGCAACGGACGTCCCGACGAAACCTCTGGACGGCAGGAGCCTGGCGCCGCTGCTTCTGGGCACGTCCGCCAGTTGGCCCGCCGACCGCGCCGTGTTCACGCGATCCCCCGGCTGGCGGGCCATGGTGGGCGCCGACGGAAGGCCCGCCGTGGAGAGCGCGAACGTTCCCTTTCCCGGCTCCGTGCGCACGGCGCGCTGGCGGGCGGTGAACGAGGGCGGCGGTTGGCAGTTGTTCGACATGCGGAATGACCCCGGCCAGAAGACCGACGTGGCGAAGACCCATCCGGCGGTCGCGCGGGATCTCGCCTCCGCCTACGACAAGTGGTTCGCCGACGTGCGCCGCGAGCCGATCGTTCGTCCGGTGATCGGGGTTGGCCACAAGGAATGGCCCCGGGCGCGTCTGGCCGTGCCCGAGGCGTATTTCACCGGCGGCGTTCGCTGGTTCAACCGCTGGGGGTTCGCGCACGACTGGCTCACCGACTGGACAAGGACGAACGAGACAATCTGGTGGGAAATCGATGTGAAAAGCGCCGGCCGCTACCGGGTCGGCGTGAAATACGCCTGTCCCGAATCATCCGTGGGAACGACGCTGCGCGTCAGCGCGCAGGACGCCTCGGTCGAAGGCGCGCTGAAACAGGCGCACGCGCCAAATCCGGTCCAACGCCCCACCCGGATCAAAAAGAAGCGACTCGTCCAGACCTTTGCCGAGCAGCCCCTCGGTGAACTTCGGCTCGAAGCCGGACGCGCGCGCCTGACGCTGGGTTGCGTCCACATGACCGGCGACATGATCTGCGACATCCATTCCCTCACGCTCGAGCGCATCGGACCCTGAACCCGGAGCGGTTCGCCCAAAGGTCGCTGCCTGCCCAGGTAGGGACGCCTCGCCGCAGGCGTTCCATTTCAAATCCCGACCAGACGCTGCAACGAGGGCATTGCCATGCCGGGCGCTGTTCCCGATCAATGGTCGCTGCCACCCTTTCAGGGCTTTGAAATGGGACCTTTCGCCGAAAGGTCCGGATTGCCGCGACGCCGTGGAAAATTTGGCGGGAACGAACTTGCGCATGTTTCCGCTGCGTCTGATTCTCCGTCCATGAAACGAATTTTCTGCGCCCTAGCCTTCGCCCTCCTTGTCCACGCCTGCTCCGGCGCGGTCAAGATCGCCGCCGACCGGACGGACGCCCTCTATGAGGTCGGCGACGAGGTGGTCTTCCGGATCGAGGTCACTGCGGGGAAAAAGGCGGCCGAGGAAGGCGCGATCAGCGTCACCTTGAGCGAGGATGGGAAGAACACGATCCACTCGGAGAAGATGCAACTGACCGGAAAGCCCCTGACGGTTTCCGGCCGTCTGTCCCGACCGGGATTCCTGCAGTGCGCGGTGTCGTACTCTCCCCAGGGCGGCAAGCCGGTCCGCGCGCTGGCTGCGGCGGCGGTCTCCCCATTGAAGATCGGGGCCAGCCTGCCGCCGCCCGAAGATTTCGACGCCTTTTGGAAGGCGCAGAAGGCGGCGCTCGCCGGGATTCCGATGAAGGCGGAGTTGACCGAGGTTCCCGGCCGGGATCTGCCGGTCTTTGACGTGCAGATCACCTGCGACGGCGCGCCGGTCTCCGGCTATTTCGCAAAGCCGAAGGACGCCAAACCGAAAAGCTGCCCGATCGTACTCTGGGTGCACGGGGCAGGCGTGCGCAGCTCCAGCCTGGGCAACGCCGTGTCCGGAGCCGCCAAGGGCATGCTTTCCATGGATATCAACGCGCACGGCATCCCCAACGGAAAGCCGGCGAAATTCTACAAGGACCTGTCCGACGGAAAGCTGCGGAGCTACCGGCACGAGGGCCGGGAGAATCGCGACACGGTCTACTTCAAGGGCATGTTCCTGCGACTCGTCCGGGCGATCGATTTCCTGACCGCGCAACCGGAATGGGACGGCCGTACGGTCGCCGTCGTGGGGCACAGCCAGGGCGGCTATCAGGCCCTGGTCGCGGGCGGCCTCGATTCTCGGGTCACCTTCATCGGCTCAGGAGTGCCCGCCGGCTGCGATCATTCCGGCGCCGTTGCGGACCGGATCGCCGGCTGGCCCAAGCTGGTTCCCCTGAAGGACGGCAAGCCCGACGCCCGGATCCTTGAAGCCGCCCGCTACGTCGACGCCATGAATTTTGCGAGCCGCTGCAAGGCGGAGGCGATCATGAGCGTCGGGTTCATCGACACCGTCTGCCCGCCAACCAGCTGCTACGCCGCCTACAACCAGTTGAAGGGGCCGAAGCGGATGCTCAACGAGCCGGCCATGAAGCACGCCGCGCCCGCGCACATCAAGGACGCCTTCCTGAACGCCGTCCTCAAGCACGCGGACCGATAACGCCGCAAACCCGGCGCATTTCGGAGCGGGTCATCATCGCCAATTTGAGCGGACTCAGGTCCACTGCCACGAATCCTGGCTGAACAAATGTGACCAGCCCCGGCATATTCTTGATCAGTTGGATGACAATGCCTCATCCGGCCGATTCCCGCCGTAAACGCATGAAGTTCTTCTCTGGTCACCAGAAGTCTTGCGACTTAACCCGCTGAATCCAAGCGACTTGGCGTTTCCGTCAGACTGATTGCGCTCGGCCCTTCCCCCGCATTTCGCAACAGGAAGAACGCGCATTTTCCGGGAGATGCGCAGCAATCGCCGCCTCCGCACGCCCAGCGGCATGGCATCTGCTTGAGCAGGGTCATGCAATGTTCACCTTTGGATGATTGTCGACGATGGCCCCCTGCAGCACCGGCCGCGGCAGCGGAACCCCTCCCGGTTCTCGACAAGTTTTGAACGCCATGGGGACTCAGAAACGATTGCTGGTGGTGACCGACCTGGACGCGTCCCTGCTGGATGGCGACTACTCGTGGAAAGCCGCAACGCCCGCGTTGGAACGACTGCGCGCCTTGGGCATTCCCTTGATTCTGAATTCCAGCAAGACGCTATCCGAGCTGATCGACCTGGTCGATGAACTGGGGCTTCAATCGCCCCTCATCGCCGAGAATGGCGGCGCCATCGCTGCGCCGGCGGACAGCGGACTTCTGGATTCGAACCGGACCCCGGATCGCGCGGGCGACTACCTGCTGAAAGTCAACGGCCTGTCCCGCGACTTCATCCTCTCGGTTGCTCATGGCCTGCGGGAGAGGTTCGGATTCAGGTTCTCTGGTTTCGCCGACTGGAGCGACAGGCAGGTGGCAGATCGCACCGGCCTGCCATTGACCAAAGCGCGACTTGCAAAGGTCCGCTTCGCCACGGAGCCGATTCTGTGGGAGGACGATGAAGCGCGCCTCGCCGATTTCGAGCGCGCCCTGGCCAAGGAGGGAATCCGGGCCCTGAAAGGCGGGCGGTTCGTTCATCTGATGGGCACCGCCGACAAGGCGGACGGATTGAAGGCCGTTCTGAAACTGTATCGGGAGGCGCAGCCCGAAGCCGAATGGCACACCGTGGCACTCGGTGACAGCGCCAACGACCTCGCCATGCTCGAAGCCGCCGACATCGCCATCGTGATTCCGCATGCCGACGGGCCGCGCATCATGCCCCGGAAGCCGACCGCAATCCATGCGCCGGCTCCAGCCACCCGGGGCTGGAACAAGGCGGTGCTCGCCCTCCTGAATCAATACGGCTGAACAACTGCTTATGGGAGATTTTCATCAACACGGACTGATCACGACGCTGCATCAATTGAACAACCGCCCGCTGGAAAAGCTGGAGGCGGACCTGATGCAGTTCCGGCGGCATCGCCCGATGGGCCTGGCCCTGCCCTCACTTTACTCCGAGCTGCAGGGACCGGCGCTTTCAGGAATTCTGGATGAGATCGCCGAGGCGCCCTATCTCGACCAGATCGTCGTGGGCCTGGACCGCGCCAACGAGGAGGAATACCGGCATGCCCTCGAGTTCTTCGGCCGGCTCCCGCAACAACCACGCGTCCTGTGGAACGACGGGCCCCGCCTTCGCAGGATCGACGCCCAACTCGCGGAGAAGGGCCTGGCGCCCAAGGAGCCCGGCAAGGGCCGCAATGTCTGGTACATGTTCGGCTACGTCCTGGCCGCGGGCAGGGCCCAGGCCGTCGCGCTGCACGACTGCGACATCACCACCTACAAGCGCGACCTGCTCGCGCGCCTGATCTATCCGGTCGCCAATCCCTCGTTCAGCTACAAGTTCTGCAAGGGCTACTACGCGCGCGTGGCCAACAACTCCATGAACGGCCGCGTCTGCCGCCTGCTGGTCACGCCGCTCATCCGCGCGCTGAAGAAGGTCTGCGGCCCCCACGACTATCTCGATTACCTCGACAGTTTCCACTACCCGCTCGCCGGTGAATTCTCAATGCAGCGGGACGTGATCGAGGACATCCACCTTCCATCGGACTGGGGGCTGGAGATGGGGGTCTTGTCGGAGATGCAGCGCAACTACGCAACCAACCAGATCTGCCAGGTGGATGTGGCCGACGCCTACGACCACAAGCACCAGGTTCTTTCCCTCGAAGATCGCACCAGGGGACTGTCGAAGATGAGCTGCGACATCACCAAGTCGCTCTACCGCAAGATGGCGACGCAGGGACAGGTGTTCTCCAGGGAGCACATCCGCACCCTGAAGGCCGCCTACTACCGCATCGCGCTCGACCTCGTGGACAGTCACCACAGCGACGCGACCATCAACGGACTGCAGTTCGACCGCCACACCGAGGGTTCCGCCGTCGAGGTGTTTGCCGAGAACATCCTGAATGCGGGCGAGGAATTCCTGGACCCGGGCGCCTCCATGGACGCGCCCTTCATGCCCAGCTGGAAACGCGTCATCGCCGCCGTCCCGGACATCCTCCATCAACTGAGCCAGGCGGTGGACGAGGATCATCACGAGTTCGGCGAAAGCGGCTCCGCCTGCCCGCCTTCCGGCCATCGCGCCCGCCAAAGCGTGGAGCTGCACGTGAGCGAAATCTACGGTCCGGAACAGGCCCGGGAGATCACCGACGAGATCTTCGCCGCCGCCGAACTCCCCGAATCGACGCCGCTGACGACCAGCTCAAGCAAGTGGGACGAATCCGACGTGCTGTTGATCACCTACGGCGATTCCATCGTTCGTGAGGGGAGACGCCCGCTGGTCGAACTGAACAGCTTCCTCGCCCGGAACCTGAAGGACGCCTTCAGCGCCGTCCACGTGCTGCCCTTCAACCCCTACAGCTCGGATGACGGCTTCTCCGTGATCGACTACCGGGAGGTGAATCCGGACCTGGGGGACTGGGAGGATCTGAAGGCCATCGCCCGGGACTTCGAGCTCATGGCCGACCTCGTCATCAACCACTGCTCCCGGGAGTCGCGCTGGTTCCAGAATTTCCTCAACGGCCGCGATCCGGGACGGGACTACTTCATCGACGGCCTGGAGTTCGAGGATCTGACGTCGGTGGTGCGACCGCGCAGTTCGCCCCTGCTGACGGAGGTCGGGACGGCGGACGGTGTGAAGCATGTCTGGTGCACCTTCAGTGAGGACCAGGTGGACCTGGACTTCCGCAACCCCGCCGTGCTGCTGGAGATCGTGCGGATCATCCGCCACTACATTGAGCAGGGGATCCGCTATTTCCGGCTCGATGCGATCGCCTACCTGTGGAAGGAGTCCGGAACCCCCTGCGTGCATCTCCCGCAGACGCACGAGATCATCAAGCTCCTGCGGGTCGTGATCGAGGCCCTCGACCCCTCCGCCGTCATCGTCACGGAGACCAACGTCCCCAACCGCGAGAACCTGAGCTACTTCGGAAACGACAACGAGGCGCACCTGATCTACAACTTCTCCCTGCCGCCCCTGCTGCTGAACGCGTTGCTCAGCGGCGACTGCCGGCATCTGAAGACCTGGATGATGTCGATGCCCCCGGCGCGGCGCGGCCGCGGCTACCTGAACTTCATCGCCTCACACGACGGCATCGGCCTCCGACCCGCCGAAGGCCTCCTCTCGTCCGGGGAACTTGACGGCCTGATCGAAACGATCCGCGCGTCCGGCGGCGAAATCTCAATGCGTCGCATGCCCGACGGCGGCTTCAAACCCTACGAGGCCAACATCTCGCTGTTCAGCGCCATGGCCCGACCGATCGGCGGCGACGTGGATGGGCGGCAGATCGACCGCTTCATCTGCGCGCATACCATCATGCTGGCCCTGGAAGGCGTGCCCGCGATCTACATCCACAGCATGCTGGGCACGGAGAATGATCGGAAGGGCGTCGCCCGGACCGGACGGGCACGGACGATCAACCGCCGCCAGTGGCCCGCCGAGGACCTGGAGGCGGCCCTGTCGGACGACCAGCGACATCACCGGGCTGTCTTCGACGAGATGAATCGCCGGATCGGGATTCGCCGCGCGCAGAAGGCCTTCCATCCCAACGCAACCCAATACACCCTCCACTTCAACAACCAGGTCTTCGCCTTCTGGCGGGAAAGCCTGGATCGCGATCAAAGCATCTTCGCGCTGCACAATGTCTCGCCCGAACCGCAGTCGATCCCGCTGGTGGAGCTCAATCTCATCGCGACCGAACATTGGACCGACCTGATTGGCGGCGCGCGGTTTGACGACTTCGAGGGGACGATCGAGTTGGGGCCCTTCGGCTGCGTCTGGATCACCAACAAGCTCTGAACGGAAAGACGGCCCCCGATCGCATCTTCCGGGAGTTGACGCCCATTTCCGGCTCCTCTAGCTTCTCCGCTCCTCTGAGGCCAAACCACCCGGAGGTTGAACCATGTCATTTCAAGAAGTCGTCATTTTGGGCCACACCGGCAATGTCGGAAGCGAGCTCGTGCGCCAGATCGTCGAGCTCGACGGCGTCGGCCGCGGCCACGAGGACCCGACCCGCATCGTCGGCGTCGCCAACACCGCGGGCTTTGCGGTCTGTCACTGCGGTTTTGAAACCCTGGTCGGCGAGGGCAAGCCGATGGCCGGCGTCGCCGACCTCGCCGACCGTGAAGTCTTTCAAAGCCTTCCCGGATTCACCCGCTACAAGGCCGGCCCCGACCAGGTGAAGGAGCGTTACGATGAAGTCATCGAAGCCGTCCGCGAAACAGGACTTGCCGGCGAGGTGGTCTATGTCGACGCCACCTCCGCCGGATCCGACGAACACACGGCCGCCTGGCGCGAGATGCACCAGGCCGTGCTCGACTCCGGCGACAAGCTGGTCACGGTGAACAAGAATCCGCTGGCCCTCTCGAAGCTCTCAGATTTTCACCGCCTCGTGAACGACCGCCGTCGCTACGGCTTCAACGGCACGGTCATGGCGGGCGGCGACGCCGTCCGTTTCCTCATCGAGTGCAAGGATCTCAGCGAGGCCGTCTACGGCGCCCAGGGCTGCTTCTCTGGCACCTTGGGCTACATCACCTCCGAACTTCACGCCGGCCGGCCGTTCTCGGAGATTGTCCGGCAGGCCAAGGCCGAGGGCATCACCGAACCGCGCCCCCAGGACGATCTCAACGGCCTGGATGTCATGCGCAAGCTGATCATCCTCGCACGCTCCGCCGGTTGCGAGGTGGATGGCGACGACCTCGATCTCGAACCCTTCATCCCCGATGAATACACCGACATCGCCGACGTGGATGAGTTCCTCGACAAGATCTCCGAACTCGACGGGCCCATGAAGGCCAAGATCGACGCGGCCAAGGCGAACGGCAATGTCCTGCGCTACGTGGCCGGCTTCTCCAGCGAGACCGGGATCACGCTGGACAACAAGAAGCCCGACAAACTCGCCGTCGGATTCCAGGAGGTCGCGCCGGACTCGCCGCTGGGCGGGCTCGACGGCACGGCCAACATGATCGAAATCTATTCCAATCTCCGGGCGCCCAAGGGCGGCGACGGCGACTGCCCGCACGTGATCCAATCCAAGGGCGCCGGCGTCCCGCGCACGGCTGCCGCCATCCGGGCCAACCTTCTTCAATTTCTCGAACGCAACACGAACACCCCCTGAACGATGTCCGACCAGCAGCCGCAACCGCAGCAGAACAAGAAGAAGCAGCAACCCGCGCCCGAGGCGATCGATCTGTCGTCCTTCCGCGGCGACGCCCTGGCGAACGTCGAGGCCCTGCGCGAGGCTGGCATCGATCCCTACCCGCACACCTTTGACAAGACCCACCCGATCGCGGCCATCCGCGCGGACTACGACGGCCTGGAGAACGAGCAGACCTCCGACGATGAGATCGTCACCGCGGGCCGTGTCATCACCAAGCGCAACAACGGGATGTTCATCGTCATCGAGGACCCCGACGCCGAGATCCAGCTCTACACGCCCAAGATCAAGGAACTGGAGGGCGATCAACTGCTGGTCATGAAGAGCCTCAAGGCCGGCGACATCGTCGGCGTTCGCGGCAACCCCGCGCGCACGCGCCGCGGAGAGCTCTCCATCAAGACGATTGAACTGACCCCGCTTTCCACCTCCCTGCGCCCGAAGCTCAAGCATCACGGCGTCGAGGACCCCGAGGAGCAGATCCGCAACCGCGTGCTGCACCTGGTGACCAGCCGCGAGGCGCGCGAGAAGCTGCGCATCCGCTTCAAGATGATCCAGCAGGTCCGGCAATACCTGAATGACAACGGCTGGCTCGAGGTGGAGACGCCCGTGTTGCAGGCCGTCGCCGGCGGCGCGGAGGCCAAACCCTTCATCACCCACCACAACAAGCTCCACCAGGACATGTACATGCGCATCGCGACCGAGCTTCATTTGAAGGAGCTCATCGTCAGCGGCGTGCATGAAAAGGTCTACGAACTCGGCCGCGTCTTCCGCAACGAGGGCATCTCGCCCAAGCACAACCCCGAGTTCACCACCATCGAGCTCTACCAGGCCTACGCCGACTACCACGACATGATGACGCTCACGGAATCCATCTTCCGCGACGTCGCCAAAAACGTGGTCGGCAGGGAGACGCTGGCTTTCCGCGAGCACGAAATCCAGATCGACAAGGACTGGGCGCGCGTCCCGATGCTGGAGCTGATCAAGGACAAGACCGGCGTCGATTTCAGTGAGATGGACGCCGACCAGGCCGCCGCCGCCGCAAAGGACCTCGGCCTCGAACTCGAGGGCGGCGAAAGCTGGGGGTTGATCGTGCTGGAAACCTTCGAGGAAAAGTGTGAGGCCGACCTGATCCAGCCGACCTTCGTCATCGACTACCCCGCCGAGGTCTGCCCCCTGACCAAGAAGCATCGCTCCAAGCCGCGCCTGGCCGAGCGCTTCGAGCTGTTCATCGCCGGCATGGAGATGGCCAATGCCTTCTCAGAGCTTTCCGACCCGGTCTACCAGCGCGAGCAGTTCACCAGGCAGGTCGAACTGCGCGACGCCGGCGACGAGGAGGCCCACATGCTCGACGAGGACTTCCTCCGCGCCATCGAACACGGCTTCCCTCCCACCGGCGGCCTCGGGATCGGCATCGACCGCATGGCCATGCTCATGACCGACTCCTTCAGCATCCGCGAGGTCATCGCCTTCCCCACGGTCAAAAACAAGGACTGACGGGGAGTTTGTTCCTGCCTGCGGACGTCAGTCCGCTCACATTGAGAAGAACGGCGAACGTTCAACGCCCGCTGGCGGTTGGACGCCAAAGGCAATTCCCGACGAACCCACCCCGATTACATGCTCCTCCGCTTCCGCCTTCGCTGCGCTACGTCGCGACGAGTCGCGGGAGCATGAAATATCCCCTCCCCACAGGGGACCAACGCATTGGCGCGCCGGACGGCAGGTCCCCTCAGGGGAGGGGATATTGGCTCCGACCGCGCAGCGTCGAGGAGCCAATCGGGGTGGGTCCGCCCGGACTGACAACGCGCGACGCGACATCCCTGCGCCGTGATCCCCGAGGCTGCCTTCGCGTAAAGAGTCGCTTTTGGCCAAACGCCCGTTTCTCTTCGAATCCACGGCCCGACGCCAACTCAAAGAAACGGATACAACTCGTCCTGGTAGCGCCGCATGATTTCGGGAAGTTGTTCGCGCTCCATTGATTTTCGTGCAGGTTTCTCGCGGGAGTCGTAGACGCCGATTTGGCCGTAGAATTGCCCGGAATAAACCGTTCGGAATGCAATCGCGCCGTGGACTGTGCCAGCGTCATTCACCAGGAGATAGGCGCGGACTTGGTCGGCGGCAACGCGCGATATCAATCGATCCAACGTATCTCGTGTCTTCATCTCCTTGACGGCAGACTCCAAGCCCTGTCGATCTCGGATATCCTCGGATACAAATGTGACGAAAATGAGATTTGCCATCATCTGCGGTGAGTTTCCTCCCCGTTTGACCACCATCACCGGTTCCTCCGAAGCGGCCATCCAGCCGGCCTGATGAACGATGCCGATGGATGACATGCCGATGAGGAAGGACAGCCAGACCAATACGTTGATGGCGAGTGTCCACCTTGGCTTCCAAGGGGTGGTCGTCGCGGTCGGTTTTGATTCAATGTCTTCCAGTTCCCGTCTTCGCTCTGCCAAAGCGGTCCACATCCACTTCAGAAACCAATGAGAGCCGGCAAAGAATCCCGCGAGGCAGACAAGGGCCATTCCGATCAGGTCCCAATTGGCTGAGATTTGAGGCAGGATGCGTTTCAGGAATCCGATCCAGCCGATCAAGAGCTCGAAGATCATCCAAACACCCGTTTGAGGGAATGCGATGGCGACAAACAGCAGGACGAAGCCCCAAACCACCGCCCGGACGAACCAAGGTCTGCAGCCGCCAGCTTTCCTGTGTTCCGCGTTCATCGATCGCGCGTCAGTTCGGGACAGTCGTTTCGGACTGCACCATTCGCACGTTTCCATCGGCGAACACGGCCAACACCTCATCTCCGAAACTCTTCGGCTCCCAGGCAATCATGGCCTCTGCGTCATCGAGCTTTGCCCCGGCACGGTAGTGATATCGCAACCGCTTCGGATCGGGTGTTTCCCAGAGTTTGGCGGGCAATTCTTCAACGAAGTCGTGGGGCGGGAACTGTCCCTCATGCCCGCGGGCGTAGCCGATCAGGCCGTCGCGCAGTTGCTGGATGCGCCAGCGACGCTCCTCGACCATGACTGGTGAGTTGAGCTTGTAGCCGCTGCCTTGGCGTCGCCAGGCGTCGGGTGTCAGGACCTCGCGGATGCCGGAGATCATGGTCAGGATCAGGAGCATGCCCATGCCCAGCGTGAGTGAAAGCGCGGCGGCGTGTTTGAATCTCAGTTTCGGCAGGGCGGGGAAATCCTTCGCCACGACGTTCCAGAGCCACTTGAAAAGCAGGGCCGAAACGATGAAGGCGAAGAGGAAGAAGCAGATCTCCTCCATCCGCAGGCGATAGATGTCGTTGAGTCCGTAGACGGTCATGCCCGCGAAGGCGGAAACGGGCGTGAGGAGAAGGGCCGCGAAACCCGCGGCTGTCCCCCAGATTGGCAATGCGCGCTTCCTTGTCTGACGCATGGGCGGACCATACACGTTGCGGGGCGATCGGGCAATTGCGGCGGAGTGGACAAAACGAGCGTATCGTGAAATGTTCCACGCATGCCTGAATCCACCTTGATTGAAAGCGCAGCCAAAGCGGGGGCGCGGTTTGATTCCGTGATTGGGCAGTGCGCAACTGCGTTGCGTCATCTGGCGGATTACGAATTGGAGCCGGACATCAACCAGCGGATGCGTGATCTTGGTGAGCGAAAGGAGTCGCTGTCGCCGGAAGAACATGCCGAATTGGAGGCTCTCGTGACTTTCGGGGAAAAACGCGCGATCGAAAAACTCGAGGCGCAGGCAGCTCTGAAAAACCTGGGGGAAACACTTCCGGAGTTGCTCCGCTGAACGCGTGTGAGCGACATTTCCGATGAGTTGCGCGAGAACGTGACGCGCCGCGCCGGCGGTCGCTGTGAATATTGTCACGCGCCCTCCGAAGGCCAGATTGCCTGGTTTCCGATCGATCATATCGTGCCGCGAAACGCGGGCGGTTTGACAGAGGAATCCAACCTTGCATTGGCCTGCCCCAGGTGCAACGCATCGAAATGGGCGTTTGTGGACGGAGTCGATCCGGACACGGGCTCCACAGTCGGGCTCTTCAATCCAAGGACACAACAGTGGGAGGAGCATTTCGCCTGGTCAGAAGGAGACGATCCGATCCTGAATGGGACGACAATCGTCGGCCGCGCCACGATCTTTCGATTGAAAATCAACGCTGCTGACGCGGTCGCGATCAGGAGACTGCTTGTCGATCTTGGAGTATTTCATCTGCGATGACGCGGATGATTCGAGTCGCCCGCAACAGGCGCGTGACCGATGGCCCTCTCCGGCTTCACTCCATTGTCCGGCAAATTCCTCACAACCCATTTATAGCAGGAAAGTTATGAATCAAATTCATCATCCCGCCCTCAATTCCGACTTGCCGGGATTGGATTCATCGCGTCAAATCCCGCTTCCACGGGATTCGCAAGAATCCCCAAGGCGGTCTGCGCCGGGCCATTCTGGCGGGCGCGGAGCCAACCGGCCAAAAGGGCGTCCAACTTGGCGGCGTTGCCCAGGCAACGACGTCGGACGTGGGCGTCGGGTTTGAGCGGGTTTCTGGACACCCTCTCTTTACAATGTAGTTGGTCGACTCCCGAAGCGGGAGCCGGGCGCGGTTTTTGCGACCCCGGATGCCGCGCGTGGAGCGACCGGAAAAATGTTGATTTGCGGCGTTTTTGTCGCTTCAGTCCCGTCCCCTTTTCGGAGGGGCATCAGAAAGAACTATGAGTATGGAAAAGCAACAACAGCCTGATTTTCCGGCGGAGCAGGGGCTCTACAATCCGGATCATGAGCGTGACTCCTGCGGTGTCGGTTTTGTGGTCGATATCAAGGGCCGCAAATCGCATGACATCGTGCAGGGCGCGCTCGAGATCTGCGTCCGCCTGGACCACCGCGGCGGCTGCGGCTGCGATCTGAGCACGGGCGACGGCGCCGGGATCTTCATGCAGATCTCCCACAATTTCTTCAGCGCCGCCTGCGAGAAGGAGGGCATCCAGCTCCCCGAGGAAGGCCAATACGGCATCGGCTTTGTCTTCCTGCCGAAGGACGACGAGCAGCGCGCCGCCATCGAGAAGGTCTTCGAGGAGATCGTGGAGGAGGAGGGGCTCCCCTTCCTGGGCTGGCGCACGGTGCCGGTGGACAACAGCATGCTGGGCAAGGCCTCCGCCGCCTGCGAGCCGCTGATGCGTCAGGCCTTTATCGGCCGCAGCGCCGACATGACCGATGTCATGATGTTCGAGCGCAAGCTCTACGTGATCAACCGCGTCGCCTCCCACCGCGTCCGCAACAGCGACCTCAAGGGTCGCGAGAAGTTCTACGTCAGCTCGATGTCGAGCCGGACGGTGATCTACAAGGGCATGCTGACCACTGAGCAGTTGGGGCCCTATTTCCTGGATTTGAGCGATCCGAAGATGGATTCCGCCATGGCGCTGACGCACTCGCGCTTCAGCACCAACACCTTCCCCAGCTGGCCGCGCGCGCAACCATTCCGTCATCTCAGCCACAACGGCGAGATCAACACCCTGCGCGGCAATGTCAACTGGATGCATGCCCGCCAGGTCCTCTGCCGGAGCGACATCTTCGGCGACGACCTGAAGAAGCTCCTGCCCATCATCGACGAAAGCGGCAGCGACTCGGCAATGTTCGACAACTGCCTGGAATTCCTCGTTCTCAGCGGCCGCTCCCTGCAGGAGGCTGTCATGATGATGATCCCCGAGCCGTGGGAGAATCACAAACACATGTCCGACGAGAAGCGGGATTTCTACCAATATGCGGCAACGCAGTTTGAGCCGTGGGACGGTCCGGCCTCGATCGCCTTTTCGGACGGCGTCCGCATCGGCGCGGTGCTGGATCGCAACGGCCTGCGTCCTTCGCGTTACTACGTCACCAAGGACGACCGCGTGATCATGGGCTCGGAGGTCGGCGTGCTGAAGGTCGATCCGGCCATCGTCGCCTACAAGGGCCGCCTGGAGCCCGGTCGCATGTTCCTGATCGACACCGAGCAGGGCCGGATCATCGACGATGCCGAGATCAAGAGCTCGGTCGCCGCCCAGCATCCCTACGGCGAGTGGCTGGCTTCCAACCTGCAGGAGATCGACAAGCTGCCTGAGCCGGAGAAGGTCCACGGCGTTGACGCCGAAACGCTGCATCAGCGGATGCTGGCCTTCGGCTACACGTTCGAGGACATGCGCTTCATCCTCGGGCCGATGGGCACGACGGGCGTCGAACCGGTCGGCTCGATGGGCAACGACGCGCCCCTGGCCGTGCTGTCCGACCGTCCGCAGTTGCTCTACAACTACTTCAAGCAGCTGTTTGCGCAGGTCACGAATCCCCCGATCGACTCCATCCGTGAGGCGATCATCACCGCCAGCGTCACCTTCCTCGGCTCCGAGGGCAACCTGCTCGATCCGAAGCCGGAAAGCTGCCGGATGATCAAGTTGGATTCCCCGATCGTCAGCAACCGCGACCTGGAGAAGATCCGTCGCGTGAAGGTCCCCGGCTTCAAGGCGGCCACGCTGCCCATCCTGTTCGAACCGACCGCGATC
This sequence comes from Verrucomicrobiales bacterium, assembly GCA_038126035.1. Taxonomy (GTDB): domain Bacteria; phylum Verrucomicrobiota; class Verrucomicrobiia; order Limisphaerales; family JAYPEY01; genus JAYPEY01. Next base: position 16,408 of record JAYPEY010000062.1, on the reverse strand, counting down.
GAGGACGGAGTGCCCTACGAGCTGCCGGACCGCGTCGAGGACCCCGCCAAGGGGGACGACATCGAGGCCGCCATGGAGCGTCTCTTCGACGGAGCCACAGAGCTGATCAACGACGGCGTCAACATCCTCATCCTCTCGGACCGCGGCCTCGACGGCGAGAAGGCCGGCATCCCCGCGTTGCTGGCGGTGGCCGGTCTGCACCATCACCTGATCCGCGAAGGCCTGCGCACCAAGGTCTCCATCGTCCTCGAATCCGGCGAGCCGCGCGAGGTGCATCACCACGCCGTGCTGATCGGTTACGGTTGCGACGCGATCAACCCCTACCTCGCCTTCGAGTCCATGCAGCACATGCTGGAGACGGGCGATCTCGACGCGAAGAAGATCGACTTCGAGAAGGCCTGCCAGAACTACATCAAGGCCTGCGTCAAGGGCGTGATCAAGACCATGTCCAAGATGGGCATCTCCACGATCGCCAGCTACCGCGGAGCCCAGATCTTCGAGGCGGTCGGCATCAACAAGTCGGTCATCGACAGGTATTTCACCCGCACAGCCTCGCGTGTCGGCGGCATCGACCTCAGCGCCATCGCGAAGGAGGTCGCCGAACGGCACAAGAAGGCCTTTCCGCGGCGCGGCCGGCCGGCGGAGGAACTCGATTCGGGCGGCAATCTCCAGTGGCGGCGTGACGGCGAGCGGCACCTGTTCAGCCCCACCGTCATCCACACGCTGCAGAAATCGACCAGCCTCGGGGACTACGAGCTGTTCAAGAAGTACTCCGCCGAGGTCAACACCCAGACCCGGGAGCACTACACGCTGCGCGGCCTGATGGAGTTCAAGTTCCCGGCGAATCCGATCCCCATCGAGGAGGTTGAGCCGATCGAGGCCATCGTGAAGCGCTTCAAGACGGGCGCGATGTCCTTCGGCTCGATCAGCGCCGAGGCGCATGAGACGCTGGCCATCGCCATGAACCGCCTCGGCGGCAAGAGCAACACCGGCGAGGGCGGCGAGGATCCGCGCCGCTTCACCCCGGATGAAAATGGCGACCTCCGCCGCAGCGCCATCAAGCAGGTGGCCTCGGGCCGCTTCGGCGTGACCAGTCATTACCTCGTCAATTCCGACGAGATCCAGATCAAGATGGCGCAGGGAGCGAAGCCCGGCGAAGGCGGCCAGCTGCCCGGTCACAAGGTGCTGCCGGTCATCGCCAAGGTCCGCGGCACCACGCCTGGCGTGGGCCTGATCTCCCCGCCGCCGCACCATGACATCTACTCGATCGAGGACCTCGCCGAGCTGATCCACGACCTGAAGAACTCGAACGTCAAGGCGCGGGTGAACGTGAAGCTGGTCTCCGAGATCGGCGTGGGCACGGTCGCCGCGGGCGTCGCCAAGGCGCGCGCCGATGTGATCCTGATCTCGGGCTATGACGGCGGCACCGGCGCCTCGCCGCGCTCCAGCATCCAGCATGCGGGCGCGCCTTGGGAACTCGGCCTAGCCGAGACCAACCAGACCCTCCTGCTCAACGACCTGCGCAGCCGCGTGATCGTCGAAACCGACGGCCAGCTCAAGACCGGCCGCGACGTGGTGATCGCCACGTTGCTGGGCGCCGAGGAATACGGCTTCGCCACCGCGCCGCTGGTCACCATGGGCTGCCTGATGATGCGCGTCTGCCACAAGAACACCTGCCCGGTGGGCGTGGCCACGCAGGATGAGCGTCTGCGCAAGAAGTTCCGCGGCGACGCCGACTACGTGGTGAACTTCATGAAGTTCATCGCGCAGGAGGTCCGCGAGATCATGGCGCAGCTCGGCTTCCGGACCATCAACGAGATGGTCGGCCGCTCCGACAAGCTGGAGATGCGCAAGGCCATCGAGCATTGGAAGGCCAAGGGCCTGGACTACTCCAAGATCCTCTACCGCCCGCAGGTCGGCCCCGAGGTCGGCACCTACTGCAAGATGGAGCAGAACCACCTGCTCGACCGCTCGCTCGACGTCACCACGCTGCTGGATCTCTGCAAGCCGGCGATCGAGAACGGCGAGAAGGTCGAGGCGGAGCTGGATATCATCAACACCAACCGCGTGGTCGGCACGATCACCGGCGCGGAGATCAGCCGCAAATACGGGGCCGAGGGGCTCCCCGACGGCACGATCAAGATCAAGTTCAACGGCTCCGCCGGCCAGAGCTTCGGGGCCTTCACGCCCAAGGGCATGGAGTTCGAGCTCGAAGGCGACGCCAACGACTACTTCGGCAAGGGTCTCTCCGGCTCACGCCTCTACGTCTACCCGCCGAAGGAATCCACCTTCGTGGCGCATGAGAACATCCTGATTGGCAACGTCGCCTTCTACGGCGCGACCGGGGGCGAGGCCTTCGTCGCGGGCAAGGCCGGCGAGCGCTTCTGCGTCCGCAACAGCGGCGCGCACACCGTCGTCGAGGGTGTCGGCGACCACGGCTGCGAATACATGACCGGCGGCTCGGTGATCTGCCTCGCCGGAACGGGCCGCAACTTCGCGGCCGGCATGTCCGGCGGCACGGCCTACGTTCTGGATGAGGCCGGCGACTTCGCCTCCAAGCTCAACGCCGAGATGGTCACGCTCTACAACCTCATGGAAGCCGAGGACGAGGAGATCCAGGAGGTGAAGGGCCGGATCGAGCGTCACGTGGAGCTGACCGGCAGCAAGCGCGGCCGCGAAATCCTGGACAACTGGGAGGACTGGCTGGTGAAATTCCGCAAGGTCCTGCCGCGCGACTACGAGCGTGTCATCAAGGCGCAGAAGGAGGCCATGGCCTCCGGTCTGGAGGGCGACGCGGCCATCCGCGCGGCCTTCGAAGCAAACATCAACGACGTTTCCCGCGTCGGCGGCAACTGAGTCTCCGCCGGAGCCGAAACCCGAACACCTTTTTTCTATGGGCAAGCCAACTGGATTTCTCGATTACGAACGGAAGACGATCCCGGAGCGGGATCCGAAGGAACGCATAAAGGACTGGCGCGAGACGCACGCCGACCGCGACGACGAGGCGGTGAAGGAGCAGGGAGCCCGCTGCATGGACTGCGGCGTCCCCTACTGCCACACCGGCATGATCCTGAGCGGCATGGCCTCGGGCTGTCCGATCAACAACCTGATCCCGGAGTTCAACGACCTGGTCTACCGGGGCCAGTGGCAGGAGGCCTACGAGCGCCTGAACCGGACGAACAACTTTCCCGAGTTTACCGGCCGCGTCTGCCCGGCGCCCTGCGAGGGTTCCTGCGTCCTTGGCTCCATCGAGCCCCCCGTCACCATCAAGAACATCGAGTGCTCCATCATCGACCGCGCCTTCGAGGAAGGCTGGGTCGAGCCCGGCGCGCCGGTGGAGGAGACCGGCAAGAAGGTCGCCGTCGTGGGCTCTGGTCCCGCGGGGCTGGCCTGCGCTTCGCAGCTCCGCAAGGCCGGCCATGACGTCACCGTCTTCGAGCGCGCCGACCGCGTGGGCGGCCTGCTGATGTACGGCATCCCGAACATGAAGCTGGACAAGGAGAAGGTGGTCCAGCGTCGCGTCGATCTCATGGAGAAGGCGGGCATCAAGTTCAAGACCAACACCGCTGTCGGCAAGGACTTCCCGGCCGAGAACCTGCGGAAGGACTTCGACGCCACCGTGCTCTGCTGCGGCGCCACCCAGGCCCGCGACCTGCCGATCGAGGGGCGCGACTCCAAGGGCGTCCACTTCGCCATGGAGTTCCTCACCGCAAACACGAAGAACCTGCTCGATTCCGGCTTCGACGGCTCCAAGGCGCCGATCGACGCCGAGGGCAGGGACGTCGTCGTCATCGGCGGCGGCGACACCGGGACGGACTGCGTCGGCACCTCGATCCGCCATGGCTGCAAGAGCGTCAAACAGCTGGAGATCATGCCCAAGCCGCCCACCGAGCGCGCGGAGAACAATCCCTGGCCCGAATGGCCCAAGACCTTGAAGGTCGACTACGGCCAGGAGGAGTCGATCGCCGTGTTCGGCAATGACCCGCGCGAGTATCTCGTCACCGCCCGCAAGTTCCTGACCGACGACGAGGGCAACGTCAGCGGCATCGAGATCGTCGATGTCGAGTGGGAGAACAAGGACGGCCGTTTCATCCCGAACCAGAAGGAAGAGACCGTCCGCGTGATTCCCGCGCAATTGGTTCTGCTGGCCATGGGCTTCCTCGGCCCGGAGCAGCCGCTGGTCGACCAGCTTGGCCTGGAGAAGGACGCGCGCAGCAACGTGAAGGCGGAGCACGAGAAATACGCCACCAGCATCGAGGGCGTCTTCGCCGCCGGCGACATGCGTCGCGGACAGAGCCTGGTCGTCTGGGCGATCAATGAAGGCCGCGGCGCCGCCCGCGAATGCGACCGCTGGCTGATGGGCGACACACAACTGCCCTGAGCAGGAGCGCGGACATCCTTGTCCGCGCGATTCAAACTGCGCGGGTCCGCAATTGAGAGCCGACGTCTCTCAAACGCCAACGCGCGGACAGGGATGTCCGCGCTCCGCGAAAAAAATCCGTGTTCATCCGTGTTCATCCGTGGTTTAAACAGGGGAACTCATCATGGAAATCGTCAAACAACTTGCTGTCTTTCTCGATAATCGTCCCGGAGCCCTGTCGCGCGTGTGCAACGCCCTGGCCGAAGAGAAGATCAACATGTTCGCGCTCAGCACGAGCGACACCATCGACCACACCGTCCTGCGCATGGTGGTGAGCGAGCCGAAGCGCGCGGTCGACATCATCGAGGAACGGGGGGCGCTGGTGGTGGAGGATGATGTGTTGATGCTCGACATGAGCAACAAACCAGGCGGGCTCGGCGAGATCGCCGCCAGGTTGTCCGAGGCGAAGATGAACATCGAGTATTGCTACGCCACCGCCGCGCCGCGCTCCAAGAAGGGCGTCTTGATCATGCGCGTCTCCGATCCGCAGAAGGCGATGAAGGCCCTGAAGTAGGCGGCCATTGCCCTGCTACCCGCCGTTCTGTTTCTTCTTTTTCTGCGCGAGCAACTGTCCTTTCCGCCGGTTCCAACGCTCGCGTTCCTGCTTGGCGCGTCTGGCGCTTTTCGGACGGCTGACCGTGCCCGGATGACAGTGGTAGTAGTGCACGATCTCCCCGGGAAACGGCTTGATCTTGACCCCCTTCAAATGCCAGCGCAGCCACAGGTCATTGTCGCCATAGGACACCTGTTTGCGCGACTCACGGAACAGGCGCCCGTCCTCCGGCACCAGCGAGGAGTGAAACAGGGTGGACCACGGCCCGAAGCCCTCCAGTTGACCATGGTTGACTGCGGAATGGACGGCGAGGTGTTCCGGTGGATAGCCCGGGTTGTTTCGTTGATGATCGCCCATCACCGCCGCGTGACCGCCGTCCCGGGCCCGCCAGTGCAGGTGATTGATCCGGCCGATTCCCATTTCGTCGTCCGCGTCCATCAGACACATGGCCGGGTATTCCTCTCGAAACGGCAGGCCGAGGCGCAGGACGCGGTTTTTCGCCTGGTCCACATTGACCGCCTTGCCGGTGAATCGTTCGATGACGCAGTGGTCGGCCGTCGTCAGTTTCATGGCGTGATGACGGGCGATCGCAGTCGTGTCCTCTTTCCACCAGAATGACGCGGAACCCGGTGGTCGAATTCCGGACGGCGGGCGGCATGTTGACCGTGGTCTGCTTCAGGAAATACTCGGATATGTTGGAATCCCAGGAACCACCCCGCATGTGCGCCTTCAGCGTGAGCGTCCGTTCGATACACCACTCAAACACATTGCCGCCAAGGTCGAAAACTCCATGAGTGTTCTCCAGAAAACTGCCCACCGGGGCGGTTCGGGGAAAACCGTCGTAGGTGTCCGGAAGCGTCCCACGGCCCCGGGTCCAGCCGGGCGCCCCCGCAGCCTCCTCACCCGCGAAATTTCCCTGCGGCTTGAGTTGCGGATCCCACGGATGATCGAACGGCCCGACAAGGGTCTCCCATTCGTCACCAAAGGGAAGCCGGTAATACTGAGCCTCCGAAATCACTCCCTGGGCGCGTTCCTCCGCGGTCAACCAACGGCAGAATTCCAGGGCGTCCACCGCGCTGACTCCGCAAACCGGATAATCTGAAGCCTGCTCAAAACCGGGGTTCCTCCAACTGGCCTCAGGATCCGGCCCCCAACCGGATTCCGTCATGACACGCATGGCGCCCGGAGCGGGGATGAATCCACCGGCGTCCACAAACCTCTGATAGTCCCCCACCCGGGTTTCCCAGATCGAACCATAGAAACGCTCTATCGGGACCAGAATCATTCCGAGACTGTTGGTAAAACGGCCGCCGGGTCCCTCCCCCGGTATTTCCGGCAGTTTCAGATTCGCCGAGTCTGCGATGAACCCCGCCATGTCCAAGGGGCTGTCGCTGCGAACCGGATCGACGATCTCCTCCCTGCGGGAATCCTCGTGCGACGTCGGCCCCGGCTCCGGCCGACCAAGGAAGTCGAGCGCGATGAACAGCCCAACAAGGGCGCACAGTATCAACAACGCAATGAGCGCCGGCCGACGGCGCGTAGATCGCTCCCGATCGACAACGACGTAACTTCCTGAGTTTGCGGGCAATCTCAATCGGGCCGCAAATTCGGCGGCTGTCTGCGGGCGCTTCTCCGCTTTCTTCTGCAGACATGCGGAAATGGCGGCCTCCCATTCCTCCGGAACGGCGGCATTGGGGGTTTTGAATTCACGCCGTCGTTCGGTCACGGTCGGCGGGTGTTTGTCCTCGATCTGAGCGGTGATGTCGCCGGAGTAAAAGGGCGGCTTGCCCGTGAGCAGATCGAACAGCGTGGCGCCCAGCGAATAGATGTCGTCGCGCGGATCCGGCTGCTCTCCATGGAGTTGCTGCGGACTCATGTAGGCGAGCGTGCCGGACACAATGTTCTCGCGGGTCGCCCGGTTGATCGTGTCGCTCAGGCTGCGGGAGATGCCGAAGTCCGCCACCTTGAGCCGGTTGCCCCCGGCGATCATCAAATTACCCGGCTTGAGATCACGATGAACCAGCTTGGCGTCGACATGGGCATAGGTCAGCGCCTCGCAAAGCTGGGCGACCCAGCCCGCCAGTTCATGCGCTTCAAAAACCTTGTCCTTCTGCTGAATCCGCAACTGCGCCAGCGTGAGGCCGTCGATGTATTCCATCGAAATACCCGCGGCTTCCGGGGCCTCGATGAAGTCGTGGATCCGGACAATGCTCGGGTGCGTCAGTCGAATGCTCTTGCGGGCCTCGGACTTGAGATCGTCCAGCGCCGCGGGATCGCTGCGGACGGCTTCAGGGAGGAATTTCAGGGCGACATCGAGATTCAGGGTCTGATCGCGCGCCAGCCAGACAATGCCCATGCCGCCGCGACCGATGCGCTTGACCAACTTGAAGCGGTCCAACACCACCTGCCCCGGGACCATGATTTTGACTGTATCCTCCAGATCCATGGCAATTCTGGTTTCCAATCTGTTGCGGCGCATCCCCAAGTCGGGCCGCCGCCGATTCGACTGGCCGGCGTTCAGCGGCCGGCGTCCGGTTCAACCTCGATCAGCACGCAGCGAAATCCACGGCCGAGACACGGCTGGTCTGGCGGGCCTTCCAAAATGAGATCCGGCCGAAAGATCCAGTCATCGTGATTGTGCCAGGATCCGCCGCCGATCAAACGTTCAGATGGGCGGTTCGGGCTGACTTCCAGCAGCCACTCCCACACATTGCCGGCGATGGAATAGAACCCCATAGGCGTGGGTGAGAACGCATCGACGGGACCGGTGCGCGGATAGTCATCCCGGCGCTCATCCAGATAGCCATCCTTGGAGAACCACCGGCCGTCGTCGCGAACCTCCTCGCCGGCGAGGTTGACTGCCCCTTCGGGAGGCGGCCAGGCAGATCCCCAGGGGAATTGGTACCTGCCGCCGCCGGCGGCGAGGCTCCATTCAGCCTGGGTCGGAAGTCGATACCACTGATTGCTCTTGATCAGGCCGCTCTCGCGTTCGCGTTCGGTCAGCCAGACGCAGAACTCCATGGAGTCGCCCCATCCCACGGCCGCGACCGGATGATCGTCGGTCTGTTAGTAACCCACATCAGCCCAGCTGATCCGCCCCCGCCAACCATCGGGTCCATAGTCGACCGCATTCTTCAGCACGGGGCGTTCCGTGGCGTCCGAGAAGGCGCGATACTCGCTGATCCGGGTTTCAAAGACGGAGACAAGGACATCGCCGACCGGCAGGAACGTCATCCCCAGCGAGTTGGTGAAGGGAGCCGATGGCGGCGCCACGACGCCGGTCTGCCCCGTGATGGGATCGGTGTAGGCCCCCAAGGTGTGAAGCTCCGGCCGCGACGTCTGAACCTCGTCCGGGGATGTTTGTGACAGAACCGGCTCGGGCTTGGCTGTGAGCAGGTTGAAGACGAATACGGCCAGCCAGACCGTGACCGCCACGAGTCCGACCATGAGGGCCCAGGGGGCCAGGTTGGGCCAACGGGACTTCTTCGAAGCCGAATGGCTGACAACTACGTAGTTTCCGGTGGTCGCCGAAAGCCGCAGGCGCGCGGCGACCTCGGCCGCGGTCTGGGGTCGTTTCGCAGGATCCTTGTTCAGGCAGGCGGAGATGGTCGTTTCCCACTCGGGGGGAACGGGGGCTCCGGGAGTCTTGAACTCGCGCCGTCGTTCCGTGACGGTCGGCGGCTCCTTCGCCTCGATCTGCGGGGTGATGTCGCCGGAAAAGAAGGGAGGTTTGCCGGTGAGCAGATCGAACAGGGTGGCTCCGAGTGAGTAGATGTCATCGCGAGGGTCGGCCTTCTCGCCGTAAAGCTGCTGCGGCCCCATATAGGCGAGGGTGCCGGCCACATAGCCCTGCTCCCTGGTCAGATTCGCCATCGTGTCGCTCAGGCTGCGGGAAATGCCGAAGTCCGCAACCTTCAACCGGTCGCCCTTGGTGACCATCAGGTTGCCCGGCTTGAGATCGCGATGAACCAGCTTGGCGTCGAGGTGGGCGTAGGTCAACGCCTCGCACAACTGCGCCGTCCAGCCGGCCAGTTCGTCGGCCTGAAACACCTTGTCCGGCTTTTCTGAACGCAGCTGCGCCAACGTGGGGCCGTCGATATACTCCATCGCAATCCCGGCGGCTTCCGGAGCTTCAATGAAATCGTGGATCCGGACGATGTTGGGGTGCGTCAGGCGGATGCTCTTGCGGGCCTCGTACTTGAGATGATTCAACGAGGCCGGATCGCTGCGGAGGGTTTCGGGAAGGAACTTGAGGGCGACGTTGAGATTCAATGTCTGATCCCGCGCCAGCCAGACCACGCCCATGCCGCCGCGACCGATGCGCTTGACCAGCTTGAAGCGATCCAACACCACCTGCCCCGGGACCATGATTTTGACTGTCTCGTCAAGGTCCATACGATTCCCGGAATAGTAGCTACACACTACCGGGTGTCGAACAAGAATCTGGGCGTCGGGATTCGGGCGGGTTCGAGCAAGGGTGGGTGGGGGCGCAGACAATGCGCTGACTCGTCCGGGCCGAGCGAATCCAGCTTGCCTCGCGCGGCCAGACAGTGTAGCGCTTGCGATTCCGTTCCCGACAATCCTGGAACCAGCGAACCGACATGTCCGATCCGATCATCATCTACACCAAGACCGACGAGGCCCCGGCCCTCGCGACCCAGTCCTTCCTGCCCATCGTCCAGGCGTTTGCCCGGCCGGCCGCCGTGACGTTCGAGACGCGCGACATTTCGCTCGCCGGCCGCATCATCGCCAACTTTCCGGAGAACCTGACCGAGGACCAGCGCATCGGCGACGCCCTGGCGGAGCTCGGCGAACTCGCCAAGACGCCCGAGGCCAACATCATCAAGCTGCCCAACATCAGCGCCTCCATCCCGCAGTTGAAGGCCGCCATCGCCGAACTGCAGGGCCAGGGCTACCACCTCCCAGACTATCCGGACGAACCGCAGGACGACGAGGAGAAGGCCGTCAAGGCGCGCTACGACAAGATCAAGGGCAGCGCGGTGAATCCCGTCCTCCGCGAGGGCAATTCCGATCGCCGCGCGCCGCAGGCCGTCAAGGCCTTCGCCAAGGCCAACCCGCACGCCATGGGCGCCTGGTCCGGGGACTCCAAGACCAACGTCGCCACCATGGGGAAGGACGATTTCTGCTCCAACGAGAAGTCGGTCACCGTCGCCGATGCCACGACCGCAAAGATTGAATTCATCGCCGCGGACGGCGCCGCCGTCACCCTCAAGGAATCAATCCCGCTGCTGGCGGGCGAGGTCTTCGACGGCGCCATGATGAGCCGCAAGGCGCTCGTCGCCTTCCTCGACGAACAGATCGCCCGGGCAAAAAGCGAAGGCGTCCTGTTCTCGCTGCACATGAAGGCGACCATGATGAAGGTCAGCGATCCGATCATCTTCGGCGTCTGCGTCGAGGTCTTCTTCAAGGACCTCATCGCCAAACACGGGGCCGCCTTCGAGGAAATCGGCGTCAATTTCAACAACGGCTTCGGCGATCTCATCGCGCGTCTCGATCAGCTCCCAGCCGAAAAGAAGGCGGAGGTTGAGGCCGACATCGACGCCGCCTTCGCCAACGGCCCGGACCTGGCCATGGTGAATTCCGACAAGGGCATCACCAATCTCCACGTGCCCAGCGACGTCATCATCGACGCCTCCATGCCGGCCATGATCCGCACCTCCGGCCAGATGTGGAACGCCAAGGGCGGGCAGCAGGACACGCTGGCCGTGATTCCCGACAGCTCCTACGCCGCGGTCTACCAGGCAACGATCGATTTCTGCCGCGAGAATGGCGCCTTCGATCCGACGACCATGGGCACCGTGCCCAACGTCGGTCTCATGGCGCAGAAGGCCGAGGAATACGGCTCTCATGACAAGACTTTCCAGGCGCCGGCCGATGGAACGATCCGCGTCACCGATTCGACCGGCGCCACGTTGATCGAGCACGCCGTGGAAGAGGGCGACATCTGGCGCGCCTGCCAGACCAAGGACGCCCCGATCCGCGACTGGGTGAAACTGGCCGTGAACCGCGCCCGCGCCACAGGTTGGCCCGCGATCTTCTGGCTCGACGAAGGCCGCGCCCACGACGCCCAACTCATCGCCAAGGTCAACGGGTATCTGAAGGACCATGACACCGATGGCCTGGACATCCGCATCCTTTCGCCCCTCGAGGCGACCAGGGTTTCGCTCGAACGCATCGCCAAGGGCGAGAACACGATCTCCGTCACCGGCAACGTGCTGCGCGATTACCTGACCGACCTGTTCCCCATTCTCGAAGTCGGCACCAGCGCGAAGATGCTTTCCATCGTGCCGCTGATGAACGGCGGCGGCCTGTTTGAAACCGGGGCGGGCGGATCGGCGCCGAAGCATGTCCAACAGTTCCTCGAGGAGAACTACCTCCGCTGGGATTCCCTCGGCGAGTTCCTGGCCCTGGCCGTCTCCCTGGAACACCTCGGCGAGACCTTCGACAACCCGAAGGCCAGGGTTCTCGGCGCGGCGCTGGACAAGGCGACCGAGAAACTGCTCAACGAGAACAAGTCGCCCACGCGACGCCTCGGCGGCATCGACAATCGCGGCAGCCATTTCTACATCGCCCTCTATTGGGCGGAGGCCCTGGCCGCGCAGGACGACGACACGGAACTGAAGGCGCGCTTCGCGCCGATCGCCGAAGAACTCGCCGCCAACGAGCAGAAGATCGTGGATGAATTGATCGGCGTGCAGGGATCACCCGTGGATCTCGGCGGATATTACCAGCCCGACGACGCCAAGGCCTCCGCCGCCATGCGCCCCAGCGCAACCCTGAACAGGATCATCGGCTAAGGTGATCCGGCTCACGCCGGATTCCACGCGGGCCCCGTCAATCCGATCCGTTCAAATCGCCATTGCCTGTCTGGAGGGCGCGTGACACTCTTACGCAGCCATTTCAAACGTTGCGCCATGGACCTCCTTTGCATGAAAACCCGCCTTCGCCTGCCGCTCCAGCCACTGCTCGCCGTCTACCTTCTTGGAAGCGGCATTATTGCCGCCGTCAGCGCGGAATTTGAAAGCGACTGGCCCCCTCGCGGCGAGCGCATCTGGGTCGGTCCGGGGCTCTGGGCCAATCGGCTGCAGGATTGGCGCGTCGCTGACGGGCGACTGCAATGTCTCGAATCCCGGGCGGCCAAGCCGTTGCGCACGGTGCATCTGTTGACCCATCGGCCCGATCCCCGCGGAGGCAATTGGAGCATGCGCGTCGAAATCGGCGAGTTGAATGGGACGACCCTGTCAGGGCAGGCGGCGGCGGGTTTCCTGATCGGCGCGGGCGGCGCGGTCGATCCCCGGGCCGCCGCGCTGGTCCACCACAGCTGGGGACCGGGCGCCGGAATCTTCGCCGGCGTCGACGCCTCCGGGATGGTCTTCTTTCACGACCTGGAAATCGGCCCGTTCAAGGGCGCGCGACCGGAAGAAGCGACGCCGGCGGCGCGGTCGCAGCCTTCCCGGAACTGGAAAGTCATCCACACGGATTCCGTGGAACCCGGATCCCCCGCAGCCAACGCCATCGACGGCGACCCCTCCACGATCTGGCACACCGAGTGGAAGAACAGGAAGCCCGGCCATCCTCATGAGATCCAGATCGACCTGGGCGAGGTCAGGTCGGTCAACAGCGTGCGCTACACGCCGCGACAGGAGAACATCGCCGGCCGCATCAAGGACTTCGAAATCTACGTCAGCGAGGACAGGACGAACTGGGGCGCTCCGGTCGCCCGTGGAAACCTGCCCAATTCCGCCGACCCGCAGCATCTCATCTTCAACCGCATCGCCGCGCGCAATGTCCGGCTGGTGGCGCTCTCCGCCCACGCAGACCGCCCCTCGACAACCGTGGCGGAGCTGGAGGTCTTCGACACGGCGCAGGAGGAAGCCCGGCCCGCATCGTCGGGCCGCCCCGGATACGCGGCGCGAAACCCCTTTGGCCGGATCGTGCTGCACCTGTCGGTGAATCGCACGGCATCGACACACCTCCTCAGCCTGGCTGCGATCGACGTGGCCACCGGCCAGCGAATCAGCCAGGTGGAATGGCGCGAGGCCCCCGCCGATCGTCTGGCCGGCAACCTCGGGCTGATCTCCCATCCCGGCATTGGGAGCGCCGCCGGCCGCTTTTCCTTCCGCGACTGGCGCGTCGAGGGCGACGACATCATCGAAACGCCGGAGCACGCGGCCGGCCCCATCCTGGGAACGCAGTATACGGTCAACAACAACGTGTTGAAACTCACGGCCCAGATGATGCCGATCGGCAACTGGGACAACCAGGCCCTGCGCCTCCAGGTCCTCAGGGGACGCGTCTGGCGGACGATCGCCACCACCCGCATCATCGCCCCGGGCTGGACCGCGCCCTTCCGCGTCACCAACTGGGATTCCACGAAGGATGCGCGTTACCGGGTCGCCTACCAATGGCGCACGAAACACAACGAGTTGAAGGAGTTCACGCGGGAGGGAACCATCCGCAGGGATCCCGTCGAGAAGCAGGTCATCGTGGTCGCCGGGTTCACCGGCAATCACAACACCCGCGGCAGCGTGGATCGGGGGCGCTACGACTGGACAAGCAACGGGCTCTGGTTTCCCCACACGGATATCACCGCCAACGTCGCCAAGCACAAGCCCGACCTCCTGTTCTTCTCCGGCGACCAGGTCTACGAGGGGGCCAGCCCCACCGCCGCCATCCGCGGCAAGGGCGAGACCACCATGCTGGACTACCTCTACAAGTGGTATCTGTTCAGCTGGGCCTACCGCGATCTGACGAAGGACATTCCCACCATCACGATCCCGGACGACCACGACGTCTACCAGGGCAACGTTTGGGGACGCGGCGGACGCCATACCGACAAGGACGACAAGGGCGGCTACGTTGAGGACGCCGAATTCGTCAAGATGGTCGAACGCACGCAGACCAGTCATCTCCCCGACCCCTACGACCCGACGCCCATCGATCAGGGCATCGGCGTCTATTACGCGCCCATGACGATCGGCCGCATCGGCGTCGCCATCATCGAGGACAGGAAGTTCAAGTGGGGACCCAATGGCGTCGCGCCGCCGACCGACACCGGCCGCGCCGATCACGTGAACGATCCCGATTTCGATCCCAAAACCGCGGACGTACCCGGCGCGCAACTGCTCGGCCAGCGGCAGGAGAAATTCCTTCGCGAATGGTCCGCCGACTGGAAGGGAACCGACATGAAGATGGTGGTCTCGCAGACCATCTTCGGCAACCTCGCCACCCATCACGGCGGCAACCTCAGCTATCTCGTCGCCGACTACGACTCCAATGGCTGGCCTCAGTCCGGTCGCGCGCGCGCCCTGCACGAGATGCGCCGCGGCTTCGCCTTCATGCTCGGTGGCGATCAACACCTCTCCACCATCGTCCACCATGGCATCGACGGCTTCGACGACGCGGGCTGGTCCTTCTGCGTGCCGTCGATCGCGAACTTCTACCCCCGCGCCTGGGATCCGCCGAAGGGCCGTGCAGTGAAGGACGACGGCTGGCCGGAGGACATGCCCAAGCACACCGGCCGCTTCCACGACGGCTTCGGCAACCACGTCACCGTCTACGCGGCGACCAATCCGGGCCAGGACATGGGCCATGAGCCCAAATCCCTCCACGACCGCATGCCCGGCTACGGCATCGTGAAACTGAACAAGCGCGACCGCGCCATCACCATGGAAAACTGGCCCCGCTTCAGCGATCCCGCTGACAAGAAGAATGGCGTCCAATACGCGGGTTGGCCCAAGACCATCAAGCAGACCGACAACTACGGCCGCAAACCCGCCGCCTGGCTGCCCACCATCAAGGTCACCGGCATGCAGAATCCCGTCGTGCAGGTTTCCGACTCGGTTTCCGGCGAGATCCTCTACACGCTGCGCATCAACGGAACCCAATTCCGCCCCTGGACCTTCGCCAAGGGGCACTACGACATCACCGTCGGGGAGTTGGGAACGGATCAGGTTCAGGTCCGCAGGCGGCTTCGGGCATATGATGGGAACGACAGCGTCGTGAAACTCGAGTTTTGAACAATCCAATAGCGGCAACAGCGCACCTCGCCCGCTCGGAGAGGCGCTGATCTGGTATGCGCTCCGGTCGCTCGTAGGCGTCAGCCAACTGCAACGTAGGAAGTCAATCTCCTCGCCTTGCTCGACTTCAACCTGCAGCGTCGACAGGCGCGTCTTGGCACGATGAACGTTGACCGTCTTCGTGAGACTTCTTCAGGTTGGTCAAGTCAGCTTCACTCGCACATTCCGATCACTTCGTAGCCGCTGTCGACGTAGATGACCTGGCCGGTGATGGCGGCGGCGCCGTCGCTGGCGAGGAAGACGCCGGTGGCGCCCAGTTCCGCGGGTTCCACGTTGCGCTTGAGCGGCGCGTTGGCCTCGTAATGCTTGAGCATGGCCGAGAAGCCCGAGATGCCGCGCGCGGCCAGGGTGTTCATGGGGCCGGCGCTGATGCAGTTGACGCGGATCTTGTTCGGCCCCAGGTCGTAGGCAAGGTAGCGCGTGGACGCCTCCAGCGAAGCCTTGGCCACGCCCATCACATTGTAGTGAGGGATGACCTTCACCGCGCCGTAGTAACTCATCGCGACGATGCTGCCGCCGTCGGTCATCAGGGGAGCCGCCGCGCGGGACAACGCGACCAGGGAATAGGCGCTGACATCATGAGCCATGGCGAAGGCCTCGCGGCTGGTATTCACGAACTCGCCCTCCAGGGCCTCCTTCGGCGCGAAGGCGACCGAATGCAGCAGCAGGTCCAGCTTGCCAAACTTCTCGCCCACGGCGCTGAACACGGAGTCGATATCCTCGTCCTTCGTCACATCGCAGGGCAGCAGCAGCGTGTCCTCGCCAAAGGCCTCGACCAGCGGACCCACCTTGTCCTTGAGCCGCTCGCCCTGGTAGGTGAATGCGAGCCTGGCGCCCGCCTCATGCCACGCCTGCGCGATCGCCCATGCGATGGATCGTTTGTTTGCGACGCCGAACACGACGCCCGTCCTGCCTTCCAGTGCTCCTGCCATAGATGTCCTTCGTAAAGTGGTTTCGAATGATGTGTTGAGGCGGCTAGCTGTAGGGGAATTCGAAATCCGTGGCAAGGGAGGAAAACGTTCGCCCCGCTCCCCGGACGCGGTTGAAACTGGGATGAATAGGGAGGGCTTCTGCCCCAATGTCGCGAGCTGGTTGCGGGAACGAAAACCCAAGCTCCAAGCTCCAAATCTCAAAAAAGTTCCAAATCCCAAGCTCCAAACTTCAGCAAAGGGCGACCACGAGCATTACTGGAACGTCAGCGATCAAGCCCGGCGACCGCTTTTGAGATTTGGAACTTGGAGCTTCTTCCGCCTTCGCACAGCTTCGGCGCGACAAGTTGGGATTTGGAGCTTGTGATTTGGAACTTCGACTTCCGACGCGATCTTTTATCCGGCC
>JAYPEY010000061.1:0-33438 GCA_038126035.1 Verrucomicrobiales bacterium | reverse complement strand
GGCGGATTCCGGATCTGGCATCGGCGGACACGGCCGAATTGGTCAATCAACTGGGCAGTCCAAATGGCCATGTGCGCGACCTGGCGCAGCGGGCGTTGATCAAACTCGGAAAGCACGGAGTCCGGCATGCGGCCGTGCAGGAAGCGGCGCGGGAATTGTGGAACATCTCGAATACCAGCGACAACGCGCTGGCCCGGTTGCACGCCCTGTGCGTTGTCGAGGGAATCGGAATGTTTTCCCACCAGACCGTGACCCACATGCTCGATGACAAGCATCCCGGAGTGCGCCGCACGGCTTTGCGGTTAATGGAGACACTGGATGGTTCCAAAGCCGGCCAACCCGTGAATGAGGCCCTGGACGACCTCGGCAAAGACCCGTCGCCGGCTGTCCAGCTGCAGCTCGCCTTGTCCTTGGGAGGACTGGAATGGACGATCCTCAGGGATGCGCCGCTCGATCTCGTCCGAGCCTCCGCGAAGGACGCGCATCTCCGCTCCGCCTTGTTGAGTTCCACCGGCCCCGCCATGAACCGGCTTATCACAGACACGCTGCGGGCGGGCGGGGTCGATCATCCCATATTTCCCGCCCTGCTTGAGACGGCTGTTCGCTCCGGGAACCTTCATCTCCTGCTGAAGGAGCTGGCGGGCCAGCCGGATGCGCGCCGCAGCCCGCGTCGGCTCGACATCCTCGCCAACTGGCTGGATTCGCTGAGCCGACGCTCGATGACGCTCGAACGGATTGCCGACAGCGGACCTCAATCGGCCGTGGCAATCGATCTGGTTCGTCGGACTTTGAGCCAAGCGCGAGAACTTGCCGCCGATCCGGGCAAGGATGATCTGCGAATCTCGGCAACCCGTCTGTTGGGCCGGAGCTCCAGCGAACGCGACGCGGACCTGTCCGCATTGAAAGGGCTGCTGAACGTGCGCGAACCTGACAGCGTTCGAGCCGCCGCGATCGAAACCTTGGTTCGCGGATGGGACAAGACCGCCGTCCAGATCGTCGCGGGGAAATGGGGGTCCCTCCCGCCATCCGCCCGCGCCATGGCAGTCACGGCTTTCCTTTCCAGGGACAGCGTCGCCACGGGGCTTCTCCGCGCCGTTGAGGACGGAGATATCGCCGCTTCCGACATGTCGGCCGACCAACGACAACGGCTGACGAAACATCGGAACAAGCAGATCCGCACGCTCGCGACAAAGGTCCTGAAAGGCTCCGTGAATGCGGATCGCCGCAAGGTCGTGGACGGCTTTTGGCCGGCGCTGAAGCTGAAGGGGGACATCGCCAAGGGCCGCGAAATGTTCGCCCGCCTCTGCGCCGTCTGCCACCAGCCGCCGCAGGGCGATCCGATCGGACCGGACCTGCGCTCCATCACCGACAAGTCGCCCGAAGGGCTGCTGGTGGCCATCCTCGATCCGAACCAATCCAGCGACCCGCGCTACAACGCCTACAACATCGACCTCAAGGACGACACCTCATTGAGCGGCCGCATCCTCAGCGAAAGCGGCGCGAGTCTGACCGTCGCGACGGCGGATGGGAGGAAGCACGTCGTTCTGCGCGACCAGATCGCCTCCTTTTCGGGCGGCCGCCTTTCCCTGATGCCCGAGGGGCTGGAGCAGGGCGTATCCCAGCAGGACATGGCCGACGTGATCGTCTTCGTGCGGGAAGGGTTGAAGTGAGGCGGTAGGGGAAGAAGGGGGCTGTCAAGGGCCGGTGGGGAGAGACTCCGTCGAGCCCTGGTCAAAGCTCCGGAGGAGCGGAAGAGACCCTGGAGCGGCTCCAAGGAGGGGCGACATTCCTGTCGCCCTGTCGGCGCAGCCGGCACAGCGCCGCCCAACAGGCAGCGCCGCCGCCGAACGCTCCCACGCGCCCGACATGACCCACGCGCAGTTTTGGCCCCTTCGGGGCCACGGCGACAGGAATGTCGCCGCTCCTTGGGCGTCCGACCTGCCGGATTCAGCTCTGGTCGCCGTTTCCCAGATTTGCCGCGTGGCGGATGTCGCGTCCCTCGTAGAGGAAGACGACCTCCTCGGCGATGTTCTTGGCGTGGTCGGCGATGCGTTCGAGGCTCTTGGAGATCGTCATCAGGTGCAGGCAGCGGGTGATGTTCTTCGGGTCCTCGACCATGTAGCCGGCCAACTCCCGCTGCATCTGCTTGTTGAGGGCGTCGACCTCCTTGTCGCGCGGCACGATGGCCTTGGCCTTCTCGGCGTCTGCGGTGACAAAAGCTTCGAGGGCGTCGTCCAGCATGTCGATGGCCATGGTCGTCATCCGTGGGATGTCGATGTACTCCTTCAATTGCGGCTCCTTGCCGAGTTCGACTGCCCGCCGGGCGATGGTGGTTGCCTCGTCGCCGACGCGCTCCAGGTCGTGCGAGGTCTTCAACGCGACCGTGATGAGGCGGAGATCGTTGGCCAGCGGCGCCTTTGACAGCAGCAGAACCGCCTTTTCATCGACCAGGATCTCCAGTTCATCGATGGCGTTGTCCTCGTTCTTCACCTCCAACGCGAGCTCGTCGTCGCGTTCGATGAGCGCCTTGACGGCCTTGTTGACGACGCCCTTGGCGAGCGCCGCCATGCGGAGAAGGGTTTCCTTGAGATCGGCGAGTTCCTGTTCGAAGTGGGACATGGGTTATGGATGCTGACGCAGTTCAACCGAAGCGTCCGGTGACGTAGTCCTCGGTCTGTTTGTGTGAGGGGTTGGTGAAGATTCGCGAGGTGGCGTTGAATTCGATCAGTTCCCCGAGATAGAAGAACGCGGTGTCGTCGGAGATGCGTGCGGCCTGCTGCATGTTGTGGGTGACAATGACGATGGTGAAGTCCTTCTTCAGTTCGAGCGCCAAGTCCTCGATGCGGGCGGTGGCGATCGGATCAAGCGCCGAGGCCGGCTCATCCATCAGCAACACCGTCGGCTTGATCGCGATGGCGCGGGCGATGCAGAGCCGCTGCTGCTGGCCTCCGGAAAGACCCAGCGCGCTCGCGTGGAGGCGGTCTTTCACCTCGTCCCAGAGCGCCGCCTGTTTCAGGCTGGTCTCGATGGCCTCGTCGAGGGCCGCCTTGTCCTTCATTCCGTGCAGTCGGAGCGCGTAGGCGATGTTCTCGTGGATCGACTTGGGAAACGGGTTCGATCGTTGGAACACCATGCCCACATGCTTGCGCAGCTCGATCGGATCCACCCCGGAGCCGTGAATATCCTCGCCGCCGATGGTGATGCGCCCCTCGATGCGCACGTTGTCGATGAGGTCGTTCATGCGGTTGAAGCAGCGCAGCAGGGTGGACTTGCCGCAGCCCGAGGGGCCGATGAAGGCGGTCACGACCTTCTCGCGGATCGAAAAGGAGATGTTCTTCAACGCCTGGGTCTCGCCGTAGAAAAGGGAAAGATCCGCCACTTCGATCAACGGAGCCTCGCTGGCGGAGGGAGAGACCGGTTCGGCGTTCCGCGCGGTCGGGCGGGCGGTGGCCGCGGTGGCTTGTGATTCGGTCATGGGCGTTTCCGGTCAGTGGCTTTGACACATGCCTCGGCGCATCCGGGCGCGCACGAGCACGGCGACGATGTTCAGTGTGAAAGTGAGCAGGAGCAAGACCAGAACAGTCGCGTAGAGAATGGGCCGGGTCTGCTCGATGTTGGGCGACTGCGTCGAGAGGATGAAAACGTGATAACCCAGGTCCATGAACTGATCCGTGGGGCTCGTCGGGTAGCCGGACATATAGTAAGCGGCGCCGGTGAACAGGATCGGGGCGACTTCGCCCGCCGCGCGGCTGATCGAGAGTATCCCGCCGGTCAGGATTCCGGGCAGAGCCTGCGGCAATACAACCTTCACGACGGTCTGCAATTTGGTCGCCCCCAAAGCCAGGCTCGCCTCGCGCAGACCGGGCGCAATGGCTTTCAGGGATTCCTCGGTGGCCACAATCACCACCGGCAGGGTCATCACCGCGAGCGTCATCGAGGCCCACAGAATCGCCGGCTTGCCCCAGATCGGCTCGGCGCTTTCGGGATAAAAAAGCGCGTCCATCTCGCCGCCGACGAACCCGATGAAAAAACCAAGACCAAACAGGCCGAAAACGATCGAAGGAACGCCGGCCAGATTGTTGACCGCGCCGCGGATGATGCGCGTATGAATCGAGAGCGGATTCGCGTACTCGGTCAGGTAGATGGCGGTGATGACGCCGACGGGGATGACGAAGATCGTCATCAGGATGACGCGCGCGGAAGTGCCGACGATCATCGGCAACGCGCCCGCCTTGTCGACGTCGAACATGTCCTGGTCCGTTCCCGAGAAAATGAACCGCAGCGAGATTCCCTCCCAGCCATGCCAGGTGATGTTGACCAGGATGATCGCGAGAATGGCCAGGATCAGCGCGGTGGCCAGACCGGTGACGCCCGAGAAGAAGAACGAGGCCAGGTCGAAGCCCTGGCGGTGAAAGCGATTGGGCGCCTGCTTCGCGCTCATCAGGCCTTGCCCTCCAGCGTGTTCTTCAGGCGATGGATGATCAGGTCGCCGGCGAGGTTGGAGACGAAGGTGACCGCGAAGAGAATCGTGCCCAGCATGAAGAGCATCCGGTAGTGATGATCGCCGAAGACCGTCTCGGCCAGTTCCGCGGCAATGGTCGCGGTGATGGTTCGCGCGGATTCGAAGATGTCCCAGGAAACGATGCTGGCGTTGCCGCTGGCCATCAGGACGATCATGGTCTCCCCGATCGCGCGACCGAAACCCAGGACGACCGCGGCGAACACGCCGGGCAGCGCCGCGGGAAGAACGATCCGCCACGCGGCCTGCCACCGGGTCGAACCAAGCGCGAGCGCGGCCTGGGTGTAGCTCCTCGGCACGCTGGTAAGCGCGTCCTCCGCAATCGAGAACACCACGGGAACGATCGCGAGCCCCAGGGCAATGCCGGCGACGAACGTGTTCAGTCGCGAGTCGTAGCCGAAAACTTTCTGCAGGACGGTCGCCATCACCAGCAGGGCAAAGAAGCCGAGGACGACGGAAGGAATCCCGGCGAGCAGCTCGATGGCGGGTTTGAGCCATTCCTTGACCCTGGGCGAGGCCAGCTGGGAAACGTAGATGGCGGCCGCCAACGACAGCGGAACGGCAAACAGGAGCGCCACCAGCGTGGCCTTGAGACTGCCGATCAACAGCGGAACGATGTTGTACTTGTGGATCTCGGAAACGGGCTGCCAGATGTATTCTGGCTTGTCATAGCCGGTCCACTGATAGGGTTTGAGCAGGTAACCCCACTCGGTTGTGTTGACGTGGGCGTCCTTGTCCTCGGGAGCCTCGGCGGCCTCCTCCAGCTTGACCTCCATCAACAGTTTGAGGGTCTCCTCGTCCATTTCGGCGAACTCCTCGTCCGACAGCTCCAGATAGGCCTGGAGTTCGCCCGGGGAAAGCGAGGCCATCTGATTCGGCTGGATGACCTTGATGGCCACCGAACTGTCCATCTTGCCGAGGAAGACCGGCAGTGCTTCCCGGCCGACGAACAGGAAGATGAGGAACACCATCAGGATCGCGGACAGGGAAACGAGGGAGATTCCCTTCTCGGCCAGCCACTCCAACGGTCGACGCTTCCTACCGTGAAGAATGCCGGTCCATCGGGCGCTGTCAGGTTTGCCGGAGGGTTTGGTCACGAAGGTCGGAGCTGTAAGGCGGCAAGGGCGCCCCGGGTCAGCCTGAACGGCTCCGGGGCGCCCTGGTTCTGTCTTGGCGACTGTTGGAGGACAGTCGCCGGCTATTCTCCAGGAGGAACTATCGAGAGGAGAGTTGCAGGTTTTCGGGCAACGGATAGTAGCCCACGTTTTTCACGATCTTCTGCCCTTCGGCGGATCGAATCCACTTCAAATAGGCTCCGAGCTCGCCCTTGTCGAGCGCGGGGTTCACGTAGACATAGAGATACCGCCAGATCGGGTATTCGCCGCTGATGACGTTTTCCTCGGTGGGCGCGACGGCGGGCGAGTTGGCGTCCTTTTTCACGCGGATCGCCTTGGCGCCGGCGCCATAGGCCGCGCCTCCGTAACCGATGCCGGTTCTGTCCTTGCCGACAGCCTGCAGGACGGCGGCGGTGCCGGGCATCGTCTGGGCATGGGTGACGAAGTCCTTTCCTTTGAGCACGTTCTTCTTGAAGAACTCGTAAGTGCCGGAGCTGTTCTCGCGACTGTAGACCGTGATCCGGCCGGGCTTTCCGCCGACCTGGCTCCAGTCCGTGATCCCGCCGGAGAAGATGCCGTCGAGCTGGTCGATGGTGAGAGACTTCACCGGATTGGACGAGTTGATGTAGACGGACAACCCGTCGAGCGCGACCTTGTATTCCGTCGGAGGCCGGCGAAACGCCTTGATGCAGGCGATCTTTTCCTTGGCCTTGATCTGCCGGGACGCATTGGCCAGATCGGTGGTCTTGTTCTGCAGGGCCGCAAAGCCCGTGCCCGATCCGCCGCCGGTGACCTGGATGGTCGTGCCCGGACTCTTCGACATGTAAACCTCGGCCCATTTCTGGGCAAGGATGACCAGGGTGTCCGATCCCTTGGCGGTTATGGTTCCGGCTTGCGCCGTCGCGGCGACCGCGACGATTGCCGCAGCGCAGAGGGTTTGAATGAGTTTCTTCATGCTCTTTCTTAGTAGTTCATCTGCAACTGGAAACCGACGCGGTCCGCGTTGGTTGTCGATGCGTAGGGGAACACGCCGGTGTTGGTGCGCTCGAAGGTCTTGGTGTACTGGATGGCGACCTCGACGAATTTCCAGGGCGACCACTCCACGCCGAAGTCCAACTCGTTGACCACGGAGGCGGGGGCGTTGGAGGCGAACTTTCGGCCGCCGTCATAGTAGTTCCAGCGGAGGAAGGGGAAGAACCGGCCCCAACCGGTGTCCGCCTTGTAGTAGGCCATCAGGTAGCCGCCGTGCAGGGAATCGGAACCCACGCTGAGGGCGTCGCCGCTGAGGCTCGGGCCGCGGCCGATGTTCCATTCCGCCTCAAGGCCCCAGGGCTGCGGGTAGAGGATGAAGCTGAGGCCGGCGCGCTGATCGCGGACGCCGTCCCGTCCAACGGCGGGCGCGGCAAGCGGACCGGCGCCATCGGGATCGGACGTGCTGACCTGGAATTCGCCATGGTAGGCCTGGGCGCCGATTTCGAGGAAGCGGCCATTCTTCAACTGGAAGGGGTAGGTCGCCCTGACCACCGTGTGAACGAGGCCGTTCGAATCGTTCCGATTCGGGCCCTGTCCGTTGTAGACACCGAAGCCGAGCAGGCCGTAGTTGCCGGAGTGCTTGAGGCCGAGCTTCTTGATCTCCTTGAAGCGGTCTTGGATCTTCTTGGGGGTCCAGTAGAAGAAAGCAGCCAGGTCGCGTTCGTTTTCGAGCGCGCTGTTCAACGCGTCCGCGCGCTCCAGCGGCGCGCGGTTCTGGCTCGATTGGAGGTTCACGAATCCGTAAGGGACTTTCGATTGGCCGAGGCGGATGCGGTATTCCTTGTCCGCGTCGAGCGAGATATCGCCGTAGAGATCGCGCATCTGGACGCCAAAGCCGCCGCCGACGGAGGCCGCGAAGTCCATCTGGGCGTAGAGGTAGAGGCGCTCAGCGACATCGCCGGAGAACTTGATGCGACCACGCCGGATGCGGAGCGATTCGCGGTCGCGCGCCGAGCCGTCGTTCGGGACGTTCAGAATGGCGCCGCTCTGGTTCATGAGGCTTGTGTACCGGACCTGCGTGTAGCCGGCCAGCTTGACCTTCTCATACCATTTGTCCTTGGACCGGTTCTTCAATTTGTCATCGAGCATCTTGTCCAGGGCGGACCTGCCCTCCTCAGTCTCGGTGTAGGCCTCGATCGAACGCATGCTCGTCGTGGAGGCCTGGGGGTTGGAGTCGCCGGCTTCCTTCTGGACGGAGGCCGCCTCTTCCTTGGTCAGGACGCCCTTCTTGATCAGGACGTCGAGCAGGGCGTCATTGGATTGCGCGTGCGCTCCCAGGCAGAAGCCTGCCAATGCAAACGCCGCCGCGGTTCTTTTCATTCTCATGGTTTGTCTTGTTGGTTTGTGAGTTGGTTCGAGGCCGTTTTGGACTGTTGGCGGCGATACTGTGTTGCGCGAGTCACACAAGAATGGCGTCAATGTTACAATTGCGTGACAGAGATTTCGGGATGCTCACGCTGCGCGTCCGTGAACCAAGGCAATGGCGCCCCCCCCCCCCCACGCTCGAGCCTTGGAGGGCCAAGCCTCCCCGATCCAAGGGCTCCCGAACTGGGAGCCGACAAGGAGAGAAAAACCGCAAGACGCCCGTTTGTCCGTTGAATTGGATCGGTCGAGACCCCATATTAGGGCCTCGTAATCCCTGATTCGCCATGTTGAAAGAACTATTCAGTATTGCCGGCAACCAGAATCTCCAGACCCAGGCGCACGAGCAGGCCGTGGCCATGCTCGACACAGACTGGACGATGTTCCAGGCCTCGGTCGACTCCCTGCGCAACTCCGACAGCGGGGAGATTGCGATCGACATCTATGCCAAGGACAAGGAGGTCAACCGTGCCGAGCGTGACATCCGGCGGAAGATCTTCACGCATTTCAGCGTCTCAGGAAGCGGGGATCTGTCGACCGGATTGGCATTGGCGACCGTCGTGATCGACATCGAGCGCATCGGAGATTACACGAAGAATATCTACGACCTGGCGAGCAAGCATCCTGAGCGTCTGTTTGCCGCAGGCGTGGAGGGGCGTTTGAAGACCGTGGAGGAGGACGTGACTGCGCTGTTCCGGAACATGATCGAGGCCTACAAGAACGAGGATCTCGACCTGTGCCGGAAGGTGATGGAGGGATACAAGAGCGGGGTGTCCGCGGCCTGCGATGAGATCAACAACGCGATCGTCGCCGGGGAGGCGGACGACCTGAGCGCTGCGGACGCGGGAGCTGTGACCCTGTATGTGCACTATCTCAAACGCATCGCCAGCCACTCTCGGACTATTGTCAGCGGTTTGGTGAACCCCTTTCCGCGGATCGGCTACAAGGAAAAGGCGGGCTCGGAAGCTTGACCGGGGATTCCAACGAGTCCCCCGGACAGTTCTTCGAATTCGGGTTGCACGTGGCGAAAATGCCGCGGGTTCACCGGAACAGCGCGATCATTCCCATGGGCAGCGCAAAGAAGACCAGCAGGAGGAAGGCGAAGGGCACCCAGTAACGTTGCTCGGCTTGGGCGCTCATCCATTCCGCGCATTGGATCGGAATCTGGCGGACCTTTTTGTGGGGCCAGATGATGAGAATCCCGCTCACATTGAACAGGAGATGCGCGAAGGCCACCGTCACGGCCGCCGGTTCGCCGGTGGCGAGCGAGGCCAGGATCGCGGTGATCGTTGTTCCCACGTTCGCGCCCATGGCATAGGGGAACACCTGTGTGAGCGTCAGGATGCCGGCCCCGGCCAGCGGCACGGCGAGCGAGGTGGTGATGGAGCTGCTCTGCACGGCGCAGGTCAGCAACAGGCCGAACGCCATGGCGCGGCCCGCGTTGCGGAAGAGATGCTGGTTGAAGAAGGTTTCGACCCGCTCCAGCACCAGGCTGCGCAGGAGCTTCACGATGGCCACGAGCATGCCCATGATCAACAGGATCGCGATGATCAGCAGCGCGATCGGCTGATCGTTGACCAGGTCTTTGAGGGCATTGACCGCCGGTTTGACCGCCGCCTTGAGCGGATTCGCCAGCTTCATACCCCCGACGCTCGCAAAGGCGCTCTGCATGAGGCCGGAGAGTTTTGCGAGAATCCCGGTCGCCAGCTCCAGCGGGAACAGGATGGCCACGGTGATCAGGTTGAAGAAATCGTGAACGGTCGCCGCCGCGAAGGCGCGTTTGAACTCGGCCTTCTGGGTGATCTGCCCCATGGAAACCATGAGGCAGGTGACGGTGGTCCCGATATTGGCGCCCATGACCATGGGAATCGCCCCCTCAATGCTGATGGCCCCGCTGGCCACCAATCCCACGACGAGAGTGGTCGTGGTCGATGAACTTTGGACCAGCGCGGTCGCCAGGATGCCGATGAACAGGCCGACAAAGGGGGGCGAGGTGGTCTCCAGCATCTGCTCCGCAAACCCTTTTCCGAAGAGCTTGAAGGACGCCCCCATGGCGTTGATGCCGACGATGAACGCGTAAAGACAGACCAGCAGAAGCAGGGCTTTCAGCGCGATGATATACTGCATTGCGCTGGGTTTTGAAGACGACGGGGAGGCGTGGCTCATGAACAGTTCTGCTGGAGATGGATGGCTTGATCGTGCGCGTCGGGTCGTTCGCTGCGGATATTGTCTTTTTGTCCGGCGCCGTCAAGACATGCTTCGAAATTCGGTGATTCGTCCTCGGCGCTCGTCGCGTTTGGCTGGTCCGGGGGGGGGCTGTCAGCCCAGTTTCTCCTGTTTCGCCGTTCCGGCAAGGCGCCGGTTGCCCTGATCTGACCGGGCGTTGGGGGACGAGTTGCGATTCGAACGAACGGCGGAGGGGAGTGCAGCTGTCGCAGTCCTGAATCAGGGCTCGCCCGCGACAAAGTCGTCGAAGTGGGTCACCGAATCAGCGCGGGTCCAGATGCCGACGCGGCCGGGGCCGGGGAAGGTGTCATCCTCGACCTCGAAGAGTTTCTTGTCGTTGAGATACACCTCGATCAGGGGGCCCTTGGCGATGACCCGGAGGGTGTTCCAGCGGCGGGGCAGGACGCGGGTATCGACGCCGAAGGCGGCTTCCTTGCCCTTGACGCCGAGATTGGTCTGGCGGCCGAGTTCGTGCTTGAAGGCGACCACGTTGTTGTCCACGGCGCTGGCGCGCACGACGTAGTAGGTCTTGCTGTCCCGGTAGCGGAAGACGATTCCGGCGGCCTGGTCCAGGGTCCCGGTCAGGGTCTTGAATCTCACCGAGACATCAACATCGGCGGCCACAAAGGAGTTGTGGACGATGTGCGGGTAGCGTGCGCGGATCTGGACGGCGCTCTTCTGGGTCAGGACCTTGGAGCCCGAGGGCGAGTCGGCCGCCTCGATCACCTTCCAATCCGCGTTGCCGCCCTTGCCCGGCCGTCCCGGGAGCAGTCCGTTGGGCGGGGTGTCGACAGCGTTGTTCTCAAAGTCCTCGGTGGTCGCATTGGCGGGCGCCGCAGGGGCGTCGCCGTCCGCGGCGGAGGCGGGCGCGCAGGGGAGGGCGATCACGCAGGCCGCGGCGAGCGCGCACACGAGAGGCCGGCGAGGGAGTCCGGAAATCAGGGGGAGGGGTTTCATGGCGTTGTGTGTCCAAACGATCACGTCGGTCGATCCGCCCGGAGGGGCGGCAATCCAGAGGCGGTCGCAGAAGGACCGGGAACAACAGGCTCTGATTGCGCATCCGGTGATACGTCCCGCGCGATTCGATGACAAGCCGATTCTCGTCCGTGAATTTTGATTGCGGTCGCGGCGGCGGGGTCGTAGACAGTCTGCGTCGTTCCCCGTGCTTTTCCCGGTTGGAGCAATCCCTCCTCTGGTTCCGGGATCGGGAGGCGAGATTGGAATTTGAATAGCCCGGGGTGTTCGGGCATCTGATAAGACCTTTGTATTTTCCAATGAACATGGCATTGTACCGAAAGCAGTGTGTCGGACTCGCTGCGGCGATCGGCATGGGCGCGGCGTCGGCGTTTGGCGCGGCGGTTCAGACGACGCAACCGAAGACCGTGACCCTGCGTCGATCGACCACCCAACCCGCCACCGTCCACGCATTCTACGAGGCCGAAGTTCACGCCAAGGTGTCGGGCTACCTGAAGAGCGTCGAGGCCGACATCGGCGACGCGGTCAAGGCCGGGCAGACCCTGGCGGTGGTCGATGTCCCGGAGATGGCCAAGGGCTACGAAAGCCAGCAGGCCGAGGTTGCGCGGCTGGAGAGCGCGCGCAAGCAGTATCGCGCCGCGGTTGAGGTCGCCCGCGCCAGGATCGAGCGGGCCCGGGCCGATGTTGGCAAGGCCAAGGCCGAGGCTGACGCCGTGATTCTGGAGTTCAAGCGCATCCAGAGCCTGGTCAAAACCAAGGCGGTCACGCAGAGGTTGGCCGACGAATCGTTGAGTCGCAAGCTTGCGGCCGAGGCGGACCTGGCTTCCGTCAGGGCCAGCGAAGTGGTGGCGAAGGCCAATCTGACCGCCGCTGAGGCTGACGCCGCCGCCGCGGACGCCGCGGCCATCGTCGCGCGCAAGCGGCTGGAGGAGATGGAAGTCCTGATGCATTACGCCACCCTGAAGGCGCCGTTCGACGGCGTGGTCACGGAGCGCAATGTCGATCCGGGCGATCTCGTCCGCAACGCGGCGAACACCGGCGCCGTCGGTCAACCGCTTTTCGGCGTGGCGCAGGTCGACAAGATGCGGGTGCGGGTTCCAGTTCCGGAGCGTGACGCCATCTACGTGAACGTCGGCGACGCCGTTGAATTCAGCTGCAAGGCTTTCGGCTCCGAGGTCATCAAGGCCAAGGTTTCGCGGGTCGCGCGTCGGCTCGACCCAAAGACCCGAAGCATGTTGGTGGAGATTGATCTGCCCAACGACCAGGGACGCCTGTTGCCGGGCATGTATGGCGCGGTCACGATCCTGCTCGATGAGAAGCCGGACACCGTGGTCGTTCCGTCGGGCAGCATCCGTTTCAATGACGACGGCTCCGAGAGCGTTGTCTACGTCCTGCAGGGCGGCGCCACGATCGCCCACGTCCCGGTGAAGGTCGGCTACGACAACGGCGTCGACGTGGAAATCCTGTCGGGCCTCAAGGGCTCCGAACAGATCGTGACCGGCATGCTGGGCCGCCTCAAGGACGGCGCCGAGGTGAGCGTGGTCAACCGCTAGGCAGGCCGCCGATTTCTGATAGCGTCATGATCATCGCGCTTCCCGTTCACCTCCGTCTTCGAGCGCCGAGTATTGCTCGGCATTGGCGGTCGTTCAACACCCAGGCCGGGCAACGCTCGGCGCTCCGCATCAGATGACCGAAATCCCTGATTCGCGTAGCGCAGGCGTCCCCGCCTGCGGGTTCGACGGGCGTTCCCGCCCGGTCGTCCGATCCTTGCGGCGGGGCGCCGCAGGAACCCGCAGCCGGGACGGCCGCGCTACGAGCACTGTCCGGTGTGGGAGCGATCTCGAAGTCGGCGCAACGGAGCGCGGAATTTATTCCGCTTCAACCTCCGGTTGCACGTTGCTCATGTCTCGACGGGCGCCCCGGACCATCCTGCGTCGAAGCGAAATGAATTCCGCGCTCCGGTCGGGCAGTCCTCATTCCGCATCGCCACTCACCACTCTCCATTTCTCCGTTCTTTCCGCATGAATCTCGTTCGTCTCGCGCTGCGCAATCCCTACGCCGTCTGGTCCGTTGTGATCGGTCTTTGCCTGCTGGGCATGTCGGTCTATCCGCGGATACCGACCGACATCCTGCCGGACTTCAAGACGCCGGTGGTGACCAGTTTCTTCTCCTATCCCGGCCTGCCGACGCGGGAGATGGAGAAGTCGGTGACCTCGCGCGTTGAGCGCGCGCTGACCTTGGCCGGCAAGATCGAACACCAGGAGTCCCGGACCATGCCGGGCGTGTCGGTCATCAAGATCTTCTTCCAACCCGGAGCCGACGCCTCCGCCGCGATGAACGACATCGTGAACCTCGAGGCGAGCGACATGTTTCACCTGCCGCCCGGGATCGAATGGCCGTTCACGTTGCGGAGCGAGCCGGGCAATCTTCCGGTCGTGCTGGCTTCCATCGCCGGCGAGGGCCTGAGCGAGACCGAGCTCTACAAGATCGGCTACTACGCGGTGCGCAACAAGATGGGCGGCCTGAAGGGGGTGCAGATTCCGCATCCTTTCGGCGGCAAGTTCCGCCAGATGATGATCTACGTGGATCCCGAGAAGCTCCGCGCGCATCACGTTTCCGCCAGCGATGTGGTCGAGGCGGTCAAGGAGTCGAATCTCGTCCTCGCCGGCGGCACCATGAAGATGGGCATGACCGAGTATCAGGTTCACCCCGTCAACACCCTGCCCTCGCCGAAGGACATCGACGACATCCCGATCGCCGTGCGCGACGGAAAGCCGATATTCATCCGGGATGTGGGCTACACCAAGGACGACGCGGCCTTGCAGTACAACATCGTCCGGGTGAACGGCAATCGCTCGGTCTACTGTCCGCTGCTACGCGAACCGGGGGAGAACACGATCCAGGTGGTCGACCGGATCCGCGAGGGGTTGAAGGTGGAGGTCCCGAGGATGAAGGAGCGCGGCGACATTCCGGAGGCGGCCGAGGTGACCCTGGTCAACGACCAATCCGGCTACATCCGCAATGCGATCAGCAGCCTGAAGTTCCAGGTGGGCCTGGGCGCGCTGTTGGTGGCGATCGTGATCGCGGTGTTTCTGCGGCGGTTGATGCCGGCGGTGGCGGTGTTGATGGTGATTCCGCTTTCGATCCTGATCGGCGTGTTGGGATTCTATTTCACGGGCAACAACATCAATGTCATGACGCTCGGCGGCATCGCCCTGGCCGTCGGCAGCGTGGTGAACGCCAGCATCGTGGTGGTCGAGAACATCGTGCGCCACCTGAACATGGGCAAGCCCCGCATGGAGGCCGTTCGCGAGGCTTCCGAGGAGGTCGCGACGCCCATTCTCGCCGGCACGATCACGACCCTGGCCGTGTTTATTCCCGTCATTTCGTTGAGCGGGATGATCCGGTTCCTGTTCGAGCCGTTGTCCCTGGCGGCCTGCATCACGATCGGGGCTTCCTATTTCCTGGCGATGACGGTGATACCGGCGTTCTGCTCGCGGATGTTGAAGGCGAACCCGGAGAAGTCCGATGAAGCGGCCGCCGCGGAGCCGGCCGGCGCCTTTGCCGGTTGGTTGAAGAAGGCCCTCACGATGCGGCTGCCGGTGATGGGCGGTTGCGCGGTCGTGTTCGCGCTTTCGCTGCTGCTGTATCCGCGCATCGGGGCCGAGTTGTTTCCGGACGTGGACGCGGGCGTTTTCGAACTTCGCATCAAGACCACGCCCGGCACGCGCCTTGAGGAGACCGAGAAGCTGGTGGTGGACATCGAGGACACGATCAAGGAGATGATCCCCGAGCGGGAGATCGAGACCATCATGGCGAACATCGGCCTGCCGCTTGGCAAGGGCGCCGGCTTCTCCACGATTCTCAGCCCTAACGCCGGACCGGACACGGCCTTCCTCGTGGTGACGCTGCACCAGGACGGACGCAAGACCTCGACGCGGGAATATGTGGAGTCACTGCGGACGACGCTGGCTGAACGGTTTCCGCAGGAGCAGTTCTTCTTCGTGACGGGCGGCATCATCAATGCGGCGTTGAATGAAGGCGTCGCCGCCCCGATCAACGTGCAGGTTTCAGCCGGCACGACGGCCGCCGCGCGGGCCGCCGCGGAGCGTATCGTCGAGCGCGTGAAGCAGATTCCGGGCACGGCCGATGTGCAGATCGCCCAGTCGTTGGATTATCCGCAGTTCGACGTGCAGGTTGACCGCACCCGCGCCGCCTACTTCGGCATCTCGCAGAAGGACGTCGCCGAGAACGTGGTGACGGCGTTCGCCTCCAGCGTGGGTTATGCGCCGACGATCTGGGTGGATCCCAAGAGCGGCGTGGACTTCTTCATCGGCGTGCAATATGAGGACAATGAGGTCGATTCGCTGGAAGAGCTTCGCAATCTTCCCCTGTCGGTGACCACGGAGGACGGTCCGACGACGATCCCGCTGTCCGAGGTCGCGGACATCCGGCGGGTGAACATCCCGGGCGAGGTGGCGCATTACAACATCTCCCGGGTGTCGGACGTCTATGTGAATCTGGACGGACGCGATCTCGGTTCGGTGGCCCGGGATGTCGAGGCGGCGGTGGCGGAAATGGATTTCGACCTGGGCGTCGGCGTCACCCTGCGCGGCCCGGTCACCCAGATGAAGGAGGGCGGCTCCACCATGGGCTGGGGATTGTTGACCGCGGCCATCCTGGTCTACCTGGTGATGATGGCGCAGTTCCGTTCGGCGATCGATCCGTTGATCATCATGTTGGCGGTGCCGTTGGGGCTGACCGGCGTGCTGGGCGCGCTTTGGCTCACCGGCGTGAACATCAACATCCAGTCCGTCATCGGGACATTGATGATGATCGGCGTGGTGGTGAACGACTCCATCCTCCTGGTCGATTACGCGAATCATCTCCGCCGGAAGGGCATGGACGTCGCGGAAGCGGCGTGGCGGTCGGCCTGTGTTAGGTTCCGTCCGGTGGTGATGACCTCGTTCGTGTTGGTGGCGTCCATGGCGCCCCTGGCGATGAACCTCGCGCCCGGCGGCGAGGCGATGGTTCCGCTGGCTCGCGCGCTCATCGGCGGCATCCTGGCCTCCACCTTCCTTACCTTGTTCCTCGTGCCCTGTGTTTATGCGACCGTGAAGTCCAAGGCTGAGCCGGTCGCCGCGTGAAGTGATTTTGAAATCCGAGACTTGAGATTCGAGATGAAGAAGATTGCAATCATGGTTGTGACGTTGGGGTTGGTCGGCGCGACGGCGGCGCAGGAGAACGTCGCGTCGAAGCAGTCCGCCAATGCGTCGATGCCCATCGATCTTGCCGCGACGCTGCGTCTGGCGAACGCCAACAGCGCCACGGTCGCCCTCGCCCGCGAGCGCATGAACGAGGCCGTGGCGCAAAGCCGTCGCGCCAATGCCATGCTGCTTCCGACCATCACCTTGGGAGCCAGCGTCAATCACCACGAGGGGCGCCTGCAGAACAGCACGGGGGCATTGAGCGACGTGAACCGCTCCGCCGGTTTCGTCGGATTGGGCGCGGGAGCTGTCGCTGCGGGTCCGATCCAGCAGCCGGGCGTCGCCATCACCGCCAATCTGGCCGACGCCATCTTCGAACCGCTTGCCGCCCGGCAGACCAGGCTTGCCGCCGAGGCCGGCAGCGCTGCGACGACCAACAACGTCTCCCTCGCGGCCGCCGTCGCCTACTTCGAGCTCGTCCGCGCCAAGGCGCAATTGGCC
Organism: Verrucomicrobiales bacterium; assembly: GCA_038126035.1. Taxonomy (GTDB): domain Bacteria; phylum Verrucomicrobiota; class Verrucomicrobiia; order Limisphaerales; family JAYPEY01; genus JAYPEY01. The sequence goes on along the minus strand of JAYPEY010000061.1, from coordinate 16,501 downwards.
ATCGCTGTCGAGGCGCGGAAGAATGCCGCCGACCTGGCCCGCGTCACTGCCAGCTTTGCGGAAAGCGGGCAGGGGCTGGAATCCGACGCCTCCCGCGCCGCGGTCGAGAATCTCGTGCGGGACCGCAATGTGGAGCAGGCGAAGGAGAACCTGAAGATCCGGTCGATCGCCTTGGCCGAAGCGCTGCGTCTCGATGCGGGCGTGGATCTGGATCCGACCGAGGACGCCGCCGCCTTGATCGCACTGGCGGACGCGAATCGCGGCGGCGCCGACCTGTTGCTCGTGGCGCTGGAGAACCGGCCGGAAGTCCGGCAGAACGAGGCCTTGGTCAAGGCTGCCAAACAGCGCTTGCGCCAGGCAAAATACGATCCGCTCGTGCCCAAGGTTTCGGTTGGATTCAGCGCTGGCGGTTTCGGTGGCGGCGGCGGTTCCTCGCTCGGCAACGAGAACGACCGACATGATGTGTCGGCGATGGTCTTCTGGCGTCTGGAGAACTTCGGTTTCGGCGCCCTTGCCAGGGCGAGGGAGCGCAAGTCGAGGTTCAAACAGGCGGAGCTGGAGCAACTTCAGGCCTTGGATCGGATCGCGTCGGAGGTGTACGGAGCCAAGGCGCGCGCCGGGGCGCGCAGACGGCAGCTTGAGATCGCGAAACAGGCGGTCGAACGGGCGAGGACCTCCTTCGAGCTGAACAAGTCCCGCATCTATGAGAATCAGGGGCTGCCCATTGAGGTCCTGCAGGCGATCAATTCGCTGGCCATGACCCGCAGGCTCTACCTCGACAGCGCCGTGGACTACAACCAGGCGCAGTTCAGCCTCTATACCGCGCTGGGGCAGCCGGAGTGAGGCGAGTAGCGCAGGCGTCCCGCCTGCGGGTTCCGGCGGCGTCTCGCCGCCTGGATCGGGAACACGCGCCGGGACGGCGCGTCAACCTTGTATCCTTGCTTTGCGTTTCGTCTCAGACGGAACGGTGGAAGCAATGTGTCTCCATCGTGATGCGTCCGCAATCTCCAACGTATGAAACGACGTGGACGTGAGCGTTTGACGTTCGTATTTTATCCCGAAAACCCTTTCCCCGAGCAGGCGAACACCGCAGTATGGGCGCCTCATGAATGATGAGACTATCTTGAGCGACGCGGCGACGGATCGTCGCGGCTTTTTGCGCGTGGCGGGACTGGCGGCGGTGTCGGCGGCGTTGGGCGTTCCGGTCCCATTTGCGGAACACTTTCCGGACGGCCTGGTCCCGGTGGCGCTGGGGCAGGACCCTGGCGTTCCGAAGATCCCCGGCAAGGAGGGCGTACGCGTCCTCAACGACCGTCCCATCAATGCTGAGACCGTGGTCACCGAGCTCGACGACGACTTCACCCCCAACGCCAAACACTTCGTTCGAAACAATGGCATCATGCCGGACCGGGCCGCGACGGGCAGCCTGGATGGCTGGTCCCTGACGATCGACGGCGAGGTGAAGAAGCCGCTGACGCTCTCGATGGACGATCTTGAGTCCCGTTTCAAACGGCACGAGGCGGCCTTGGTGATCGAATGCGGCGGCAACGGCCGCGCAGGCTACAACCCGCCGGCCAAGGGCAATCAATGGACCCTCGGCGCCGTGGGCTGCTCCCGGTATGCCGGCGTGCGTTTGCGCGATGTCCTGAAATCCGCCGGAGTGAAGGACTCGGCCGTCTATATCGGTTACGAGTCGGAAGATCTGCACCTGAGCCGCGATCCTTCCAAGAAGCCGATCTCGCGCGGCGTCCCGATCGCGAAGGCGATGGACGAGCACACCATGTTGGCCTGGGAGATGAATGGCGAGCCGCTGCCGGCTTTGCACGGATTCCCCCTGCGCCTGGTCTGCCCGGGGTGGCCGGGCTCCACGGGCGGCAAGTGGCTGAAGCGCATCTGGGTGCGCGACCAGGTCCACGATGGCGCCAAGATGACCGGAACCTCCTATCGCGTCCCGCGCCATCCGGTGGCCCCGGGGACGGATGTGCCGGAGGAGGACATGGCGATCATCGAGGAGATGCCGGTCAAATCGATCATCACCCGACCGGCATCCGGCATCGTGACGAAACTGTCGGAGGAGCTTTCGTTGCGCGGGCACGCCTGGTCGGGCTCGGGCGATGTGAAGGCGATGCACGTGAGCGTTGATTTCGGACAGACCTGGATCAAGGCGCGCCTGCGCAAGCCGGTCAATCCCTACGCCTGGCAGCGCTGGACGGCATCGGTGAATTTCCCAAAGAAGGGCTATTATGAGGTGTGGGCGCGGGCGACTGACAAACAGGGTCGCATGCAGCCCATGCTGGTTCCGGGTTGGAATCCCAAGGGCTACCTGAACAATGCCATGCAGCGCATCGCGGTGAAGGTTGTTTGACCACGGATTTCAACCACGGAGAAACACAGATGAGCATGGATCGGAGTCAGGAGCGATCAGGCGGGAAGAGTAGCGTGGAAGGGCTGCAATCGGGCGCAGTTCAAGGAATACACGGCAGAGGTAACGCCGAACACGCGGGGCTTCGCTACGCTCGCACGCTGAGAAATGGGTATCGCGGCAGCAATATCCCACCAAGGTTGGTCCCGCAGTCGCGGAATGCCGCGTCTCCCATTCTTCATCCGTGGGTCGGCCTTGCCATCCGTGGTGATATTCTTCGCATTGGCATCGTTGCGATATCCTTGCTGCTGCTGGTTTGCGGCGCCGAGGCCGCGGATAAACCCGCCGCTTCCCAACCCGCCGCCGCCGCCAAATCCTTCGAGCAGGCGAACAAGGAGGCGGCGAAAAAGTCCAAGCCTGCGGTCCAGACCTTCATGGGGCTCAAGCAGACGCCTGGCTTCGAATACGTGCTCGCCAACTGCATCGGCTGCCATTCGCCACGGTTGATCGCGCAGCATCACCTCAGTCGCAAGCGTTGGGAGGAGACGCTGGTGACAATGAACAAGCAGCACGGTCTCTGGAAACTTTCGCCCGACATGAAGAAGAAGATCCTGGACTACCTGGCCGAAAATCAGGGCCCGTTGGGCGATCAGGAATTCAAGGAGACCCCCTGGGCGCAGCCCCTCTATCGGCCGAACCCTCTCTGGTGAGCAATCGCCTGAAGGCGCCTTTTCCGGGCGACATCGCGCGCGACGCTACAGCGATTGTTTCCCGCCGAGGCTGATCAGATGGCCGGTGGTGCGGATGAACAGGGTCCCGTGCGCGATGGCGGGTGTGGTCTGGATCTCCTCGTTCAAATCGTTCTTCGCGAGCAGTTCGAACTTCTCGTCGGCGCGGATGACGACCACTTCGCCGGCCGTGGAGATGCAGTAGAACCTGCCATTCACGAGGACGGGCGCCCCAAAGGTGCGGCCGCAGACGCGCTCGCGCCAACGAACGGAGCCGGAGCCGGCGTCGACGCAGGAGGCGATGCCCTTGTCGCTGATCATGTAGAAGTTGTCTTCGTGATAGACAGGCGTGGGAACGTAGGGCGCGGCTTCGTGGAGGCGCCAGGCGAGTTCGGGCTTCTTCCCGGCGCGGTTGCCCGGACGGATGGCCGTGACGAAGTTCCCGCCGCCGCCGCTGCCGGTGGAGCCGATGATCACGCCGCCGCCAATGACGGGTGAGCTGCAGCTGCGCTTGTCGAAGGCGTCTTCAAAGGTCCAGAGCATCTTCCCGGTGTCGGGATCCATGGCGCTGATGCCGTAGGAGAAGCTGTTGAAGATGAGCGAGGGCTTCTCTCCCGCGGGGGCGTAAACGCAGGGTGTTGAATAGGCGGTCTTCTCGCTGCCCTTGCGGGCCGTCTTCCAGACCGTCTTCCCGGTCTTTGCGTCCAGAGCGACCATGTGGGAATCCTCGTTTTGGTCGTTGGGCACGATCAACTTGCCCTCGAACAGGATCGCGGAGGCGCCCAATCCGTGCGCGCTGGCAAAGGTCCCGAGGTCCCGCTCCCAGACTTTTTTTCCGCCGTGCGTGAAGGCCACGGCCACGTGCTTCTCCGGAGTCGACCAGGTCATGTAGACGCGGTCCTTGTCCACGCAGGGAGTCGAGGCGGCGAAGCTGTTGAGCTTGTGCTTCCGGAAGGGTGAGAAATCAATCTTCGCCTCCCATAGCAGGGAGCCGTCCTTCACGCTGTGGCTGCGCAGGGTGTTGCCGGCGTTCTGGAGATCGGTGGTGGTGAGGAAGATGCGGTCGCCCCAGACAACCGGCGACGAATGCCCCGTCCCGGGGAGCTTCACCTTCCAGTTATGGTCCTTGTCCGTCCACTTGACGGGAATGCCCGTGGCGTCGCTGACGCCGGTTCCGTTGGGCCCGCGAAAGCGGGTCCATTCCTGTGCGTTTGAAGAACCGGCCGTGAGAACGACGGCCGCCGTGGCGAGGAGAGTGAGTTTGTCGGTGTTCATGGATTGCAGGTTGAGACGTTGAAAGGCGTTGGCTTCATCAAACCGGAAGGCTTTCTTGATGCTCGGGAAGCTAGACTTCAGGCGGTTTGGGAGTCCAGCGCTTTTCCGGCCCTTGGGGCGCGACGGGCGCAGTTCAAGAAACATACGCCACAGGAAACGCCAAACACGCGGGACTTCGCTACGCTCGCACGCTGAGAAATGGGTATTGCTGCCTGTCCCGCCGTAGCTTCATGCGAAGGGGGACAGCAATACCCCACCTTGGTGGGGCAAACCCTGAGCCTGTCTGTCGAGCGTTTTCGAGGAAGTTTTCATGAGGGCTTGGACAACGTTCGAGTTTGTTGCAACTCTGCGGCCAACGGTGATTTACGTTCAATCAGTTGGGCAATGTAAGTCTCTTCGTTGTAGGGCGTGGAGGTTTCGATGCATCGGGCGATAATTCGCAGCCATTTGAATGCCAGCGCTCTTAGGATCGTGTAGCGCCCTTTGCCTGCCTGCTTGGCCTGTTGGTAGTAGACGCGCGCCCACCGGCAATGTTGGACGGTCAATCCAGCCCACTCGACCATTGTTTGATGCTGAAATTTGGGCGCGCTCCAACGACGGTGTGTCCACTTGCGATTTCCGCTCTTTTCGATCACCGGAGCCAGCCCAAGATACTTTTGCAGGCCTGAGGCGCTGGGATCCGGAGCCAAACTGATCGCGCACAACAACCGAGGCGCCATCGCAGGCCCCGCGCCGGGCAGTTCCTTGAAGAGACTGCGCTTTTGATGAGAAGCAAAAGCCTTGGCGATTCGTTCGTCCATATCGCCGATCTGACGGTTGAGCAACTCGATGGTTTCGATCAGCATGGACGCCTTGAGTTGATTGAGTTCGATCAATGTCCAGTCCTTGTGGATTGGACGAGTTTCATCCAGAAGGGCCAGGCGACGCGCTACATGCTCAGGGCGGCGCACACCATGAGCGTAGAAGAACTTCTTCAAGGTCGCCTTGCGCGAACGCAACAGACTCAGGATGTCGGGCCAACGCTTCAGGAATGCCAATGACATTGGCGCTCACAGATCTCCCTCCAAGATGTCCAAGGCCTGGGGATAGTAGGCCAAGAGGGCCGAGCGCAACCGCAGGGTCGCCTTTACACGTTGATCGACCAAGGCGCGCCGCTGGCGGCAATTGCCATCCAAGGCTCGGGTCTCTTGGCAATCTGATCTCTCCAGGGGACGCAACCTATGACGGTGATGGCAGAGCAGTTCACACAATGTGTCCGCATCAGGGCAGTCATCCTTGGCTCCGGAGGGGGTGAACGTCTTGCGAAAACGCGCGCTGGATGCCGGATGTATCACGTAAATCCTGGCCCAGGAATACTCCAGTATGGCCGCCAGCAAAGCCGGGTATTGAGCTTCGATGGCAAAGGCGACCTCTTGAGAGCCGAAGCGCTTCTGCAGTTCCTCCAGCCAACGGTGCAAGGCGGGGCTTTCGTGAACCACGCTGCCTCGTTGGACTTGCCCCGAAGAGTCCCGCAGACACCAGGCGTGTTGGGACTCCCCCCAGTCTAGGCCGATGACGGCGGCCACAGGTTCCAGTGTGTCGAGGTCTTGGGCGCTTTGCAGTGAGGAGGCGTGATCAGATTGAGTGTTGTCGTTCATGGATCGGATTGGCAGTTTGGGTGTCGGATAAGGTCGGACTCGCAAATCGTATAGGGGTGACTCTTGAACAAGTCCCTGAGGATGCGTAGTTCAACCGGATTGAGAACGGCCGCCGAGTTGGATGCCCCATATTCGTCGAGCGAATAAAGCTCCGATTCGTGCGGCCGCTCTCAAATCTTAACAGAAAACCGGCGACGACGGAGTTGTTCACCGTTTTGTTGTCCGAGCTGCAGGGGAGGCTCGGACCAAAACCGTGAATAACTCCGGAAAGGCTATACAAAGCTGCCGCTTTGCCCATTTTTCAGCCAGAGCGAGCAACGCGATGCGCAGGCGTCCAGTCTTGAAGGTGTATAGAATCTGAACTACGCCCGAGCGCGGCTGTGTCCCGTCTTCCGGGCCGGTCGCGGCAGCCTCCGAACTGCAGTCACGCGAGCACGTCCTCGGCTTTGGTCGTCCTCAACGTTGCTGCGGTCGGTCTCCGACACAGCCGCGCCCCCAAAGGCGTCCCTAGCCGGCGGCTGCTACTCCTTGAACCGCTTGATGGCGCTTCGAATGCGCTCGTCGTCCTTGACTTTCAACGCGGCCAACCGGACCTCCTTAGCGGAGTTCTTTCGATCCGATTTCACAACGACCTCGATCAACTGCTCGGTCTGGCTGATGAAGCGCTCGTCCGCGTTGCGGCGCGCCATATCGGCGAACTGTTTCCTCGCCTCGGGATCCTCGATCCGGGCCGCCCGTTGTCCCACGGAACTGGACGAACGCCGGTAAGATTCAATGTAGCTCTCCACCAATTGAAGCGGCTTGGTCACGTGTTTGGAGCAGAGTCCGAATTCCTTGTCGGCGATCAATTGTTCCATGGCCACATGGAACAACCTGCCGGCGAACCTGGGCCGTGAGTCGTCGAGTAGCTTGAAGAGTTCCGTCGTTTTCGAACTCACATCCAAGGTCGCATTCAGTGCGGCCACCTCCATGAACAGCTGGAAGTCGTCCTTTCCCTCCCGGAGTAGGCGATCGCCCCGGTCGCGGATCTCCTTCATCTTGTCGATCGCGGGCGGGTAGTGGACGCCGAGCCGCTTCCAGTCCGAAAGGGCGAACGACAGCCGCACGCCGAACTGTGCGGGCTCCAGTCGCAGCGCATTCTCGTGGTACCACACGTGTTTCTCCAACGCGGCCTTGTGTTGTCCCGACCGGGCCAGTTCGCGCGCCTCGGCCAGGGCTTCAACGGGGCTTTGTTCCGCGGCGGAAGCACCGGTCAGCGCAGCCGCAAGTATGGCAATTGCAAAGGTTTGCTTCATGTTTCCTCTCAGTGGGGCGCAGGTCAAAAACTATACGGAACAGGAAACGTCGAACACGCGGGGCTTCGCTACGCTCGCACGCTGAGAAATGGGTATTGCGGCAGCAATACCCCACCAAGGTGGGGCAAACCTGCCGGTTTGCCCATTTCTCAGCCAGAGCGAGCAACGCGATGCGCAGGCGTCCCGTCTTGAAGGCGCACAAAAGATGAACTGCGCCCCTCTCAGTGGGTTGTTTCGATCATGGTTCTTGTGTGTGCGGGCTTCAAGAGAAGCCTCGCCCCTTTCCTGAGGAAACGGTCGCGCAAGGTTACAGGGAAAATTCGAGTTCGCGTTCGCGTCATGCCGCCACATTGCCATCATTTGGTGTGTCGCCAATATGACGGCATCAAGCAAACCGATGAAATGGGTCGAACTCCGCGATCCGTTCTTCGAACCCGAAGGGTATCAAGCCACGGTAGACTGGGGTAAGCCGTCGAGACGGCGCCACCCCCGGCTTCCGCCCACAGACGATCGCATCTCGAAGAGATGCCAGCCGTCGCGAATGAAACCGCCACGCGCTTGCTGCGACCCCTGCGGGGTCGATGGGGGACGGGGCGTCAACCCCGGGGGTGTCGCTCCGCTCAACCCCCGGCTACTGTGGCTGAGAACCCTTCGGGTTCGTGCATGGCGGGTTCCAAACCGTCTCAAACCTCCAACAACATTCGCGCGGGGTTCTCGATCAGTTCCTTGACGCGTTTGAGGAAGGTCACGGCCTCCTTGCCATCGACGATGCGGTGGTCGTAGCTGAGGGCGAGGTACATCATCGGGCGGATGACGACCTCGCCGTTGACCGCGACCGGCCGCTCCTGGATTGAGTGCATGCCGAGGACGCCGCTCTGGGGCGGGTTGACGATGGGAGTGGAAAGCAGGGAGCCGTAGACGCCGCCGTTGCTGATCGTGAAGGTGCCGCCGGTCAGTTCGTCGGGGGTGATCTTGTTCTCCTTCGCGCGCTTCGCAAGTTCACCGATGGCCTTCTCCACCTCGGCGAAGCTCAGGCGCTCGGCGTTGCGCAGGACCGGGACGACCAGCCCCTTGCCCCCGCCGATCGCCACGCCGATGTCGTGGTAGTTGCGATAGACGATGTCGTCGCCGCGGATCTCGGCGTTCAGTCCGGGGCAGTCCTTCAACGCCTCGACGACGCTCTTCACGAAGAAGGACATGAAGCCGACCTTGATGCCGTGCTTCGCGACAAAGGCCTCCTGGTGCGTCTTGCGCAGCGACATGACGGCCGACATGTCCGCCTCGTTGAAGGTGGTGAGCATCGCCATCGACTGCTGCGCCTCGACGAGTCGTCGCGCGACCGTGCGGCGCAGGCGGCTCATGCGGACGGTTTCTTCCTGGCGGTTCGGGGCAGCCTGGAAGGACTGTCCTGCAGCAGGTCCGCTGTCGGAGGTTGTCGGCGCGGGCGCCGGCTTCGGTTCTGCGGCGGTCGCAGCCGAGGGAGCCGCGGCTTCAGACTCGTGTTGCGCCTCGACGTGCCTCAGCACGTCCTCCTTCAACAGGCGTCCCCCGGGTCCGGTCGCCTCGATGTCTTCGGCTTTCAACCCGTGCTCCGCCAGCGCCGCCTCCGCAGCCGGCATGACACGGGCTTCGGACGACTCGTCCTCCTCCTCATTCTCGTCCTCGACATCCTGGCCGCCCTTGGCGCCGTCGCCGGCCGCACCCGCCTCGATCAACGCCACGACGGCGCCGATCGCGCAGACCTCGCCGGCCGCCTTGACGATGCTGCCCAGGACGCCGTCCTCGGGCGACAGCAACTCCACCGACGCCTTCTCCGATTCGAGGACGGCGACCGGCTCGTCCTTGCCGACGGCGTCGCCTTCCTTCTTCAACCATTCGCCGATTTCAACCTCGGTGATGGATTCGCCGACTGAGGGGACTTTGAGTTCAATGGACATGGGATGGGGGACGGTTAATTCGATTGTGTGTGCCGCGGAAAAGAGGGGGCGAATGGTTCGCTGCGAACGGGATCAGGAAGAAGTTCCAAGCTCCAAGTTCCAAATCCCAACCGGTCACGACGAAGCGTCTCGCATAAATGGAAGCGCATCATCGGACCGCGGGTCTGTGACCCGCAGCAACCTCCGGTCGCCCGTGGCTTCGGACCAATCCCAGAGCGCAGGCTCGTCCCAGGTCGCTGCGGGTCACAGACCCGCGGTCCGGGCGCGACAGCCATGCTCACGCGCTGCGGTCCGCGCAATCGACATGTGGACGGGGCTCGTTCCGGGAACGATCGCATTTGTTCGTGAAAGATCATCGTTCTTTCACCCAATTCCAAACGCGGCTTCGAGGACGCGTTTTTGTTCGCGTTTGTGACTGTTGGCCGAGCCGGTTGCCGGGCTTGCGGATTCGGGGCGGCTGACGCCGATCAATGGATGTTCGCCGAAGAGGTCGCAGCCGAAGCGAGCGCGCAGGTAGCGCCAGGCGCCCATGTTCTCGGGCTCTTCCTGCGTCCAGATGACGGGGACGCCGGCGGGATAGTCGCACAGCGCCGAGGTCAGGGTGGCGTCGCGCAGGGGGTAAAGCTGTTCCAATCGCAGGATGGCCACGTCGTCGCGGCCCAACTCCTCACGCATCTGGTCGAGTTCGTAAAAGATCTTTCCGGAACAGATCAGCACGCGCTTCACGCCCCGTTTGTCCAACGGTCGCTCGTCGCGCAGCAAGGGCTGGAAGACGCCGCTTTCCAGTTCCTCCAGGGAGGAGACGACCTTGGGATGCCGCAGCAGGCTCTTGGGGGACATGACGACCAGCGGCTTGCGGATCGGATTCACCACCTGCCGGCGAAGCATGTGAAAATATTGGGCCGGCGTGGTCGGGTTGCAGATGCGCATGTTGTCCTCGGCGGCCAGGTCGAGGTAGCGCTCCAGGCGCGCGCTGGAGTGCTCCGGTCCCATGCCCTCGAAGCCGTGGGGCAGGAGCGTGACCAGGCCGGACAGGCGGTTCCACTTGTCCTCGGCGCTGGAGATGAACTGGTCGAAGATCACCTGCGCCACATTGGCAAAGTCGCCAAACTGGGCCTCCCAGACGATCAGGCCGTCCGGGTATTCCAGGCTGTAGCCGTAGTCGAAGCCCAGCACGCCGGTCTCGGTCAAGGGGCTGTTGTAGACCTCCACCGGCTTCTGGTCCGGAGAGAATTCCGCCAGGGGGCTGAAGGTCAGGCCGTCCTCATAATCGTAGAGCACGGCATGGCGATGGCTGAAGGTGCCGCGTCGGCAGTCCTGCCCGGAAAGCCGGACGCGGTATCCTTCCAGCGCGCAGGTCGCGAACGCCAGCGCCTCGGCCGCCGCCCAGTCCAGGGGGCGCCTGCCCTCGGCCATCTCGCGGCGGGCTTCAAGAAGTTTGACGATCTTCGGATGCGGCGTGAAGTCCTCAGGCCAGCGGGTGAGGGAATCAAGCGTCCTGGCCGTGATCTCCTTCATGACGCCGGTGGCGGCCTGGTTGCGATCCTCGCCGCCCTCGAAGTCGCTGCGCGACCAGATGCCGCGGGTCTTCTCGGGCGGGCGCTCGTAATCCTCGCGGCGGGATTCGGCCAGATGCGTCTCCAGTTTCTCGCGTCTCTCCTCGGTCAGTTGGTCGGCCTCCTCGCGGGTGATGCCTTTGAGGCGCAGCAGGTGATCGAGGTAGCCCTCCAGCACGGTCTTGCGTTTGCGGATCGCGCGGTAAAGCAACGGCTGGGTGAAGGTCGGCTCGTCCGTCTCGTTGTGGCCCAATCGGCGGTAGCCGTACATGTCGATGATGACGTCGCGCTTGAAGGCCTTCCTGAAATCCATCGCCAACCGGACCGTCTGCGCCACGGCCTCGGGATCCTCGCCGTTCACATGAAAAATCGGGATCTGCAGCAGTCGGGCGACGTCGGTCGCGTAGATGCAGGAGCGATGTTCCTTGGGCGAGGTGGTAAAACCGATCTGATTGTTGACGATGACGTGCAGTGTGCCGCCGATGGAGTAGCCCGGCAGCTGGCTCATGTTCAGCGTCTCCTGGATGATCCCCTCGCCGGCAAAGGCGGCGTCGCCGTGGATCAGCAGGCACATGCAAAGCTCCTGAAAATCGTCGCCCACCCGGTCCTGTTTCGCCCGGACGCGTCCCATGGCGACCGCGTTGACGAACTCGAGGTGGCTGGGGTTGAAGCAGAGCGACAGGTGCACGTCCTCGCCCGCTTCGGTCTGCCAGTCGTGGCTGTAGCCGAGGTGATACTTCACATCGCCGCGCCCCTCGTAGAGGTCCGGGTCCGCGTCGGCGAACTCGCGGAAGATCTCGCGCGGGTTCTTGCCCATGATGTTGGCCAGGACGTTGAGCCGGCCGCGATGCGCCATGCCGAGCACAATTTCCTTCGTCCCCTGTCCGCCGGCGTATTCGATCGCCAGGTCCAGCAGGGGGATGAGGCTCTCGCAGCCGTCGAGGGAGAAGCTTTTCGCCCCGATGAACTTCTTGTGCAGGAATTCCTCGAAGGTGACCGCGTCGATCAGCCGCTTGAGGATGCGCTGTTGTTCGTTGCGGCCCAGATCGAGGCGGTTCTCCGTGCCTTCCATCCGCCGCTGCAGCCAGCGCCGTACCTGGATGTCGCCGATGTGCATGTACTGCACGCCGATCGAACGGCAGTAGGTGTTGCGCAGATGGTCGACGATCTCATCGATGGTCCGCTCGCCCTTGTTCTGCAGGGTCGCGCAGTCCACCTTGCGGCGGTAGTCCTCCTCCGAGAACTGGAAATAGTCCATCTCCAGTTCGCGCGGCATCATACGCGGCCGGTCGAGCGGATCGATGCGGGCAATGCGATGGCCGCGCAGGCGGTAGTTGCGGATGAGCTGGTTGACGCGGTCGTGGAGCAACGCGACTCTGGCGGCCTCGCCATCATCGGCCGGGGCTCCCGGCGCGGCTGCCGGGATCGTCGGCGAGGCTCCATTTGCCGCCGGCGGATTGAAAAGGCTGGCCGGGCGGAAGGAAGGGCCGAAACCGGCGCCGTTGGCGGGTTTATCCCCGTTTTCCTGCCCGTCGAAGTAGTTGCGCCAGGCCTCCGGCACCGCGTTGCGATCCCCCAAATATTCCGCATACAACCCCTCCACAAAGGCGAGGTTGTTGCAGTTGGGCAAATTGTCCGAATCACTCATGGCGGCAGGCGGAATGACGACGGCTTTCTTTGTATCGACCTGTTTCGCGCGGCCCTCAACCGGCGGAGGCGAAGTATGTCCCCATGAAAGGCGCCTGTCAAAGCCTTGGGGAATCCCCAACTCGTCCCGGTTTCAAGCGTTTCCGGGGCATCCCAAATCACCTTGCGGACACGGAGGGGCGTTTCTATATTGCCCGCAATGGAAACAGCCACCGTCGCCACCCTGCTGATCGTGGGCGCATTGCTGTTGTTTGCGGAGGTGTTCCTTCCCGGAATGATCGCCGGCGCGATCGGGATGGTCTGCATCGGCATCGGCGTCGTGCTGTCGTTTGTCTATTTCGGCGTCAGCGTCGGGATGGTGGTCTCACTGGGCGCGCTGATCGGTCTGGGCATTGGAACCGTCCTCTGGTTCAAATACTTTCCCGAAACCCGGATCGCCGGGAAATTCATCTCGAAAGGCGCCATTGGCGGCGGCGGCGTGGCCGAAGAGCGGCAGGCGCTGGTCGATCAGACCGGGGTCGCCGCGACGGACCTGCGCCCCTCGGGAATCGCGAAGATCGACGGAAAACGCGTTGACGTCGTGACCGAGGGGCAGATGATCGACAAAGACACGCCGGTCAGGGTGGTTGCGGTTGAAGGGCTGCGCATCGTGGTCCGGACCGCCGTTTGATTTCCCTTTTCCAGAACCTACAACAGAGACCCCGAACCCAACGAATTCATGCAACTCAATCCGTCACTTCTCGCAATCGAATGGGGGCTTCCCTCGATCCTTGGCTTCGGCTTTCTCGGCCTGATCGGGCTGGTCGTCTTCATTGTCATCTTCAACTTCATCGGGATCTACATCCGGGCGCTGTTCTCCGGCGCGAAGGTCGGCTTCATTGAACTGGTCGCCCTGAAGCTGCGGAAGGTGCCCGTGGCCCTGGTGGTCGACACCCGCATCACCGGCGTCAAGTCGGGCCTGCCGGTCTCGATCGACCAGTTGTCCACTCACTATCTTGCGGGCGGCGACATCTTCATGGTCGTCCAGGCATTGATCGCCGCGCAGAAGGCCGGCATTGAGCTGATCTTCGACCGCGCCTGCGCGATCGACCTCGCGGTGAAGGGCACCAACCGCACAGTGCTTGAAGCCGTGAAGACCTCGGTGAATCCGAAGGTCATTGACTGTCCCAATCCCGCCAGTGGCGTGCAGAACATCGAGGCGGTTGCGCGCGACGGCATTGCGGTCAAGGCCAAGGCCCGCGTCACCGTGCGCACCGCGTTGCAGGGCTTCGTCGGCGGCGCCATGGAGGAAACCATCGTCGCCCGCGTCGGCGAGGGCATTGTCTCGACGATCGGCTCCGCGGATTCCTACAAGGACGTGCTTGAAAATCCGGACCGCATCTCCAAGACCGTTCTCGGCAAGGCGCTCGACGCCAACACTGCGTTCGAGATTCTGTCCATCGACATTGCCGATGTGACGGTCGGAACCAACGTCGGCGCGAAGCTGCAGGCGGAGCAGGCGGAAGCGAACAAGCTGGTGGCGCAGGCGCAGGCGGAGGTTCGGCGCGCGGCCGCGGTCGCGACCGAGCAGGAGATGAAGGCCCGCGTCTCCGAGATGCGCGCCCGCGTGGTCGAGGCCGAGGCGCAGGTGCCGCTGGCGATGGCCGAGGCCTTCCGCAGCGGCAATCTCGGTGTGATGGATTACTACAAGATGCGCAACATCCAGGCGGACACCTCCATGCGCGACAATATTGCCGGCGGCGACAAGGACGGCCCGGCCAACTGAGGCCGGTTCGCCGCCCGGGCTGACCAATCACCCCATCGCGTCATGGATCCGCTGCAACTCTTCGTCATCGCCATCATCTGGGCGATCGCGTCCTGGATCCAGCGGAAGAACGAGGCGAAGGCGGCGGAGGAGCGCCAACAGCAGGAATCCTGGTTTCAGGAGGAGCCGGCAACGCGGGCCGGCGAGCCTGCTCCGAGGCAATCGAAACCTGCGAAGGCGGACTGGGAGGAGGAGCTCCGCATGCTGTTGGAAGGGAAGACGCCCGCCCCCAAACCCAAACCCGCCGCTCCTGCGCCCCGCGCCGCGCCGCCCGCGCCGGTGGTTTCCCGTCCTGTCGCCCCTCCGCCGCCGCTGCCCGCGGCTCCAAGGCCGGTCGTGGAGCCGGTTGCCGAGTCCAGGCCCGCCTTCATCACCGCGGCTCCAAAGCTGGTTTCCGACATCGACGGCGATTACTTCCACAAGGGGCTTTGTGTTCACTGTGGGGGCAGGCTGCTGTTTCCCCAAGGGGCCATCGGACACACCCTGAACTGTCCCCACTGCAACACTGACACGCCGTTGCGCCCGTCCGCGGCGCTCGAGCAGCAGAATGTGGCGGCGTCGGCGTATTCCCGCAGGGGCGCGCCCGGGGAATCGCTGGCCGCGGATGTCGCAGACCAGTTCTCAAAGCGGGATTCCGCGCAGCAGGCGGTCGTCGCCTCCATAGTGTTCGGTCCGCCCAAGGCCCTTGAGCCGGACAACGGTCAGGGCCTGTTCTGAGCGGCGCCTCCCTCCCGGTCGCCGCTCAGCCTTCCAGACACCGGAAGATGTCCCGATAAAAATCCGCGTGGCTTTCCCAGGTCTGGGCGGTGACGAGGTTTCCATCCGCCACGCTCTGCCGGTTGATCCATTTGGCGCCGGCTCCGGTCGCGTCGCTGCGGCAGTTCACGTAGCAGGTCACCTTGCGGTCGCGGATGATGTCGGCTTCGGCCAGGATCTGGATCCCGTGGCAGACCGAGAAGATCCATTTGTTCTTCTTGTTGAATTCGCGGACGAGCCTGATGAGCTTGGCGTCGTAGCGAAGGAACTCCGGCGCGCGTCCTCCGATCAGGACCATGGCAATGTAGTCGTCGCCCTTGACGCGGGAGATCGCGATGTCGGC
This sequence comes from Verrucomicrobiales bacterium, assembly GCA_038126035.1. Taxonomy (GTDB): domain Bacteria; phylum Verrucomicrobiota; class Verrucomicrobiia; order Limisphaerales; family JAYPEY01; genus JAYPEY01. The sequence continues at coordinate 1,161 of JAYPEY010000061.1, read as the reverse complement.
CTCGATGCGATAGCCGGGCTTTTCGACATAGGTGTTCCAATCCGGATCGAAGTCATGGACGACGCCATGCAGCGCCTTCTTTTTGGAGGCGGCGATGACGGGTTGGTAACCGGCCTCGGCGAAACGCGCCTGGGCGTGGAGGATTTCAAAGGATTCGCCCGAGTCGTCGGTGACGATGAGGATCTTCTGTTTGGCTTTCGGCATGCGCTCTTCATACGAGCGAAGCGCCGGGGTCGCCAAGGGAAAAGCGCGAGGGCGGGCCTCGAGCTCTCCCCACGGATGGGAAAGCCGGCCCACGGATGGCAAAGCCGGCCCACGGATGGGAAAAGGCAATCCGGCGCCGGCCTTCGTTCGTCACTTTGCAAAATGTGTTCTGATCATTAACGTGACGCCATGGATGTAGTGAATCTTGCCGACGCGCCGCCGTTCATCACCAAGGACGGCTCGGAGATCCGTGAACTGCTGGCGCATCGCAATTCGGCCGTCGCCAATCAGAGTCTGGCCGAGGCGCGCGTCCCGGTCGGCGGGGCGACCGACGAGCATTATCATCCCAAGACCGAAGAGATCTACTACATCACCCATGGAAAGGGGCGGATGCGGATCGAGGAGGAGGAACGCGAGGTCCGCGTGGGCGACGCCATCGCCATCCTGCCCGGAATGAAGCACAAGATCTGGAACACCGGTGAGGAAACCCTCCGGCTGCTCTGCTGCTGCGCGCCGTGTTACGAGCACGAGGACACGGTGATCACCGAAGGTGAATGACCAGTCGATTCAACTGAACATCAACCCGTCCTGATATCGTCAGACGCTGAATCCCATATTCAAATCGACGAGACATGCAGCCCGAGAACATACGACTTTTCATCAAGCCCTACTGCGGTTGGTGCCATGAAGCCATTGCCTGGTTGGATCGCCACGGTTTCAAGTATCAGAAGCTCGATGTCACCAACGACCGCGCCGCCGCGAAGGAGCATTACGACCTGACCGGCCAGGGCATGGCCCCGTCCATTGACATCGACGGCGAGATTCTGGCGGATTTCGATACGCGGGAACTGGAAGCGTTCCTGAAGAAGATAGGCGTGGAGTATTAGGCCGCGCGCCGTTGGCGAATGACCAGTGACCAGTGACCAGTGGCCAGTATCCAGAACCGAGAACCGAGAA
>JAYPEY010000060.1:0-34983 GCA_038126035.1 Verrucomicrobiales bacterium | reverse complement strand
GAACGCGGCTGGACAACGCTTCCTTCACCTACACCTTCACCGGCACGACCGGCGGTTCCTCCCTGACATTCAACTCGGGCCTGATCGCCGGGAGCGGCACGCTCAGCGACGGCATGGAGTGGAAGGGCGGCGGCATGAGCGGGGGGCACAGTCTGACGATCGGCCCGGACGCGACGCTGACCCTGAGCGGAACGGCGGTCAAAACGCTGGCCAATGGTTTCACACTCAACAATCAGGGAACGTTCGTCTTCGGCGGAACGGGTAACTTCGCCGGCAGCAACGCAACCTTGAACAACTCGGGGCTGATCGACCTCGCAGTCGATGGGCTTTGGGACTATCCCAACAGCGGCGCCCGCAACCAGGTCAACAACACGGGCACGATCCGCAAATCGGCCGGCGACGGGACCACGACCATCGAGTTCGCTGTCAACGACCAGTCGCCTGGGCGGGTCGAGGCTCTCGCAGGAAGCTTGCGCCTCACCGGCGGAGGCGTGAGCGACGGCGTCTTTCACTGCGTCTCCCCCGGGGGCTTGGATTTCGCGGGGGGGCATCCACGACGTGATGGACGGCGCCTCCTTCACCGGAACCGGGCTGGCGCGGGTTTATGGCGGAACGGTGCGGTTGTCCGGGGATTCCACGGTCGAGGGCATGTTTGAGCTTTCCTCGCAGTCGGGCAGCCTGCTCAACGGCGATGGGACGCTGACCGTCAACGGGCACATGATCTGGTCCGGCGGAAACATGGCGGCGGCCGGCCAGGTGACGGTGGCGAATGGCGGAACCATGGAGATTTCCGGAGCCACCGCCAAATCGATCTCCAACGGATGGAAGCTGCGCAACGAGGGAATTCTCACGTGGACCGGCGCGGGGGCGATCAGCGGCTCCTCGTCGGCTGCGTTGGAAAACGCCGGCACGTGGAACATTCAGACCGACGCCCCCTTCGATTACACGAACTCCGGAACCCAGCCCACCTTCAACAACACCGGAACCATCCGCAAAACCGTCGCGACGGGAAACACGCCGGTTGAATTCGTCTTTTCCAGTTCCGGGGCGTTGGATATTCAGACCGGCTCGTTGAGCTGCGCGGCCCATTCCACTTTCACGGACGGCTCGTCCTTCACGGGGGCGGGCGTCACGCGGTTGAACGCGGGGAGCGCCACCTACACGCTCACCGGCAACCTTGGCGGGACCTCGCTGGAGTTCGGCGCCGGATCGCTCTTGGGGAGCGCGACCCTCACCGACGGCATGACCTGGACCGGCGGTTACATGACCGGGGGAAACAGTCTGACCGTCGGCCCTGAGGCGACGTTGATCCTGGCCGGGGCGGGGCCCAAGAACATCACAGGGGCCTTCAGTTTGACCAACGACGGCGTCATCGTTTTCCAGGACGCGGGTTCGCTCGCGGCGCACAGCGGACCCACGATCGTCAATCGCGGCCTGTTCGAGATCCGGAATGACGCATTGTTTGACTATTCGGGCACGGGAGCGAATCTGCTTTTCGACAACCAGGGGACGCTCCGCAAATCGGCTGGCGCGGGCGTCTCGACCATGGAGTTCACGCTCAACAGCGGCGGCTTGGTGGACATCCAGACCGGCGTTCTCAATCTTCCTTCCAGCGCCTCATTTTCCGCGGGAGCGTCCTTCATTGGGGACGGAATCACCCGCCTGACCGGGGGATCGTCCACCTACACGTTCAACGGGACCATCGGCGGGACCTCGCTGGATTTCGCGTCTGGATCGCTCGTGGGAAGCGCAACCCTCGCCGACGGCATGACCTAGACGGGCGGCTATATGACCGGAGCGAACAGCCTGACGGTGGGAGCGGAGGCGACGTTGGTTTTGACCGGCGCGGCAGCCAAGAACATGACCGGGACCTTTGTCCTGACCAACGACGGCGTCATTGTCTTTCAGGACACGGGCACGCTCGCGGCGCACAGCGGCCCCACGATCGTCAACCGCGGCCTGTTCGAGATCCGGAACGACGCGTTGTTCGATTACACGGGCACCGGAGCCAACCTGACCTTTGACAATCAGGGAACACTTCGGAAAGCCGCCGGCGACGGCGCCACCACCATGGAATTCACGCTCAACAACCGCAGTGTGGTGGACATCCAGACCGGCGTTTTGAATCTGCCCTCCAGCGCCGCTTTTTCGGATGGCGCCTCCTTCATCGGGGCGGGCGTCACCCGACTGATCGGAGGTTCGTCCACCTACACATTCACCGGCAATATCGGCGGATCTTCGCTGGAATTCGCCACAGGTGTGATCGCCGGGAGTGGAACCCTGACGGGCGGCATGACCTGGACGGGCGGCTATCTGACCGGCGCGAACAGCCTGACGGTCGGGGTCGGCGCGACGCTGACCCTGGCCGGAACGGCGGTCAAGTCGATGACCGGGCCCTGCATGCTGATCAACGACGGGACCGTCCACTTCGAGGGGACGGGGTCGATCGCGGCGCACAGCGGCCCGACGATCCTTAACCGCGGCCTGTTCGAGCTCCGGAATGACGCGTTGTTCGACTATGTGGGCACGGGAGCCAATCTGGTCATCGACAATGAGGGAACCTTCCGCAAGACGACCGCGACGGGGACCACGACCATGGAATTTCAGGTCAACAACAGCGGCGCCATGGAATTCCAATCCGGTGTGTTGAACTTCCTCTCTTTCTTCACCCAGACGGCCGGAAGCGCCACGCTGGCGGGCGGGAATATTCAATCCTCGCAGACCCTGAGTTTTCAGGGGGGCGTATTGGGCGGATCCGGGACCATCACCGGCAACGTTGACAACACCGGCGCCACGGTGGCTCCAGGCGCTTCGGCTGGAGCGTTGACCATCACCGGAAACTACACCCAGTCGGCGGCCGGTGTGCTGGCGATCGAAATCGGCGGTACGACGCAGGGGACGCTGTTTGACCATCTGAACGTGGGCGGGACGGCGTCGTTGAACGGCGCGCTGCAGCTTTCGCGCATCAATGCCTTCGCGCCGACGTCGATGGACGCCTTCGAGATCCTCACGGCCGGTTCCGTATCGGGTAGTTTCTCGTCCATCACCGGAACGGACGCGACGGGCGGGAATTTCTTCGACATCGCCTACAACCCGGCGGACGTGACACTGGATTTGAAGAACGGCGCGGCCTCGGTTTCAGAAGGCTCTTTCACCTACAGCGCCGGGCAGTTCGGCTTCCAGATCTCCGGCATCGCCGACCAGACCTACAAGGTTCAAGGCACACAGGATTATTCGACCTGGACGGACATCGAGACACGCACGTTGTCCGTGCCGACCTGGGACTTCGTCGATCCGAATCCGGATGAGCTGACGCGGCGTTTCTACCGGATCGTGTTTCTGCCGCGGTGACGGTTGAACGCGGACGAGGGGGGCTTGAATCGGGATTGCGGGCCGTGTTGTTGTGGCGAGGTTCTGGCCATTGATGAAGCGGGGAGCTCAGCCAGCGAGCAGTTCCCGCAGGCGTTCGGTCGTTTGATGGCGATCGATGAGACTGGCCGCCACGTCCAGAGTGAGACGTTCCCAATCGGGGCCATCAGGAGGTGTCAGAAACCCGTTGAGTTTCAGGAAAACCAGGCAGGCGCCGAACGCAGTTCTCTTGTTGCCGTCGACGAACGGGTGATTCTTGCAGAGGTAGAACAGGTAGGCAGCCGCGATCTCAATTGCGTCGGCGTAAGGCGATTCGCCTCCAAAGCTCGCCTGTGGCGCCGCAACGGCTGATTCGAGCAGGGTGGGTTCGCGGAGGCCGGCGGAGCCTCCAAATCGGGCGATGGCTTCTGAATGAATCTCGCGGACGATTTCGACTGTCAGGTGGAAGCAGTCGCGTGGAGCCTTGCTCATGCCAGCTTCTTCATGGTTTCCGCGTAGTCGGTCATGGTCTCCTTGATGGCTTGGGAGACATCCTCAGGCGTCGGGGTGGGATTCATCGGCGTCAGCGTAATAGTGCCGCCGTCGTGGATCTCGACGTTGACTTTGTCGCCCAACTTGAGATGCGCGGAGTCCATCAGCGCCGCGTCGAAGATGATCCCGTGGGAATTGCCGACTTTGGTGATGGTCTTGATCATGTTGTAAAACTATATTTTACGGCGCGGGGCGTCAAGGTCTCCAGGAAATGCGAAGGGGATTCTCATGGGGTGTCGTGGAAACACGCTTCCCCGAAATAGCGTCCAATCCGGGGACGCCCCAAAGCGATCAGCTTTGGTCCAGGACCTTCAGCGCCGCGCTGTGCAGTCCCGCCGGCGCCGCCACCGCGGAATCCTTGGGATCGTCACCAGTCCATGAAGTGATCACGCCGCCCGCGCCGCGGACGACGGGGATGACAGGTTGGAGGTCCCAAGGGTTCATGATCGGGTCGATCATGATGTCGGCGAAGCCGGAGGAAAGGAGCAGGTAGCCGTAGCAGTCGCCCCAGGTGCGGAAGACGCGGACCTGTTTGACGAGTTCGTGGAAGTTGGCTTCTCGCTCCGGTTGGTATTCCGAAACGGTCTTGATGCAGGAACAGAGCAGGGTGGCCTCGGCTAGGGTGGCGCTGGTCTCGCGGACGCGGACCGGGCGGTCGTTGAGCGTGGTCGTCTCGTTGTCTCCGATGCAGAGCTGGCCGAGAATGGGTTGGTGGATCGCGCCGAGGATCGGTTGCCCGTTGCGCATCAGGCCGATCAAGGTTCCGAAGAGCGGACAACCGGTGGTGAAGGAGATGGTGCCGTCGATGGGATCGAGGACCCAGACGTACTCGGCGTCCTCGTTCTCGTTGCCGAATTCCTCGCCGATGATGCCGTGGTCGGGGAACTCCTTGTTGATCAGCGCGCGAAGTGTTTCCTCCGCCTTGCGATCGGCGATGGTGACCGGCGATTCGTCGCCCTTGCGCTCGATGGCGACCGAGGCGTCGCCGAAGTAGGGCTTGATCACCTCGCCACTTTCATGGGCAAGGCGTTTCAGGAAGGGTTTGAATTCCTTAGACATGCTCCACCAGATTCTTCCCGGTCATCTCCTCGGGTTTCTCGACGCCCATCAGCGCCAGCATGGTCGGCGCAATGTCGGCGAGAATGCCGGAATTCAAATTGTATTCGTTGGGATTGAGTCCGTAGGCGGAGATGTGGACCGGATTGGTCGTGTGCGCGGTATGAGGCTTTCCGTTCTCCTCGCGCATCTGCTCGGCGTTGCCGTGATCGGCGGTGACGAGCGCGACGCCGCCGAGTTTGCCGACGACGTCCAGAATCCTGCCGCAGAGTCCGTCCACGACCTCGACGGCTTCCACCGCCGCCTCCAACACGCCGGTGTGGCCGACCATGTCGGGATTGGCGAAATTAAGGATGACCATGTCGTAGGCGTCAGATTCCAATCGCTTGAGCAGTTCCTCCGTCAGTTCGACGCCGCTCATGGACGGATTGAGATCGTAGGTGGCGACCTTGGGGGAAGGAGCCATCTGCCGATCCTCGTTCTCGTTCGGTTTCTCGATGCCGCCGTTGAAGAAAAAGGTGACATGCGGATACTTCTCGGTCTCCGCCATGCGCAGTTGTTTCAATCCGGCCTTGGCGACGACTTCGCCGAGCGTGTTTTCCAGGGTTTGCGGCGGGAACGCGATGGGGAGCGTGAAGGTCTCGTCATAGCGCGTCATGCAGACATAGTGCAGATCGAGCTTCTCACTGCGGTCGAATCCCTGAAAATCCTCGTCCATGAAGGCGCGGGTGAGTTCGCGGGCGCGGTCGGAGCGGAAGTTGAAGAAGATCACGGTGTCGCCGGACCGGACCGTGTTGTTCCTGGCGTCGGTTCCTTCGGGTTGGACGACGGAGGCCGGGATGAACTCATCGGTCTTTTCCTTCTCGTACCAGCAGCGGATGCCCTCCACGGGGTCTGTCAGGATCTCGCCCCTGGCCTGGGTGAGAGCCTCGTAGGCCTGCTGGACGCGTTCCCAACGATTGTCGCGGTCCATGGCAAAGTAGCGGCCGATGACCGTGGCGATGGTTCCGCTGCCCTTGGCCGCGATATCGTCCTTCAAGGTCTGGAGGTAATCCTGTCCGCCGGTGGGCGAGGTGTCGCGGCCGTCCATGAAGCAGTGGACGAAGAAGTCCTCAATGTCGTTGTCGCGGCAGAGGTCCATCAGCGCAAGGATGTGGTCGATGTGGCTGTGGACGCCGCCGTCGGAGACGAGGCCCATGAGGTGGACGCGTCCGCTGTTGGCCTTGGCGTGGGCGATGGCGTCCTTGAAAGCCTGAACCTCGAAGAAGGACCTGTCGCGGATGGAGAGGCTGATGCGGGTGAGATCCTGATAGACGATACGGCCGGCTCCGAGATTGAGATGGCCAACCTCGGAATTGCCCATCTGGCCGTCGGGCAGACCGACGGCTTCGCCGGAGGTGGTGAGTTCGGCGGTCGGCCATTCCGCCACCAACCTGTCGTGGATGGGCGTCTTGGCGATGGCAACGGCGTTGGAAAGGCGTTCGACCTCTGCTGGGTCATCCACGCCGATGCCCCAGCCGTCGCGCACGATCAGCATGACGGGGCGGAACTTCTTCTGAACTGATTCTTGGTTGTCGCTCATGGAGCGGCGGATTGTGGCAGAACGGGACTTCGATTCAAGCGCGGGATGCGCGGGGCGGGGGGCGGCCGGGAACGGATCAATCGTGGGGGATGAACTGGACCGCATCTGCGATCACGTGGCCCGAAGTGTCGTTGTTTGAGATGACGACCGCTGCGGACTTGTCGGCTTCGAATCGGAAGACGCCGACCGATTGAAACACACCCTGGATGGCTGGGCGTTTCTGCTGGTTGACATGGACAGTCCTGACGCCATCGGCGTGTTCGATGATGACAGGCACGGCGGCGGCGCGGTTCTTGTAGGCGGAATAGGCGACACGGACCTCGTAGCGGCCGGCCTTGAGCTTTGCCTCGAAGCGCGCGGACAACAGTCCTTTTGCGACGGCGCCGTCGTGGCGGTAACCGGATCCCACGTAGGGGCGGGTGGAGCTGCTGGAGGTCCAGTCGCCGGTGAATACGGCGTCGGCGTCATCGATCACCACGCCGGGGAGGGAGTTTTTTGCGAGGTCGACGCTGGGTTGCGCGGTCGTGGGGAGCTGGAGGACCTGGCCGTCGAGTTCGAGTCGTTCGCGAAGTCTGGCGTAGGGGACGTCCTGCGCGGGAATGTCGAGGTCGATGGCCATGGCGGCGGCGGTGGCGGCGGATTGGCCGAGAATCATGAATACGGGCTCCATGCGGATGGAGCCGTAGGCGGCATGGGAGGCGGAAAGACAGACGGGCACAAAGAGATTCCCGGCCTCGCCCCGCTTGGGCACGATGGAGCGGTAGCTGATCAGGTAGGGGCCGCCCGGCGAAACCTGCACGTCGCCTTCGTCCTGTGCGAAACCCTCCTTGGTCACGTAGCGCTGCACGTTGTGGGAATCCATGTTGTAGGAGCCCATGCCGACCGGGTCCTTGCAGATGCGCGTGCGGCGGCAGTCGTGCTCGGTGGCGACATAGTCGCCGACCATGCGTCGAGCCTCGCGGATGTAGAGCTGGTGCGGCCAGTTTCCGTTGTCCGTGAACTCATCGGCGGCCAAGCCCCATTGGGACATGTGATCGCGGATCTTCTGCGGGACCCGCGGATGGTTGGCTAGCGTCCACATCAGGCCTTTCTGGTAGACTTCGTGTTCCTTGATGATGGCGGCGCGGGTCGCATGGTCGGCCTCGGGATAGGCGTAGTTCATCCCTATGTTGTCGGTGGAGAAGGCGCGGTTGTTGTTCGTGTCGGTCTTGCGGTTGGGCATCATCGAGGGGGCGATCGGCGTGTGCGGGTCGCCTGCCTCAAGGTTGCGCAGAAGCAGTTCGTAGCGCAGTTCGTCGTAGCCTTCGGGTTTGGGGAATGGGACCCGGTTGTCCGGGTGATCCGACATGCACATGCGGAAGCAGTAGGCCTGCACGCGATGATCGCCCGCGCCCTCCTCGCCGGGGCCTTCGTTGTGAATGCCGGGGAGCAGGCCGCTGGATGGATCGCCCGGTTTGAGCCAGGGATCGACGTTGACGATGAAGCGGTGGTTCTTGACGTTGCGTTTTGTCTGCACCCCATTGAGGCTTTCGCCGTAGGTCGCGTTGCTTTCCCTGCCGACCGTAAAGCTGACTCCGGCCGCCGCCATCAGGTCCCCCTCGTAGGTCGCGTCGATGAACATCCTGCCCGCGTAGATCTCTCCGGACTCCATCGCAATGGAGACGATGCGTTGGCCGTCCATCCTGACGCCGGACTCGCGGTTCAGGCGCCGGCCTTTCACAACGGGAATGTTCTTCAGATAGAGCATCTTGCTGAACACGGCCTCGGCGACCGAGGGGGAGAAGGTCCACATGGCGTCGTCCTTGGGGCGGTAACGGCTGTAATCTTCCGGCTTTTCAAACTTCCACGCGGAGGGCTTGTCGTAGAACTTCTTGATCTCGCGGTAGAACTCGCGCGAGATGCCGCCGATGACGGACTTGTTGCCGGTGTCTGTCTGTCCGAGTCCGCCGCTGGTCAGCCCTCCGATGTGGTCGCCCTGTTCGATGATAATGACGGACTTGCCCATGCGCGCGGCCTGCACGGCAGCCGCCACGCCGGCGGAAGAGCCGCCGTAGATGACGAGGTCATGGGATTGGGCGGCGTGAAGCGCCAGGGGGGCCATCAACGAAACAAAGGCGGGCAGAAGTTTTTGCATGCGGAAGTCAGAGCTCTTGGGGTGATTCAGTCGTGTTTCAAAGTCTGCTTGGGGACCCAGCCTTCCTGTCCGTCGCAGTTTCTACACCAGATCCAGGCTTTGAGTTCCCGGACGGCTTCAAGCGATTCGCCTTCCCTGGTGTTCAGTTCCGTGGCGGTGTAATCCATGAGCGCCACCGCCTGATTGTGATCGGAGGCGCTGAAGAAATCCTCTGGCGCCCAGCCTTCGTTTCCATCCGCTGTGCGACACCGGATCCACCCATGGAACTCCTCATCCCTGCGGCCCGTGGTGAGATTGTCGCCGCGTTTGAACGAAATCGGATTCGGGTAGTTGGAGATGTGCGCGGTGTGGACGGTGAGATTCATTCGCTTGAGACGACCATTTGTGCAACAGACATGGTTGAGTCGCAAGCGCGACGAAGACAGGCAGCGGGTGGCTGGCGGACCAGCATCTCGCGCCTGGAGTCTGTTGGGCTTTCTTCCTGGTTTGAATCGTTCCCAAGATCAGATCTTGTTTGGGTTTTCGTTTCGACGCAGATTGGCCTTGTGAAGAACATGACCTTAAAAGGGAGGGGATCATTGGCGGTTCTGCTGGGGGGGCTTGGCGGTCTGCATGCCGGTTTGTGGAGGAGAGTATCTCGAAGGCCGGCTTCGCGTACAGGAAGTGTCCCCGTGGAAGATTGAAATCTTGGAGGGATTTGAAGGGTATGAAGGGGAGGATGATCTTGGTTTTCCCATCCTGACCCCGGAAAAATGGGATTGCAAGGGGCAGCTTCCGGGCGATGAGCTTCGCGGTTTGGAATTGGAATTCTGGGGATATATTCCGAACGATGGAGGAGGCGGCTGGTTCTCCGTTGAATTTGATCACGGAGAAAGCAGCTATCAGTTCACTTCCAAATACATTGTTCCTTCCATTCTTGAAGGGACGGAAAACAAGGATTCCGGCATTGCCAGGGGATTTCTCACCTGGACCAACGGAGCGCTGTTGTTGGCCATCGGCATCGCCGTGGCCTCCTTTGTGCGTGTCCGGCGTGGAGGACAGGGCGCGCCTTCGCCCTGAGGCGCCTCACCCCTTCGGATAGACCTGCTTGGTGGCCCGGACTTCCACAGAAGCAAACAACCCCGCCTGGTTGTAGGGATCTTCTTCTGCAATCTTCTCAGCGGCGGCGCGGTTTTCGGCATCGACGATGATCAGGCTGCCGATGGGCGTTTCGTCGTCGTCGCCGAACAGCGGACCGCCGTAGACGACCTGGTCGATGCGGGCGTCGAGGTATTCAAGGTGGGCGGGGCGGGTGTCCTTTCGGAGTTGCAGGCTGTCCGGTTTGTCGGTGCAGAGGAAGGTGAATAGCATGGGGCGGATGGTGGGGGGGACGGTGGGGGATGGCAAATGGCAAATGTCAAATGGCGGATGGCGGATGGCGGATGGCAAATTCCCCTTTGTCACCAAGAATTCATACTGCCGTCACAAAAGTTGGCACGAAAGCTGCAATGGTCACGGCATCACACGCGGGAACGCGATGGCGAAGCAGTATCTCACCGGGATTCTTCATCCGCCGCTGGCTCCGACTCCCAGGTCATTGCCGTTCCCTCAAGTTCCTCCTTTTTCCGGTTGCCCTGCGGGGCAACCCCTTGTACGGATGCCTCGGAATCCGCAGCCGCAATCGCAGTCGCTCCCTTTTTCAGACAGGCTCTTAAGGTCGCGCCCGGGTTCGACTGAACGAGAAGTGAGCATTCGGGCGTTCCCACTTCTCGCGCGACGCGCTCGATGCGCAACCTGAAGGTCGCGGCTACGAAGCGCGTGAGCGTGTCGGTCACGAAGCGCGTGGGCGTGTTGGCCGTGAAGCGCGTGTGGTCCGTTCAGAACGGCCAGAAAACGGGGATGAAGGCGACGGCGATTCCCCAGAAGATCAGGTTCAGCGGGACGCCGACTTTCAGGTAGTCGGTGAACCGGTAGCCGCCGGGATGATAGACCATGGTGTTGGTCTGGTAGCCGACGGGCGTTGCGAAGCTGGTGGAGGCGGCGAAGCAGACGGCCATGAGGAAGGGCTTGGCGTCGACGCCCAGGTCCTTGGCGATGGTGATGGCGATGGGGGCGAGGAGGACGGCTGACGCGTTGTTGCTCATGGTCTCGGTGAGCAGGGCGGTGAGCAGATACAACACGGCCAGAACGACGTGGGGGCCCATGCCTGAGACAAGGCCCAGAGTGTTGTCGGCGATCAGTTTTGCGGCGCCGCTCGACTCCATTGCGATGCCGAGGGGCAGGATTCCCGCCAGCAGGAAGATGACCTTCCAATCCACGGCCGCGTAGGCCTGCTCGACCGAGAGACAGCGGGTGAGGATCAGCGCGACGCAGCCGGCGACGGCGGTGTGTAGGATGGGAAACACGTTGAAGGCGGCCAACGCGATGGCGGCGGCGACGATGCCGAGCGCGACCGGAGCCCTGCCTTTGCGCAGCGAAGGGGCCTCCACCTCGTCCAGCACGATGAAATCGGGGTCGGCGCGAAGTTGGGCCAGTTCGGCGGGGCGCGCCTGGATCAGCAGCGCGTCGCCGAACTGCAGGCGCACCGCGTTCAGCTTCTTGCGCAGGGTCTGTTCCTTGCGTTGGACGGCGAGGACAATGGCGTTGAAGCGGCGTCGGAAATCCAGGGTCTTCAATGTGCGGCCGATCAGTGAGGAACGCGGGGCGATCAAGGCCTCCACGAGGGTCAGATCCTCGTCCTTGAGTTCCTTGTCGCTGAGTTTGAAGCGCGGTTCGATGGCGAGTTTCATGGTGTCTCGGGCGTCCATCAATTCCTTGATGCGGCCCTCGACGAGCAGGACATCGCCCTCGCGCAGTTTGTGGTGGACCGGCATGTCGATGTGTTCGTCCTGTCGGATGATCTTGAGCACGGTGGCGTCGTGCTGATCGCGCAGGCCGGTTTCGTGGACGCGTTTTCCGATGAGGGGCGAGTCGACAAGGATGCGGAACTCGGTGATGTAGTCGCGCAGTTCGTAGGCCTCGGTGAGTTCGGCGCGGTTGCGTTCGGGCAGCAGCCAGCGTCCGACGACGAGGAAGTAGGCGACGCCGACCACGAGCATGATGGCGCCGAGTTTGCTGAATTCAAATACGCTGAACGCCTCGAGCCCGGCCTTCACGGCGATGGCGCTGACGAGGAGGTTGGTGGAAGTGCCGATCAGGGTGCAGACGCCGCCAAACTGCGAGGCGTAGGAAAGCGGGATCAGAATCCTGGACGGCGAGACCTTGCGGCGCGCGCAGGCGGCCAGGACAAGGGGCAGGAAGACCGCCACCGCGGCCGTGTTGTTCACGAAGGCGGAGATCACGCCGATAGTGGCCATGACCGCCAGCAGCAGGGCCGACTGACTGTCGCCGATCCGGCGCATGGCGCGGCCCAGCGCGCCGACAGCCCCGGTGCGCTGCAGGCCGGAACTGAGCACGAACATCGCGCCCACGGTCACGGTCGCCGTGCTGGCGAACCCGGACAGGCCTTCCTCGGCATTCACCAATCCCAGCAGCAGCAGCGCGGCGAGGATCATCAGGGCGACGACGTCCACCGGCAGTTTCTCGGTGACGAACAGAATGACCGCGATCGAGAGCAGTAAGAAGACGGAGACGATCTCCCCGGAAATTGCGGTTGCCAGCATGACCCCAAACATCTCGGGGACGTTCGCAGGTTTCGGATCGTTTACAATCCCGGAAGGCGGTTCGTTGTCAGGCTCGCAAGAGCGGGATCGGGCGGAGCGCGACTGTGTCCCGTCTTCGGGATCAGTCGCAGCAGTTGGGGGAACCAGGATCGCCTGAGGTGAACACGCGACCTCGTTTACGACCGGCGTTGCTGCGGCTGATCTCTGACACAGCCGCGCTCCGGAATGCCGCCGTCGGGCGTGTTTGAGCTGAATCCGGCGCAAGCCGGATCTTTCAAATCATCGCTGGCTTCAGCCAAAGGGCAGCGCGTCCAGCGACGTCTCGAACGTCCGCATGTTGTGGGCGCCGTCTTCGCGGGCCCATTCGTAGAAGAGGCGCAGCTTGCCGTCATGCTGGAGATAGTCCATGTAACGCAGCGAGGTGGAGGCGTGAGGACTGAGCAGGGCGGGGCCGTCGGCGGAAAGTGTGGTCCAGGTTTTCAGGTCGTCCGAGACCGCAAAGGCGCATTTCTCTTCGTAGTTCTCGTGATGACCGGCGCTGCCGTCGTAGAAGGCATAATACTTGCCGTTCTTCTCAATGATGGAATTAATGCGGCGGCAATACTGGTCCCAGCCCGGTCCTTCAGGGCGGAAGATCACGCCCTGCCATTTCCAGTTGTCCAGGTCCTTGGAGGTGGCCAGGCCGGTCGCGGAGACGCATTCACCGGTGTTGAAGATGTCGTGCGTCTCATGGGAACCGCCCCCGGTGGTCTCGGTCGCCACGGCGATGCTGAGAATCAACTGCCAGGTGTCTCCGACCTTCATCAGCCAGGGGTCCTTGACGCCCTCCAGACCGAGGTCGCCGGCCTTGAAGATCGGTTTCATGTTCGCGGGATCGAGGCTGGCGATGTCGGAGCCGCCCTTGATGACGCAGGTCTGCCAGCGGCCGTCCTCGGGATCGACGTAGCTGGAAAAGTAACGCCAATTCCCGTCGTCGCCGCGGCGGACGACGTTGCGCTCGATGGAGGAGGTGCCGAGTTGATCCTTGGTCATGGACCAGACATCCTCGTAATTCTCGAAATCGGTGGTCTTGCAGATGCGGACCTCGCCGCCGCGGTCCGGCTCGACGCCGCGGGGGCGGCGGATGCGGTAGCAGAGGTAGGCAGCCTGGTCGGTTTCGTCCCAGGTGACGGCGGGGCAGCCCACCCAGTAGCCCTGTTCATTTCCCACGGGTTCCCGGACAATCGCGCCCTGGGCCAGCATTTCGGAGGTGATTTTGTCGCTCATCGGTAGAATTGAGGTGAAGAGAGACATATGTCTACGGGTTGGCCGGGGCCTTGGCAATCGGAAGTTTCTGAAGGCGGCCATTTTCCTGTTTACCCTAGGTGTGCGAAATCTGTAACTTCCCCGGCTTCACCGACGTTGCATGTGGGATCACCTCCCAGAACCAGCGGCAGACGACGGAATTGTTGAATAGGCGTTCTCGACATTCCGTCGGTCGGGATTTGTTCACGGGCAGACCGGTTTGGAATCGATTTGAAGGCAATTTCAGAAAGAAGGGTTGAGGCGCCCCTCGGCGAGAGCCGCGAGGCGGGTGGGTTTTCCCTGTGGAGATTCGTGGCATTGGCGAGCATCGGCCTGATCCTGTTGATCGGCAGCGCCTGCTCGACCTCCCATTACCGTGAGTCCGCGGACAAGGATGTCTATGAGTCCATCGACCTGATGCAGAAGGCGTTGTTTGGCGAATCCGAGGATTTCACGGTCGATACCCGATATTCCAAGCGCGAGATAGAGGAGATCATGTCCTCGGAGATCATTCAGGACCGGATGGAGGACGGGACGCTCAAGCTGAATCTGGAGGGCGCGCTTCGTGTGGCGGTGGAGTTCAGCCGTGAATATCAGACCGACAAGGAAGCCCTGTATCTCAGCGCCCTGAGTCTGGAGGGCGCCGAATTGGCTTTCTTCACCGTCTTCAGCGGCGCCTCGACCGGGCGCATCGATCGGGAGGGAGACCAAAGCGGAAAGGCGTCACTCGACAGCAACGGGACCGCGAAGAAGGCGTTCCGGACCGGCGGCATGATCACGGCCTCACTGGGCAACGACCTGATCCGCTATTTTACCGGGGACCCCCGGCGCTCACTGGTCAATGCGCTGTCGCTGAACCTCACGCAGCCGCTGCTGCGCGGGGCGGGGCGTTCCATTGCCGGAAACGCGTTGCTGCAGGCTGAGCGGAACCTGATCTACCAATGTCGCACGCACGCCTTCTTCCAGAACGATTTTGCGGTCGGAGTTGTGAAGGATTATTTCACGCTTCTTGGAGCCAAGGTAAACCTGCGGAACAACTACACGAACTATCTGCGCAGCGTGCAGCAGAGGATCCGGGCGGAATCGCGGGCCCAGTTCCTGGGCAGCCCATTTGATGCGCAGCTGGCCCGCACGACCGAGTTGGACGCCAAGAACGCCTACATCGGCGGCGTCGCCAACTATCAGCGGGATCTGGACCGCTTCAAACTGAAGTTGGGCGTGCCTTTGTCGGTGAATGTTTACTTGGAGGACATGGACTTGAAGACGTTGCGGGAGGTCGGGCTCCCCGAAACCGCCATTGACGAGAATGACGCCATCCGGGTTGCCGTCGATTCCTATCTTCCCCTGCTCAATGAGATCGATCGCTACGAGGACCGGAAGCGCAATGTGAGGATCAAGGCGAACGAATTCCTGCCCGGGTTGGATTTCAAATCGGACGCCAGTCTGAATTGGGACGATGAGGAGAATTATGTCGATTTCGACGTGGATGACGTGATCGCCAATTCTCGGCTGGAGCTCGATCTGCCGATCAATCGTTGGAAGCAGCGCAACGATTATCGGGATCTGATCATCAAGTTTGAAGCGGGCATCCGCACATTGGCCAGGAATCTGGATGATCGGCGGAATGCGGTGGCCAATGGGATTCGCGCATTGGAGCGGAACCGGAACACCTACCTGATCAATGTCGAGAAGCAGAAGAACACCAAGGCCCGTCTGGATGAGCAGGACATCAAGTCCCTGGCGGGGTCGGTGGATCAGCAGGAATACATTTTCGCTCAGAATGCCTACATCCAGGCGCAGAACGCGGTGACGGACTCGCTGGTCAACGTTCTTTCTTCAAAGCTGGATCTGCAGCTTGATCTGGGCGTTTTGGACGCCAGCGCTTCCCGGTTCTGGCTCGACAGGAAGATCCTGGAAACCTCGTCCCGAAAGAAAGATCCCAAGACGGCGGAAGAGATTCAAATGGTTCCCCCGCACGAATTGTTCAAAGAAAATGAAAACACCAACTGACAACCCCCTGAGCAAGCGCGCGCCGATTCTCATCGGCGCCGCGGTCATCGTGATCGGGCTGATCGTCGTCATGGCCGGCGGCTCCGAGGACGAAACCAAGGACGAGGAATTCTACCTCGTGAAGAAGGATGACTTCCTCGTGACCATCGTCGAGGGCGGCACGCTGGAGGCGGTCAACGAGGTGAGCATCCGCAACGAGATGAAGTACAGCAGCAAGATCGTCAGCATTGTGCCCGAGGGCAGCTATGCGAAGAAGGGCGACCTGCTCTGCGAGCTCGACGTCTCTGAGATCGAGGATCGGCTGGATGAACAGAAGCTGTCGGTGGAAAGCGCCGAGTTTGCGCTGACCCAGGCCGAGGAGAATCTCAAGATTCAGGAGAGTCTCAACGATTCCAGCATCAAGGCTGCGGAGTTGAAG
This sequence comes from Verrucomicrobiales bacterium, assembly GCA_038126035.1. GTDB lineage: Bacteria > Verrucomicrobiota > Verrucomicrobiia > Limisphaerales > JAYPEY01 > JAYPEY01. Next base: position 18,958 of record JAYPEY010000060.1, on the reverse strand, counting down.
CTGGAATTCGCCGAGACCGACCTGCAGAAATACAAGGATGGCGACTGGCCACAGGCCTTGCGCGACGCCAAGGCCAACATTCTCACCGCCGAGGAGAAGCTCAAGATCGACGAGGAGACCTACGAATGGTCCAAGAAGCTCCACCAGCAGGGATTCGAAACCCGCAACACCATGGAGCGCAATGGTCTGACCTTCACCCAGTCCAAGAACAAGTTCGAGCAGGCCACCGAGGCCAAACGCCTTCTGGAAACCTACGAATTCCCCAAGATGATCCGCCAATACGAGGCGGACCGCGACGAGGCCAAGGCGGATCTGGAACGCGTCAAGCAGCAGGCGGAGAGCCGCCTTGCGCAATACAATGCGGAGGTCACCTCGGCCAGGACCAAGCTGGATCTGCAGAAGAAGAAGCTGGATGAGTTCAATGACGAGATCAAGGCCGCCAAGATCGTCGCCCCCGAGGACGGCCTGGTGGTCTATCCCTTCGTCAGCTACCGTTCGATGAGCCAGTCCATGATTGAGGAGGGAGCTTCGGTGCGTTCCCGGCAGGAGATCATCAAGCTGCCGGATGTCTCCCAGATGAAGGTGACCATCAAGGTGCATGAGACCCACGTGAACCAGGTGGTTCAGGGCATGCCCGCTTACGTGGTGTTGGACTCCTTTCCCGATTCCCGATTCGCCGCGCACGTCCGGAAGGTGGCCACGATGCCGGACCAGCAGAGCCGGTTCTCAAACCCGGACCTGAAGGTCTATGGAACGGAGATTTTGATCGATGAGAAGCTGCCCGACGTGAAGCCGGGCCTTTCAGCCCGGGCCGAGATCATCATCACCAACCTCCAGAGCGTGATCAAAGTGCCCGTGCAGTGCGTGACCACGCTCAAGGGCAAGCAGGTCGCCTACGTTCAGAAGGGCAATGAGCCGACGCCTGTCCCGGTTGAGGTCGGCATGTTCAACCACAAGTTCATCGAGATCAGAACCGGGCTGGAGCCGGGCGACAAGGTCCTGCTCTCCCCGCCGCTGGACGCCAGTGACGAGGGCTTGGAGGACACCTTTGTCGATGACGGCGAAGCGCTGCCGAAGGGCCGCGATCCGAAGCAGGTTCAGGACGAGGTGCGCAAGTCCGAACAGAAGAGCGGCAACCAGAAGAAGGGCGGCTTCGATCGCGAGGCCATGATGAAGCGCTTTGACAAGGACGGCGACGGCAAGCTCAGCGAATCCGAGCGCGCGGAGATGCAGAAGTCGTTCCAAGGACGCCAGAAGGGCGGCAAGGGCGGCAAGGGCGGCCGGCCCGAAGGCGGTCGCGGCGGCGGCGGCGGGCAGGGCGGTCGTCCAAAAGGTCGCGACGGGGCCGCTTTGGAGGGAGCGATGCCGGACCTCGGCGGCGAGGAACTGGCCCTTCAGCGCGCGGCTGAGAAGGCTGTGGCCAAGGAGGACAAGATCGCTGAGAAGGCCGTTCGCAAGGAGGACAAACAGCGGTTGGCTGACCTTGGGTTGAAGGAGCCCAGGAAGGCTTCGAAGAAGCTGCCCAGGAAAAACCGCGGCTGAGCGGGCAACGGGACACGAGGGACAGCGCGCACGTGAGCAACCACGCGGTCATCCGGATCGAGGAGATCCAGAAGAAGTACGTCATGGGCGACGTGGACGTCATGGCGTTGAACGGGGTGAATCTCGAGGTTCTCGAGGGCACCTACCTCGCCATCATGGGGCCGTCCGGTTCCGGCAAGTCGACCATGCTGAACATACTGGGCATGCTGGACCGTCCCACCCACGGGCGATACCTGCTGGGCGGTCAGGACGTCTCCCAGATGCCCGACGACGAGCTTTCGGTGAACCGCGGCAAGCGGCTCGGATTCATCTTTCAGTCCTACAATCTCATCGATCAGCTGACGGTGATCGAGAATATTCACGTCCCGCTGTTCTACCAGGGCGTCGATTTGAACGACTGTTATGACCACTGTGTGGAGTTGGCGAAGTTGGTCGGCCTTGCGGAACGCCTGGACCACCGGCCCAAGGAGCTCTCGGGCGGCCAGCAACAGCGCGTGGCGATTGCGCGCTCCCTGGTCAACGACCCGTTGATGATCTTGGCGGACGAGCCGACCGGCAACCTGGATTCCAAGACCGGGAAAGAGGTGCTGGAGATCATCGACAATCTCAACGCCAGCGGGAAGACGATCGTCCTGGTAACGCACGATCCCAATGTCGCCAAACGCGCGCACCGGGTCGTGCACATGAAGGACGGCAACGTCGACCAGGACATCATGAACCGCGAGATTCCAAAGCTGGAGAAATCCCGCTTCATGGAGGCGTCGGAATCGTAGTCCGCATCGCCTGAGTTCTTATGCGATTTCAGAGTTCATTTGCCGGGTTGAGGTTCCATGTTCTGCTGGCGGAGTGTCGGAGTGTCGGAGTGGTGGAGTCGTTGGGATTCCTGCAATCGGTGACCGAACATCAAGGCTCCAAGGCTCCGGAACTCCAAGGCTCCAGAACTCCAATTCTCCAACACTCCGCGCTCCAGGCGCTCCGCCCATGATTTCCCTACGACTTCTCCGCACCATCCAGCTTGGCGTCAAGAGCCTGCTGCTGCACAAGCTGCGCTCCGGATTGACCATGTTGGGCATCATCTTCGGCGTCTGCTCGGTGATCGCCATGTTGGCTATCGGCGAGGGCGCCTCCTATGAGGCCCAGGAGCGCATCAAGCGGCTGGGAAGCAAGAACATCATCCTGCGCAGCGTCAAACCCGCCGAGGACGAGCAGGAGGCCGCTTCGGGGCAGGGGGGCTTCGTTCTGGAATACGGCCTGACCTATGACGACGCCCACCGCTTGAAAGACACGATTCCCGGCGTGGAGCGGGTGTTGCCGATGCGTCTGATACGCGACAACGTGCGCTTCTCCCGCAGTTACATTCCCTGTCAGATTGTCGGCACGATGCCGCACTACGCGGAGATCGTCGGACTCGATATCGTGGTCGGACGTTTTCTTTCGGCGACGGATGAAAGAAATCAGCACAATATCTGCGCCATCACCCAGGGGTTGGCGGAGCGGTTGTTTCCCTATCAGAATCCGCTGGAGCAGCCGATCAAGGTGGGGTCGGTCTACTATCAGGTGGTCGGCATCGTCCGGGAGACCAACATGCCCGAACAGCGCGCGCAACAGGGCGACGGCGATGGCGAACCGCTTGACAACAACATCTACCTGCCCCTGTCGACGGTGAGGAAACGTTTCGGCGAGACCCTGATCAAGCGTTCGCAGGGCAGCTTCAGCGCGGAGCGGATCGAACTGCACGAGATCCGAATGCAGATGAAGGAGGAGAAGTTCGTCGAGATCGCGGATCCCCAGGTGAAGACCGTGCTGGGCCGTTTCCACGAGAAGACCGACTACGAGGTGATCGTGCCGTTGGAGTTGCTGCGGCAGGCGGAGGAGACCAAGCGCATGTTCAACATCGTGCTGGGGGCCATCGCGGCAATCTCTCTGCTGGTCGGCGGCATCGGCATCATGAACATCATGCTGGCCACGGTGACGGAGCGCACACGGGAAATCGGCGTGCGCCGGGCGCTGGGAGCCAAGAAAAAGGACATTGTCACCCAGTTCTTGGTGGAGACGGTCGTGTTGTCCATCGGGGGCGGCGTGATCGGCGTGATCTTCGGGGTCGTGATTCCCGCGGCTGTCGAGCACTTCGCCGAGATGAAGACCATCGTGACGCCGGCCTCGGTGATCATCGCCTTCGGCATCTCCGGCGCCGTCGGAATCCTGTTCGGCATCTATCCCGCCTCCGCCGCTGCGGACCTCGATCCCATCGAGGCCCTGCGGCATGAATGATGCGGGTGCGGAGTGGGGAGGGGACGCAACCGGACGGTTGGTCTCCGGATCCTTATGAACGAGAGAGGGGGGGCGCAACAGCTGCACGGCGGAGTCGGGGACCGTCTTTCGTAGCCCGGTAGAGCTTCGTCTCAGCAATTACTTGACGCTTTCGTGTCATGGGAGGCTGTCGGTTCGCTTCTCGTCCGTTCGGACTCGCGGCGCAACCTGAAGGTCGCGGCTACGGTCGCGGTTGCTTCGTCGCCTCGCGGCGGGCCATGCAGCATTTCTTGTATTTTCTGCCGCTGCCGCAGGGGCAGGGATCGTTGCGGCCGACGTCATTCCAGGCGTCCGATTGTTCGTGTTCTGCGATCAGGTCCATGACCCGGGCGGCGGGTTGTCCCTCGCGGATGAACTGCCCCATGACCTTCATGTAGGGCTCGACATGTTCGAAGAAGCGTTTGTATCCGGCGCAGAGGTAGTTGAGCCCGGCCTCGCCATCGGGCGTCGAGATGAACCGATGCTTGGGACATTCGCCGTTGCAGGCAAACCTCACTTCACAGTCGCGGCAATACCCGGGCAGCGTGTCGGCCTTGTCGGATCCGAACTTCTGCTGCGTCTCGCTCTTGGCCATGGCGCCGAGCGACTGGTTCATCAGGTTGCCCAGTTTGTATTTCGGATAGACGTAGTGGTCGCAGGAGAAGAGGTCGCCGTTGTGTTCCAGGGCCATGGCGCCGCCGCATTTGGGAGCGAAGACGCAGAGATCGCTTTCTCCGCCCATCCAGCTCTGCAGGGTCACGTCGAACAACTGCACGAACACCCGACCCACATCCTGGACGACCCAGTCCTCGAAGATCTCGACGAGAAACTCCCCATATTGTTCCGCCTGAACGCTCCACTCCGTGACCGGGGAATTGTCCTGTGCCAGTTCGGTTTCCGGCGGCGTCGCGAGATCGAGTCCCAGTTCCTCTGCGGAGGTGTCGGCCCTGCGTTCCACGAGGGGGATGAACTGCATGTAGGAGGAGCCGATCTCTTTCAGAAAACGATAGACTTCGCGGGGGTGTTGCGAGTTCTTGCGGTTGACGACGGTCAGGGTGTTGAACTCGGTCTTGTGCTTCGTCAACAGTTCCAGGCCGGCCATGACCTGGTCGAAGCTCGGCCGGTCCTTCTTGTCGACGCGGTAAAAGTCGTGGAGATGCCCGGGGCCGTCGACGCTGAGTCCGATGAGGAACTCGTTGGCGGTGAAGAACTCGCACCACTCGTCGTTGAGCAGGGTGCCGTTGGTCTGGAGCGCGTTGAGAATCTTCTTCCCGTTCGCGTATTTCTTTTGGAATTCGACGGCCTTCCGGAAGAAACCGACGCCGGCCAGGGTGGGTTCGCCGCCCTGCCAGGCGAAGGTGATCTCGGGCGCGTCCTGGGCCTCGATGTATTGGCGGACATAGCTTTCCAGCACGTCGTCCGACATCTTGAAATTCTCGTTTTCCGGGTAGAGCTTTTCCTTCTCGAGATAGAAGCAGTATTTGCAGTCGAGGTTGCAGAGCGCGCCCATGGGCTTCGTCATGACATGGAAGCCGATGGGGGCGGTGGGAGGCGCGGAGTCTGCGGGCATGGGCGATTTTCTAGCCGACAACCGTCGGGAGGACAATTCCAGAGAATCGGACGCGTTGCGATTCAGCGGCCGCCGCGCAGCTTCTCCGCCTCAATGACGCAGAGCAGTCGCCGCAGGTCCTCATCCTTTTGCGGTTGATCCGGATCCAGGGTCTCGCTCGTGAGGAGGTAGTCGAAGTCGGCCCCCTGGTCCATTTCGTGGGCGGCGGTTTCAAGGCGCTTTTGGATGGCTTCCTCGTCGTCCTCGGCGCGGGATCGGAGGCGGCGTTCGAGTTCGGCCATGGAAGGCGGAGCGAGAAAGACGGTGACCAGCGCGTCGCGGATGGCCGGCGTTTCGGCGGCCTTGTCCCGGATGCTGGCGGCGCCCTGGACATCGATGTTGAGGAGCACATCGTTTCCGGCTTCCAATCTGTCGGTGACTTCCGAAAGCAGCGTGCCGTAGCGGCGGCCATAGACCTCGGCGTGTTCGAGGAAATCACCGGCCGCGATCTTCGCCTCAAATTCCTCCATGCTGAGAAAATGGTAGTCGACGCCGTCCTTTTCATCGCCGCGGGGATCGCGGGTGGTGCAGGTGACGGCGCGCTGGACGTTCGGACAGGTCTCCAGGATCCTGGTGCAAAGCCGGGTCTTGCCTGCGCCGGAAGGGGCGGAGATGAGGATAAGGAGGGCGCGGGGTTTCATCGCTTGGATTCGGGGAAGCGTCGTTCGAGAAGAGCGGATTTACATCCGCTGCTACAAGGTTCAGGGAGAGACCTCCCCGAACCGAATGTCCGCGCCTTGTGCCCCTGAATCGGACTTGGCGTTTCTGGAGCGCGGCTGTGTCGGAGACCAGCCGCAGCAGCCTTGGCGACAACCAAAGCCGGGGCGGTCTTTGAGCGCTCGCGGTTCCGCGGTTGCTGCGGCTGGTCCCGAAGACGGGACACAACCGCGCTCCGGCGACCAGACTCAGGGAGAGGGGAGGGGTGAGGGCGGATCATTCCACGTTCTGGACCTGTTCGCGAAACTTCTCCAGTTCGGCCTTAACCGTGACAACCTCCCTGGAGATCGTCGCGTCGTTGGCCTTGGAGCCAATGGTGTTGATTTCGCGATTCATCTCCTGCGACAGAAAATCCAAGGTGCGGCCGACCGGTTTGGTCGATCTGACGAAGCCGTCGAACTGCTCGAAGTGGCTCTTGAGACGGGTGATCTCCTCGGAGATGTCGCAGCGGTCGGCGAAGTAGGCGACTTCGCGGGCAAGGCGGTCCTCTTCGACGGCGATCGTTTCGCCGCACATTTCTGCGACGCGGTCGGCGAGGTTTCTGCGGTAGCGTTCCACAACCTTGGGGGCCTGTTTCTCGATGCGGGAGATGGCCTTGGCGATGGATTTGATGCGCTTGGTGAGGTCAGCGGCGAGGTGTTTGCCCTCGGTCTGCCGCATGTCGATGAGATCCTTGAGCGCGGCTTTGAGGGCCTTGTCCAAGGCGGGCCAGAAGGCGTCGGCGTCGAGCGTCGCGCCGTTGGCCTGCACGACGCCGGGGGCGCGCAGCAGTGTGTCGAGAGTGACATCACCCGCGAGGTCGAGTTCCTCGGCGAGCCTGCGGAATTCGTCGGCATAGGCGCGGGCGAGGGCGGCGTTGAGCTGGACCAGGGCAGCCTTGCTGTCGTCGGCCGTCTCCAGGGAAACACGGGCGGACAGGCGGCCGCGGGAAAGCCTGCGATTGAGCGCCTCGCGGACCTTGCCCTCCAGCGGATCGAGTTCGCGCGGGAGATTGATCGCGAGTTCAAGCTGCTTGCGATTGACGGAGCTGAGTTCGACGGCGATGCGATAGCCGTCTCGGACGCATTCGCCGCGTCCATGGCCGGTCATGGAGTTCATGAGAGATCCACCTTGTCCATGACCTGCGCCACGTCCTTGTCGCCGCGGCCGGAGAGGTTGACGATGATGAGGTCGTCCTTGGACATTCTGGGCGCGCGTTGGATGGCTTCGGCGACGGCGTGCGAGGATTCCAGCGCCGGGATGATGCCCTCGAGGCGGGCGAGTTTGAGAAAGGCTTCGAGGGCCTTGTCGTCGGTGGCGTAGGTGTAGTTGACGCGGCCGGAGTCCTTGAGCCAGCAATGCTCGGGCCCGACGGCGGCGTAGTCCAGACCGGCGGAGACGCTGTGGGTGAGCTGGATCTGGCCGTGTTCGTCCTGAAGCAAGTAGGAACGGGCGCCCTGGAGGACGCCGAGCGAACCTCCGTGGAAGCGCGCGGCATGTTTCTCCGGCTCGATGCCCAGGCCGCCGGCCTCGACGCCGACCATCTCCACGTCCTTGTCTTCGAGGAAGGGATACATGAGGCCGATGGCGTTGGAGCCGCCGCCGACGCAGGCAATGAGGAGATTCGGCAGGCGTTCCTCCTGTTCGAGAATCTGGCGGCGGGCCTCGTCTCCAATGACGCGATGAAAGTTGCGAACCATCATCGGGTAGGGATGCGCGCCGTAGGCGGTGCCGAGGATGTAGTGCGTGCTGCGGACGTTGGTGACCCAGTCGCGCATGGCCTCGTTGATGGCTTCCTTGAGGGTCTTCTGGCCGGCCTCGACGGGGACGACCGTGGCGCCCAGCATTTTCATGCGGGCGACGTTGAGGGCCTGGCGCTCACAATCGACGGCGCCCATGTAGACGACGCATTCCATGCCGAACATGGCGGCGACCGTGGCGCTGGCGACGCCGTGTTGACCGGCGCCGGTCTCGGCGATGACGCGCTTCTTGCCCATGCGCTTGGCGAGCAGGACCTGGCCGACGGCGTTGTTGATCTTGTGGGCGCCGGTGTGGAGCAGATCCTCGCGCTTGAGGTAGATCTTCGCTCCGCCGAGGTGGTTGGTCAGGCGTTCGGCGAAGTAGAGCGGGGTGGGGCGGCCGCAGAATTCGCGGAGGTAATAGCTGAGTTCACGCTGGAATTCGGGGTCGTCCTTGGCGCGCAGGTATTCCTCCTCCAGTTCCTGTAGGGGATGGACGAGGGTTTCAGGCACGTAACGCCCGCCGTAGGGCCCGAAATGGCCCTGTTCATCCGGCAGGTTTGCAGTGGCGGTGTCGCTCATGCGCGTGAATCTCGCGCAAAGGCATGATCGCGCAAAGTCTTTTTGTTTCTCACGTCGCAGGAGCAGGCGTTTCAAGAGAGCGCGGTTTCGTATGGAATCGTGGCGGCGGCAGCCACGCTTTCGACGGGGATGGCCAGAGTGATCTGGCGGAGTTCTTTTCCGGGACCGATCCGAAGGACGGCGCCTCGTTGCTGAAGTTGACAGCCGGGGCCGGCGACGCGCAGGGCGTAACGATCACCTGGGCGGCCGTGACAGGTAAACGGTACCGGGTTCAGTATCGGGAAAGTGTCACGGATCCCCGCTGGTTCGACCTGGCCGGCGATGTCACGGCGACGGGGGGGCGAGGCTTCCAAGACGGACACCACGGCCGCGTCCAGTTCCAAACGCTTTTATCGGATCGTCCTGCTTCCGTAGTTGCGGGGGCGTGGATTTGGTTCCGCTTTCCCAGGCCATTCGTGTATCTTCGACAGATCATGAATGTGCATTTCTTGTGGTTGACGGCGTTGTGGGCGGTTGTTGGGAACGCGGTTGACGCGGCGGACTGGCCGCAGTTTCTCGGTCCACACCGGACGGGCGTCACTTCGGAGGAGGGATTGGCCGAAGGTTGGCCCAACGAAGGTCCGCCAGTCCTGTGGCGCAAGTCCGTGGGGCAGGGATACGCCGGCGCGGCGGCCGAGGATGGCCGGGCTGTCCTGTTTCATCGCGTCGGGGAGTCCGAAGTCCTGGACTGTGTGAATGCCGATGATGGAGGCGCGATCTGGAGTCATCGGTATCCGGCCACGTATCGGGACGGCTACAATCCGGACTACGGGCCGCGCGCGGTTCCGACGATCTCGGGCGGAAATGTTTTTTCGATGGGGGCGAACGGCTCGATCCGATGCCTGGATTTCAAGACCGGCGGGGAGGTCTGGGCGGTGGAGGCGGCGGGAAAATTTGGCGCCCGGACCAGTTTCTTCGGGTTGGCCTGTTCGCCGCTGGTCGAAGGGGATTCGGTGATGTTGAGCATTGGCGGCGCGAACGGCGCGGGGGTGATCGCCCTGGACAGGCGCGACGGGAAACTGCTCTGGAAGGCGACGGATCAGGAGGCGGACTATTCGGCTCCGGCGATGGCGACATTGCATGGGCGGCGTGTGGCGCTGTTCTTCCTGCGCGAGGGATTGTTCGGGTTGGACCCGAAGACGGGAGGGACGGCGTTTAAATTCCGTTGGCGGGCCCGGATTCACGCCTCGGTGAACGCGGCGACTCCGATTGCGGTCGGAAACCGGATCTTCCTGACTTCAAGCTACAACACCGGCGACAACCTGATTGATGTGACGAAGGACAACGGGTTGAAGAGCGTCTGGGCGGGGGACGCCTTTTCCAGCCAGTACGCCACGCCAATCCATGAGGGAGGGCGTCTTTACGGTCTGGCCGGGCGACATGACTCCAGAGTGGGAACCTCGCCGCGGTGTGTGGACCTCGCCACGGGAAAGATCCTGTGGAGCAAGGACGGCCTGAAGGCCGCGGCGATGATCATGGCGGGGAAGACCCTGTTGGTTCTGCGGGAATCGGGTGAGCTTGTCCGTTTCAAGGCGACGCCCGAGGAGCCGTCGATCACCGGCCGGGCGCAGATCCTGGGAACCGGCGTGCGGGCCCAACCGGCGCTGGCGGACGGACGATTCCTCGCACGGGACACCCGGGCGTTCGTCTGTGTGGACCTGCGCGCGCAATGAAGCGGAACGATTCGGACGGGGGATGCGGGGACTTGAGGCCTTATTCCGTCATTGGCCTGGGGACCATTGTGGTCGATCACATGGTCGCCTTGGAGGGCTTTCCCGAACGGGACACGAAGAATGAGGTTCACGAACATTGGTTCCAGGTGGGCGGTCCGGTGCCGACCGCGTTGGTCGAGGTGAACCGGTTGGGCGGTCGCGCGACGTTTCAAGGCAGGTGGGCCAACGATCATCTGGGGGGCATGATTGAGCAGGACCTGGCTGCGGAGGGTATCGCGTTCGACGCGCCGGCTTGTGAGGCGGATTCGCAGACGGGTTTTGCCCATGTCTGGGTGGAACCGGATTCCGGTCGCAGGACCTCCGTCTTCCATCGGGGCAGTCATGAGATTGAAGAGTCGGAAATCGACGCGGAGGAACTGGCGAAACACGACGCCCTGCACCTTGATGGCTGGGCGACCGCCGCGGCGATCGAGGCGGCCCGGGGAATGCGCGCGAAGGGCGGGCGGGTCTTTCTCGATCTCGGCTCGCCGAAGGCGCGATTGGAGGAACTGCTGACGTTGGTGGATGTCGTGAATTGTCCGTTGCGCTGTGTGGAGCGGGCCTTTGGAGAAACGGACCCGATCGCCGGAGCCCGCAAGCTGCTCGCGGCCGGGCCGCAATTGGCCACCGTCACCGATGGAGGGAACGGAGCGTGGCTGGTTTCAGAGACGGCTCGTCTGCATTGTCCCGCCTTCAGGATTGTGCCTGTGGACACCAACGGCGCGGGCGACACCTTCTGCGGGGCGTTGATTCATGCAGTGATGCAGGGATGGGACGAGCCGCGGATCCTCCGTTTTGCCTCGGCCGCCGCGGCGTTGAAATGCGGGGGTAGGGGCAATCGCGCCGCGCTGCCCGATGCGGCCGAGGTGGAGGCGTTCCTCGAGCGCGGCGATGGCGACGTTTGACGGCATTTCCGGATCGCCAAGCGGGAATTGTTCCGCATGATCCCCGCATGCAACGTCGGGATTTCATCAAAGTCGGGGCCGCCGCGATGACGACGGCCGTCGCGGGCGGATTGAACGCCGCGGAAAGCCGCGGCCCCCAGGGCGCACGTTCCGTGAAACTCGGGATCTCCTCCTATTCCTACTGGCATTTCCGTCCGCCGAAAACCCCCGTTGAGAAGGTCATCGAGGAGGCCTCTCGGTTGGAGGTGGAAGGAGTGGACATCCTGCACCGGCAGATGGACAGCGAGGAACTGGGCTACCTGAAGAAGTTGAAGCGCACGGCCTTCGTGAATGGCGTCGATCTGATCAGCCTTTCAATCCACCAGGATTTCGTCGATCCGGATCCGGAGGTTCGACAACGCAATATCCGGCATACGGAGAAGTGCATTGAGCTGGCGCATGAGATGGGCATTTCGAGCATCCGGCTCAATTCCGGTCGATGGGGGACGATCCGGTCCTTCGACGATCTGATGGCCGCGCGCGGGAAGGAGCCTGTGTTGCCTGGGCATACGGAGGACGAAGGGTTCAAGTGGTGCATCGACTCGATTGAGAAGTGCCTGCCGCTGGCGGAGAGGCGGGGCGTGGTCCTGGCGCTGGAGAATCATTGGGGGCTCACCCGCACCCCGGAGGGGTTGCTGCGCATCCTGAACGACATTGAGTCCCCCTGGCTTGGGGCCTTGATGGACACCGGCAACTTTCTGGAGGATCCGTATCCCAAGCTGGAGCAGATCGCGCCGAAGACGGTCTTCGTGCAGGCAAAGACCTATTTCGGCGGCGGTGAATGGTACACCCTGGACCTGGATTACCGTCGGATTGCGAAGATTCTGCGCGATGTCGATTATCGGGGTTACGTGTCGCTGGAATTCGAGGGGAAGGAGGCCGCGGCCTCCGGCGTCCGCAAGAGCGTCAGGCTGTTGCGCGAGGCGTTCGGCGGTTGAGAATCCCGTGCGGGCAATGGCCGAGGGGATTTTTTCCTTTTGAGTTGAAGTGAAATGCAAATAATCCATTCCGACTTGAAACCCTACCTTTGAAGTGGAACACACCATGAATGCGAAGAAACTGACTCTGGCGGCCCTGGCGCTGTCCGTCTCCCTTTCGGCGGTTGCCGAGAATTGGCCCCAATGGCGCGGGCCCAATCACAACGGCTCCACCGGCGAGAAGAACCTTCCCGCTGATTTCAGCAGGACGAAGAATGTGGCCTGGTCCACGGAACTGCCCGGCATGGCGGCGGCGACGCCGGTCGTCTGGGGCGATCACGTCTTTGTCTCCACGTCGGATGAGAAGGAAGGGACCTTGAACGCCATGGCGCTCGACCGACGCAGCGGCAAGGTCTTGTGGAATCACGTGGTCGGTCGGGGCGTCAGCCGCGACAACCGCAGCAACTACGCCTCCAATTCGCCGGTAACCGACGGCAAGGTTGCGGTGTTCTTCTACGGCAACGGCGACCTGGTCGGGTTCGATTTCGCCGGCAGGCAGTTGTGGAAGCGCAACATCGAAAAGGACTACGGGGCCTTCGCGTTCCAATGGACCTTCTCGACCAGCCCGCTGCTTTACGATGGCACGCTCTACCTGCAGGTCCTGCAGCGCGACACGCCGGTGCGCGGGCGCGGCAAGGATGGCGGCGAGTCCTACCTGTTGGCGATGAATCCGAAGACCGGCAAGACGGCCTGGAAGCACGTGCGCCCGAGCAAGGCGGCGGCGGAGTCCCTGGAGGCCTTCAGCACGCCGACGCCGTTTGAGCACAAGGGACGCAAGGAACTGGTGATCGTCGGCGGCGACTGCATCACCGGGCACGACCCGAAGTCCGGGAAAGAACTCTGGCGCTGGGGCACCTGGAATCATCAGCGGATCGGCCACTGGCGTCTGGTGCCCTCGCCGGGCGTCGGCGGTGGGGTGTTGCTCGCCTGCGCGCCGAAGAAGGGGCCGATCTATGCGGTCAAGGCCGGTTTGAACGGGACGCAGGACGATTCGGCGCTCGCCTGGACATCGGATGAGCGCAAGCTGACCTCGGATGTCTGCTCGCCCAGCTTTGCGGACGGCGACTTCTTCATCCTGTCCGACGCGCTGCGCGACAAGACGCTTTCTCGGGTCGAGCCGAAGACGGGCAAGATCAAGTGGACCCTGGCGTTGCCGGATCACCGCAAGCTGTGGCGCACCTCCCCGACCGTGGCGGACGGCAAGGTCTACTGCATGGACCACGGCGGAAACGTGGTCGTGGCAAATGCCAAGATCGGGAAGTTGATCGCCGACATCCCGATGGGCCGCGACGGCGACAACAACACCCGCTCCTCGATCGTCGTTTCGCAGGGGCAGTTGTTCATCCGCAACAACTGGAAGCTCTTCTGTATCGGCAAGAGCGCCCGGGTGGCCCTGAAGTAGGCGCCGGAGCGTCTTTGGGACGAATCCATTCAAACAAGAACGCCGCCCTGATTGGGGCGGCGTTTTTTCGTGTTCAGATGGATCCAAACCGGGAGGGGACAGCCGGAGACGGGCCAGCCCAGGAGCGCCGAGCAATGCTCGGCAGTTCGTGGGGCATTTCAAGTCGATGCCGAGCAATGCTCGGCGCTCCGAATCCAAGCGGGTCAATTATCCCCGCAGCGGCCGCAGGCGTTGGGGTTGCCGGAGCACATGGGCGGCATTTCGGGGTGGCCGCCGCCGGAGTTGGCAGCGAAGACGGAGAGCTTCTTTTCCAGCTTGGTGGATCTGCAGTTCGGGCAACGCGTGCCCTGCCAGTCGGAACTGCGGACAAGCAGCTCTGAGTCCTTGTCGCAGGCCTTGCAGTGAAATTCGTAGATGGGCATGGGGTGGATCGTATGGGATCGTCGAGCGGCGGGCAATTCCGGAGAACGGGCTGTTGCCTGGTCAAGGAGCGGCGACATTCCTGTCGCCGTGGCCGCAAGGCGGCCAGACGGAGGCGTGAGTCTGCCTCTCACGGCGTGGAAGACCGTGCGGCGCTGTGCCTGGATCGACGTCAATGTGCCTGTTGCGCAGGCATGGCGACAGGAATGTCGCCTCTCCTTGTGGACCGCCCGGCGGCCTTTACGCCGTCCGGCAACCCACTGTGAGCAGCACGTTCGCCCAGAGAGCCTGGTCGCCGGTCTGAATGGTGAGGACGTGATCGTCGGAGGCGACGGCCTCGTAGAAATCCCACTTCTGGATCGGCTCGAGTTTGAGGTCCAATCCGGCCTCGGCGATGGTTTCTTGGTATTCGGCCCAGACGGGCGGATCGCCCTGTTGCGCGTAGGGATCGTCGGCGGGAATGCCCATGGTGTTGACCGCGTCGATCGGCACGGCTGAGAGCAGGGCGCGCAGGGTCTGGTTCACCGTGACCAGACCGGGGCAGAGATTCATGGAGATGAGTTCGGCATTGGAGCCGAGTTTGGTGGAGGCCGGGTAGTTGCCGTCGGCGATCAGGATCTTGGCGTGGTGCCCGGCGCGGCCGAGGACGAGATTGATTTCCGGATGGATGAGTTGCGCGTGCTTCAGCATGGCTTGGAAGGCTAATCGCTCAGGTTTAAAACATCCAACGCCAAATGACCCGTGGGATGAACAGACGGTCGCCCCGGACGGTCCAATAATCAGAGAGGATCGAACAATGGCCATGACATTGACAGAACTGAATGAAGGGCGGCAGATGGCGATCGAGGTCAGCGGCAGGTTGGAGCATGCCGACTACGAGAGCTTTGTGCCGGAGGCCGATCGGTTGATCCGGAAGCATGGCAAACTCAGTGTGTTGTTCACCATGCGCGACTTCCACGGATGGAGCCTGCGCGCGCTGTGGGATGACCTGAATTTTGACGCCCGGCATTTCCGGGATTTTGACCGGATCGCCATTGTCGGCGAAAAGCGCTGGCAGGAGTGGATGGCCGAATTCTGCAAGCCCTTCACGACCGGCGAAGTGCGCTACTTCGCGGGTGAGGCCGCCGACAAGGCCCGGACCTGGATCGAGGGCGGCGAGTAACGCGAATCGGCGTGGTTGTGCAGCTGAATCCCGGGCTCCTTGTGTCCCGCCGCCTACTTCAAGCCGGCCAGGTATTCCACCAGGTCGCGCATTTCGGACAGGGTGAGGACGCCCTTCATCGTCGGCATCGCGGAGACCGGTTTGGAGCGGTTGGCGATGTCCGACTTGGCGGTCGTGATGGTCTCGCCGGCCAGGGTGGTCAACGTGATCTGGTCGTCGGTTTCTTCAGCAATGAATCCGGAGACGATCTCGCCGTCCTTAAGTTCGAGTTCCAGTGAGCCGAAACCGGGGGCGATGCGGGCCGGGGGATCGAGGAGGGCGGTAAGCAGTCCGTTGCGGTCGAGTTCCCTGGCGATCTTCGTGAGTTCGGGGCCGGCGTCGCCGCCGAAGCCCTTGATCTGATGGCAACGGACGCATTGAATGGCGTGGGTTTCGAAGAGGCGGCGGCCATTCGCGGCGTTGCCGCCGGTGAGGGCCGGTTGGGATTCGCCGAGAGGGGCTGTCTTGGCGATGCGGGCGGCAGTGGCTTCCGCGGACTTTCGGAGCCTGGCGTCCGAATGATGGATGCCGGCCTGAATGAGATCCAACGCGTCCGGTTCGGAGCCGGTGAGATCGGGGGCGAACAAGGGCGTGAGCAGTTCGGGGGCGATGGGGTGATTCAGATTTCCGAGGCGGCGGATGGCCAACTGTCGGTTCTTCACGTTCTTGCCGGCAAGATGTTTGGAGAAAGTTGCCTTTGCCGCCTTTGGATCGTCCGGGGCCAACCGGGCGGCGGCGGCGAGTTGAAGGGGGGCGTTGGGATCCTTCAATAATACCGGGATGAGCTTTGAGGACTCAGCGGGGTTTCTCAGCGATTCGAAGATCTCCAACCGGACGTCCGCGTCCAGATTGGAGGATGTGGCGAGCGCGGCAAGGCGTTCGGACGGCAAAATGCCGTGCTTGATCGTCAAGCGGGTCAGGGATTGGAGTTGCGCTTTGGCGCGCCTCTTTTCCGGATCCTGTTTTGCGCTCTCGAAGGCGGGCTCAAAACCGGACTTGAGCGTGGGTGCGATGGCCTTGGCCAGGTCGTTTGGACGCTGGGATTTGACGGGACGATGATGCCAGGTGACGCGGTCGAAGGGGGAAGGATTGTCCCATTTCTCCAGGGATCGCGTCGCTTCGAGTCGGATATCGTGGCTGAGACGGGGGCTCACTGCGGCGGTCGCCATCCGGGTTGCGTTCTCATGGGAACCAAGTCGGAAGTTGGCGTTGAGGATCCGATGTTGGATCGGGAAGGGAACGGCGGCGTCGGTCATGATCGGCGTATCGATCAGGTCGGCGAGTTTGGTCCGCAACGGCGCGATGGGGAGGTCGTGAATGGCGCGGATGGCCTCGAAGCGGAGTTGTGGCTCGGGATCTTTCAGGAAGCTTCCGATCGCAGGCGACGCGTTCATCCGCAGGCCGAGGAGTAAGGCGAGGCGGACGGCCCTCGATGGAGACTGGGAGAATCTCAGGGTGCTGTTCTCCTTCATTTTGGAGAAGGCGTAGGCGCCGGCGTGGCGGAGCAGGGCGTCCTTGTCGGCGTTGCGTTGCAGCATGTTCGCGATGGATTCAACCGACGAATCTGCGCGCAGCTTTCCCAGTGAAATGGCGGCGTGGTATTGGACACGCTGATGGCTTGAAAGCAGGGCCTTGATCAACTGGGGGACAATGGAATGGTCGCCGATTTCACCGAGGATCCTCGCGGTTTGCGCGCGCACTTCAGGATTGGAATTCTGCAGCAGCGTGGCGACCTGTTGGACGGATTTCCGGGGCAGCGGTTCCTTCAGGCCCAGTTGCCAGATTGCCCAGATGGCGTGGAGGCGGGCGTTCTGTGATTCCGCTTTTCGAGCGACCTTCAGCAGGGAGCCCAGGTTCTTGCGCCCTTGAGCCGCGAGTTCGAACTGCGCGGCCAGTCGCACGCGGCGGTCGGCATGTTCCAGCAACGAGAGCAGTTCCTTGCGCGAGCGGTGCGAGAATCCCTCGCGGAAGAGCCCGGGGATTGCGTGTGCGTCGTTGCAGCGGGTCGGATGATACATCCGCATGATGCGCCGCGCCCCGTCGCCGCCCCAGCCGTCAATCCAGTCCGCGAGATAGACCTCGCCGTCGTAGCCGAATTCGATGTCGGCCGGGCAGATGTTCCAGACAAATTGGTTGGTCTCGGCGACGCGATAGCCGGCGCCGATTGGATCCAATTTGAAGCGATGCACGCCGCTGCGGGCGGAACTGCCGCGGAAGTCGCAGATGAAGAAGTTGTCGGCGTATTCCTCCGGCAGACCGACGCCTGGGTAGTGGGCCAACCCGCTGGGGCCGCTGGTCAGATGGGCGAGCGGCGGGTTGACCCAGAGGGGTTGGCCGTCGTGGGGCATTTCCCAGAGATTCTCCGTGAACCAGGGCGGTTCGGTGTGGTCATGGCGATCGGTCTCCTCGCGGAAGTTGCGGGTGAGTTGGTAGGAGGCGTCCCAACCGGAGTCGCCGCCCTCGGTGATGTGCAGGATGCGGCATTTGTCCACGCCGCCCATGTCGTTGTCGACGGTGAACAGATCGCCCACGTCGTTGAAGGCGAGTTCCTGCGGATTGCGGAGGCCGATGTGAAAGACCTCCAGTCCGCTGCCGTCGGGGAAACAGCGGAAGGCCGCGCCGCGGGTCGGCGCGGACAGGGTTTTGCCCTCCTTGGTCTTTACGTGAAATCCCCGGTCGCCAATTGTGAAATAGAGTCGTCCATCCGGTCCCCAGGTCAGGCCGTGAAGGTCATGGCCATAGACGCCGACGCGGACCCCGATGCCTTCGGCCAGTTTCTCGCGCACGTCGACCGCGCCGTCGCGGTTGGAGTCCCGCAACCGCCAGAGGGTGGGCGCATTGGCCAACAGGATGTCGCCCTCATGCGCAATCAGTCCGGCGGCGTTGCCTTCGAGCGGTTGGTTGAAACCGTCCGCAAAGACGCGGGAGACATCCACCTTCCCGTCGCCGTCCTCGTCGATCAATTGGCGAACAATGTCGGAATGGCGGGTCAGTTTGGCCGTCGGGACAATGTGAGCCCAGCGGTCGTACATGGCCTGCCGGTCCTCAAGCGTCTTGCCGCCATAGTCCTCCATGGACCACCAACGCGACATGGTCACGCCCCAGGTTCCGGTGACTCGGCGATGCGCCTCGGCTGTGTAGAGCCGCCCCTGGCGGTCGAAACAGATCGCGACGGGATTGGAGAGTTGGTCGGGCGTCGCGTACACCACAGCTTCGAAGCCTTCGGGCAGTTTGACGTTGGCGAGGGGGCGGGACTCGGCGGATTCAGTTGTGGCACTCCCGAGGAGGCAGGTGAACGCGAACGTCAATCCGGAGACGGTTGCTTTCAATGGATTGAAGGAATTCAAGGCCGCGCATTGTGCCGATTGACGGGCGACGCGTCAAATGGGCCGTGGGGGGCAGCCGCGTAGCGGCGCCACCGCAAAGGCCAGCAGGGGCCACGGTCAATCGTTGTCGGGAGGAGACGGTGTCGCCGCTACGCGGCTTATGGTGTTGGCCCCGATTACCGTGGCCTCACCGCCTTCTGCGGTTTCGACCACGGCTATTCATTTGGTCGGCGCTCTGCGGCTGGGACGTAATTCAGCATCATGTATTGCGAACTCTCCATGTTTTGTGGATGAATGGCGTGACGCGGGCTGAATCTCATGTGGATAGAAGACTACAACGTGTGGCGCGGCGAATGGCCGCAGGGGCGTGAGGCAGGCGGTTCCCGTCGCGCCCTTGACGCGACAGACCGGAGCGGGGGGCCGAGGTGGGGGCGGGGGGGGGGGGGGGGGGGGGGGCGCGCCCAGAGCGGGGCGCCCCCA
>JAYPEY010000059.1:27109-35184 GCA_038126035.1 Verrucomicrobiales bacterium | reverse complement strand
CGCGATGCGCAGGCGTCCCGTCTTGAAGGCGCACAAAAGATGAACTGCGCCCCTCCAGCCACGTCCCAGGCGTTCGTCATTGCCTTGCCCCCGAATGATCTGGCATAGATCCGCGCTCTCAATTCAATCCCGATTCCCCAAGACACTCATGGCGACGAAGAAGACCACTCTGAACGAGGAAGAGATCATCAAGCTGCTGAACGACATCCTGCCCGGGGTCACCAAGGACCCCGCCGTATCAGGCAGGATCATGAACGCCGTGCAGAAGGAACTGCGCCACAAGTCCCAGGTCGCGGCCTTTCACGAGTATTGTCAGAAGTGCCCGCTGCCGGATCTTACCGACGACACGGTCAAGGAACTGAC
Source organism: Verrucomicrobiales bacterium (assembly GCA_038126035.1). GTDB lineage: Bacteria > Verrucomicrobiota > Verrucomicrobiia > Limisphaerales > JAYPEY01 > JAYPEY01. The sequence continues at coordinate 34,821 of JAYPEY010000059.1, read as the reverse complement.
CGCGCGCTTCGAACACGAGTTCGGCAAACAGGGCCTGGAACTCGACGCCGACAACTCCGAGGACAAACTCTACGTGGAGGTCCAGATCGGCAACGCCACCCTCACCAGCGAGATTGCCGTCAACAATCGCTCGTTGGACGAGGACGAGGAGCAGGAGGTGAAGCTGAAGTTCATCCCCTTCCCCGTCGCGCTGGAGGGCGACCCCGATCTGGTCTGGATGATGGCCAAAAAGGAGAACCTCAGCCCGGACGAGGCCGGCATGGCGCTGGCCGTGGCGCAGTCGGAATTCTGGGAAACCAAGGGCGGACAAAACGCGTTGCGGAAGGGAGCCCAGCGAAACTTCCCCGACTTCATCTCCCGCGCCCCGGCCAAGATGCTCGCCGAGGTCGGCCTGAAGCGGCATTACAAGGACCCCGAGGCTGTGAAACTCATCCGACAGCTCAAGCCCGGAAAGAAGGATTCGAAGGATTGAACGGCCGAGACTGTCTCAAACGGAGGTAGTCGCGGACGTGAGTCCGCTCAAATCAACGAGTTCGCCCTGGAATGAGCCGACCCACGTCGGCATCCACCAAGATTCTGGATTTTGAGACAGCCTTGGCCGGTAGAGCCTCGTGATCTCTCAACTCCCCGCTCTCAATCTTCAACCAAGTCGAGCCATCGCCTTGTCGAGTTTCTCGTAGACTTCGGCCATGGACGCCTCGGTCTCGTCGCCCATGTTTGAGATGCGGAAGGTCTTGCCCTTCACCTTGCCATAGCCGCCATCGATGAGGACGCCCTGCTCCTTCATGCCTTCGACCAGTTTGGGAACCTCGATCACACGGCCGCCTTCCTTGGCCCCGTTGTTGACGCAGGTCAGGGTGTTGGATTCAAACCCGGCATCGGGAAACAGGGTGAAGTCATGCTTCGCCGCCCAGTCGCGCGTCATCTGCGCGAGCTTGGCGTGCCGGGCAAAGCGATTGTCCAGCCCCTCCTCCTGGAACTCATCCAACTTCTGCGACAACGCGTAGCAATGCGAGATGCTCGGCGTGCTCGGGGTCATGTCGCTTTCAGCGTTCTTCTGGAATTCCAGGAAATCAAAATAATAACCGCGCGTGTTCACCGTCGCCGCGCGATCCATCGCCGCCTGCGAGACCACAAACACCGCAAATCCGGGCGGCATGGCAAAGGCCTTCTGCGTGCCGGCCAGGAGCACATCGATGCCCAACTCGTCGAACTTCAACGGCACGGCCGTCATGGAGCTCACCGAATCCACGATGAACATGACCTCGGGATACTTCTTCTTCAGTTCGGCGATCTCCTCAATCGGGCTCATCACGCCGGTCGAGGTCTCGTTGTGCACCAGTGTGAGCGCGTCGAACTCCCCGGTCGCCAGCTTCTCATCGATCTGTTCCGCCCGGATCGGGGAGCCCCACTCAGACTTCAGGCCCTCGGCCGGTATGCCGCAACGCTCGGCCACGTTCAGCCACTTGTCCGAAAAGGCCCCCTTCATGCAGCAGAGCAGCTTCTTCGAAACCAGGTTGAGGATGGAGCCCTCCATGATCCCCCAGGCGGACGAGGTGCTGAGGAAGACAAGACGCTCGGTGTAGAGAAGCTGCTGCAGCTGCGGTTGGATCTTCGCGTAGAGGTCCTTGAAGGCCTGCCCGCGGTGCCCGATCATCGGCGTGCAGAAGGCCTCAAAGGTCTTCGGGCTGATCTCAACCGGCCCCGGAATGTGGAGTTTCAGATGGCTCATAAAAAAAGCTCGTGAAAAATTTCACAAAGCCGCCGGCAAGGCAAGCGACGTTTTGGCGAATTCCGCGGTCTGCATGATGCCGACGCCCGGGGCGCGGCTGATGTCACTGCGCCTGGTCTTCGACACAGGCGAGGTCCGGGGATTGATTGAGTTTGCCCCGAAGTTCGCGTTAGATCATCGGCGGTGAGCGAGTCAAAACCACAGTACGCCCAGCTCAAGCGCCAGGTCGGCGTTTGGGGCGCGGTGTTCATGGGCCTGGGCGCGATGGTGGGCACGGGCGTCTTTGTCAGCATTTTCCTGGCGGCGGGGCTTTCCGGTCCGTCGGTGATCCTGGCCACCTTCCTGGCCGCCATCGTGGCGACCTGCAACGGGCTGAGCAGCGCGCAACTTGCGGCGGCGCATCCGGTCAGCGGCGGAACCTACGAATACGGCTACCGATACCTGACGCCGCAGCTCGGCTTCACCGCCGGCTGGATGTTCCTGATCGCCAAGAGCGCCTCCGCCGCCACCGCGGCGCTGGGGGCGACGACCTACATTCTCGTCTTCCTCAAGGATCACCTGTCCTTCTACATTCCCCACGTTTTCGGCGTGGGGCTGATGCTGGCCATCCTGTTCGGTATCACGGCCGTGGTCTACCTGGGGATCCAACGCTCGAACAAAGCCAACATCGCGATCGTCTCGGTCACCCTGCTTGCCCTGGGCGCCTACATCGTCGCCTGCCTGCCCGAGGCCGCCGGACGCGCGGATCAGGCCTTCACCCCATTCTTCACCCATGGGACTGACGGATTGTTCCACGCGACGGCGCTGATGTTTGTGGCCTATACGGGCTACGGTCGAATCGCAACGCTGGGTGAAGAAGTGAAGGAACCGGCGCGAACAATCCCCTTGGCGATCATTACCACGATGGCGGTGACGGCGCTGCTCTACATTTCCGTGGCTGCGATTTCCGTGGCCCTGCCGGACAACTATGAATTCACCGGCCTGCAGAAACACGCGGCCATCGTGGGAATTCCCGGTCTGGTTCCATTGGTCACCCTCGGGGCGATCACGGCCATGCTGGGCGTGCTGCTCAATCTCATACTGGGGTTGTCCCGCGTCCTGCTGGCCATGGGCCGCCGGGCGGACGCGCCATCAGCCTTCGCCAAGATCGACCGGCGGCATCACTCCCCGCAAAACAGCGTCCTCGGCGTCAGCGCGATCATTCTTCTGTTTACGATGCTCGGGGACATCAAGCTGGCCTGGTCCTTCAGCGCCTTCACCGTGCTGATCTACTATTCGATCACGAACCTCGCCGCCTTGAAGCAACCGCCGGAAGAGCGTCGCTATCCAAGGATCATCCAGGTCGTGGGATTGGCGGCGTGTTTGTTTCTCGCATTCCAGGTCGACGCCAGAACGTGGCAGATCGGAATCGGGTTGATCCTGGCCGGGTTGGGCTGGCACACCGTGGCTCGTGGAAGGCGCCTGGCGAAGACCGGAACAGCGGACTGACTGGCGATGACGGAGCGCCGAGCATTGCTCGGCAAACCGCCGGGCATTTCACGTCCATGCCGAGCGATGCTCGGCGCTCCGAATACAATCGGTCTTTTCAGCATCCGCCCCAACGTTCGCGCTAACGCGTCACCTTGGGCGAACCCCAGACCGTCCAGCAGTTGCCGTTGCCCTGCTTGCCCGATTCGATTCTCAATGTGAGCGCCTTCACGCCCTTCACATCCACCTCAATCTTCGCGTAGGCCGTCCCATGCAACTTCGCGCTGCGGAACAACTCCTTCCCGTCGCCTTCCACGATCCAGATACCGGAACCCATCTCGCTGACGCCTTCCTGAAGTCCGATGTGGGCCGTAAAATTCTTCCAACGTCCGCCCAGATCAAAGGTGTAGGTCGAAGGCGCATGGGCATAAAGCCCCTTCGGATGGTAGACGCCGCCGAGCCTCAGCGCGACGCCGTCACGAACGTAGCGGTCGAAGTAATAGTGATTCCGGGCCGGCCGGCCCCAGCCGACAGATTCCTTCCGCGCCTTGGCGTCGGAAAGAAACAGCTCGTCCGCATCGACCCGCTTCAGATCGACCAACCGGTTGCCCGTCTCCAATGCGGCCAGTCCGGCCAGGGCCGCCCTCTGCGCCTCGTTCAATTTCGCGTCGGCGGCGCCGCCTGCGATCCGCCTGACCGCGTCCCAGTCTCGCTCATAAACTGCGGCTTCCGCCCTGCCGATCAGCCAACGCGCATTCAACCCCGCGACGTCCGGCTCACGTCGCCGGTTGATCCCAAACGGGAGCCGGGTCGTCGACACCTCCCCGTTGACGTGAACGACCGAAATGCGAATCACGTGCGGACCGGTCCGCCAGTTGTTGGACACGACGCTGAACCGGCCGTTGACAACCTCGGCCACCCAGGTCCGGGCGTCATAATCCTGTCCCCCATCGGGGTCGATGTAGACGATCACCGCGACCGGCTCAACCTCTGAGGTCACTGAACCGCTTACGCTCAACTCCGTGGAATCAGCCTCGAACGCCAGGTCCCGCAAGTCCGACTTTGCAGATTTCTCCGCCGCGCGCCGACTGCCCGTGAACAAGGGATGCGCCGCAAGCCTCAAACAACTGGCCAGCGTCATGAACGCCCCGCGTTTTTCCCAGCGGTCTCGACGATAGTGATGATTTCCCACGCCCATCAAGGCATGTCCCATTTGCTGCAACTCCGCCCTGTTCTGACCGTTGTGCGGCAGCCCCAGTCCGTGCCCGAGTTCGTGGGCAATGCCTCCGATATAGGCCGTGTTGAAACGCGCCAGGTGTTGATCGAAATCGCCCCGGTGCTCCCAGTAGCTGATCCGGTCCTTCGTGTTTGACAGGTGAATGGTGTCCAACAGCCGGCAATCTGCGGCGAAGCAATGTCCTTTTCGATGATTCGCGCCGCCGTCCCCATAGTAGGGCGAATTGAAGATGAACTTCCCTTCGTCATCCTCCTCGCACAATCCGCAGATGATCAGGACGTAATCCTTGTCCAAGTCCACCTTTCCGCGCAACGTCCGGCGGATGTCACGGCGCACCAGTTCGCCGGTGAGGTAGCTGTATCGTCCATGCGGCAGCGCCCCCTTGGTGTAATGCAGTTGCAACTGATCGCCGTCCATCTCCAAGGGAAAGGTCCGGGAGCGGAATCCATTGCGCTCCATCTCCTCCCGGTAGAAGGATTGGATGTCCAACATGATCCGGGTCAGACGCTCCCGATGGCCTTCAAGCGGCTCCCTGTCCGCCGGTGTGAAATACACGACCTTGAGCTTCTCCCCCTGCGATTTGGCGGCCTTGTGAAAGGCGTCAATGCGCGATTGCAGGCGGGCGGCCACCCCGGGACTCGGCGTCATCTGGGCGATCGCGGCATTGGCGGCAACGATCAGCACGGCGGCCGCGAACCGCCGCGAAACAAACTGGAGACTTCCGGTTCTCATGACGCTTTCCTTCGAAGATCCGGAGAACGGACGCCGCCGTCGAGCGTTGAATTCGTTCCGGCAATCATCACAAGGAGCGGCGACATTCCTGTCGCCGTGGCCCCGGAGGGGCCAGACATGGGGGTTGAGGGCAATCACGCGCCGCACATTTTGACAGCGCTGGGACATGCCGAAAGCCGTGTGCCTGCTGCGCAGGCAGGGCGGCAGGAATCCCGCCCCTCCTTGAATGAACGCGCCGCCGTCGCTTTTGGCTTTCTCCTCGCCGCCATCCACATAGACTGCCCCCGTCATGATGAAACGGGATTACGGGTTGCTCTTGTTCCTTGCGTTGGCATGGAACGCATCTGCGGCGGACGTTGAAACGATTGCATCGTCCCCCCGCCTGCCGGATTCCACGCCGTGGAATCTCAAGGAACTCAGCCAGCCGCCGGACTTCCACTGGCTTGATGCCAAGAGCCCCATCCGCTCCCTCGCCTACGCGGGAGAACCCTACCAGGGCCGCAAGACCGAGGTTTTTGCCTTTTATGCGACCCCGGGCTCCCTGGCCGGCAAACCGAAGCAGGACAAGAACCTCCCCGCGATCGTCCTCATCCACGGCGGCGGCGGCACGGCCTTCGCCGAGTGGGTTCACCTTTGGGCCAAACGGGGCTACGCCGCCATCGCCATGGACCTTGGGGGAAAACGTCTCGATCCGCCCCGATTCCATTCCGAAAACGGGGAACTCGTCATCGTCCGCAACAAGCGCGAACTGAAGCGCCACCCGATGGAAAACAGCGGTCCTGATCAGGGACACGAGACCAAGTTCCAAAGCATTGGCGGCCCGATCAACGATCACTGGCCCTATCACGCCGTCGCCAATGCCATCCGCGCGCACTCGCTTGTCCGTTCATTCAAGGAGATCGATGAAACGCGCACGGCAGTGACCGGCATCAGCTGGGGCGGCTACACCACCTGCATCGTCGCCTCGGTCGACAACCGCTTCAAGGCCGCCGTGCCGGTCTACGGCTGCGGCTTCCTCGCCGACGGCGAGTCCGTCCAACGCAGGCAGATTGACGGACTTGGTCCCGAGCTCGCCGCCAAGTGGAGCCAACTTTACGACCCCTCCCAATACCTGCCTGCCTGCCGCGTGCCGATCTTCTTCGTGAATGGCGCGAAGGACATCCATTATCCGCTGCGCAGCTATCTCCGCAGCTTCGACCTGGTCCAGGACGCGCCCAAAACCATTCGCATCGAACCCAACATGCGCCACAGCCACGGTCACGGCTGGGCGCCCAAGGAAATCGGACTGTTTGTTGACAGCCATTGTCGTAACGGCGTTCCCCTGCCATGGATCGGCGCCAGCTTCGCCATCCGTGGAAGTCGCGCCGCGGTTCAATGCCGATCGCGTGAGTCCATCAAATCCGCGACGCTGCACTACACGACCGACACCGGACTCCAATCGAAGCGGCAATGGCAGTCAGTCCCGGCCAAACATGCGGCAAGCGATGTCGACTCAGACGAGATTCACGCCGATGTCCCCAAGAATGCAACCGCCTGGCTGCTGAGCGTGACCGACAGCCGCGACGCCATGATCACCACCCCAGTCCAATTCAGCGAAAAGAAGCGCCCATGAAACACCTCACCAAAGAGCTCGGCTTTGAAGTCCCGTCCCGTCGCGGTTTCATCAACATCACGCCCACCATCGAGGATGTCGTGCGCGAAAGCGGCGTGCAGGAAGGGCTGGTCCTCGTCAACGCCATGCACATCACCGCCAGCGTCTTCATCAACGACGACGAGCGCGGCCTGCACAAGGACTACGATGTCTGGCTCGAAAAGATCGCGCCGCACGCGCCCATCGAGCAATACCTCCACAACAAGACCGGCGAGGACAACGCCGACGCCCACATGAAACGCCAGATCATGGGCCGCGAGGTCGTCGTCGCCATCACCAAGGGCGAACTCCACTTCGGCCCCTGGGAACAGATCTTCTACGGCGAGTTCGACGGCAACCGAAAGAAACGCGTGCTCGTCAAGGTGATCGGGGAGTAGGTTTCCACCACCGCCAGTTCGGCGTCACGACGAGGCAAGAAAGAAAAAGGGCGCGCCCAGTGGACGCGCCCTTTGCTTTTGAATCTGCTGGTCCGGTTCGACTCAATTGTCGAACGCCGGACGTTGCGGCCGGACCGGGCCTCCGCTTGAGCCGCCCTGGCCGCGCGGACCGCCGGGACCACCCTGGCCGCCGCGACCGCCGCCCATCACATCCGCCAGCTTGGACGCCTCATCCTTGTCGATGAATCCGTCCTTGTTTGTGTCGCCGCGTCCCATCAGACGTTGCATACGCTCAGGAAGTTCATCCTTGCTGACCTTGCCGTCCTTGTTCTCGTCAAAACCCATGATGCGATCGACGAAGCTGAACTGCGAACCGCCGCCGCGTTGCATGCCCGGACCTCCGGGGCCGCCTTGACCGCCGAAACGGCCGCCGCCCTGGCCTCCGGGACCGCCAAAGCCGCCACGTCCTTGACCTCCGGGACCGCCTTGACCTCTGGGGCCGCCAAAGCCGCCTCG
>JAYPEY010000059.1:2845-27009 GCA_038126035.1 Verrucomicrobiales bacterium | reverse complement strand
GGGCCGCCAAAGCCGCCTCGACCCTGACCGCCCTGTCCACCGGGACCGCCAAAACCGCCTCGGCCCTGGCCTCCAAAATCAGGCCTGACCTCATCCTCGGTAATCTTGCCGTCCTTGTTTTTGTCCAACGTCCTGATGGCCGCGACCGCGTTCTTCAGTTCCTCTTCCGAGATCGCGCCATCGTTGTTCTTGTCGATGGCCACGAACAGCGGATTGGGCGGCGGGCGAAATCCGCCGCGGCCGCCAAAGCGCCCCCCGCCCTGTTCCCCTTGGCCACCGAAGCGTCCTCCTCGCTGTCCGCCTTGCCCGCCTTGCCCGCCCTGGCCGCCGAAGCGGCCTTCACGACCGCCCGGGCCGCCCTGCCCCTGGGGATTTCCAAATCGATTGCCCGGGCGTTCCTGATCTTGGGCGGAAGCGGTTCCCGCCATCGTCGTCAACGACAGCGCCATGGTGAGTAGCAAGGTGGGTGTTTTCATGAAATGAATGGAGTCTTGGAGTATTGGAGCGACTTGTCCGCTGTAGCTGCGAAGCGAAGGCGGATGGAGTGGTGATGGATCTTGAATGACATTGAGCAGTTCTCAAGTCCGCATTCGGGTCAATTCCCGCATGTTCTATCAGCAAGACGCCGGTTTGCGGTGAAAGGTTTCAAGAACTTTGTCGCTTTCCTGCGGCGACGTGAACCCAACGGCCGGGCTTGTCCGGCGTTGGATGTTGTGATCGGGCGCATCCGCCAATGGGCAGACAAACGCATGCGGTGTTGACCTCCTTTAGGTCGCCCGGCCGTTGAGCTCACGTCGCCGCAGGAACTCAGGTCCGATCAACCGTCGGTCGCGCGAAAGACGCCGCCGCCGTCCGCCACCACCCCCCGGTCGACCTCGAGCCGCATGCGGTCAAACCACCACCGCGCCTGTTGACTCCGTCGACGAGCCCGCCGCCGCGCCGGGGTCAGGGGGACATTGGGGAACCGGATTTCGATCTGTTGGGTCGCTGTTGTGTTCATCATCTTGTCTTGTTCTGTTGCGATGACTCTGACAGCCCCGGTGGGACAAAAGGTGTCCAAGCTGCGCTACCACGCAAAAAAGTTGAAAAAACTTTTCAACACCGGCCGGCGGCGTTTCCCTGAGGCATGCGAAACCCGCTGCACATACTGTCGGCCATCCTGCTGCTGAGCCTCCCGCCCATCGACGTCCACGCCGCTGAAACAATCCTTCTCAAGGAAACCGTCCACCTCGGGACGCCCGGTTTCCCCGAGTGGACCCACTTCGAAGATTCCGAACCTCATGGCCGACAACTCGATCTGAAGTTCGAAGCCAAGCGCAATGAAGAGGAATCGACGCTCTTCATCCGGCAGAAGGACGTCAAGTATCCGTGGTCCGTGAAGCTCAACGGCAGATCCATCGGCAGCCTGGACAACATGGAGGTCGAACTCGTGACGCCGTTCAAAGTCGCCCCTGGCCTGCTGCGCGACGGCGAGAATCTGCTTTCGATCATTCCGCCGAAATCAACGGATGACATTCTGGTGGGCGAGATTGTCCTGAATGACCACCCATCCGCCGAATCCCTGAACCGTTGCTCCGTTTCCGTTTCAATCACCGAGCAGACCGGCAATGACAATGTCGCCGTCCCCTGCCGCATCACCATTGCCGATGAGCAGGGCGCGTTGATTCCGGTGGACACGAATCCCGAAGAAACTCTGCCCACCGGACGCGGTGTCATTGAAACCAAGCCGGGCCAACGACTGGCCGTCCGCACCGGCGTCATCTACACGCCGGACGGGAAGGCGCGCTTCGGCCTGCGCCCCGGCAAATACACCATCTACGCCAGTCGCGGATTCGAATACTCCGCCGCCACCAATCACGTGAACCTCGCCGAAGGCGATTCGCTCGATTTGAAGATGAAGATCCGCCGCGAGGTTCCCACCGACGGCTGGGTCGCCGCCGACTGCCACATCCACAACCTCACCTTCAGCGGCCACGGCGACGCCACGATCGACGAAGGCATGATCACCATCGCCGGGGAAGGCATCGAATTTGCGGTGGCCACCGACCACAACCATCACACCGACTACACCGAGACCGTGCGCAAGCTGGCGTTGAGCGACCGGTTCACTTCGGTCGTTGGCGACGAGGTCACCACCAAGACCGGCCACTTCAACGCCTTTCCCGTGGCGCCAGGCAGTTCGCTGCCCGATCACAAGCTCACCGACTGGACCGAATTGATGAGATCCATCCGCGAGCGCACGCAGGCCAGGGTCATCGTCCTGAATCATCCCCGCAATGTGCACAGCGGTTTCTCCCCCGTGGATCCAAAGCATTTCCGCCAGGCGACCGGCGAGAATCTCCGCGGCGCGCCCTACAGTTTCGAAGCCATGGAGATCGTCACCTCCGCGGCGCTTCAGTCCGATTACATGGATCCCATCCGCGACTGGTTCGGCCTGTTGAACCACGGCCTCCGCATCACCGGCGTCGGCTCCAGCGACACCCACTACGTCAGCCGCATGATCCTCGGACAGGGACGCAGCTATGTGAAGGCCAACGACCGCGATCCGGCGAACCTGGACGTGGCACAGGTCGTCCGCGGTTACCGCGAGGGCCGGACCTCCGTCAGCATGGGGCTCTTCGTCGACGCCCATGTGGGCGATCAACCGGGCGAGCCGTCAAAGCGATTCGGCATGGGCGACCTGGCGACGGGACTGGGGCCGAAGTCCTTGTTCAGTGTGGCGGTCACCGGGCCCTCCTGGGTCCAACCCACAAGGGAATCGCCCACCCGGATCCGGATCTTCATGAACGGCGTCTCCGAGTTTGGGTATTCCGCGCTCCCCCAGAATCCGGCCGATTTGAACAAGGGCTCCGCCGGATTTGTGTTGAAGGAACAGAGCGCGACGCCAAAACACGATTTCTGGATTGTCGCCGTCGCCACCGCCCCTGGCGTCACCGCCCCATTCTGGGCCATCCCGCGTCCCTACCAACCAAGCTCCAAGACCTGGACGTCGAACGTGATCGGCGTCACCAACCCGATCTATGTGGACGGCGACGGCGACGGCAAATACACCTCGCCCCGGGGCTATGCGAAAACACTCCATCGCAAACACAAGAACGACCTTCGCGCGTTGTTCGAGGAACTGTCCGACTACGACCAGGCCGTCGCCGCCCAGGTCGCCGGTCTCCTCCACGCAGATGGGCTCGATCTGAAATCCTTCGAGATCAAACGGCTGCGAAACAATGCCCCTTCAAAGACACGCCGCGGATTCGACCAGTTCATCAAGTCGCTCGAGTGACGCGCGGAATACGGAACCGATTTGATTCCGCATTCCCCACTCCGCACTCCCCACTCCGCACTCCGACTATCCCCGCTTTGCCCAGATCTTCAGCATCCAGACGAGGCCGCACACCAACAGCGCTGTCACCGTCCAGACCGCCGCATTCGGCTGCTGCGGAAAAAGGAACAACGCCCCCGCCCCCAACCATGGCCCGACGCAGTTGCCCGCGCCGATGGCCGCCTCGTGCACTCCCCCCTGTTCGCCGTGATTGTCGCCCACGTGCATGGAATAGTAGAGCGAGGAATAATAGATCATTCCGATGGAGAGACCAAACACCACCTGCGCCAGGATCAGGACCGACAACAGCGGGACGGTGAGAATGACAACGAAGGTCACGGTCATCGCCGCGAAGGCGCCCCAGAGCCAGCGCATTCGGTAATGCCATCCCTCCCAGAGCCAACACCCGATGAATCCGGCAAAACGCGAGAACATCCAGACCGAGATCAGGAAGCCCGCGGAGGTTTTCGAAAGTTCGAAATCCCGCGCCAGTTCCGGAATCGAGGGTCCGACGGTGTTGGTCGCGACGAAGGCAAACGGATTCGCGATCCAGGCCATCTTCAGGAACGTCGTCGCATGGGGCAGGTCCGCCTCGTCGTGCATCTCAACGCCCGTGTCGGCAGCCTGACGCGCCCCGCTGTGCGACCTGCCGAAATCCCGTCGCTCCACCCTCCGCAGCCACAGGGCGATCAACAACTGCGCGAAGTGCACTCCGGTTGGAATCAGGAACATCGCCCGGAAGCCGAACTGATCCACAATGGCGCCGCCAAGGAAGAACCCCAATGCCGCCATACTGGACCAGACCAGGTTGTAGACGCCCACCATCTTCTGCACGCGGTTCTTGGGCTCGCCCTGGACTGCCAGCGATTCCAGCGGCGCCCAGACAAAGGCCATGCCCGCCACGGCGACCGTGTGGATCCCGATCTGCCCCCACATCGAGTCCACGATCAACCCGCAGGGGAAGACCAGGACCATCGCGCCGAGGGAGGCCGTGATCGTGTTGAGGAAGCCGAAACGCGGAGCCACCTTGCCCCCGAGCGCCGAGAAGGTCATGTAGATGAAACCGCCATAGCCTCCCAGCAGCAGATTCTCCATGGAGCCGAACCCATAGGTCTCCCGCATGAAGAAGAACATGTACATGAAGTAGACCGCCAAGGGGACGGCATTGAGCCCCTCCAGCGTGAACACCCCGATTTTGAAGGCGCGCGACGGCATGAAGCGGCGGATTGAACAGGAGGAACGCGGGAAAACAGAGAACAGAATCGGGATCGGACAACATTTTTCCCCTTCCCTCCCCCGCTCTCGACACCCGACCCCGGTCTGGCGTAGTTTCCCGCGATGATCGATACGGACTCAGCGCTGAACGCCTGGTTGCCACGGCTCCAGGCCGCCGAATGGGTGGCCTTGGACACCGAGGCGGACAGCCTTCACGCCTACCCGGAAAAACTCTGCCTCCTCCAGGTCAGCACCGAGGGAGCCGACGACCTCATTGATCCCCTTTCCGACAACCTCGACCTCGGCCCGGTCTGGGCCAAACTGAAAGGCCGCGAACTGATCTTCCACGGCGCCGACTACGACCTCCGTCTCCTGCGCAAGGATTTCGATTATTCACCCTGCTCCGTGTTCGACACCATGATCGCCGCACGCCTGATCGGCTGCGAGAAGTTCGGCCTCGCCAACCTGGTGGAGCAGTTTCTCGGCGTCGCCCTGGAGAAGGGCCCCCAGAAGGCCAACTGGGCGCGCAGGCCCCTGACCGAACGCATGGAGGAATACGCGCGCAACGACACCAAGTTCCTGAAACCTCTGTCCGACCTGCTTCGCGCGGAACTGAAGGCCAAGGGAAGACTCGCATGGCATACGGAATCCTGTGATCGCCTGCTGCGGGACTGCTCCCAACCGGTGGCGCCCGATCCCGAGACCGTCTGGCGGATCAAGGGCAGCCCCAAACTGTCACGCCGCGGGCTCGGCATCCTGCGCGAGGTCTGGAAATGGCGGGAGTCCGAGGCGCGCGCGGCCAATCGCCCGCTGTTTCACATCATGAGCCCCAAGGGCATGCTGGCGCTCTGCGACGCCGCGGCGGAAACCCGCCCCGTCGAGGAGTGGATCTCCCCGAGATTCTCCTCCCGTCGCAGAAAGGCGCTGGACTCGGCCCTTCACCGCGGCGTCGAACTTCCGGAAAACCAGCTTCCCCGACACATCCGCACCAAGGGCAAACGCATGACCGCCGCCCAGAAGCAGAAGGTGATCGACCTTCAGGCCATCCGCGACCGTCGCGCCGCGGAACTGGAGATCGACCCCACGCTCATTGCCAGCAGGGCCACGCTCACCGCGCTCGCGATCGATTGGGACGCCGCCACACAGTCGATGATGAAGTGGCAGCGGGAACTGCTCGACTGACGCCGGCTCAGCGACTCTTCAGCAGGTCGAACAACAGCCCCTTCACCGCGTCCTCGGTCTTCATCTCGCGCGTTGTGTATGCCACCGGCTTGCCCGGCGTCCAATCCGCGCTGCCCGCCTTGGTGATGGGATAGCTGAAGTAGGCTGCAATCTGGACCTTGTGCTTGTCGTTTGAACGTTCGCCCAGATGCTTGAACAGGGCGTCCTCCAGCGTCGCCTTCACCTCGCGCTCAGACAGACCGCCTGAAACCTCGACCGAAACCACGTAGACATCACCCCGCGTCGCCTTGTTCGCCAGCTTGAAGGACTTCACAAACTTCTTGTCGAACTGTCGTTTCGGCAGGTTCATCGATTTCTTGATCCGGGCCTGTTCGGCCAGGGCCTTCTTGCGCCACTCGCTCTTGGAATTGGCCTTCGCCACCTCCCCGAACGCCGCGATCGCCTCGGCTCCGGCGCCCTTCAGTTTCTCGACAGCCCGCGCCTTGAGGAATTGGGACTCCTCATAGCGGGAGTGTTTCACATGGGCCGGCGTCAGGCCGGCCAGGGTTTCGATCGCTTTCTGCGGCTGTTTGAGCTGTTCGAGTTCCAGCGTCGCCGCCTCGATCAGCGCCTCCGGAGCCAGGCGCGCCTTGGAATGACTCTTCGCCACCTCCTGATACTTCTTCACCACGGCGTCATACTTCTTCCGGTTTTCCTCCCGCCGCCCCTGCAGAAATGTCAGCAACGGCTTCCCGCCAAAATCGGAGTTGATCTCGATGAAATCCACAAGCTCTGCGGCCGCCTTCGCCGCGGGCGTTCCCTTGTGATGCTTCACAATCTCGCCCAGGGCCCTGCGGGCGCCCGGAATGTCCGCAATCTGGAACAGATGGATGTTGGCCACGTTCATCCGCGCCTCGGCGGCCTTGGCGTGCTTCGGATTGAAATGGACGAACCGCTTGTACTCCAACAGCGCAAAGGCGGCGTCGCCATCCGCCTCCAACTTTCGCGCGAAGTCAAACTGCTGATCGGGAGTCTGCGCCAGCGCCGGACCGGCGCACGCAACAATGAGGAGGGACAATACAAATCGTGTCTTTATGGGCTGCCAACATAACGCCGCAACCGCCTGAGTCAAAATCCGAATCGGAATTTGCAGCTTCCGGCAACGCCAAACCCAGGGTCACTCCTTTGGCTTGGGTGCGCGGAGGGCCATCGGCGCGGCCCGCCCCTCCATCTTGATGATCACAGCCTCCGCCGTGATTTCGATCACCTCGATGTCCTTTCCGCCGATCGACACCTTGTCGCCGGCGCTCACCGGATGATTCTTGCCGTCGCTGCCGGCGATCATGGCCGTCCGACGCTTGTCCGTGCCAAACAGGGTGACGACGCGAAGATCCCTCGGCGCCGCGGCGAATCCTTCCTTCGGCGCAGGCTCCGCAGCGGGTTCCGCGGCGGGCTTTGCCTCCGCGGACCTGGTTGTGTCAGCCGTCGCAGCGGCGGATTCAGCGGTTGCTTTTTCCGCGGTCGCCACCGCCTCCTTGACGCCGCTCTCCATGGCCTTGTCCGCTGTCTTCGAACGTTCCGAAGCCTGATCGGCCACGGCCTTCGCCTTTTCCATGATCCTGCCAAGGGCGCTGGCGGGCTCGGCCTTTTTCCCCGCTTCAGCTTCGGCTTCCTTCGCGGCGTCCGCCTCCTGCTGGTCGAGTTCCATGTTCTCGGCATCGGCCGCCAAGGATTCCATTTCGCCGGCCAACTCCTGCACCCGATGTCCGACGTAGCCGCTGCTTCCAAAGAATCCGGCGTAGATCAGGACCGTGACCAGGAACAGCTTCTTGTATTCCAGCCGATGTTTCAGGCCGTAAACAGCCACGCCCAGCGCGGTCAAAGGGGTGACGCAGCCCAGCGCGTAGACAATCAACAGGATCACCCCCCAGCCCTTTTCATTCTTGAAGGCGATCACGATCCAGGGAATCGGAATCAAGAAGGCCAACAATGCGGCGCTGCCCCAGCCGACCATCAGGACCATTGAGTCCTTGAGGACCTCCAGGAATTTATGCACCAACTCCTCCTGTTCGGCGGTCATTTCGGGGGTTCCTCCGCCGTCCGCCTGCCCGCCTGCTTCATCTGCGCCGCCCGCTTCCGTTGCGGCTTCAGCCGGCGCTTCAGGAGCCTCCGCTTCCTGTCCATGGACTGCGGGCGTAAACAATGCAGCCAGAATAACCAGCAACGCAGCCCCAAACCGGAGGCCTTTCAGCAGGCGCGCCTCGTTCCAGGTCTTGAAGGACTCGTTCCTTGTCTCAAAAGCAGTCATGATATGGGCTTTGTTTTCCGGGATCAGACGACAAACGCAGACAACGCCCTGCCGCCCATGTTGAAAAATGACCGGTCCAAATGGCCGGACCTCGCACACACGGGCGATACTGGCACCGCAAAGCGGCGCCCGCAATCAGTTTTCAAGGCGCCAATTGCATTGCCAAGGGCTGCCGCTTTCGAAAACATGGACGCTTCATGAAACGTTCGGGTTTCCGCCAGTCCGGGTCCATCCTAGTTGCGCTTGCGCTTGCCGCGCCGGGCGCATCCGCCGCGACGCCGCCCCAACTTGGCGGCTCCTGGATCCAGTCCGGCATCGCCCCGGCGCCGCAGTCCTTTGAGATCCGGGGAACCCAGAACCGCAACAACCCCATCCGCCAGGCCCTGGCCGAGCCCTTCTCCGGCGAGGAACTGTTCATCCGCTTCGACCTCCGCTATGACGCCGGTTCAATCGACCCGCCGATCGAAGGCAAGGGCAACGGAGAATTCTTCATTCTTTGGCTCGACGACCAGGAAGGCGACGACACCGCATCGCACAACGGCGGCGTTCCCAATCTGGGCGTGCACGTCGCCAACGGCCAAAACTCCTTCATGGTCCGTTTTGCCTCCGGCGTCGAACGGCACACGAAGACCAGGCTCAAGGGCGACGTGGACTACCGGCTCGTCGCGCGCCTCTGGAAAACCAAGGCCGGAGAGAAGTCCCCATTCGACAATCTCGACCTCTGGATCGACCCCCTGCCCGGCGCGGAGTTCAAACCCCATGCCTCGACGTCATCCAGGAAAAGCATCGCCAGCGTGAAGTGGCTTGGCTTCGCCACCGGAGGCAAGACCGAACCGACGGATCGCATCCACGTCTCGGATATCCGAATCGCCGACAACTGGCGGGGCATCCTCGGTCTGCCGCCCGAGACCGAACCAACCCAACCAAAACCGTCCGAAGACCCAAAGCGCGCTGTCAAGAAGACCGTCGACTTCGCCAAACACATCCACCCCATCCTGAAGAAGCATTGCCTCGACTGTCATTCCGGCGACAAGCCCAAGGCCGGCCTTCACCTGAACATCATGGAGGAGGCCCTGAACAAGACCGCGCCCTTCAACGCCGACGGCAGTCATCTCATTGAACTCGTCACAACGACGGACGACGAACATCGCATGCCGCCGCCCAAGGCCGGACCGAGACTCTCCGACAAGGAGGTCGCCACGCTCAAGGCCTGGATCGACGAGGGGCTCGACTGGGACGAGGAACTGGCCCCCACGCCCATTCCCAATTCCGACCACTGGGCGTTCCAACCAATCCGCCGCCCCGCGATTCCCGAAGTCGGGAACGCCGACTGGATTCGCACTCCGATCGACGCCTTCGTCGCCCGTCGTCACGAGCAGGCGGGCCTCACTCCGGCTCCGGCCGCGGACAACGCCGCCCTTCGCCGCAGAGTTTCATTGGATCTCACCGGGCTGCCTCCGGACGCCGGCGGTGAAGCCCCGGCTTTCGACGACGCCTACGTGGACGAACTGCTTTACTCCAGGCAGCACGGCGAACGCTGGGCCCGTCATTGGCTCGATCTTGCGCGCTGGGCCGAAAGCAACGGCCATCAACACAACCGCAACCGTCCCTTCGCCTGGCGCTACCGCGACTACGTCATCCGCAGCTTCAACGAGGACAAGCCCTTCGACCAGTTCATCCGCGAACAGATCGCCGGCGACGAACTCCCCTACTCCGACGAACACAGCGAGGCGCTCGGTTTCCTCGCCGCCGCGCGCTACAGCGGCAACGAACTCGACAAGGAAATCCAGCGCAACGACATCCTCGTCGATGTCGTCAACACCACCGCCCAGACCTTCCTCGGGCTCACCTTCGAATGCGCGCAATGCCACGAACACAAGTTCGACCCGATCTCCATGCGGGACTATTACCGGCTCCAGGCCTTCTTCGCGCGCGGCGAACCCGGCAATGTCGTCCTGCGCGGGAACAACAAGGGCTCCGAGGAGCGCATCGTCGAACTGGTCACCGAACGTTGGCGGATTTTCGATGACGTGCAGACGCGCCTGATCAACGCCCGACGAAAGAAGGGCTACCCGGAGCCCATCCTGGTCATTCCCAAATCCGTCATCGGAGGCATGACCGCCGAGGAACGCAGGATCTTCGACCGCCTGGAGAAGGAGATCGCGACCCAGCCACAGGCATGGAGCTACTACTCACCCGCGGCCGCCTCGACGAAACCGCTCATCGCGCCGCACGAAATGCGCTGGCCCCTGCCCCGCGACCCTGAGGGCCTGGCGAACCGCAAGACCCGCATCCTGATCCGCGGCGACATCGGCAGCCCTGGCCCGGAAGTCGCCCCGGGCTGGCCGGCGGTGTTTGGCGGCAAGGCCGGCAAGTCGGAAAAGACGCGCCTTGAACTCGCGGATTGGCTGGCATCCAAGGACAACCCCCTGACCGCGCGCGTCTGGGCCAACCGCATCTGGCAATGGCATTTCGGGCGCGGGATCGTCGAAACGTCCGGCGACTTCGGGACCCAGGGCGCGCGTCCGAGCCATCCCGAACTGCTCGACTGGCTCGCCGCCGAACTGATCGACAACGGCTGGAGCGCGCGCCATCTGCACCGGCTCATCCTCGGCTCCAGCGCATATCGGCAATCATCCGATTACAACGCGGCCAACGCCGCCATTGATCCCGACAACAAACTGCTCTGGCGACGCGAACCCCGACGCCTCGAGGCCGAGGCCATCCGGGATTCCATCCTCGCCGTCGCCGGCCGACTCGATGTTGCCCTGGGCGGCCCCAGCGTTCCTGCCAAAGATATGGAGACCTCCACCCGCCGCAGCGTCTACCTCGAACAAAAGCGCGACAAGCTCCCCCATCAGCAGATGTTGTTCAACGGGGCCAATGCCCTGACCAGTTGTTCCCGACGCCGTGTTTCCACGGTGGCCCTGCAACCGCTCTACCTGCTCAACAGCGATTTCATGCAGCGCATGGCCGCCGCCTTCGCCCAGCGGATCGAGGAACAGGCTGGCGATGAGGGCGACCTCGCCCGGACCGCCATCGAACTGGCCCTTTCACGGGCTGCCGGCGAAGAGGAGGTCAAACGGGCGCAGGAGTTGATCGAGAAGGAAGGCCTCCAATCCTTCTGCCTCGCCCTCTTCAATCTCAACGAATTCGTCTACGCGCCCTGAGGCGGTTCGTAGCGCAGGCGTCCCGCCTGCGGGTTCACCGGGCGTCCTCGCCAGGTCATTTGAATCTCGCGGCGAGACGCCGCCAGAACCCGCAGCCGGGACGGCTGCGCTACAATCCAATTCACCCTCCCTCCGAACGCAGGATCTCCAGGGGCGGATGCGTCGCGACGCCGCGGTTGCCCAGCAGTCCCGTGACCACCGTCATCAGCGCGACCACGCCCAAGGCCGCCGCCAGCGGCGTGAACGCGAGCGCGTAATCGACCTTGAACACATACTTCGACAACGCCCAACTGCCGCCGATCGCCAGAACCGCCCCGGTCAGTCCGGCAAACACGCCCAGGAACAGATACTCCGACAACAACACGCGCTGCACCTGCTTCCGCGTCGCCCCCAGGGTTCGCAGGAGGATGCTCTCGCGTATCCGTTGAAACCGCCCCGTCATCACCGTGCCCACCAGCACTAACAGCCCGGTCGCCACGGTGAACATGGCCATGAACTGGATCACGTAGGTCACCCGGTCGATGATCCCGTCGATCGTCTGGATGATGAAGGTCAGATCGATCGCCGAGACATTGGGGAACCGTTTCACAACCTCGCGCTGAAGTTCCGCCGATTCCCGGCTGTCCTTGACATGCGTCGCCAGGATGTGCTGTCCCGGCGCGTCGTCCAGCGAACCCGAGGGAAAGACCACAAAGAAGTTCGGCTGCACGCGCCGCCAGTCGACCTTCCGCAGGCTGGTCACCCGGGTCCGGATCGGCATGCCCTGCACGTCCCATTCCAATTCATCGCCCAGCGTCACGCCCAGGTCCTCCGCGATCCTCTCCTCGACCGACACCGGAATGACGTCGTCGATGTCGCCGTCAAAGGGTCCGTGCATTTCACCGGCGACCAGTTCCTCCGAATCCTCCAGATGATCCCGGTAAGTCGAACGATACTGTCGTTCGATCACCCAGCGCGGAACGCCCCGGCCAGAACCAGCCTCGTCGCGTCCGGGCCTTCCGCCTCCCTTGCTGCGCGGTCTGCCCCGACGCGTCGGCAATTCCGACACCGGCGTCCCCTTCACCCCCGCGAGCTTCATGTTGACGATCGAGACATCCTGCAACAGCGGCAGGTTCATCGATTCCATGACCCCGACCACCTCCTGCTTCTGGTCGGGATAGACCTCGAACAGAATGGCGTTCGGCGTGTTCGCCTTTTCCATGGGAAACAACCTGGTCACCAACACGTGCTGGGTCAGGTAGAGAGACAGGACCAGAAAGGTCCCCAGGCCGATCGACACCATGAACAGGACGGTCCGGTTGTGCGGCCGGTAGAGGTTGGCCAGGCCCTGCCGCCAGACATAAGGCAGCGTCGCCGGGATCGTCCGTCGGGCGACCACCACCACCAGCTTCGCCAATCCGGCCAGGAACGACAGCGACAACCCGATCGCGACCGCGAAGCCGATCCCGAACTCCCGCCGCTGCGTCTGCGAAATCGCAAAGGCCAGCACGGCTGCCCCGATGGCGAGATAGACCAGGGCGAGCAAAGGATCGAAGCGGCGACGTTCGCCGGCGTCGCCGCCCGCGCGGATGGCGGTCAGCGGCGTCACCCGCCGCACGGACAACAGCGGCGCCAACGCGAACAGGAAGGAAACCCCGAAGCCGATCCCCATCGCCTGGAACACCGCCGGCCAGGCCACCGAAACCGCAATCTCAAACGGGACCACGCCCGACACGGCCGACGGCAGCAGATACTGCACAACCAGTCCCAACGCCGTGCCGCACAACGTGCCAGCCAACCCCAGGGCCACGGTCTGGATCAGGTAGATGACGAAGGTCTGCCTGATGCTCGATCCCAGACAACGCAGGACGGCGATCGTCGCCAACTTTTCCTTCACGTGCACGCGGATCGCGCTGGCCGTGCCCACCGCGCCCAGCAACAGCGCCACGAAGCCGGTCAGATTGAGAAAGCGGTTCAGATGCCCCAGCGTCCGACCCAGCTGACGCTTTCGTTCCTCCACGGTATCGAAGCGTACGCGCCGGTCGATCGCCTCCGTCGCCGCCCTTCTCAGATCGGAAACCTCCATGCCCTCCGTCAGCTTCAGATACGCGTGGTGTCGCGAGAGGCTCCGCATCCGCAACAGTTCCGTCTTCTCCAGATCTCCCATCGGAATGAACACCGTGGGGGCCAGCATCTCGAAGGCAATGTTCGCGCCCGGCACATCCAGCAGGCTGCCCGCCACTGTGGTCTCCCATTGACCGAGCCTCACCCGGTCGCCGGGCTGGATTCCATACTGCTCGAGCACGCTCAACTCGATCAGCACGCCGCTGCCCTCGCGAAACCTCTTCGCCGCTTCGGCCGGCTCCGTCTTCAGTTCCCCATAGAACGGAAACCCGCCCTCCACCGCGCGGATCTGGATAAACCTCGACGATTCGTTCTTCGGAAAGAAGACCATCGAGGAAAAGCTGATCTCCCTGGCCAACTCGCCATCGATCGCCTCCAGCCCCTTCCATTCCTCCTCGGAATAGGGCTGCCGGGAACTGATCGCCAGATCCGCGCCGATCAGCGTGCGCGTCTGGAGGTCGACGTTGCGTTTCAGGTTGTGACCGAAGGAGCCGATCGCCACCAAGGCCGCAATGCCGAACATGATCGACGTGGAGAAGAACAACATCCGCCGCCGGCTGCTACGACTGTCCCGCCACGCCATGCGCCACACCCAGGGCTGCAGAAGCAGCAGGAGGACGGACGCCGGCGGATGCCGGACGTCGGTCTTGTCAGCGCTTTGGTTTGAGGATGAATGCATGGTCACTTGGACGCCTGCCGTAGCGCAGCCGTCCCGGCCGCGGGTTCTTGCGGCGTCCCGCCGCGAAATGTGCACGACCGGGCGGGGACGCCCGGCGAACCCGCAGGCGAGGACGCCTGCGCTACAGCCAATCGTGAAGGTCGGGAGCTTCCCCTCTCACCCGAATTCGCATACATGAGCAACTCAGTCACCGCAGCCCTCACTCCTGCCTCTCCGCCACGCGACCATCGCGCAGACGCACAACGCTGCCGGCTTTGGCCGCCAGTTCATCATCATGTGTCACGAGGACGATGGCGGTTTTCAGGGACACGTTCAGCTCGAACAGGATGTCCACGATCTTGTGGCTGGTCTCGCCGTCGAGATTGCCGGTGGGTTCGTCGGCGAACAGGATGCGCGGTTGATTGATGAATGCGCGCGCCAGGGCCACGCGCTGCTGCTCGCCGCCCGAAAGCTGATTCGGATGATGCCCCACCCGGTCCTTCAATCCCACCCGCTCGAGCAGTTCCAACGCCCGCTCGCCCACGCCGCTTTCCCCGCGCAGTTCCAACGGCACCATCACGTTCTCCAAGGCGGTGAGGGTCGGGATCAGTTGAAAACTCTGAAACACGAAGCCGACGCATTCATTGCGCAGGCGGGCGCGCCCATCCTCATCAAGTTCCGAAAGATTGGAGCCGTTGAGATGCACCGTCCCGGAAGTCGGCGTGTCCAGGCCGGCGCAGAGCCCCAGCAGGGTTGTCTTGCCGCTGCCAGACGGGCCGACAATCGCGCAGGCCGCGCCCTCCTCCACCGTCATGTCCACGTGGTCCAACACGGTCAGTGAAGAACCTCCGCTGGGATAGGTCTTGGTCAGGCCGCTCGTCTGCAAAATGGGCTGGGAACTCATGGGCACCTGTGTTTGCCCTCAATCCGGCTTCGGGTCAATCCGCCTGCCGCAGAATCACCCAAATTTCATTTCCTGGCCCGCACCATCCCGTCCGCATCCATCTCGCCGAGCACATCGCGGACTCCTATCCGGCTGCAGAAAGCGACATCCTCCCGCAGGTCCGCCAGGTCCAACAATCGTCGGCCGTTGGAGCCATGCGCGACACGCGGCTCTTCCGCTTCACCGCAGGCCTCTTCGCGATAATACGCGCGGGCGACCAAGGCCGAATCGCCCAACTCTATCGCCGGGACCTTGCCGGTCAATCCATCGACCACCGCGCCCGCGCAGAGCGCATCCTCGCTGGCGCAGTTTTCGCCCGTTCCGGCGCAGACCAGCAGAACCTCCCTTGGCGGCGCCAGGACCAACTCCCCGATCAAGGCCGGCAGATTCAGAAAGGAGCCGATCAGAATCCGTTCCGCTCCCCGGCACGCCATCAGGGCGCGTGTGCCGTTCGTCGTGGTGGTGACAATGGTCCTCCCTTCGATCGTCCCTCGCGTGAACTCGCGCGGCGAGTTGCCCAGATCAAAGTCCGGTCCGCCGCTGAGCTTTGCGGTGATCTTCAAGCCATCCCGCTCGCCGGCGAGCAACCAATCCGGATTCG
The DNA here is from genome assembly GCA_038126035.1 of Verrucomicrobiales bacterium. GTDB lineage: Bacteria > Verrucomicrobiota > Verrucomicrobiia > Limisphaerales > JAYPEY01 > JAYPEY01. Next base: position 11,534 of record JAYPEY010000059.1, on the reverse strand, counting down.
ACTCCCGCAAGGCGACCGCCTCACTGATCTCGCAGACCGGCGCGATTGCGGCGGCTCCATTGGCCAGGGCTTCGGTCATCGCGCTCGTCGCGCGCAACACGTCGAAGACCACGCAGGTCGTCCCGCCCAGGTCCCGCTCCGCCAACCCCGCCTGTTCCACCGGCGTCAACAACACGTCAATTCTCATGCGGCGGGGATTGTTCCTGCGGAGTCGCAGCGGCGCAACGACGTAGAACGGAATTCATTCCGTTCACTGCGCGCGGGTAGACGAAAGGCCTGCGGACTGGACGGGCGTCTTGACAGCCTGCCGGACGTCACCTGGGAATTTGGAAGCGAGGCAAACGGGATGAATCCCGTTCTACGCCCGCCCCGCCCGCTTGCGCATGTAATGAAACAGATACTGCTGCGCGTAACCGCCATTCGGTCCGAAATAGGTCGCCGAAAAAGCCTGCAACCGCTTCGGCGTCACCTTGCGTTTCCCCGCGAAATACAATTCCTTCAACGCCTTCAGGATCCAGACATCGATCGGAAAGGCTTCCTGATAACCGCCGCCGAACAACAGCGCGCAGTCGGCGATTTTCCGCCCCACGCCCGGCAGCTTCAGCAGTTCCTCACGCGCCTTGTCGCAGCCCATCGTCCGCATTCGCGTCAGATCCACCTCCCCTTCGGCGACCATCCGAGCCGAGTTCAAAAGATAGGGCGCGCGGTAACCCAGGCGACAATCGCGCAGATCCTTCTCCGAAAGCGCGGCCAACTCCTCCGCACAAGGAAAGGCATGCGCCGTTCCAATGCCTTCGTCACCGACGACCTCCTCCCCAAACCTTTCACAGATCAACGCCACCATCTGCCGTATCTGGGTGATCTGCTTGTTGGAGGAGAGAATGAACGACGCCAGGCACTCCCAAGGATCCTGCAGCAACAACCGAAGCCCCCGACAGGCCTTCACCGCCTCCCTCATCGACTCGTCGTCGGGAAAGGATTCCGTGACCGCATCGATGTCGACATCGACCTGAAGATAATTCTCCAGCCATCTCCAGTCCTGAACCGGTTCCGCAACGCGCGCTTCAATCCCCCTGCGGGTCTGGTTCAACAACACCCACCGACCGTCGACAACCGCCGCCCAACCATCGTCAGCTTTCTCCCAGCGGAATGCCTGACCGGAATTCAAGGTCGCGGCGAGATCGTAGTCTTCGACCGCAAAGGTCTTTCTACTTGTCCGACGACTCATGCGGCTTCAACCCCCGGCATTCGAACATCTGGATCGTCCGAAACTCACGCCCCCGGTAGAGCACGTTCGTCAAACCAAGGCTGGTCACGGAATCGAACTCCTCAAGCAGACGCTCCGGCGCCGGTTCATCAACCGGGATCTTCCGGGCGTAGATGGCGTTCATGCCGCGCATCGTCTCGTTCGTGCGATAGGTCGGCCAGAAATAGAACTGGTTCTTGGGAACATCCGCGCTCTGATAGTAAACCAGCGGTTCGTCCTTGGGATCGCGTTTCGCCTCATCGATGTAGAAGGACATCAATCCGGAAATGCCATAGTGCCCGCCGATGATGAAGGTCGGTTTCCCACTTTGCTCGGCCAACCGACTCCGCTCCGCCTCGACGATATTGACGGTCGTCCGCCAGGCCCGGACCCGCCGCAATGGATCGACCTTCGCCGGGAGATAATGGCCGGTCGCCTTTTGGACGAGATTCGTGTCGTGCAGCAGGATCACCGGGACCGCGCCGAGAATCCACCCCGCGACCAACCATCGTCCGACCTTCGGCAATCCCTCCCGATATCGCCGTTCCCAATAGATCGCCGCCAGGCAGAACATCGGGACAATGCTCGGCGCAATCCAGTTCGGCTGCACGCGCGAGCGGAAGGTGTAACAGAAGAAGAACAGGAACAACGGAACGCTCATCGAGAACAGAAAGACCAACAACGGATCGTTCCGGTGTTTCCGCCACACCGCGACGCAGGCCCAGATCGTCGCCAGAAAGAAGACCGGATTCAGCAGCCCCAGTTCCGCCAGGGCGAAGTCCCAGATGAAGTTGGGCTTGAATTTCCAGGCCCGATCCAATCCGCCGCGCTCCCCAAGGTGCGTCACGGTGATCCAGTCGTTCTGCGCGTTCCATGCCAGCACGGGCAGGGTGAAGAGGACGGCAATCCCCAAGGCCAGCCACGGCCCGCGTTTCCGCAGATGTTCCCGCGCCGGTTTCCAGAGGACAAAGAACACCGCCCAACACATCAGGTTGAACGGCAGTTGATACTTGCTCAGGAATCCGCAGCCCATCCAGACGCCCGTCCAGACCCAATGCCTCAGCGAATCCTCCTGCATTGCCCGCCACCCCGCCATCAGCGACAGGCACCAGAACAGGACATTCAAGGGGTCGATCGTCATCAGGATCGTCCCCACGCCCAACAGTGGCGTCGCCAGGGGGATCAGCAACATCCAGACGCCCACGCGCAGGTTCGTCTCGCGGACAAGAAAGCGAAACACGACCAACGAGAGAATCGCGCCGATCAACGGCGACAGGAACCGCACGCCAAAGGCCGTGTCGCCCCAAAGCATCGTCCCGATCCACTGCGCATAGGCAATGAAAGGAGGCTTGCTGTAATACGAGAGCGCCGGGTGCTTCGCCCACAGCCATTGGTAGGCCTCGTCCTCGCTCAACTCGATCTTGTCGGCCGCCAGATAACCCCATCGAGCAAACAAGACGACCGCGATCAGCAGATACGCCAACCGGATCCAATGCTGCTCCATCGCCTTCCTCCTCACCTCCTCGTCCTCGACCCTGTGCGCCGCGCGACCAGGCCGTAACTCCCCTTCCCCGTCCGGCACAATCCTCGGCAACGCCGCCTGCCAGATCGGAAACCATTTCCCTCCGGCAAACTCCCACAATCGATTCAACCCCAGACAAATCGCCGAAGCGTAAACGACGCCCAACATCGCGCCGACCAGCACATCGCTCGGATAATGCACGCCAAGATAGATCCGCGAGAAACCGATCAGACAGGCCATCGGCAGCATGAAGCGGACGGACTTCCGGTAGAAAAAGAACGCCACGACCATCGCGGAGAACCAATTGGCCGTGTGCGACGAGGGCATGCTGCCGCTCCCGCCCTTGCCCACCAGCACGATCGCGTCCGGGATGTCATTGAACGGCCGCAGCCGGCCGATTCCGTCCTTGAGTGAATTGCAGATGAAGCCGTCGCCGATCGCGATCACGACCAACGCCATGCCCACGAACAACCGACCGCGAGCGCCGCCCTTCCACACCAGCCAGATCACCAGCAGGATCACGCCGGGGATGAACAACTTGTTCCAGCTCAGGAAGGGCATGAACCAGTCGAAGAGCGGATTGCTCAACGTCTGGTTGAAAAAACGAAACCCCGCGACATCCAATGATTGGAGCGAGTTCATCGCGCCGAATCAAACAAACCCCGCATTCGGAGCGCCGAGCATTGCTCGGCATGACCGCCGTGTTGCCGCCAATGACGAGCAATGCTCTGCGCTCCGGCCGAAAGAGTATGCGGAACCGCCTCCATCAGTAAGTCACGAGCGACATCACCTTCGCGTCGCCGAGCAGCTTGCGCCCCTCCAGGGCCTCCAATTCAATCAGGAAGCTCACCTCCACGACCTCGGCGCCGAATTTGCCCAGCAGATTCAAAGCCGCCGCGGCCGTGCCTCCGGTCGCCAGCAGATCATCCACCAACAACACCCGCGCGCCGTTGGACACTGCGTCGGTGTGAATCGCCACTGTATTGGAGCCGTATTCGAGATCGTAGCTTTCCTCGTGGGTGAAGAACGGCAGCTTGCCTTTCTTGCGCACCGGCACGAACCCAACGCCCAATTTCAGCGCCACCGCCGCCGCAAAAATGAATCCGCGCGCGTCGATGCCCACAACCGCGTCGATGTCGCTGTCAGAATGATGATCCGCCAGGAGATCCACAGCGCCGGCAAACAAACGTCCATCCGCCAACACAGGGGTGATGTCCTTGAACTGGATGCCCTCCTTCGGAAAGTCGGGAACGTTGCGGATGGCCTCGCGGATCTCGTCCGCGGTCACTGGATTGTCGCTCATGCCCGCGGATGGAAATCGCGACGCCTTGGGCTGTCGAGCTATTTCCCCGCCTTTTCCAGTTTCTCGATCATGCGGCGCAGCTTGTTGAGCGCGATGTTCTGGATCTGCCGCACCCGTTCCCGGGTGACGCCAAACTTCTCGCCGACCTCCTCCAGGGTCTTCTCATCCTCGCCGTCGAGTCCGAAGCGATACCGCAGGATGGTCGCCTCGCGTTCATTCAACGTCTTGAGCATCTCCTCCAGCATCTTCTTGACGGTCTTGTCCTCAAGCTGGACGTAGGGCGTCTCGGCCTTCTCGTCCTCGACAATGTCCGAGTAATTGCTGGAATCCCCGTCGTCGCCGAGGGGCGCGTCGAGCGAAGCCGGACGAATCGCGGCCGTGCGCATGGCCGCCACCTTGGCCGGCGTCATGTCGAGCTCCTCGGCCAGTTCCTCGTCGGTGGGTTCCCGGCCCAAGGCCTCCTGCATCTTCATGGCCAGGCGACGCATCTTGGAGATCTTGTCCACCATGTGGACGGGCAGGCGGATGGTCTTGGACTGGTTGGCCAGGGCGCGTTTGATGCTCTGCTTGATCCACCAGGAGCCATAGGTCGAGAGCTTGCCGCCCTTGGCCGGATCGAAACGCTCCACCGCCTTCATCAGACCAATGTTCCCCTCGCTGATCAAATCCAGCAGCGGCAGGCCGAGGCCGTCGTAGTCGTGGGCGATCTTCACCACCAGGCGCAGGTTCGCCTTGATCATGTGTTCCCGCGCCTCCTTGTCGCCCGCCTTGATCCGGGCCGCCAGTTCGATCTCCTCCTCCACCGTCAACAACGGCACCTTGCCGATCTCTCGGAGATACAGCTTGATCGCGCTCGGAGCCTCCCGCGAACGCGTCGGCGCGTCCTCATCGGGCGTCTCGGTTGCCTTCGTCTTTTTGGATTCGTCAGCCATGGCGTCGGGCAGGGATTAGACCAGCGCTGCCAATCCGAAGTCAATTCTTTGGATGCCCGCCGCATTCGGGCTGGCAAAGCACCATTTTTTGCGCATGCTGAACGCTCACACAATTCCAAGTCGTAATCATGAGCTCATCCAGTGACCAACCCACCCCGGAGGAAACGCCGAAATCCCCGGAGTCCCGGCAACCCGACCAAGGCGCCGCTCCCGGCGATCAGAACACCTCTGAAAACGCGCCGTCCGGCAATACGGGCAAATCTGAACCGGAATCTCCCAAGACTTCCGGATCCGGGCTCAAGAAGAAACTGCTCATTGCCGCCGGCTCCCTGCTCGCGCTATTGGTCTTGTTCTACTTCGTCGCCACCAGCGCCTTCTTCGTCAAATCGGCTGTCCTGCCCAAGGTCGGCGAGATCCTCAATGCCAGGATCACCCTGAATGACGCCTCGATCAGCCCCTTCTCCGCGGTCCGATTCGACGACATTGAAGTTGCAGCCAATGGTGAGGAGCCCCTGGCCAAGGTTGGCTCCGTCCAGGCGCGCTACAGCCTCATGGACATCGTCGGCGGGAACATCAAGGTCGATGAGGTCACCATCGATTCCCCGACCATCAACCTGATCGTCAAGGAGGACGGCTCCACCAACCTCGATCCGATACTGAAGGCGCTGCAGACCGACGAACCGCCGCCGCCGTCCGGTGAGACCCCGAATATGGACGTCAAGAACGTGGCGATCAAGAACGCCACCATCAAACTGGTCCAACATCTCGGCGGCGGCGCGAAACAGACCGTCGAACTCAAGAACGTCAACCTCGACCTCGATCAGCTCGGCAACGGCGCCTCCGGCAAATTCAACCTTGCCGCCGCGCTGGGGTTGGAAACACCCGCCGATAAACTGTCTGCCAGCTTCAAAGGCGGCTACGACGTGGAACTCGGCGCAGACCTGATGCCGAGCCGCGTTTCCGGAAAGACCTCGGTGAACATCGACAGCGCCGAAGGCTCCCTCGAACAGGCGAAGGGCCTGAGCTCCGAACTGGCCATCGAACTCACCCCAACCGAACTGAAGGAATCTTCCCTCACGTTCAACCAATCCGGCAAACAGCTCGGGCAGGTCAAGGTCAGCGGCCCAATCGACCCCGCGGCGCTTTCCGCCGACCTCAAGCTCGTCGTCGATTCCATCGACAAGAATGTGCTCAACATCGTCGGAGCCTTGATCGGGCTCGACTTTGAAACGACAACCCTGAGTTCGGCGAATCAGATCTCCGTCACTCCCAACGCCGAGATGCTCGTCGTCAAAGGCGGCGTCAAGATCGGCAAACTCGCCCTCACCCAGATCGCCCCGAAAGGCCGCGGACCGACCACCCCGACCATGGACATCGGCCTTGACTACGATCTGGCCGTCAACCTGGTTGGACAAACGGCAACCCTGAGCAGCCTGGCCCTGCGCGGCGCCACGGCAAAGGGGCCCTTTCTCTCCGGCGAGTTGACCGCCCCCATGACCGCAACCTTCGGCGACGCCCCGAAGGTCACAGGCAACGCCGCCTACCAACTGAAACTGAGCGACTTCGACCTCGCTCCATGGAAGGCCTTCACCGGTCCCTCGGTGCCGGACGGTTCCATCGGACTCTCGCTCGATGTCACCGCCGATTCCTCCGGCGAGAATGTCCATACCGATTACAACCTCAAGTTCAACCAATCCGGCGCCCCGGTCGCCGAAAGCTCAGGCAAGGTCGCCGTGGCTCTGGCAACCAAGGCCATCGATCTCAAGGCCGTCGCCACGGCGGCGTTGTCGAAACTCCAACTCGCCGACGCCCCGATCCTCCCCGCTGAAAGGAATGCGCGGGTCGACCTGACAATCGACACCGGCTTCGACGGCGAGACGCTGAACCTGACGAAACTCGAATCCACCTTCCACGAGGGCGACAAGCAGGTCACCTCGCTCGGACTGGCAGGCAGGATCAACCTCGGCAACGCCATCACATTCACCGACACGGCCGTGCAACTCGCCCCCACCGAGCGCGCCGGCAACAAATTGCTCGTGAATGGCGAGGTCACACCCGGCGATCTCCTTTCCGGCAATATTGCGATCAAGTCCGACGGCCTCGACGTCACACCCTTCATGGACCTGTTCATGCCGGAGGACGCAGCCGGAGACGGCGCCGCCCAGGCCCCTCCGGCAGAACAACCGCCCGCGCCATCGTCCCCCCAGCCCGAGAAAGAACCGGACGCCATCGAACTGCCCATCGACAAGTTCAATGTGTATGTCGCCATTGCGACGTTTTTCGCCCGCGAAATAGCCGTCAGCAACTACGTGACGAAAGTGGCCATCGCGGGTTCCAAGGTGAACGTGGATCCCGTCAGCCTCACCTTCAACGGGGCTCCCTTGAACGCCAAAGCCGATCTCAACCTCGGCGTTCCCGGCTACGAATACGACGTCGCGCTGAAGATCACCCATCTGCCCATCGCGCCGATCGTCGACACCTTCTCACCGGAGTTTCGCGGCAAGATCAAGGCCGAGATCCTCACCGATGTCGCAATCAAGGGCAAAGGCGTGACCGGCGTAAATTTGAAGAAGAACCTGAACGGTCACGCCGGCATGACATTGACCAACGCCGTGATGAATGTGTTGGAAAAGGGCCTGCTCATGAAGTCCGTCGCGACCCTGCTCCAGGCGCCCGAGATTCTCGAACCGCCTCTGGACTACCTCAACGCGCACGCAAGAATCGGCCAGGGCTCGGTCAACATCGAGAACTTCATTGTCCAGAGCGCCGCGTTCCAGGCGACGGCGACCGGCTCTGTCACCCTGGACGATTCCCTGACCAACTCCGCGTTGAATATCCCGATCGGCATCAGCCTTTCAAAGAATCTGGCCAGGAACGTCAAGCTCACCGGCGTCGATCCCAACGCCAAATACACCCCGTTGCCGGACTTCGCGGCGGTCGGCGGAACAATCGGAGCGCACAAGGTCCGACTGGATCGCGGCAAACTTCTTGCGGTCGGCATCCAGGCGGCCCCCGCCGCGGCGCTCAATGCCATCGAAGGCGCTGCCGGAGCCGCGGTCGATATCACTGAGAAGGCCACGCAGACCCTGAACAAGATCACCGAGGGCACGGTCGGCGGCATCCTCGGCGCCTTCGGGGATTCGACCGCGAAATCGACTTCAAAAGACGGCAAGAAAAGCGGCGGCCTCGGCGGCCTGCTCGACGCCATTGGCGGCGACGGCAAGAAGACCACCAACGCCCCGCCCCAGAACATGACCAACCAGGTCGACAAGGCCACGGGCATCAAGATCCCGTTCAACCCCTTCAAGAAGAAATGACTTCCGTGCCGGGGCGAACCCTGCTGAGGCTGTCTCAATGACCGGGCATGGGCATTGCGCCAGGTCGCTGCGGCTGGTCTTCGACACAGCCGCGCTCCGAAAACGCCAATTCCGACCAACATGCGCAATACGCGGACACTCAATCACCGGCGCGTCCTCCAACGCCCGGAGAGCAGCTTGACGCAGGTCTTCGCGGGCCGGACGATTTCCGTCGTTCTGCTGACAGCAGTCTCCCTTTCAGCCGCCCCTGCGGTCGATATCGCCACCGTCGCCCCCGACCTGACCGTCCCCAAGATGGAGCAGATCCCCGCCGCTCCCGGGAAGCGCGTCCGGCAGGTTCATCCCGACCATGCCGACACCGAGGTCCAT
>JAYPEY010000059.1:684-2835 GCA_038126035.1 Verrucomicrobiales bacterium | reverse complement strand
CGATTGGAAACCCGGCGGCAGGTATCCGGTCATTGTCGAGTTTGCCGGGAACGGCCCCTACAGCAACAAGTTTGGCGACATCAGCACAGGCAGGGTCGAGGGCAGCAAACTCGGCTATGGCATCTCCAGCGGCAAGGGCTTCATCTGGATCTGCATGCCCTACCTCAACAACGCGGGCAACGCCAACGTGACGCGCTGGTGGGGCGATCCTCCCGCCTACGATCCTCAACCAACAATCGACTATTGCACGAAGACCGTCCCCTGGATCTGCGAGCAATACGGGGGCGATCCGAAGAAGGTCGTCCTGGCCGGATTCTCCCGCGGAGCCATCGCCTGCAACTTCCTGGGACTGCACGACGACAGAATCGCCCCTCTCTGGCGCGCCTTCATCCCCTATTCACACTACGACGGCGCCAAAATTCACTGGCCCTACAAAGGCGACGACCGCGCATCGGCCGCGAGACGCTTGAGACGATTGAAGGGCCGCCCCCAGTTCATCTGCCACGAAGGCTCGCTCCCGATGAATTCTGAAAACCTCCAGCAGGCCAGGGGCTTCATCGAATCGACCGGCGTCAAGGGCGACTTCACCTACATGCCCACCGGATTTCGCAATCACAACGACGCCTGGACACTACGTCCCAGTCCGGCCAGGACCGCTCTAAGGCAGTGGTTGGATCGGGTCCTTCAGGAGGAGTGAGCGGCGACGCCCGGGCGCTTCAAGCTCCCGCGTCGGGTCACCGGCGTCGGCGACGTTTGCGCCCCTTGCCGCCGCTGGCGCTGAAATGATAACCGCCGGCGACGCGCGTCTGCTTGAATTTCCGTTCGTGCGGCGAAGGCGCGCCCTTCTTGTCGTGATCGAACAGCGCCGTGTACTTGTAGTCGAAGCCCTCCAGACGCTCGCGCGGGACCTTCTGATCGATGAAGCGCTCGATCGAATGCACGTGGATCGCGTCCTCCGCGACCATGATCGTAAAGGCGTCGCCGTTGGTCTGCGCGCGCCCGGTGCGGCCGATGCGGTGCACATAATCCTCGGAGTTCTCCGGGACATCGTAGTTGATCACGTGGGTGACATCCATGATGTCGAGGCCCCGCGAGGCGATGTCGGTCGCCACCAGCACCTCGTAACTGCCGTCGCGAAAGCCTTTCAACGCCTCATCCCGTTCTTTCTGCGACCGGTCCGAATGCAGCGCCGCGACCGAGTGCTTGTTCCGCTTCAGCAGCCTGGCGATCATGTCCGCCCCCACCTTGGTCCGGCAGAAGATGATCACCGATTCGAAATGCACGCTCTCCAACAACGCAAGCAGGAGATCGTCCTTCTGACTGTGCGCCACAGGCAGAATGACATGCTTCACGGTCTCCGCTGCGGAATGCCGGCGGCCGATCTCGACCGTCTCCGGATCGCGCATCGCCCACTGGATCAGGGTTTCAATGGCCGGCGGAATCGTGGCGGAAAACAGGGATGTCTGCCGATCGCGAGGGGTTTTTTCCAGGATCGCCCGGACATCGGGCAGGAAGCCCATGTCGAGCATGCGGTCGGCTTCGTCCAGAACCGCGTATTCCAGCTGTTTGAAATGCAGGTCGCGCTGGCGATGGAGATCAAGCAGACGCCCCGGGGTCGCCACCAGAATATCGACCCCGGCCTTCAGGTCTTCGCGCTGCTTGCCGTAGCCCACGCCGCCATAGATCACCGCGACCTTCAGGTCCGTATGCTTGGCAAACTTGCGGATCGCCTCCTCCACCTGGGCGGCCAGTTCGCGCGTCGGCTCCAGGATCAACGCCCGGATGCGCGTGGGGTCGTGCTTCTCCAGCTTGCTGATGATCGGCAGCGCAAAAGCCGCCGTCTTGCCCGTGCCAGTCTGCGCGCTGCCAATGACATCGCGCCCCTCCAAAACCGTCGGAATCGCGCTGGCCTGGATGGGCGTGGGCTTCTCGTAGCCCATCTCCTCAATGGCCTTCAGTGTTTCCGGGGAAATCCCCAGTTCAGAAAAATGCATGGCGGAAAGTAGCGGAATCCGGGTTCGGATTGCAAGGACGGCGAAGCCCCGACAAAAAACGCGCCCGGACCGCGGGGGAGGGGACCGGCACCACAACCGGAGGAACCGGGGGGGGACCCAAACACAACGCCCCCCCGACCCCACGGAGCAGCGGGGG
>JAYPEY010000059.1:0-674 GCA_038126035.1 Verrucomicrobiales bacterium | reverse complement strand
CGGAATGTAGCGGAATCGGGGTTCGTTTTGCATGGAGGGCGACGCCCCGAAAAAAAACGCGCCGGGACGGGGGGTCTGTGACCCGCAGCGACTCCCGATGCCCCGGGGCTTACAACCATCACAAGGCGCCGCGCTCCCCAAGGGCTCTGCGGGTCACAGACCCGCGGTCCGGACATTATCCGTTCATTTTGTTTGCCTCCCCCCCCGACCGCGTGGATATTACGCGCTCTTCTGGCGCGGAGAGTAGCTCAGCCTGGTAGAGCGCCGGCTTTGGGAGCCGGATGTCGCAGGTTCGAATCCTGTCTCTCCGACCATTTTCTTGGCGGTTCAGAGGGCCTACTCGCCTATCGTGGTGACAGGTTGGTGACAGCAAACCAACCGTGAAGAAATCCGCATCGACCGAAGTCGCGACCACCGCCACCCGCACCCGCAACACACCGCAACGGTTTCCGATTGAGTATCGGAAGCGCGGATGCGTCGTGAAGATCTACCGAACGCCGAACAAAGGCTCCGATCAGTTCACCCTGTCCTATTACCTCGGGGCGAAACGTAAGCGCCAGAAGTTCGCCGATCTCGACAAGGCGCAGGAGGAGGCGCAGAACGCGCCGAAAAGCTCCTTGCCGGCGAGACGGAAGCCTTGAGGCTCACGGGCTCAGATCGGGCCGTCTACGTCC
>JAYPEY010000058.1:0-35292 GCA_038126035.1 Verrucomicrobiales bacterium | reverse complement strand
CGGGTTGGCAACCGGGGCGAAGAGTTGGCGGGCTGGCGTTCGGAGGTTGCTGCGGCTGGTCCCGAGGGCGGGACACAGCCGCGCTCCGAGTCGCATGAGGGGAGCGTGGAAAACTCGAAGAAGAAGGGATCCGGAAGATTGGGGCGGTTGCATTCATAATCCATCGCGTTCGAACAGATGTGATTATCAATAACTTTCATATACTATCATTCAATGCTTGTTGTCAAGATCGGAGATTCACGCCATGAAAGGTGATTAAACTATTGAAGTATAGTGTTTTGGAACTTTTCAAAGGGCGAAATTGAAAACGCTGTTGAAGAAAAAGTTCGACAATGAGGAAGTAAATGATAGTGATTTACATCAATCAAACAGAATCATGAGCGATAAAGACAAGAAGCCCAACTGGTACACCATCCGCGCCGCGGCGGAATATCTGGAGGTCGGGGAGCCTACGATCTACCGCTGGATGCGGGATGGACGGATCACGTTTCGCAAGGTGGGGGACTCAACGCGCTTCCTGAAAGAGGACCTGGACGCGGTGGTTCAGGTGCATCCGAGCGCGAAGGAGGTTCACAAGGTCCAGGTGATCTGCCCGGTCTGTCATCACGACGGGATGATCGAGGGCGCCTTGGAGGCGACGGGGCGGAACTACTTCCGTCCGGGCAATGTGAAGTTCTGGACGCTGAAGGACATCAACATCAAGACCTCGGCCCGGATGTGCGCCCGGTGTGGCTATGTGGGTGTGTTTGGGGATCTGGAGAAGTTGGAGAGCCTGAAGGCGGACATGAAACGCGCGGAGGAGGAGGAGGCGGATGAGGGTAAAGGGGGCTCGGAGAGGATTTAGGCTGTTCGGCCTGGTGCGATCGGAGCGTGTTTTCGATCTGGGGCTTTGTGGCTTGCTGATAGGCTTACTTTGGTTCTGCGTATTGGCCCCGCTGTTGGCGCAGCCTTCAAACTGTGGAGGGAATACCGCCGCCTTGGGCGCGTGCAAAATGTTCAGTCTGAACGCGCGAATCGCAGCATTCGATAGCGGTGGGGATGTTTTCAACATCGACATGGGTCCAGAATCGGAGAGCGAATCGATGTTGGAAGTGTTGCGACGCAAGAGCGACACGTGGATGGGAGGCGCAGGATTCTACGTTCGTACGGGTGATGTGGTGGTTGGAACGTATGCGCCGCGGACAATTCTGGTTATTGGTGGCAAGCCGTTCCGAAATGTTCCACAACGTAGAATTGGACTGGCTCCCCCGATGTATGCAGTCGGATATGCCAATGGGGAAACCGGACTGATCAGCCCCGCCGAGTTTGCGCAATTGGACATGAACTCATTTCAGTTCGTGGCTTCCGACATGGCAGTGAGCGCAATGAGCGACGATCGGCAATAACGCCGGCTGATTAGAGGGAAACTACGGAATACGCGGAAGACACGGAAAGGAGTCGTGACGGCGGCAAGCGAAAGCGGAGCGAACGACTCCAACGCGTGGGACTACAAGCATCTGTGGTCGGCGTTGGTGGTCGCGTTCGTTCTTCAGATGATGTTGCTCCCCTGCCTGTGCGATGTCGGCATGGCGAAGACGAAGTTGGCCTTGTGGTTTGACTTGTTGGTTGCCGTTCGAATCGGTTCAGCGCGGGTCCTTGGCGAATCCGGGCGCGGGTGGGTTTTTTACGCGATTCTGATCTGGACCTCGCCGGCCTGGATCGAAGGTCTGGTATTCGTGGTGCGCGGCCCTCATTGAACTCTCCTCTGTGGTTCTCTGTGCTCTCCGTGGCCTCTGTGTTGAATCGCGGCCTCGGTTGTTCTAATAGCGCGTTCCTTATCACAGAGGACACAGAGGCAAGGAGAACCACAGAGGGATTGCCGGTTTGATGGAACTACGGAACACGTGGAAGACACGGAAAGTGATGGAGCCTTGGAGCTTGAGATTTGGAGCTTCCTTGGGATTTGGAGCTTGGAGCTTGGGATTTCGTCCGGTTGCGCCCGTTTTGACTTTGCCTCGTTCTTCCTCTAGCTTCGCGCGCGCATGAGAATCATCCGTCATTCGGACCAAGACTTTGAGCGGCAGTTGAAGAAGCTGACCGCGCCTTCCAGCCTGTTCGACCGCACGATCGAGGAGCGGACGCGCGCGATCGTGGACGAGGTCGGCAGGCGCGGCGACAAGGCTGTGCTGGAATTCACCGAGCGCTTCGATGGCGCGAAGCTGACCGCGAAGGCGATCGCCGTCACCGAGGCGGAACTCGCCGCCGCCAGGAAGGCGTCGGACAAGCAATTGCGCGCGGCGGTCGCGGTCTCCAGCAGGAATGTGGCGTTCTTTGCCAAGCAGTCGCTGCGGCGGAACTGGTCGGCGAAGAATGCGCAGGGCGCGACGGTCGGCGAGAAGTTTGATCCGTTTGGACGCGTCGGCATCTACATCCCGGGCGGCACAGCGCCGTTGGTTTCGACGTGTTTGATGACGATTGTCCTGGCCAAGGTTGCGGGTTGCGAGGATATCGTGGTCTGCACGCCCTGCGGCAAGGATGGCAAGGTGAACGAGGCGATCCTCTACGCCGCGCAGAAGGCCGGCGCGACGGAGGTCTATCGGATCGGCGGCGCGCAGGCGATCGCGGCCCTGGCCCTGGGCACGAAGACGATCCGGCCGGTGCAGAAAATCTACGGACCGGGCAACGCCTATGTGGTCGCGGCCAAGCGCTTGCTCGTGGGGCACGTGGCGATTGATCTGTTGCCGGGGCCGAGCGAGTTGATGGTCCTGGCGGACAATACGGCCAACGCGAAGTTCGCCGCGGCCGACATGCTGGCGCAGGCGGAGCACGGCTCCGGTCACGAACGTGTCTGGCTGGTTTCGACCTCGGCCAGGTTCCTCGCCGCCGTTCAAAAAGAAATTGAGAGGCAACTGCCGGCCTTGTCGCGCGGGGACTTCATCAGGAAGGCGTTGAAGAACGGCGGTTGGCTGGTGCAGGTGAAATCGTTGGCCGACGGCGTTGCTCTGGCGAATCGACTTGCGCCCGAGCATTGCGAGGTCATGACGAAGGACGCGGCCAAGGTGTCCAGGGACATTGTGACCGCGGGCGCGATTTTCCTGGGGGCCATGTCGCCGACGGTCCTGGGCGACTACCTGGCCGGGCCGAGCCACACGCTGCCGACCGGCGGCGCGGGGGCGTCGTTTCCGGGCCTGACCGTCGATCAATTCCAACGTCGCACCAGCGTCGTGCAGTACAATCGCGCCTCCCTGGCAAAGTCCATCGACACGGTGAAGCAGTTCGCCGCGATGGAGGGTCTGGATGCGCACGGACGTTCCGCGGAGATCCGTCTCGATGAGCAAGCGTAAGTCGCCATCCAAGGGGAAGTCCGCGTCGCCGGAGCCGAAGTCGTTGATCCGGCCGTTGGTTCACGGATTGCACGCCTATGTTCCGGGTGAGCAGCCGAAGGCCCGCGGGCTGATCAAGCTCAACACCAACGAGAATCCGTATCCGCCCTCGGACAAGGTCCTGGAGACGATCAAGCGTGCGGTCGATGGGCGGTTGCGGCTGTATCCGAATCCCTCTGCGCAACCGCTGCGCGAGCGCTTGGCGAAGCTGCACAAGTGTTCGGCGGAGAATGTGATTGTCGGCAATGGGTCCGATGAACTCCTGGCCCTGGCGACGCGGGGCTTTGTCGAGCCGGCGAGCGCGGCGAAGTCCGGGGCGGCGGTGAATCGCGAGACCATCCAGTATTTCACGCCGAGCTACTCCCTGTATCCCGTGTTGTCGGACATCCACGGCGCGCGGAAGAATGAGGTTCCGTTGAACGAGGATTATTCCCTGCCGTCGGTTGCGGCATTGCGTCGGGGCAGGCGGTGGAGCTTCCGCGCGGCGTTGACCTACGTGACCACGCCCAATGCGCCGAGCGGTCGAGGGTATTCAACGGCCGAACTGGAGGAGCTCTGCAAGGCGCAGAAGGGACTGGTGATCCTCGACGAGGCCTACGTGGATTTCGCCAGGGAGAACGCGATGGAGTTGGCGCTGAAATATCCGCACGTGATCGTGTCGCGGACCTTTTCCAAATCCTATTCACTTTGCTTTCAACGCGTCGGCTACTTCGTCGGGCATCCGGAGTTGATTGCGGCGTTGGACAAGATCCGGGACAGCTACAATGCAACGGGGCTTGGCCAGGCGAGCGCCATGGCGACCCTGGCGGAGCTGCCGTATTATCGCGCGAATTTTCGCAAGGTGATGGAGACGCGCGATTCGGTGGCGGAGGAGTTGGCGCGGCTCGGTTTCGAAGTCCTGCCGAGTCAGACGAATTTCCTGTTGGCCAGGCCGCCGCGGTTTGCCGCGAAGCGTTGGTTCAAGGAGTTGCGTGACCACAGGATTGTCGTGCGGTTTTTCGACAAGCCGGGGATCGACAGGTTTCTGCGGATCACCATCGGAACGGAGCGTGAAATGGCGGCCTTGCTGAAGGCGGCGAAGGCGATCCTGAAACATTGATCTATCTGGACCACAATTCCGCGGCGCGCCCGCTTCCGGAGGTTGAGGAGGCCATGGCGAAATGCGCGCGGGATTGCTTCGGATCCCCGTCGTCGCTCCATCGTTTTGGACTCGACGCGCGCGCCGCCTTGACCACGGCGCGGGAGCAGATCGCCGATTTGATCAACGCCGAGTCCCCGGAGGAAATCATCTTCACCGCCAGCGCCGCGGAGTCTGCGAACCTGGCGATTGTCGGGACGGTCGAGGCGAGTCGTCGCTTCGGCGGCAAACGCGTGGTCACGAGCGAGGCGGAACATCCCTCGGTGATCGATCCGGCGTTGGCGCTGAAGGACAGCGGCATCGAGTGCGAAGAGGCGGGCGTGAATTCGGTCGGGGCGATCAATCCGGGGCGCGTGGAGAGCGTTCTTGGGGACGACTGCCTGTTGTTGGCGACGCATCACGCCAATCACGATCTGGGCACAATTCAGCCTGTTGCCAGGTTGGGTGAAATCGCGGCGGAGAAGGGGGCTCCTTTCTTCGTGGACGCCTCATTCAGCGGCGGTTGGCTGCCGGTGGATGTGCGCGCGATGAAGGCGTCGTTGTTGTCGCTGGAGCCGAATCGGTTCCATGGCCCCAAGGGTGTGGGTGTTCTTTATCGGCATCGGCGGGCGCGGATTCATCCGATCATCCGCGGCGGTTCGCAGGAGGATGGGCGTCGCGCGGGCGAGGAAAACCTGCCGGCGATTGTTGGGGCCGGCGTGGCGGCGGAGATCGCGAAGCGCGAACTGGGGCACCGTCGCGAGAGCGTCGGGCGGATTCAGGCACGGCTTTGGAACGGCCTTCGCGAGCGTGTTCCGCATGTCCAACTGAACGGTCCCGGGCCGGGTGAGGAAAGGCTTCCCACCAATCTCAATGTCAGCGTGGAATTCGTCGAAGGCGAGGGCGTGGCCCTGCGCGCGGATTTGAAGGGCCTAGCGATCGGCAGCGGTTCGGCGTGTGTGTCGAAGGCTCTGAAAGTCCCGCGGGCTTTGGCGGCGATCGGACTCGATCCGTCCTTGGCGCAGGGCTGCGTGATCCTGTCGCCGGGAGCGATGAATCTGGAGGCGGAGGCGGATGAGGCGGCGGGGATCCTGGCCGGTGTGGTTGAGGATTTGCGCGGGATGTCGCCGACCTGGGAGGAGTTCAAGGCGGGGAGGAGGGATCCTAGGGCTTGAGAATGGGAGGGATGGGAATGATGGGAAGAATGTGGGGGCTCAACTGTTGTGGCGGCGTTGTTGGGATCGGTGGCTCTGGCGCACGCGGGTCATGCGCTCGCGGAGGCCGCCTTGTTCGATGAACTCACGCTCCAAGCGTTCGAGTTGGCGGTCGATGAGGTAGTTGGCCTGGTGGGTCAGGCAGATGGCGATGTTGGCGACGACTTCGGCCTTCTGGAAGGAGAGGAGCGTTTGACCTTATTTTGCCATATTTGCGTCGGAATCGCTTGCGGTTTCTGCGCTCAAACCACACAGTTGCCCCTCTTTTGCCCTTATCGTTTAGCTTATGTTGACTCAAGAATCTGTCAAAGAAGCCCTGCAGGCTGTGAAGTTTCCCGGTTATTCGCGGGATATCGTGTCGTTTGGAATGGTCAAGGACATCGCCTGCGGCGACGGCGCGGTGAGCGTGGTCGTGGAGATGACATCGAACGATCCGGAGAAGGGCACCGCGATCAAGAAGGACGCCGAGGCGGCGATCCGCAATCTCCCGGATGTGCGGATGGCTTATGTTGAGATCAAGCAGCCGCCGCCCAGCGCGGGGCCGACGCCGGGTGGCGCGCCCGGAGGCGGCGCGCAATGGCAGGGACCGCAGCGGGCGTATGGGATCAAGAAGGTCATTGCCGTGGCCAGCGGCAAGGGCGGCGTCGGCAAGTCGACCTTGTCGGTCAACCTTGCCTGCGCGCTCAAGCATCTGGGGCACAAGGTTGGACTGCTGGACTGCGACATCTATGGGCCGAGCATTCCCTTGATGATGGGCGCAAAGGGGCGTCCGCAGGTCACCGCGGCGGAGCGACTCGTGCCGTTGGAGACGCATGGCGTCCGGCTGATGAGCATGGGCTTCATCGTCGATGACGATCAGCCGGTGATCTGGCGCGGGCCGATGATCCAGAAGACGGTGCACCAGTTCATCAACCAGACTGAATGGGGCGAGCTGGATTTTCTGCTGGTCGATCTTCCTCCCGGAACGGGCGACGCGCAGTTGTCGCTTTGCCAGACCACGGCGATCGATGGCGGCGTGATTGTCACGACGCCGCAGGAGGCCTCGCTGGGCGTTGTGCGCAAGGGCGTGGCGATGTTCAACAAGGTCAACATTCCGATTCTCGGCATCGTGGAGAACATGAGCTACTTCACGGCGCCAAGCGGCGAACGCGTCGAGATCTTCGGGCATGGCGGCGGCAAGGCGGAGGCTGAGCGCACGAGCGCGCGGTTCCTGGGCGAGGTGCCGATCTTTACCGAAATCCGCGAGGGCGGCGACTCGGGCGTGCCGGTGGTGGCCGGAGCTCCGGATTCGCCTGCGGGCAAGGCCCTGATCGAGGTCGGACGCGCGGTTGAACAGGCCTGCGCCTGAGCGGGAGTCTGCCGGCGTTTTGAGCGCGGGGCGCACTCGGAATGAAGCGCCGCGGGAATTCGCGCGTCAAAACGGTTGTCATCGATTCGGCGGGCGCTACATTAGACGGCTTATCCGTCAGTGGATGGACGCCTGTGCGAACGGACGCGATGAAGAAAGAATCCGACAGTCAGGACCTGCTGAAGAACTCCACGTTGTACCGCGAGTTTCAGGCGGAGCGTGACGAGATCATGAAGCACAAGTGGATCGAGTCCGAGAAGGCCGGCCACGACATCGGATTCGAGATGGCGCTGACCGACTGGATTGTGAAGCACCGCGCGCGCTGGCGCCGCATGCGCCAACAGGCCCTGGAGGGCGGCAATGGCAACGGCGGCTGAACGTTTTTGACCCGACAGACGATTCCTTGAAGGCGGTCCAGAGAGACCCCAAGGAAGACATGAAATTTCAAACCCGAACGATATCCGAAACGGCGGTTGCGACCGGCGGCTTCGGATTTTTTTATGCCTGAAGAAAGTCTGCTCCTGACCGCCTCGGCCCTGGAACGCGCCTTGACGCGCATTGCCCACGAGATAGCCGAACGCAACGACGATTCGCCGGATGCGGTGTGCGTGGTGGGGATTCAGCGCGGCGGCGTCGCGTTGGCCGACCGTCTTGGCGCGATTCTGGGGGGGATCTGGGGAAGGTCGGTGGCAGTGGGGCATCTGGACGTCTCCATGCATCGCGACGATCTGGATTCCCGTCCCGCTCCGGACATGGCGCCGACCTCGATCCCGTTCGACTGCGCGGAAAGGACGGTTGTGTTGGTGGACGATGTGCTGTTCAGCGGGCGGACGGTCCGCGCGGCGATGGACGCCATCCACGCCTACGGTCGCCCGCGTAGGATTCAATTGGCGACATTGATCGACCGCGGTCATCGCGAACTGCCCATCAAGCCTGATTTCATCGGCAAGAACGTGCCGACGGCCCAGAACGAACGGGTGGACGTGCGCCTGGTGGAGCGCGGCGGCAACGACGAGGTTTACCTGGAACGAACATGAGCTGGAATCGCAGACATCTGGTGGACATTGAATCGTTGAGCGCAGCGGAGATCACCGCCGTGCTCGACACGGCCAGGAACTTCAAGGCGGTCGGGGAGCGGGCGATCAAGAAGGTGCCCGCGTTGCAGGGCAAGACCGTGGTCAACCTGTTCGTGGAGCCGTCGACGCGCACGCGCATCAGTTTTGAACTGGCCGCCAAGCGCCTTTCGGCGGACATCATCAATTTCTCGGCGGAGTCGTCGTCGTTGAAGAAGGGGGAGACCCTGAAAGACACGGCGCGGAACCTGGAGGCGCTGAATGCGGACATCATCATCATCCGCCACAAGGCCGCGGGCGCGCCGCATTTTCTCTCCCGCTTTCTCAAGGCGCGGGTGGTCAACGCCGGCGACGGCGCGCACGAGCACCCGACCCAGGCGTTGTTGGACGTGTTCACCATCCGAGAGACCAAAGGGCGCGTCGAGGGACTCAATGTGACCATCCTGGGCGACATCCTCTACAGCCGCGTCGCGCGCTCGAACATCTGGGCGCTGACGAAGCTCGGGGCCAACGTCACCCTGTGCGGCCCTTCGACTCTGGTTCCGAAGGTGTTTGAGAAGATGGGGTGTCGCGTGACGCATGACCTGGAGGAGGCGTTGGCCGACGCGGACATTGTCAATCTCCTGCGCATCCAGCATGAGCGGCAACGGAAGACGATGTTCCCCGGCATCGGGGAGTACACCGCCATGTTCGGATTGAATGAGAAGCGGTTGGCCCTGACGAAGCCTGACGCGACGATCATGCATCCGGGGCCGATCAACCGCGGCGTGGAAATCGAGAGCGAATTGGCCGACTGCGAACGTTCGGTGATCCTGGATCAGGTGACCAACGGACTGGCGGTCCGCATGGCGGTGTTGTTTCTGGTCAACGGGGGGGAAGGGGGCGTCGCCGCCGCCAGTCCGGCGGGCGATGACAGGCGCGCTGGGAGAATCAGTTGATCGCGGTGGGGGCGGAGGGGCGGTCGGCGCCCGTTGAATGAAAAAGCCCCGCCAAATGGCGGGGCTTTTCAGTTGGTCTGGCGACGATGTTTTCGCTCGTTCAGGAGGAAACCAGGGTGCCCATCTTGAAGATCGGCAGGAACATGCAAACAACGATCGTGCCGACGGTGACGCCGAGGAAGACGATCAGCAGCGGTTCGATCAGGGAGGTGAGGCCGTTGAGGATGGTCTCGATCTCCTCATCGAGGAAGTCGGCGACCTTCTCCATCATGTTGTCGATATTACCGGTCTGTTCGCCGGCGGTCATCATGCGGATGATCATGACCGGAAAGATCTCGTGTTTGCTGAGCGCGGCGGAGATGCCGTCGCCCTTTTCGATGTCGCTGCAGGCGACGCGGATGGAGGCCTCCATCTGGGTGTGGCCGGCGGTGTTGGCGACGATGTTCATGACGTCGAGAATCGGCACGCCGGAACGGATGAGGGCCGAGAAGGTGCGGGTGAAGCGGGCGAGGACAATCTTGTGGGCGATGTGTCCGAAGACGGGGAGGCGGATGCGGAGGTGGTCCCAGAACGCGCGGCCCTTGGGCGTCTTGATGTACCAGAGCCAGCCGTAGATGGCGCCGCCGGCGGCCGGCAGCATGAAGAGCAGGTTGGCCTTCAGGAAGTCGCTGACGTTGATGAGATACTGGGTGGGCTTGGGCAGTTCGCCGCCGAAGTCGGCAAACACCGTGGCGAACACGGGCACCACCTTGACCATGAGGAAGATCGTGATCGCGACGGCGACCAGGGTCACCATGGTCGGATACATCATGGCGGACTTGATCTTCTTGTTCATGCGCTGGCGCGCCTCCAGGAAGGTCGCGACGCGGGAGAGAATCTCCGCGAGGAGACCGCCTTTTTCACCGGCGTCCACCATGGAGGTGTAGAGGCGATCGAAAACCTTGGGGTGTTTGCGCAGGGAATCGGAGAAATTGTCGCCGGTTTCAACCCGGTTGGTGATGTCCTTGATGACGTCCTGCATCGCCTTGTTGGTGGTCTGCTCGGCGAGGGCCTTGAGGGACTCGACGATGGCAAGACCGGCGTCGATCATGGTGGCCAGCTGCCGGGTGAAGACCACCTGGTCCTCCAGCTTGATGGAGCCGCCCGCCCGCTTCTTCTGGGCGACCTTCTCCTTCATCTCGGTGATGATGAGATTCTTGTTCAGCAGGACGGCTGTGGCGGCTTCCTCGGAAGGGGCTTCGATTTCCTTCCTTATTTCCTTCCCGGAACCGGCATCGCGAGCGACGTAGGAGTAGACTGGCATGGTGGGAGATGGGTGAAGTTGGTGTTGGCTGGTAAGACTGGTCTGCCCGCTCATGGATGGGCGCGAGTCGGCCCACTCAAGGCCTGAAACCTATGCAGAGGCTTTCGGAGGGTCAATTGATTTCAGGCCGGCTCGTGCGTCCATTCGGGTAGTCTCCAGTCCGTGGAGGCGGCGCATCCGGGCGTGATCGTCCTGCCGGCCACTCCATTGGCGTCGGGGTGGATGACGCCGGACTCAAGGATCAATTCGATGGGGATGGAGAAGGTCCGCGGCAGCCGGTGGCCGTCGGACTTGTCGGCGCGCACGAAGCGCAGGTTGTGGGGGAGGATCCAGTCTGCCTGGAAGCCGGCGTCGAACCGGTCGGCCACATGGGCGAGATCCTTTGGGGCCTGGCTGCGCGCGACGATGGCGCAGAGATTCTGGAAGCCGAGCAGGCTGCCGGCATGGATGACCATCTTCTTGCGAAGGGCTGAGGGTTTGACGCGGCGCAGGAAGGTCAGGAGCATCTGCCAGCTGAAGGCGTCGTCCATGCAGTCCCGATCGAAAAGGATGGCGAGGCTGTGGATGTTGGGCAGGGGATTGTCCAGCGGGTCGAAAGCCTGCTCGCCGAGGGGTTGGATGCGTTTGTGCTCCTTGCGCAGTTCCAGGGCCTCGAGGCGACCGACGTTGAGTTGTTCCATGAACTCGATCTGCTCCGGGTCGCGCGGGCCGGGCGGCGGCTCGAAGGCGCCCTTCTCATTCAACAGCAAACCGAGCTTGGCGAGTCGGGATTCGGCGGCGTCGAAGAAGTCGCGGTCGGTTTCGATGCTGTCGAAGTCCGCCAACAGAGGTTCGTCGTCCCGATCGGCGGCGGTTTCGGTGTCAATCTTCTCGCGGGTGTTGAAGTTGTAGCCGCAATCGACGCAGATGACGGTGTCCGGCGGGCAGGCGGCCCCGCAGCCGTGGCAGCGTTTGCGCAGGGTGGTGTGGCCGGGGCGCTCCGGTTCGGCGGCGTGGGGTTGCCCGGGGACGGTGAGCGTCCCCTCGCAGGTCGGGCAGGGGAAGCTCATGCCGCGCATCTCGTGCTCGGCGTCAATGTTCTGCCCGCAGTTGGGACAGTCGAAATTGATCAGGGCGCTCACGTGGTCGGATGGTCCGGGCGGATGCTGCGGCTGCGATGATCCGCGTTCAGCTGTGGATTGGACAGATCAGACGTCGGGGAATTTCGTTCAAAGTCCCATGATTCGTCAACCGTCGGGCGCTGTTTGTCGGTCTTGTCGCGTTGCGTCAAAGGCGATACCGTTCCGCTATTCCCTGGGATTCCGCGGTGAAGCATGATTTGACGATGAATGCGAAGAAGAATCTTTCCCGAGTGTGCGGGCTGTTGATTTGGGGCGGCGCGCTGGCGGCGGCGGTCGCTGTTTCGGCGGACGACTGGCCGCAATGGCTGGGGCCGGAGCGCGACGGAGTGTGGCGGGAGACGGGCATTGCGGAGGAGTTTCCGCCGGGCGGTCCGAAGCTGCGTTGGCGGACGGAGGTCGGAGGCGGCTATGCGGGGCCGACAGTTGCGGATGGTCGGGTGTTTGTTCACGACCGGCAGATCAGCGAACAAAGCGAGGCAGCGAAGAAGCAGAATTTTCAACGGGGCGTCATTCCGGGATCGGAGCGGGTCCTGTGTCTGGAGGAGGCGACAGGGAGCCTGATCTGGCGGCGCGATCATGACTGTGACTACACGGTCAGCTATCCGGCGGGGCCGCGCGTGCAGCCGACGGTGGATGGCAACCGCGTCTACACCCTGGGAGCGGAAGGCAACCTGATGTGTCTGAACGTCGCCACGGGGAAGACGCGCTGGGCGCGGAATCTCAAGCGCGACTATCGAACCAAGACTCCGCTTTGGGGGTTTTCGGGGCACCCGTTGATCGACGGCGACCGGTTGATCTGTCTGGTGGGCGGCGAGGGTTCGGTTGTGGTTGCCTTCAACAAGCACACCGGTCGGGAGCTGTGGCGGTCATTGAGCGCGCGCGAGCCGGGCTACAGTCCTCCCACGATGATCGAGGCCGGCGGTCGGAAGCAGCTCATTGTCTGGCATCCTGAGGCGGTGAATTCGCTCAATCCGGCAAACGGCAGACCCTATTGGCGCGAGCCTTTCAGGGTTCGTTCGGGGCTCAGTGTCGCCACGCCGAGGCTGGCCGGCGACCTGTTGCTGGTCTCCTCGTTCTACAACGGCTCCATGATGTATCGCCTCGGAGACCAGAAGCCGACGGCGGAACTCTTCTACAGGGCGGCCGGAAAAAGCGAGCGGAACACCGAGGGGCTGCATTCGCTGATGGCCACGCCCTTCATCGAGGGCGATCACATCTACGGCGTCTGCAGCTACGGTCAGTTTCGCTGCCTGGAATTGAAGACCGGCAAGCGCGTCTGGGAGACATTCGAACCCACGACCGGCGGTCAGCCTGTCCGTTGGGGCAACGCCTTCATCGTCAAGCACGAGGACCGCTTCGTCCTCCACAACGAACATGGCGACCTGATCATTGCGAAGCTTTCGCCCAAGGGATATGTGGAGATCGACCGCTTCAATCTCCTGAAGCCCACGAGCCATCACCCCCGGCGGCCGGTGGTCTGGTCGCATCCCGCCTTCGCCAACCGGTCCATCTACGCGCGGAACGACGAGGAGATTGTCTGTTATTCGTTGGCGGCGGATTCGGCGGGCGACTGAGCCAGTCGGCGTTGCGGAGCGTTTCGCAGCCGGCGCGCGCCCCAGCCCAGGGTCAGGCTGGTCAGGAAGACGCTGAGCGAGATGCAGGCCGCGAGCCCCATGTTCCCAGGCAGTGGGAGGGGAAACGATCGGGCCAGCTGCGGATCGAACGGAGCGATGAACTCCAATTCCCGGATGGTCACGGTGATGAGGCAGGTGGCGCCCATTGCCAGGGCCGCAAAGAGCAGGTGTGGTCGATAATCCCCGGAGAAAGCGGCGCCCCTGCCTTTGGCCGGGTTTCGGGCCAGAAGCAGACCGGCGCCGACAATCATCAGTGTGGCGCCCGCGAGGGAGCCGATCCGTTTGGCTCTCAGGTGGAAGCGGTCCTCGATTTCGCGACTGTGACGTTCAATCAACTCATTGCGCCGGACAACCTGCGCGTCCGGGGCGAGCGCCGCGACCGATTCCTGAAAGCTGTCGAGTGCTTCGGCGGACGCCAGGCGGACGTGGATCGAGGCGATCCCGTCGTCTGGAATCTCCGCGCTGTCCAAAGCGGCGAGATCCACCCAGACTTCGTGCTCTGCCAGTCTGTCGCCGCAGGAAAAGCGTCCGGTGAGCGTCCATTCGCGATCGTCGAATCTGAGGGATGTTCCGATCGACGGCGAGCCGAGTTGGAGCCAAAGGGCGTTGCCGATGATGGCCTCGTGCGCCCCGTAACGAAAACGTCCGCCCTCAAGAAGTTCGATGCCGTCGCGGACGAGTTCCGCTTCCGGGCGGACGCCGCGGATGGGGATCAGAAAGGGGCGATCGAAATTCGCGTCGCGGACGATCAGGCTTTCTCCGGAGGCAAGCGACCACATGGTCGACCGCGCCACCTCATCCAGGGCGCCGATGTCGCGGACCAGTTCTTTCGGCAGGCGGCTGTCGAATTCATTCGGAGCGTTCCCGTTCATCACGACGGCGCGCTCCTCCACGGCGGATGCGGTCTTCAGGTCGGCGAATGCGGTCTCGATCTCCGACTGCAGGAACAGAATGCCGCCGGCGAGGGCGGGGAGGAGCGTCAGCGCGATTGCGTCCATGAGCGCGGAGGGGCCGGCGTGTTGGATCGCTTTCACGCGTGACTATTAGGCGCATTTCCCCGAAAAGGAAACGATCATGATTCCGTCTCAAGACCCGCATCGAAGGAAGTTTCTCAAACAGGCGGCGCTTGCGGCCATGGCCGGGGCCGCGTCGTTGAACGACATTGTGGCCGCGGCTGCGCCGAAGGCCCGCATGACGCTTGGATTCTCCACCTACGGCATGCGCGGCATGAAGACCGAGGACGCCATCATGGCCCTGGCCAAGATCGGCTACGACGCGGTCGAGTTGAACATCTGGCCCGGCCGGGACTTCGACGCCGCCAAGGTTTCCCCCAAGCGCGCCAAGGCGGTCGGAAAGCTGGCCGAACATTGGTCCATCAAGGTGAGCGCGCTGATGGAGAACCTGAAGGTCGAGCAGGACGCGAAGAAGCATGCCGGCGTGTTGGAACGGCTTCGTCGCGCCGCGGAGTTGTCGCATCAGATCGCGCCGGACGCGCCGCCATTGATTGAGACGACCTTGGGCGGCGGCGAGTGGGGGAAGGTCAAGGGGCTGTATCAGGAGAGGTTGGCCGACTGGGACAAGGTGGGGCGGGAAACCGGGGTCGTCATGACCATCAAGCCGCATCGCTTCGGCGCGATGAACCGTCCGGCGCACGCCATCGAATTGATCAAGGCCCTTGGCTCCCCGAAGCAGCTGCGGATGGCCTACGATTTCAGCCACTACGCGCATCGCGACATGACCCTGGAGGCGACCGTCGAGGAGGCGCTGCCGTTCACTTCCTTCGTGGCGATCAAGGACACCGTCATGGTGGATGGCAAGGCGCGGTTCGTCCTGCCGGGCGAAAGCGGGCAGATCGATTACGTGAAACTGCTGAAACTGCTTCAGCAGGGCGGCTATCGCGGCGACATCAACTGCGAGATCAGCGGGATGGTCTCGGGGCAGAAGGGCTACGATCCGATCAAGGCCGCCGAGACGTCCTATGCGAACATTGCGCCGGCGTTCGTAAAGGCCGGCGCGCCGCGCCCGTAGATCGGAATGCATTCCGTTCGCAGCGCGTCCGAACTGCCATACCAAAGCGCCTGGTCACGCAGATTTCCGTCGCCATCCTGCGCCAGGCAATCGGGATGAATCCCATTCTATGGCCGGCTGTTGTCGCGCTTCCTGGTCGCCAGTCACAGGAATCCGATGCATCCATTCCTTTGTCTCCATTCCCTTGTCAGTATGGGGCCGTAGCGCAGCCGTCCCGGCTGCGGGTTCTGGCGGCGTCCCGCCGCCAGCCGTGGTTGATCGGGTGAGGGCGTCTACGCTGTAGGGTTGCGGCGGTTGGTCATTGGATGAACCATTTGAGGGTGATCGGCGCTGTATCGGCATGAGCGCACGAATTCTCCTCCCATTGACCGCCTCCCTCGCGATGTTTCTTTCCGGTTGCAGCAAGTCGGAGGATGCGGCGATGACGGCGCCGGCCGAGGCGATGGACATGGAGTTCGCCGCTGAACGGGATTCCGGCGGGGAGATCGGAGCGGTAGCCGACGAAGATATGCCGGCCCTGCTGGAGGAGGAATCCGAAGTTTCTGGCCGGAACATCGCTCTGGCCCGGACTGCGCCCCCCGTCGCCGCCGAACCGGATTCCGCGCCGGTTGGCATGGAGGAGGCGAAGCGGGCGGCCCCGGCAAAGAAGGAGGCGGTGGCAAAGTCGGCAGTCAGAAGGCGGTTTGCGGCGGAAAGGCTGACTTCGGCAACCGCCGCTCCGATGTCGTCTCCGGTTCCACCCGTCGGGCCTATTCCCGCGCGGAAGCCGGCATCCAGAATGACTCGGCGCCCGGCGGTGGAGGCTTCGGCTCCGGTTGGCGGAGCGGTTCTCGAGATGTTGCAAAAGGAGGCGAGGTCCGAGACCGCGTTTTCTCGAATGAAGAAGCTTTCGGAAACTGCGCCGGCTGAGGAGAAGCGTCGAAGCGCTTCCCGGGACCAAGGCAGGACAAGGATTCAATTCAATTCCGAGACATCGACCCGCGACAACGCCTTCTCGACCTTCTCGCTGAACGTCAGCGACGTCTCGTTTCGCCTGGCTGAAGCCGCGTTGAACAAGGGGCGTCTTCCGGAGCGGCAGACTGTGCGCGCCGAGGAGTTCATCAACGCGATGAATTATCACGATCCTGCGCCGGGGACGGGCGAGCGGCTTTCCTTCGCCTGGGAGCAGGCGCGCGATCCCTTCACCCACAATCGCGATCTGATCCGTCTCTCCGTACAGACCGGCGCCATCGGGCGTTCGAAAGGGAAACCCCTGAACCTGGTTGTGGCGTTGGATCGGTCGGGTTCGATGGAACGTCCGGACCGGGTGGCGATTGTGCGCAACGCCCTGAACGCCCTGGCGCGGAAACTGACGCCCGATGACCGGGTGAGCCTGGTCGCGTTTGCGCGGACGCCGCGGCTCGTGATCGACGGGATGCCGGGCGGTGATCCGGAGTGCCTGGTGGAACTTGTGGATTCCCTGATGCCGCAGGGCGGGACGAACCTGGAGGCGGCGCTCGATCTCGCCTGCGAAATCGCGGCCCGTCACTTTCGGCGCGATGGCGTGAATCGAGTGATCCTCCTGACCGACGGGGCCGCCAACCTGGGGGACACCGACCCCGCGCGGCTCAAGCGGAAGGCCGAGGCCCAGCGCCGACGCGGCGTGGCGTTGGACTGCTTTGGCGTTGGCTGGGACGGCTACAACGACGCGTTGCTGGAGGAGCTTTCGCGCAACGCCGACGGCCGCTACGGATTTCTCAACGATCCCGCCCGGGCGTCGGCGGTTTTTGCGGATCAACTGGCCGGCGCGCTGCGCGTGGCGGCCAGGGATGTAAAGACCCAGGTGGAATTCAACCCCGCGCGGGTCAGGAGTTGGCGGCAGGTCGGCTACGAGAAACGGCAGTTGAAGAAGGAGGACTTCCGGAACAACGCGGTCGATGCCGCGGAGATCGGCGCCGCGGAGACGGGGACGGCGGTCTACTCCGTGGAAGTCGATCCCAGGGGCGTCGGGCCGATCGGGGTGGCGCGGGTGCGGTTTCAGAATCCGGATACCGGCCGCTACGAGGAACGGGCGTGGACCCTCTTTCATCGGCCGCAAGCCCCGGCGTTGGCGGACAGTTCCCCTTCGATGCGGTTGGCGGGATGCGCCGCGAAATTCGCCGGTTGGCTGGGCGGCAATCCCTGGGAACGCGGCGTCCGTCTGGGCGATCTCCGTATGATCCTGGCGGGAACGGAAACCGTGTTTGCCAATGACCGGGCGCCGGCGCGGTTGTTGTCGATGATCGCCCGGGCCGAGATGCTGGTCGGCGCGGGGGATTCATGATCTTTCGCATCGACGCGCGGGTTTCGGCGACTATTCTTCCGCCGACGCAGGAATTCGCGCCATGAGCCAGGCAGTCTCGCACGAAACCACAAACTACCTCCAGTTTACTCCCGTTCCGGACGTGGACTACGGGGCGTTGTGCAACTACATCCTGCTCGACGCGATCCGGATGGGGGGGAGCGACATCCACATCGAGCCGCGCGGCCACACCCTCGTGATCCGTGTGCGCGTCGATGGCAAGTTGCGCGTGCTGGATTACCTTCCGATCGAGCATCACGCCAAGATCACCGGACGGTTCAAGGTGATGTGCGACATCCCGACCTACGAGAAGGGGATGCCGGTGGACGGGCGGGCCGCGACGATTCCCGAGATGGGCCGGGTGACGCTGCGCGTGTCCATCTTCCCGTTGGATGAGGGGGAGAAGATTGTGATCCGCGTGTTCGATCCCAGTTCGAGGACCTTCGATCTGGAGACCCTGGGTTTCACGCCGACGGTGCGCGACCAGTTTGTGAACCTGCTGGGCAGGCCGGGCGGGTTGATCCTGCTGACCGGTCCGACCGGGTCCGGCAAGACGACCGCCATCTACGCCGCCTTGTCCTGGTTGATCGAGCAGCACGGCGATGAGATAAGCATCAGCACGGTGGAGGATCCGATCGAGATCCCGATGGAGCATCTCAGCCAGTCGCAGTTGGCGGTGCACAAGGGATTCACCTATCCGATCGCGTTGCGTTCGCTGCTGCGGCAGGACCCCCAGGTGATCATGATCGGCGAGATCCGGGACGCGGACACTGCGATGATCGCCGTCCAGGCCAGCCTCACGGGCCATCTGGTCATCAGCACGATTCACGCGGGCAGCACGACCGGGGTCTACACCCGCCTGCTCAACATGGGCATCGAACCGTATCTGCTTTGCTCCAGCGTCATCGGCGTGTTGGGGCTTCGTCTGGTCCGCCGGAACTGCTCCTTTTGCGCGGCGCCGTATGAACCGGAGACGAACCTTGTCGAGCGGTTGCCCCAGGAGATCCTGGAACAGGCGGATTTTCGGCGCGGTCTGGGCTGTACGCACTGCGGTTTTTCGGGTTACGAAGGCCGCAAGGGGATCGTGGAAATGCTGGTTCCGACCCAGGAAATCCGCGATGCTGTGATGGCCAAGAAGCCCGAGTCCGAAATGCAGCGCATTGCGATCGACGCCGGCATGGAGACGTTGTGGGAGCACGGCATCCGGCGCGTCCTGGACGGTGAAAGCACCTACGAGGACATCATGAGCGCCGTGGTGGACGACTTTTATTGAGGCGTTCCATGGGGGAGTTCGGTCAACAGGTCGAGTCGTCGCTTGCCGGGCGAAGCGGGTCGGTTGAGAGCCTGTCTGAAGGCTTCGCCTTATGAATCCTGGCGACCGCATCCAGAACTATCGGCTGATTCGTCTCGTCTTCGGGGGCGACGGCGTGGAGATCTGGGAGGCGGAACACGAGTCGCTCAACGAGCGTATGGCCTTGAAGGTGTTGACCGGGGAGTTCGGGCGGGCTCCGGAGGAGCGTCAGGCCCTGAAGGAGGAGCTGTTGCGCGGACGCGAACTGGCGCATCCCAACATCATCCGGGTTTACGAGTTTGTTGAGGACGGCGATCTGGCCGCGATCAGCATGGAGTTCTTCGAATCCCAATCGTTGGCCGACCGGCTGTTGCCCAATGCCGTCGATGTCGGGGCGCTCGCGCCGATCGCGACCCAGATCTGCTCGGCGCTGCTCCATGTGCATCAGGCCGGTCTGGTGCATGGGGACCTTCGTCCGGAGACCATTCTCCTGGGAGACTGCGGCAGCGTGAAACTGGCGGAGTTCGGCGTGGCCCACAGTGTCGAGGTCACCACTGTGAAAATTGGCGAGACCCGCCTGGTCGATTCCGGAGTGAGCGACTACTGGAGTCCCCAGGTCCGCCATGGCTCGATGCACACGGAAGCCGACGATATCTACGCCCTGGGCGCGACCTTGCGTCGACTGTTGTGCGGAGAGGCGGCAGCGGATGAAGAGGAGGAGCCCGCGACGAGCGTCAACGAGACACGCGAGCGCCGGAACCTGCCCCGGGTTGCGCAGGAATGGGACGCCGCGCTGGCCGCCTGTCTGGAAGAAGAGCCGGAGAACCGGCCGACAACCGTGGTGGATCTGGCCGATAGACTGGGGCTGTCGGTGGCGCCGTCTATCGTGGAGCCCGCGCGTGATTCCGGGGGCATTGGGATGTCCAGACAGGCCGTTCTCTGGCTTGCCGGATTGTTGGGCGGGATTGTCCTTCTCGCGGGCGTCTATGGGCTTGGCCGCCGCCACGCTCCGGAGCCGAACGTCCAGCCGCCGGTGGAACAGTCGGGCGCAGCGCAACGGGCGCCGGCGCAGGGGTTGCAACCGCCTGTCCCGACCCTGCCCGAGGCCCCCGCGCTCGTTCCCCCGACGAGCGCCTTCACCAATTCGCTGGGAATGCCGTTTGTCCCGGTCGGGGACCTGCTGGTCTGTCGTTTCGAGACCCGCGTGCGCGACTATGCGGCGTTTGTGGAAGCGACGGATGCGGAAACCCGGGCCGGCAGCAGCTATGGCGCGGACGGGTGGTCCCGCGGCGGCGCCACCTGGCGCGAGGCTTCTTTCCAGCGGACGGATGACCACCCGGTCACCTGCGTGGACTGGTTCGATGCGGGGGCGTTCTGCGCCTGGCTGACCGAGCTTGAACGCGGGCAGGGTTTGTTGAACGAGCGTCAGGCCTATCGGCTGCCCACCGCCGAGGAATGGGCCGGATTTGCAACCATTGAGAGAGAGCCGTGGGTCTGGTCCTGGGGCTTCTTCTGGCCGCCTCCCGATGGCGAGGCCAATCTGGCTGGAGCCGAGGTGATCGACGCCGAATGGCCGTCGGATCGAAAGGTGGTTCCGGATTACCGCGACCCTTGGCGGAGGACGGCGCCGGTCGATTCCGGCAAGCCGCATGCCAACGGATTGATGCACCTGAGCGGCAATGTCTGGGAATGGACCTCGGACTTCGGGCCGGACAGCCCCACGAAACGGCTCAGCCGCGGCGGCAGTTGGCAGAACAATCATCCCCTCAACTTCATCATCGACTTTGAGAACGCCAATCCCGTGGGTTCGCGTTCGGAGAACCTGGGCTTTCGCTGCGTGTTGGCCGAGCGTGAGGTGGCAGATCCAGCCGTGGCCGGCCGCTGAATTTGCGTGCGCGGAAGAGCCCGTCCGGGCAGATCCCCTGACAGGAGAATTTCATGAGTCTTGAATCAACGTCGGATTCCCGCGCCGGGTCGGTTGGCGCGCTGGGCGTCGTTGTGACCTGTCACGCCCCCTATCTGAGATTCGCGGCCGAATGCCTTGCGTCGATCGACGCTCAACACGACGGCCCTGCCGTGTTCTGCTTTGATGGCGAGGCCTCCGATCGGCCGGGGGCGTTTCCGGGCTGGACGCTTGTGTCAGAGAAATGGCAGAACCCGAACAAGGCGCGCAACGCCGGGCGCGTCCGCCTTGCAGGGCAATCGGCGGCGCCGGAATGGATCGTCTTTGTCGATGCGGACGATTGTCTTCCCCCGGGCTACATGGCCGCGATGAGTCGCGCGATTGCAAAAGTTGACGACAATGTCGGGATCGTCTACCCGGCCATCGACCGTGTCGACTATGCGTCTGGCGCGCGAGAGGAGGTTCCGGCGCCGGCCTGGGATTACTGGAGGCAGAGGGAACGGCCGTATATTCAATCCGCTTCCGCCTGGCGGGTGGAAGCCCTGGAGGAGGTCGGGGGCTGGGACGAGGAAAGCGCGATGCACGACGACACGAATCTTGCGACGCGCGTGACCGCGGAGGGTTGGGAGGCGGCGCCCCTGGATGGTCCCACCTTGTTTCAGAGACTCCATGATGAGGCGGAGCATCGCTGTCTTTCGCGCAGCTGGGAGACGCGGGTTGCCGCTGAGTGGCGTTTCAGATCGATTGGCGTCGTCATCCCGGTGTCGGGCCGGGAGGAACGCTGGCCGGGCTGGTTGGCGAATCTGGAACTGCCCCGGTTCAACGCGCTCTACCTGGTCGACAATTCGCCTCCCGGCTTCTGCCTGGAACCGGATGCCGAACGGTTTGGGCGGGTCGTTCGCCGGCGGTTTGTCGCGCCAGGCCAATCGGGGCGGGACAGGAAGTCGCTGGTTCGACATCGACATGTCGCCGACATCTACAATTCGATTCTTTTCGAGGTTCGCGAGGATCTCATCCTGACGGTCGAGGATGATGTCTGGTATCCGCCGCATGCGTTGAAGAGTTTGTTTGCGCTGTCCTGCATGGCGGGGTTCGGCGCCGCCGCCGCGGTCTATGAAAGCGCCTCCTGTCCGGGCGGCGCCTGCGGTTCGCTCAATCCGGATCATTGGGAGATCCAGCCGCTCGAGGATTTTCCCCGGGAGCCGACGCCCGCGGCCTTTGTGCCCGGCGGATTCACGCTCTGGAGCAATGCCGCCGTGCGCCGTTGCCTCCCCGTCCGCGCCACCGGTGATGAGAGCGCGGACCGCGTCGGGTTTGGCTGGGACGCCAACCTTTCGCTGGCGCTGCGCGAGCGTGGATATTCGCTGACCCTGCATGGAGGACTCCGCGCCGTGCACTTTTTCTGAGAGCCGGTCTGAGGCATTTTCTCCATGACCGGCGTCGCGTCTTTTGCCTTAATCAGGGCGATGACGGTTTCGAATCGAAAGCTCGCGTTCTGCGGGGTCCTGCTCGCCCTGGTTGGTCCGGCGAACGCTGCGACCATTGAGTTCAATCGCGACATCCGGCCTGTCCTGTCCGACAAGTGTTTTGCCTGCCATGGCCCGGACTCCGGGACGCGTGAGGCGGGACTGCGGCTCGACACCGAAGACGGCGCCATGGCCAACGAGGTCGTGAAGCCCGGTGACGCTGCGGAGTCGGAACTGATCCAACGCATTCTCACCGACGATCCGGACGAGGTCATGCCGCCGCCGGACTCCCACAAGCAGTTGACCGCCGGGGAGAAGAAGCTGTTGGCCGATTGGATCAACGCCGGCGCCGAGTGGCAGGCGCATTGGGCCTTCATCGCGCCGCAGCGACCGGAGGTTCCGCAACCGAAAGGCGTCGGCGGCTGGGCGCGAAATCCCATCGATCATTTCATCCTGGCAAAGCAACGGGAATTGGGGATGCGGCCGAACCCGCGGGCCGACAAGCACACGCTGGCGCGTCGCGCCGCCATGGACGTCACGGGGCTGCCCCCGGATGACGAGGCGCGGAGGGCGTTCCTGGCCGACGAGAGCGAAGGAGCCTTCGATCGATACGTGCGCGCCCTGCAGGCTTCGCGCCACGCCGGTGAACACCGCGCCCGGTATTGGCTCGACGCCGCGCGTTACGGCGACACACATGGCATGCATGTGGACAATTACCGCGAGGTCTGGCCCTACCGCGACTGGGTGGTGAACGCCTTCAATGACAACATGCCCTTCGACCGTTTCGTCATCGAGCAGATTGCCGGCGATCTGTTGCCCGACGCGACCATTGACCAACGCATTGCCACGGGCTTCAGCCGCAACAATATCACCACTTCCGAGGGGGGCGCGATTCCCGAGGAGGTCAATGTCCGCTACATGGTCGATCGCGTGGAGACGGCCTCGACCGTTTTCCTGGGCATCACTTCCGGTTGCTGTGTCTGCCACGATCACAAATACGACCCGTTCAGCATGAAGGATTTCTATTCCATGGGGGCCTTCTTCAACAACACCACCCAGCCGCCGATGGACGGCAATGAGAAGGACTCGCCGCCTGTGGTCGTGCTGCCGGACAAGGAGCATGAGAAGGAGTGGGCGGACCTGCTCGCCAAGCGCGCCGAACTTCGCGCCAAATTGGAGAAACCGGCGTCCGATGCCGGGTTCGCCAAGTGGTGGGCCGGTCATCAGCACATGGGTGAGCACCCGCTGCCGGACGACGGCTTGCTGCTCTGGCGGCCGCTCATCGAACGCGAGTCCGACAAGGTCGCGCTGCCCAAGGACGCGCGTTGGGCGGACAAGCATCCGGCCGGCCGTCGCGGCATGCGTTTCGACAAGGGCGTCAAGCTGGAGGCTCCGCTCAAGGCCCTGCACACGGACAAGCCTTTCTCTGTCAGTTTCTGGGTGCGCGCGCCTGACAAGCTCCTGAGCACGCGCATTCTGGAGCAGATGACAACGGTCGCGGATGCGAAGGATCCCAAGAAGAAGCACGCCATCGGTTGGCGGCTCAGCAGTTCGGTTCAGGGCGCGATCACGCTTGAGGTGAGTGATGGCATGGGAGGCAAGATTACCGGATTGGCGGCGGGGGAGGAGGCCCTGACGCCGCGGCAATGGCAGCACATCTGCGTGCGCTACTCCGGTTCGCGGTCCGACGACGGCATCTCCATTGTCGTGGGCGGCGTGGTCCGGCGGTTGCGCAATTCGACGAAGGACTACTGCAGTTCCGCCGAGTTGAAGGACGTCCCGCTCAAGCTGGGCTCCAATTTCCCCAGCGGCGGCATGAGTGACCTGCGCATCTATGACCGCTTTCTGACCCACGACGAAATCCTCGTCCTCAACGACGAGTTCAAGCTGCGCAAGGCGCTCGCCTCGGATGCGGATTGGAAGGGCCTGCCCGAGGATCGGAAAGCCATGCTCGCGCGCTATCGCGCCAACACGTTGGATCACGGTCATCGCAAACGCGCGCGCGAGTTTGCCGCCACGCAGACGAGGCGCGATTACATTCATTCCCGTTCCACCACGACCCTGGTCATGGAGGAACGCAGCAATGACATCCCCAGGGCCTGGGTGCTCAATCGCGGTGAATATGACCAACGGCGCGAGGAGGTCCGGGCCGATGTGCCTGAGGCCCTGCCTCCCCTGCCTGAGGGCGCGCCGCGGAATCGCCTCGGCTTTGCGAAGTGGCTGGTGGATCCCCAACACCCGCTTACCGCGAGGGTGACGGTGAACCGGCTCTGGCAGTCGGTGTTTGGAACCGGGTTGGTGAAGACCTCGGAGGACTTCGGCATCATGGGCGAGCGCCCCTCCCATCCGGAACTGCTCGATTGGCTGGCCGTGGAATTCGTCGAATCCGGCTGGGATGTGAATCACATGCTGCGGCTCATGCTCAGCTCGGCCACGTATCAGCAGAGCGGACGTGTGACGTCGGACGCCTACGGGAAGGATCCGGACAATCGCCTCCTGGCGCGCGGTCCGCGTCTGCGACTCGACGCCGAGGCGTTGCGCGATCAGGCGTTGTCTGTCAGCGGATTGCTGGTCCCGACCTTTGGCGGGCCGGCGGTGAAGCCCTATCAGCCGGGCGGTCTTTGGAATGTTGTCGCCATCACCGGCAGCAATACCCGGGTCTTCCAGCAGGACACCGGCTCCGCGCTCTATCGCCGCAGCCTCTACACCTTCTGGAAGCGCACCTCGCCGCCGCCGTCGATGGCCGCTTTCAATGCCCCGACCCGCGAGCAATGCACCGTCCGCCGCGAGCGCACCAACACGCCCCTGCAGGCCCTGGTGCTGATGAACGACCCGCAATTCGTCGAGGCCGCGCGCCATCTGGCGGAGTTGGCCATCAAGTCCGGGGACGAGGACGCCGTCCGCGCCGCCTGGATGTTGGAGCGCGTTCTGGCGAAGCCTGCGGACGACCGCGATCGCGACGATCTGGCGAAGCTGGTCGCCGCATTTTCCGAGCGTTTCAAGAAGAGCCCGGACGCCGCGAAGAAACTCATGGAATCCGGCGACAGCAAACCCAATGCGGACCTCGACATGAATCAACTGGCTGCCTGGACCATGGCCGCCAACGTCCTCATGAACCGCGACGATTTCATCAACAAGAATTGAACCGCGAAATGGCGCAGGAATTGGTTGCCGCAAAGAGGCGCAAAAGGCGCAAAGAGAGAATCTTCTTTTGTGCCTCTTGAGCCTTTTCGCGGCTGAAATACAAAATGAAAACAGATCCGATTGATCAGTGGCTTGAGTTGGAGACGCGCCGGCAGTTCATCGGCCGGACGGCCAGGGGGCTGGGCTCCGTGGCGGCGGCTTCGTTGTTGGGGCGTGATGCTGTGGCCGCGCCTTCGGTCGGCGGCGTCCTGAACGGCGGTCATTTTCCGGCCAAGGCCAAACGCGTCATCTGGCTCTTCATGGCCGGCGCGCCCTCGCAGCTCGATCTTTGGGATTACAAACCCGGGATGCGGGAGTGGTTTGACAAGGATCTGCCCGAGTCCGTCCGCGGCGGGCAGCGGCTCACGACCATGACCGCGAACCAGTCGCGCTTCCCGATCGCGCCTTCGATGTTCAAGTTCCCGCAACACGGGCAGTGCGGTCGACACGTCACCGAACTGCTGCCCAGGCAGGGCTCCATGGCCGATGATATGGCGGTGATCCACACCATGTTCACCGAGGCGATCAATCACGACCCGGCGATCACCTACATCCAGACCGGCAATCAGATTCCCGGCAAGCCCACGCTCGGAGCGTGGCTCAGCTATGGCCTGGGCAGCATGAACCGCAACCTCCCCGACTACGTGGTGCTCAACTGCGCGCCGCGCGGACAGGCGCTTTACTCGCGGCTGTGGGGCAGCGGGTTCCTGCCGTCGAAGCACTCGGGCGTGGCCTTTCGCGCGCAGGGCGATCCGGTGCTTTATCTCTCCAATCCCGGCGGGGTGGATCGCGATGCCCGCCGCCTGATGCTCGACACATTGCAGGGCATGAATCGTCGCATTCATGACGAACTCGGCGACCCCGAGACCCAGGCCCGCATCGCGCAATACGAAATGGCTTTCCGCATGCAGGCCTCGGTGCCGGACCTGATGGACATCTCGCAGGAGTCGAAACACATCCGCGAGATGTATGGCAAGGACGTCGAGAAACCGGGGACCTTCGGCTACAATTGCCTGCTCGCGCGGCGCATGGCCGAGAAGGACGTGCGCTTCATCCAGATCTTCCACCGTGGCTGGGACCACCACAGCGGTCTGCCCTCCAACATCAAACGCCAGACCGGCGAGGTCGATCAACCCGCCTGGGCCCTGGTGCAGGACCTCAAGCAGCGCGGTCTGCTCGACGACACCCTCGTCATCTGGGGCGGCGAGTTCGGCCGCACAATCTACAGCCAGGGCACGCTCACCAAGACCAACTATGGCCGCGACCACCATCCGCGCTGTTACTCCGTCTGGCTGGCCGGGGCCGGAATCAAGGGCGGGGCCACCCACGGCGAGACCGACGATTTCGGCTACAACATCGTCAAGGACCCCGTGCACATCCGCGATCTCAACGCCACCATCCTTCACCAATGCGGCATCCAACACGACCGCTTTACTGTCAAACACCAGGGTCTTGATCAACGACTCACCGGGGTGTTGGAGACAAGGATCGTGAAGGAGATACTGGGTTAGGAGGGGGGAACTACGGAATACGCGGAATACACGGCTCGTGAGGAGCCGATGACTGTTGTTGGGAGGGCGACGGCGGGAGGCGGCGCGAAAAGTCAGCATCCACGGATGCTTCAGACTTGATCGGTGATTAGTAAACTGAACGGCAACAGAATCAACAATCCCCAGCGCACGACGAAGATGTCCAATCTGGTTGGATTCTCGTTGCGTCGAACGGTGAGCCCCAAAACGCCTGCCCAAAAGATAGCAAGCGTGAAGATGGTCTGTCGCAGAATGACTCCATAATCCAGAACCATACCTGCAAGCAGGAATGCGATGATGGATTGAGCGATGGCCGGACGGAGATTCTCACCAATTGTCTCTGGCCAGTTTCCGGGCATGTTCCATATTCGCTCAAATCACGCTCAGTGGCAATGACACCTCCTCGCCGGCTTCGGCGGAGATCAGGCCGGCTTCGAGGATTTCCTGGGTGTCACGGCAAAGGCGGTCGTCGCCGAGGGCGTAGAAGTCCTCGCCGGTCTTGAGGCAGTGGACGAAGTTCGCGCTGGCGCTGCGGAGATGGGGCGCCGGCTTGCCGACCTTGATCTCCTTGCCCATCGGGTTCCTGGCGTCGGCCTTCCACAGCTTGCCGCCGTCGCGGGGTTCGATCATGAGCGCCCCTTTGGTTCCGTAGATCACGGGGGTGTAGGTGTGGAAGTAGCCGACCTGTGTCCATGAGGCCTCGGAGACGGCGAGTCCGTTGGGGTAGGTCATGACGAGCACGCCGTTGTCCTCGACCAGGATGTCATCCTTCACGAAGCGACCGGCCGTGCCGGAAACGCGGGTGGGCGTGCCCATGAGGTATTGGGCCAGCAGGGCGCCGTAGCAGCAGTAGTCGATGAAGGCGCCGCCGCCGTTGAGCTCGTCGTCATAGAGCCAGTCGCTGAAGTATTGGGAGCAGCCCATTTCGCGGGGGCCTTCATGGGCGGCGCGATACTTGACCTCCCAGATGTCGCCGATGTCGCCGGCCTTGGCCATGGCGAGGCCCTTCTGGAGTTGGGGCCACCAGGAGAAGGGCCAGTTGACCATGCAGCGGACCTTGTTGGCGCGCACGGCGGCGAGGAGGTAGTCGGCGCCCTCGAGATCCGAAGCGAGCGGCTTCTCGATCATGATGTGCGTTCCATTGGCTGCGGCGTCCTCGGCCATCTCGACGCCGGTCGCGTTGTCGCCGTAGATGAAGACGGCGTCGACGTTCGCGCTGTCGAGCAGCTCCTCGTGCGAATGGAAGGGATCGGCGCCGAACTCCTTGGCGGCGCGCTCGAGCAGCGGATCATGCAGATCCTGCGCCGCGACGAGTTCGGCGTCCTTGAGCTTGGCGAGTTGGGGGAGGTTGTCCCAGATGTGATCGTGCGTCAGTCCGAGCACGCCGATGCGGAGCTTGCGGTTCTTTTTGGAGGCCATGGGAAATGAAGGTTGCTGGTTGGTTTGAAACGCTGTGAGTTGATTCTGAAATCGAGTATCTACTTTTCTAACACAGAGGGAAGGAGAACACAGAGGGCCACAGAGAAAAGGAATCAACTCTGTGGTTCTCTGTGTTCTCGGTGCGCTTTGTGTTTGAATCAGATGTCATTTCCTTCGCTTCGACCAATAGCCGGGTTCACGGCGGCAATGCATGACAGCCAGTAGGTGGATGAAATCGGGTTCGATCGTGTAGAGGATGGCCTATGGAAAGACTTTGGTCAGGCAGCGGCGCACGTCATCGTGAAAGAATCTCCATCGTTTCGGATACTCAATGATCTTGTCCAACGCTTCGCTTACCGAGGCTTCGAATCGTTCGTCCAGTCCTTTTCGGCAATCGCCGTAGTAAGCGGCAGCCATCTTGAATTCTTCGAGCGCCTCCGGATGAAACTCGACCCTCATCCGTTTCTGGACTCGCGAACGCGGCGAAAGACCTCCTAGGCAGGAATGGTCTTCACGGCGCCGCTTCGGACCTCGTCGCGTCTGCGCAGAGCCTCCTCCGCCCAAGAAGCCTTTAGTTCGTCGTCATCCGCTGGGTCCGGACTTTCGACCAGTCGGTCAACGAGCAAGGCGCGATCGACTCCGGATAGGGAAAGGGCATCCTCGGTAATCTGTTCGACTGTGGCGCTCATGGCGTGAATGTAAGAGGGAGCTCGAGGAAACGCAACATCGTGTGCGGAACTCAACCTCACCGTTCCACCCAGATCGGCGTGAGCCAGACCCATTGGCCGTTGGTTTGGGCGGCGCGGAGGCGGTAGACGTCGATGTCGTTCTCCGGTTCGTCCTGGAAGGCGGCGTTGACAGTGCAGGCGGACTTGGCGACGAGCGGGCCGATGCGGATGGCCTCGGTCAGCCAGCCGCGCAGATAATGCGAGCGCCCGCCCGCCAAGAGTTCATCCACGCTGTGGGTAAATTCCTCGCCGTTGACCTGGAGGGTGAACTTTGCGTCCTGCTTCACCGTGACCGCCAAGGACAGGGACTGCAATCGCGGGTGTCGCATGCTGAGGTTGCCGGCGGTGACGGACTTCCAGGAGACGCTGGTCTCGTCCTGCTCGATGATCTCGTGCGGCAGGTCGGATTCGTCAGCTGTCTGGTCGTGGCCGCCGGTTCCCTTGGGCGCGACGATGGCCTGCCCGGAGAAACAGGTGTCGACGGCGTCCAGCGTTCCGCCCTCGACGGCGAGGCGGGCGTTCCACCTGACCGGTTCGTCCTTGCGGCCCCAGCCCCAGGTGACGCGCAGGCGGTAGTGGCGGTCCTCGTCGTAGGGGCCGTTGTCTTCCGGGAATAGCCGCTTGATGACCCGGCCGTTCTTCAGGACCTCGACGCGATCCAGCCGGTCGATGCCATGAACGACGGCGTTGAGGTGCCGTTTTTCGGAGGCCTTGATCTCGGAGCCGATCCAGGCGTCATCGACGAACAGGCGGGCATCGATCTTGTCGCCGGTGGCGGCGTAGACCCGACGAGCCTTGAAGGCCTCCCAGAGGGCCTCGCGGGTGAGTTCCTTGGCGAAGACACCCATGATGCCGTCGCCGTGGCTGCCGGGGTAGGCGCCATGGTGATCCGTGCCGCCGACGACGCCGAACTGGTGTCCGGCTTTCCAGCCGTGTTCGGCCATGCTGCCGGCGTCGCGGGGGCCCATGTCGTGCAGCATGGGGTAGGGGGCTTCCTCGCTTTCCGAGCAGCCGTGCAATGAATAGATCTCGGCAAAGGGCGAGCATTCTTCGGAATAATGCTCCCAATTGACGCCGCGGTAACCGGCCGCGTAGCCGATGTGATGGGGGATGACGAGCGCGCCGGTGGCGCGGGCTGTCTTGCGCAGGGCCGGCAGATCGGGCGCGTCCCGCAGCGCGAGGTTTGGACCGATGCCGTAGACATTGTGATCGCCGAACTCACGTGAATGCCATTCGTAGCTGGGGAAGGCGATGAAGTGTCCGGGCGTGGTTGCCTCGTCGTGGGCGCGGATCAGTTCCTCCCAGTTCTTGGCGCAGGTGGCGAAGCCCTGTTCGTGGTAATTGATGATGTCGCCGTATTGCCGCTTGTCGGTCGGCATGTCCGGCCAGAAGGCATGGCCGGTGACGGAGCAGAAATCCAACTGCTGCATGGCGCGCGTCAAGGCCTGGTCGATCGTGCCGTGGCCGTAGCTAATCGAACAGTGGCTGTGCAGGTCGCCCCAGTAGAGATTAAGGTTCATGACGATTGAATGCAGCGGGCGAAAGGGCGCTGCGGGGAGAAAAAAGCTTCAAGCTCCAAGCTCCAAATCCCAACTTGTCGCGACGAAGCCGTGCGAAGGCGGAACAAGCTCCAAGTTCCAGATCCCAACAAGCGTTCACCCAAACCCCGTCGCCCATTTGGAGTTTGGGATTTGGAGCTTCTATGGAGCTTGGAACTTGGAGCTTCATTCTCAGCCCTCCTTCGCACTGTGCGTCGAGGCTTTGTTTTCCTCGGTTTCATCACGGAAGAAAATGGCCAGAAGCACGGTGGCGACGAGGGCGATTGCGGCGGTCCATTGCCAGAAGAAGCTGTAGCCGGCCATGTCCAGTTGTCCGCCGCCCTTGGTGGCGGCCGCGGCCAGCATCTTGTTCACCTGTCCGGCGATCAGCGGACCGATTCCGTACATCACGAAACCGAACATCGCCTGCGCCGTGTGGCGGACGGTCGGAGGGGCCAGCCTGTCCACGTAGATGAACGCGGAGGCATAGAAACAGCCGAAGCAGATGCCGTGCAGCAGTTGGGCGGTCACGTAGGCGCCCAACGGGAGATCGAGCGAGAAGAGAAAATAGCGGAAGGCGAATGAGCCGGCGCCGAGGACCATGGTCCAACGGAATCCGAGCTTCGCCAGCATCGGTCCCAGCGCCGCCAGCATCGCGATCTCGGAAAACTGCCCCAGGCTCATGGCCGGCATGACATTCTGAGGTTCGAGGCCGGCGGTCTTCAGAAAGGAGCCCATCTGGATGAAATAGATCATGTGAACCACGCTCAGCATCAGGGCGATGAACATCATGACCCCGAACGATCGGTGGCGAAAAAGGCCGAACGCCTCGCCAAAATTGAATTTCTTGTCGCTGGCCTTGGGCGGCGTCTTGGGCAGCGCCATCCAGCAATACAGTCCATAACCGATGCAGACGATCCCGGCCACGGTCACTGAGTCGATCGTCCGCGAGATGGAATCCGGATGCGGGTCGCCTTTCAGGAAGGGCGGCAGCCATTGGAATTGCAGCCCCGTCTGCAGCCAGATCATCGAAAACCCCCAGCCGGCGGCAATCCAGCCGATCGTCCCCCAGACCCGGACGCGGGAAAACTCGTTCTTCGGATCCGCCAGATGGGACATCGACAACGAATTGGTCAACGCAATGGTCGGCACGTAGAGAATCGAGAATGCCACCGCGAGGATCATCCAGGCCTGGTAGGTTGTCTGTTGGGCCGTGATGATCTTCAGGACGCCGACGCACAGCAACAGGACGCCGAGAAACCGGGCGG
Source organism: Verrucomicrobiales bacterium (assembly GCA_038126035.1). Lineage (GTDB taxonomy): Bacteria > Verrucomicrobiota > Verrucomicrobiia > Limisphaerales > JAYPEY01 > JAYPEY01. The sequence continues at coordinate 3,509 of JAYPEY010000058.1, read as the reverse complement.
TGTCGAACCGCTTGTCGCAAAGGCGGCAGACGAAAGGCGCGCAGGTTGCGCCGACAGCGGAGGAAATGGCGATGATCCAGCCTTTTTCAGCGGGGCTGAATCCGAGGCCGCCATCGGCCACGGATTCGACCATGAAGACGGATGCGAGCGGAAACCAAAGCCCCTTGGCCGCATATTCCAGGAACATCATCAGCCAGAGCCGGTTCCGGACGGAGGTGTCCGTGTGGGCCGGCTGGGCGGAGGTGGTCGTTGTGTCTGCCATTGGTTTCCGCGTTGAACGAGTCGGTTCAAGCGCGGGCGGAGAGGTTTTCGTTTTGGCCCAGGGTTGTCAACCCGATTGCCGGCCGCGCAGTCGCAGCGCGTTGCCGACCACCACGAGATCGGAAAACCCCATGGCCGCGGCGCAGAGCATGGGGTTGAGGAAGCCCAGCGCGGCGAGGGGGATGGCGGCGGCGTTGTAGAAAAAGGCCCAGAACAGGTTCTGCTTGATCGTGCGCAGCGTCGCCCTGGCCAGACCCAGCGCCTCGGGCACGGAATGGATGTCGGAATTGAGCAGGATGATGTCGGCCGCCTCGCGCGCCACGTCGCTGGCGCGGCTGACGGCGATGCCGAGATCGGCCTGTTTCAAGGCGGGCGCGTCGTTGATGCCGTCTCCCACAAAGGCCACGCGGCGGCCTTCCGATTGCAGGCGATCAACGATGCCGGCTTTCTCCTCTGGGCTGACCTCGGCGAAGACGCGGTCGGGCGCGATGCCGGCCTGCCGGGCGATCTCCTCTGCGACGGAACGATGGTCGCCGCTGACCAGCCAGGCTTCGCATTTGTCATTTCGGAGAGTGGCGATGACTTCCGGAGCGCCGGGTTTGAGCGTGTCGATCAGGGCGAAGGCCCCGAGCAATTTGTCGTTTTCGGCAAGTCCGATCACGGTCGCGCCCCTGGCTGTCCACTCGGCGGTGAAGGCGGCTGCGCCTCCGATATCGACGCCGGATTCATTCAGCCAACTCAACGAGCCGAGCTTCAACGCTCCGTCCGGACCGTTCGCCTGGATGCCCTTGCCCTGTAGTTCCTCCCAGTTCTGAAGTTCCGGAGCGGCGGTTGGATTGGCCGCTGCATTGACGATGGCGCGACTCAGCGGATGTCTGGAGGGTTGCGCCAGGGCCTGGGCGAGGTGGAGAAGCGACGCGGCGTCGGACTCGGAATCGCCGCGCAGGTCGATCCTCGCTTTCAGGCTGGGATGTCCCGAAGTGAGGGTGCCGGTCTTGTCGAAGAGCACGGCGTCGATGGTTCCGGATTTCTCCAGCGCCTCGCCGTCGCGTATCAGGATGCCGCGGCGGGCGGCGACATTGGTTCCGGCCATGATGGCGATCGGCGTCGCCAGACCCATGGCGCAGGGGCAGGAGACGATGAGCACGGCGGCGGCGTGGAGCACGGCGGCGGTCAGGGCCGCTTCGGCGGGCGAAACGGGCCAAAGAAAACGGGCGAAGAAAGCCGAAAGCTCCCGAGCCTGTTCCGGCGCCCAGAACCAGCCCGCGGCCGTCAGCAGCGCGATGACGATGACGATCGGGACGAAGACGCTGCTGACCTTGTCGCCCAGCTTCTGGATGTTGGCGCGGCTGGTCTGCGCGCGCTGGACGACGGCGATGATCTGCGCCAGGGCGGTGGCGTCGCCGGTCTCGGTCACCCTCATGACCATGCGGCCATTCCGGTTCAGCGTGCCGCCATAGACTTTGGAGCCCTCCGCCTTTTCGATCGGCAGCGATTCACCGGTGAGCATGGATTCATCGACGGCCGAGGCGCCGTCGATGACCTCGCCGTCCATCGGGACGCGGTCGCCGGGCTTGAGGATGACGCGGTCGTCGCGTTTGAGTTTCGCGACGGGGATGTGCTCCTCGGCTCCGTTCTCGACGATGCGGGTCGCCTTCTCCGGGGCCAGATTGAGCAGGGACTCCATGGCTCCGGCCGCCTTGGAGCTGGTCAGCGCCTCCATCCAATGTCCCACGCTGACAAAGGTGATGATGCCGACCGATTCCATGAAATAGAGATGCCCTTCCCATCCGGCGAACAATCCCCAGGCGCTATAGGCAAAGGCCGTGGTGGAACCGAGCGAGACGAGGGTGTCCATGTTGGATTGCCCGCGCTTGAGTTGCTTCCACGCGCCGCGATAGAAGCGCCCGCCGCAGAGGATCTGCACGGGCAGCGCGATCAAGAAACCCGCCCAGTGAAACCAGTTCTCCATTCCGACCTTGAAGCCCCATTCGGCGATCATGAAGAACAGCGTCGCCGGAACGCCGAGCAGGACATTCAGCTTCCAGCCGGACCAGGAGACACCGGATCGGGAAGAGGATGCGGTCGCCTCATGGTTGACCTCCTTCGCCTCAAACCCCGCGGCCTCGACGGCGGCGATGAGATCCAGCACAAGCACGGTCGCGTCCGGCATCACGCGCACGGTGGCCGCCGCCTGATCCAACCGCACCTGCGCGCTGTCCACCCCGGCCACGCCCTGCAGGGCCTCGGTCGCATGTCGCGCGCAGCCCTGGCAGGTCATGCCTGAGATGGCCAGTTCGAGTGTGGCGGATGAGTTGGAATGGGATGTGGAGACGGACACTCAGGGGAGAATACGGGAAACCGGAAAGGAATCCATCTTTTGACGGTGGGTTCCGTTGGGGATGATGCGCTCGCCAATGAGCGGCGTCTCAGTCGAATCCTATTCGTAAGGCAGCCATCGACTGTCCATGCCCGGATCGAATGCGATCGACAGACGCAGGAATTCTTCCAGATTGGCGAATCCGTTGGTTGTGGGAAGATTGAATTCAACGCCGCCGCAGACGTGGTAGTTGGTTGCCACGAAGCGTTTGCCTGTGCTGGATCGCGCCAGAAGGACGTCCCCGAAACGACGGCCGAGCAAGGCCTCCGTTCGATAATCATCGCTGTGCAAGGATCGGGCGAAGAACGTCAGTGTGTCGCCGTCGCCAAGAGTCAATTGGAAGTAGTTTTCCGGCCATGGTCTTACGTCGAATGCGGCTTCGCAGGTGACGCCGGAATAGCCGTTGGTTTCATCCCAGAATGTGATGTCGCGTTTCTGAGCGTAGATCCATCCTTCGGACATTCTTGGGGCGTTATCCATGTTTCGGAAACGGGCTTCAATGAACTCGTCGCGGGTTGGTTGCACAGCCCTGGCGACCAGAAAAACTGCGACCAAAGCGAAGAACCAGATCCAGGCGACAATCCGCCATGTGGGCGGGAGGCTGGTGAAGGATGATTTGGCGCGGGAGGGCGTATTGTATGGCCCGGTGTCATGTTCCATGCAGTGGGTGCAGAAACCGTGGGACGAAATGGTTTCAAAGAACTGGCTGCGGTTCTTTCGCCCCGCCGGGGCTTTGAAGTGGGACGCCTTCGGCGAGGCGTCCCTACCTCCGGTTGGTAGGGGCCTTTCGCCGCAAAGGTCCCACTTCAAAGCCCTGTAAGGGCGGAACGAAGAAAACGACCGTGATTGCCACTTCGTCTTCGAACCG
>JAYPEY010000057.1:0-36611 GCA_038126035.1 Verrucomicrobiales bacterium | reverse complement strand
TTGCGCCTTGGAGCCAACCCCGCCGCGCTCCAAATCTGTGCCGCTCCCTTTTTCATACAGGCTCTCAGTCTCCCTTCCCGTGTCTTTGAGGTCAGGACGCGGAAAAGACGCTGTAACTTGAGCCAAGACAAACGCGTTCAACCAGTGTATTTTCCGGGCACTTCATCATGAACAATCTGATCGTCACCCCTTCCGAGAAGCCCATCAACCGCCGCGCCGCCATCCGTGCGTTGGGCGCCACCGCCGCCCTGGCCTTCCTGCCGTCGATGCGCGCCGCGAGGCCGGACAAGGATTCGCTGCCGATGCAGTTCTACAAGAGCCTGAGCGACGAGCAGCGACGGGCGATCTGCCTGCCGCTGAACGATTCGAAGCGGCAGTTTGTCAGCAATTGGTGGTATGTGAATCCGCAGCAGCGGCTGCACACCCATTACACCGACGACCAGCGCGAACTCGTCCAGAAGATCTTCGATTCGCTGCATCACCCGGAGCATCAGGAGAAGATGCGGTGGCAGGTGCAGAAGGACCTGATGGGCCAGATCAAGAACACGCCGTCAGTCGGGTTCTTTGGAACGCCGGAGGACGATGACTTCGAGTTCATCTACACCGGGCATCACGTGACCCGGCGCTGCAATGCGCATACGGACAAGGGACTCGGCTTTGGCGGAAGGCCGATCTTCTACGGCAATTTTGCCAAGGCCTTCCGCGAGGGGCCGAATCACGAGGGCAATCCCTTCTGGTACCAGGGCGTCGTGTTCAACGAGTTTGTCAGCTCGCTCGATGGGAAACAGCGGGAGAAGATACTGGCCGGCCGGGAGCCGCGTTCTGAAAAGCCGGCCGCGGTGATCAAGAAGCGGAAGACCGACCTGCCGGGATTGGCCACCTCGGACCTGAGTGCGGACCAGAAGGAGAAGCTGCTGGAGACCATGAGGCGGATGCTTGTTTGTTTCCGCGCGGACGATGTGGACGCCACCATCAAGACCATCAAGGACCGCAACCTCGTCGATCGTCTGTGGGTCTCCTGCTATGGCGGACGTTACGATATCGGCCGCGACGGCGTCTGGGACACCTGGCAGATCGAAGGGCCGGACATGGTCTGGTACTTCCGCGGCATGCCGCACATTCACGGCTATTTCCACGTGACGGCGTAGGTCGCGATTGGAGCGCGGACTTTTCTGCTCGCGCGAGGTCGAGATGAGCCTCCTTACGTCGGCTGCCACGATGGGCTGGAGATCGCTGACGCGAATATGGTGGCCTGATCGGCAAACTTGACGTGGTATCTCACCGGGGCAGCGGCAGTGCGCGCGAGGGGCACTGAGATCTCAGGGTTCAAGAAACTGGATCGTGGTGAAGCGGTTCATGGCGGGTATTGTCACGGTCAGGGTTTCATCGGCGACGGTCCCGACCCCGGATTCATGATGCATTGGCGCGATGTCCGATCCGTCACTGACGCTGATGTCCTTGGTGATGACGCGGGCGATGTAGCGGTCCCCATTCCGGAAACCTTCGCCGCGGAAATCGAACTTGGAATCTCCGCGGTTGTAATGCCGGCCTTTCCGGATTCTGGAGGGGATCGCCACTGTTGCGGATGAGTCTCCGTCGGCCCCGGCGGCGTAGACGAGGACGGTGAACGCCTTCCGAGTCCGGTTCCAACCGGCGATGCGGTAGCGCTCTCCGCCGCTGAAGGCTTCGCCGGTCACCGTGATGTCGTTGCCGGGTTCGCCGGCGATGGCATGGCGGATCGCCTCGTCCGGTCCGCCGGCGATCTGGGCATACCATTTCCAGATGTAGTAGTGCAGATGGTTGGGGTCGGGGGGATTGCTGTAGTTTGCAACGCTGTATTGATGGCCGCCGCCGTCGGTGATCTCGAAAGAATTGTCGCGGCCGCGCAGGGAGAGCTTGCGGGTGACGATGTCGGGACCGCCATCGTTGGCGGAAATGACGAGATCGGGCCGCAGTTGTCTGACCCGGCCGTTGTAGTCGAGGCGTTTGGTCAGTCCCATGGCCCAGGAGCTGGAGTTGTCGGACCAGGGAAGGTTGATGGTGTTGAGCCCGCGCTCCAGGCATTGGCCGAGGATGGTGATCGTCTTCAAACAGGCGTCCTTCTCAGTCTTGGCGCCATCGCCGTCGATGTCGTGCGCGTTGCCGGCGTCATCCCAGACAATCCAGGATTCCGAGGAGAGAACGGACTTCGACTGCAGTCCTGCCTGGTCGAGTTTCCTTCGGACAAGATCGTATTGCGCCCAGCAAGAGGGGATGATCTTCCCGTCCATGTTGCCGTAGCCATTGGCGTGGTCGGAGACGTTGAGGTTGAGGGCGTCGACGGCGTTCATCAGTCTGCGGTTGGCGATCATGAGATCGTAGAACCGGTCCACCGCTTTCGCGCCCCTGGCTTCCAGTCCTTCCCGTGGCCCGCAGGTCTCGCAGGGCGACATGCCGGTGGTGGAAATGATCACTGGTTCCGCGGGTTCGGTCTCGTAGACGGAACGAATGGCGCGCGCGCCCTTGAGGAGGGTTTCGTTGATGATGAAGTGGACATCGGCGCCGTGCATCAGGCCCTGGTTGTTGGCCTCGTGCGACAACTGCCAGGCGTGGACGCGGCCCTTGAAATGCGTCGCCATGCGTCGGACATGCTCCTCGAACAGGCCGTCTTTTGGTTTGTGTCCGCCGGCCTGGCCTGATTCGGACGCCCATGCGGGGCAATGGAAGAAAACGAACTCGACCTTCTGTCCGCGGGCGTTGCAGGCGTCGACCGCGCGATCCAGAGCCTGGAGACTGGCGGAGGGGCGCGCCTCGTAGTTCGTGTTTTCCGGCGTTGGCTCCATCGCACTCCAGCTTGCCCAGAACTGGACGTAACTGCTGTCGCGGGCGAGGACGGGGCGGGCGGCGTCATGCTCGTTGTTTGCCGGGCGGCCGGGGAAGGGCTGCCAACGCACGCCGACCTGCATGTGGCTGGTTGTCCATGCGTAGTCGTTCGTGCGGCGCGGGCGGGGTTGTTCGAGGAGACAATGTCTGACGTCCCAGCGCAGGTTTCGGAAGCGGGGCGGGGTGCCTTTCCAGTTCCTGCCGACGCGGCGGGGCTGCCCCTTGTCGCCGCGCTTCGGGCGCAGATGCTCGGCATGGCTCAGCTTCAATCGGCGGACCTCGCTCCAATCGGCAAGGGGGGAGCCGCCCGCGTCGAGGAAGTCGGCGGGGCTCAGGTCGATCGATTGCCAGGCCCCGCCGCCCAGGAGTTCGATCTCGGCGGCATGCCCGTCGAGCAGCGCGACCAGCGTGTTTGGAGCGGGTGACCGGACTTCAAGGGACAAGGTTGCGCCGGGCGGAGCCTTCCAGATGTTCTCGTTGAGCTTGTGCGTCGTCCGGGCCCATTCGGCGGGGCGGTAGGTGAACCATTCCTTTTCCCAGTCGCCGCTGAAGTCCTCGATCAGACGGGTCGGCTTCAGGGCGGCCTTGGCGTTGGCCCCGCGCAGTTCCCCGGAGGAAACCACCGTCAACAACGATGATACGTTGAAGGCTTCGGCGGTGTGGCTGCGGTAGTAGTAGCCGGCTCCGGCGACGGGTTTGTCCAATGCGTAAAGGACGTTCGCGTAGACCCAAAGAGGTCGGTTCGTATCCGCCAACGGAAGTTGCGCGGTCCATGCATCATTGGCCCCGCGTGCCGTTGAGTGATGCCAGAAACGATGTTGGGCGTCCTGAATGTCCTCGGCGCCGCCGTTGTGTCCCTGCTGCGTGTAGAAGACATCGACCGACAGGATCTCCCGCGAGGTGTCAGGCTTCACGGTGAAGATCGGAGTCCCGTCGCTGGTCGAGAGTTTCAATGCGGTCTCCGGAGTCCCGGGCCACTCGAATGAGCCTTTCAGGTGTTGGTCCATCCAAAGCTGGGTTGCGACCTCGTAGGCGGGCGTGTCCTGATGATTGTGGTGTGGCGAACAGGTCGCCCGCCAGTCCTTGGATTGGATGTCGGCGATGGATTGGGGGAGGTCGCCGATGCGGCCGTGAAAGTCATTCGCGGGGATGAGGAAGATGATGGGGCAGGCGATGCGTTTCAAAGGCGGAGAATCGCCGATGGTTCCCACGTGCAGCGGGTTCCTGTTGTAGCGGTCGCTGATGCCGCCGCAGGAGGGGGCCGCGGCCTTCACGCGCCTGTCGGCCGCGGCCGTGGCGACGGTCAGTTTTCCACCCATGGAATGGCCGTAGACGCCGAGGCGCGAGCCGTTGACCTCGGGTTGGCGTTCGAGGAAGGTGAGCGCCCTCCGCGCCGCCATCGCGCAAAGAAACCAGGAGCTGTTTCGCGGCGATTCGACATCGTCCAGCGTCCAGTCTTCGGAGCCGTCGCGGATCGTCACGAAGGCGTCCTTCCCGTTCCGGCTCGGCGCGTGATAGGCGTCCAGGGCGCCCCAGTCGGTGGTGACGCGGTAGTCGGGATCGTTCGTCCTGCCATCCCAGAAGAGCTTTACCTCCTTTGGGCCGACGCGATAATCCGGCGCGCTGATGCGACCGGCCCAGGCGATGGAGACGGTCGCGTAGCCGCGCCTGGCATTGGTGAGACAGGCTTTGTGGTCCGCGTATTGTCCGCCGCCATGAATCTGGACCAGGCCGGGCAGGTCCTCGGCTCCCTTGGGAAATCCGTAGATCGCCGCCAACATGGCCGTTCTGCCCTTGAACACCCCGATGCGGAAACGCACGACGCGCAGAACCACGCCGTCTTCTACCCATTCCTTCAGGATCTCCGTGTCCAAGGGCTCCGCCCGGGGATCAAATCCGGCCCACAGTTCGTCGTAGGTCTGCGGGGCCCTGCCGTTCTTCAGCGGCGGCAGGGTTTCAGCTGCGGCGATGGCGGTTGCGCACAACGCGACGAGGAGGGTGATCGGCAATCTTGTCACGATGCAATCCTCACTCTGACGATTTGAGATGTTTCTGCTCCCATTTCCTGCGGTCGGCCTCGTAACGCTCCCTGTGTTGTTCGATGAACATCCGGGCTTCTTTGAGTCTGCGTCCGAGGTCATCAAGACGCAGGGTCTGGATGGCTTCATTGCGAATGCGCCGCGCCCGGTCGCGAGGAGGGAGCGACTCATCGACCGGGAACTCGATGGGGACCTCCTCCATCTTCCAATCGTCGCTGCGTTGGGTGGCATAGGGAAGGTCGTTCTGATCCGAAGATTGCAGATTGCCCATGGGGTTGCGGCCCCAGGCGTAGCGGAAGTGGACCGGCTTCGGCACGTGCGGACTGGAGAGTGCGATGGCGCGGCGATCGTATTGCGGCCGGTTGTTCCGGTCCTTTCCCGTGATCAGATGCTCGACGTCGGCGGGATGGAATCGGCGATCCTCTCCGGCGATGGCGAAGCCTTCGATGGGGCCGTCGTCCACGGCCTTCACCTGCGTGTCCATGCGCAGGATGATCCTGTCATCCTCGACCGTCATCTCCGTGTGCATGGGCGGCTTCCACCTGATGTCGCGTTCGAAGCCGTATTGCGTGGCGAGGGCCCAGCGCGAGATGCGTTCGCCGACCGGAATCTTGAGCTGCGGATGATACCACGACCTGCGTTTGTCGAAGCTGCTGGCGAAGCCGATGTGCTTGTCGCCCGCCCTGTGGAAATCGAGGAAGGTCCGGTATTGCGCCTCCCGGATGTAGATCCCGTTGTCGTACATTTTTTCGAGGTAGTCGTCGCGGGTTTGCGGGTCGCCGGCCGTGCAGAGCGAGATGATGCCGAAGGGGAGATCCGGATCGTTGAAGGCGGCGCGCCAGGCGGTGATCATTTCCCCGAAAATCTGGCGATACATGGCGGCGCCATCGGAACCGGCCCCGAGGGCGTTGTTGAAGCCCTGGTGGAAGATCGCGCCTTTGACCGAGAACCCGGCAATGGGCGCGATCATGCTGTTGTAGCAGGTTCCGGGACGGTTGTGGTCCATGGCCGGCCCCGGTCGGAGATCCGAGGGGACGGTCCGATCCCTGGGGACCTCGCGTCCCTGCTTCTTCATGTTTTCCACCCAGCGATGGTGGTCCTTGACCCGTTTCTCCAGGTCTGCTTCCGCGTCCCAATCCGCCACCTTCGCCTCCCATTCGGACAGCAGTCCCTTCACCTCGGGTGTCTTGATTCCGGCGAGGACATCGGTCGGCGTCCAGGTCTCGACTGTCGTGCCGCCGCGGGAGGCGTCGATCACCCCGATGGGAACCTGCGACGCCATATGAATGCGGCGCGCGAAGACGTAGCCGATTGCGGACAAGTCCCGGACGACTTCGGGCGAGCAGACATCCCAGTCGCCCTTCCGGAAATGTCGGCTGAACCAGCCGCTCCATTCGTGCAGACGGGGAAAGCCTTTCTTCACCTCCGGGCCGTTTTGCGCGGGAACGGTCAGGATCCGGATGTTCGGATAATTGGCCGAAACGATCTCCAGGCTGCCGTTTTCCACGCGGCTGAGCGGATGCTCCATGTTGCTCTGGCCGCCGAGGATCCAGACGTCGCCGACCAGGATGTTGTCGAGGGTCAGTTCCTTCGTCGCGCCTTTTACGGTGAGCGATTGCGGTTCGCTGCTGGCGGCCATGGGGGCGAGAGTGATCCTCCATGAGCGATTCGGCCCGGCGGTGGCGGACTTTGATTGCCCGGCGAAGGAGATTGTCACTTCTTCACCGGGGTCGGCCCAGCCCCGGATGACGGCGGGTTTGTCCCGTTGCAACACCATGTTCGACTGGAACAGGTTGTGGAGGCAGAGGCCGTCGCCGATGGCCGGAATGTCGATCACATCCTCCTTCGGCATCTGTTTCGGAGGGGCGGGGGATGTGGCGCGGGAGCGGGCCTGCGCGGCGGCCCGGATCTGCTTGCGCGCCTTGTCCAACCGCGCGGGCCAGACGAATGTCGGGGCCGTTGTGGGATCGTAGCCTTCCAGGTGTCCGTGGAGGCGGGTGGCGGGCTTGGTGTATTTCAGGATGGTGTCCCCGAAGACCTCGCGGCAAAGCGCGGCCAGGCCGGGGTCGTAGTCGATCAGTTCGGCGCGGGTATTGACGTGGTTGTGGTCGTGGTCGTTCTCGCGGTTGTCGTCGAACCAGCTTTGCACGCCTTCGGCGAAATACTCGTGATGATTGACCGAGGCGTACTTGCCCTTCCAGAGGCCCGCCTTCATGGCTGCGTCGTAGGCCTGCCTGACGCGTCCGTCGAATCCGGGATCCACATTGGACATGCCGCGCAGGTGGATGTTGTGGGCGAATTCGTGGATGAAGATGTTTTCCGAGGCGTAAGGGTCGCCGGGGTAGGCGAGCAGGTTTTCCTCGGCGCAGGAGCAGTAGGGGTCGGTCATGCTGCCGCCCATGCCGCGGGCGCGGGCGTCGCGATAATCACGCGGCGGAATGCCGGGGAAGCCCGGGACCGGATGCTTCGCCATCCACGCCCATTCCGGCTGGTCGCAGGTGAACTCGTTCCAGGCGAGGATGCTGAGGCGCACGCCGCTGCGGATCATGGCCTCCCGCACATCCGGCCGTTTGGCGAGCATCATGTCCGCGAGATACACGGCCTCCTTGAGCGCATAGGGATTGACCTTTTCCGACGCCACGATGGGGAATCCGCCGGCGCTGGCGCGCTGGGTGTAAAATGCCGGGATGCCGTCCTTGTCCGGAGGGTCGAAGCGAAAGCCCTGCACGAACGCCCGGCTGACGACCTCGATCTCGGACTTGTCCTTCTGTCCGACGACGACAAAACGGTGCCCCAGGGTGGTGTGGATGACGGTGTCCTTGCCGGGATCGACCCTGCCATTGGGCACACGTTCGCTGTCGGACTTGAGCCAGAAGATCTCCATGGGTTGGTCGCTGCCGTTGATGAATCGGAGCTGCGGACGCGGCATGGCTGTCTTCGCGCGCTTGGGCTTCGTCCTCGTTGTCCCATGATCAGGATCGTTGCGGCCGGCGAAGTATTTCTCGCGGATCCACTCTGGTTGCCAGCGATCGAGCACGCGTTTGCTGTTGTCGTATTCCGGCTTCATTGGCTCCGGGTTTTCGACGCTCAGCGGATGCGGGTCGTGGAGGCGTTTGCGATGGGTTTCCATCAGGGCTAACATCCTTGAGACGCGCGCCTGATGCTCTTTGGAATCCGCGAGGTTCCTGGTCTCGTGCGGGTCGGAGGCGAGGTCGAAGAGCAGGCGGTGATTGATTCGGGGATAGACGTGCAGCTTCCAACGGCCGTCGCTGACAGCGCGTTGGTTGTCCTGAAAGGGGAGGAAGACGGAATCGTGAATGCTTTGGGCGTCGCCGGTCATGATCGGTCGCAGGCTTCGGGCGTCAATGTTGTCGGGGCGAGCGATGCCTGCGAGGTCCGCGACGGTCGCGTAGAGGTCGTGGATGTAGGTGTGGGCGTCGCTGGCTTTTCCTCTGGGGATGCCGGGGCCGCTGAGGATGAGCGGGCTGCGCATGCTGTGCTCGTAGATGTTCTGTTTGCCCAACAGGCCGTGGCTGCCCATGGCGAGGCCATGATCGGCGGTGTAGACGACGATGGAGCTCTTCGCGTGCGGGCTTTGCCTGAGCGCCTGCAGAACGCGGCCGACCTGTTCGTCGAGGTGGGTGACGAGTCCGTAGTATTCGCAGAGTTGGTCGCTGACGATCTCTTTGGTTCGCGGCCAGGGCGCGAGGCTTTCGTCGCGACCGGATGTGGCTTGGGGGGCGTTTTGGAATGGATGTTGTGGAAGGAAATTCGGCGGCAACGGCGGGCGGTTCCGGTAGTACATTTCGCGATGCCTCTCCGGCGGATTGCGCGGGTCATGCGGCGCCATGAAGGCGACGTAGAGGAAGAAGGGCTTCTCCGTCCCCGCGCTTTTGATGAACTTCACGGCTTCGTCCGCGAACAGGGAGCTGGAGAACTTCCCGGCCTGGCGCCTGGGACCGAGTTTGCCGTCGGAGAGATCCTGCACCTGAAAGTCGGCGTGATTGGCCATGCCGCCCATGTAGACGGATCGGCCGTTGCGGAAGGACTTGTCCAGCATTGCCCTGCCATTGTGCCACTTGCCCACGATGAAGGAGTCGTAGCCGCCTTTTTCAGTCAACAACGCGGGCAGGGGCGTGGCGTCCTCCCAGTTGGATTGCGGTTTCCTGCGCGGCAGGTTCATCCAGTGACGACCGGTCATCAGCATGGCCCGGCTGGCGACGCAGACCGCGCCGCTGAAGGAGCCGGCGCAGTAGTTGCGCCGAAAGCTGAAGCCCGCCTCGACCAGGCTGTCGAGATTCGGCGTGCGAACATGCGAATTGCCGTGTGCGCCGATCGTGTCGGCCCTCTGGTCGTCGGCGAACAGGAAGAGGATGTTGGGGCGGTCGGCTGCGTTGACGAGCGTGAGTTGCAGCGTCGCAGCGACCAGGAGCCAGATCGGAGACTTGGTGATTCTTTTCATTGAGCGGGGGGATTATTGGCAGGAAGCTTCAGAGATGCGATTTGGAAAACAGGGAAACTGCCCGGCGACCCTGGTCATAATCATGATGTGGCGCCGATTTTTATCCACTCTTGTTGTCGTCTGGGCTGTGTGCGGCGGACTGTTCTTCCTGGTCTGGAATTCGTGCGCAGCGGCTGCGCCCATCAACATCTCCGGCGTCTATCCGCATCTGACGATGTGGAACGACGAGAACGAGTGCGGCACGGGCGTGGTGGCGCCGTGGGCGGGACGCTTGTGGTCCATCACCTACGCGCCGCATCAACCGGGCGGCTCCACGGACAAGCTGTATGAGATCACGCCGGACCTGGAGCAACGCATCTTTCCGGGAAGCGTCGGCGGCACCCCGGCGAACCGCCTGATTCATCGTGAGTCGGGGCAACTGCTGATCGGACCCTACGTCATCGATGCGAAGCGCAACATCCGCGTGATCTCTCCAAAGTCGATGTATGGCCGTTTGACGGGCAATGCGCGGCATCTTGTTGATCCGGGGAACAAGGTCTATTACGCGACGATGGAGGAGGGGCTTTACGAGGTCGATGTCAACACGTTGAAGGTGGAATGCCTGATTCGCGACGGCAATGGCGGCGCGCCGAAGGTCGGACTCAGGTCGCAGTTGCCCGGTTACCATGGCAAGGGCTTGTATTCCGGTCAGGGGCGTCTGGTTTATGCCAACAACGGAGAGAGGCATCCGTTGGTCGCAACGGATCCGACGATTCCCTCGGGCGCCCTGGCGGAGTGGTTTGGCGAGGGGGATTGGCGGTTGGTGCGCCGTCATCAGTTTACGGAGATCACCGGACCGGGCGGTATCCAGGGCGGCGTAAATCCGGAAAGGGACCCTGTCTGGACCCTGGGGTGGGATGCTCGTTCGGTTGTGCTCGGATTGCTGGAGGACAAGGCATGGCATTTCTACCGCCTTCCCAAGGGCAGTCACAGTTATGACGGGTCGCATGGCTGGAATACCGAGTGGCCGCGCATCCGCGAAATCGGGGAGAAGGACCTGCTCGCCACGATGCATGGGACCTTCTGGCGGTTTCCCGTGGCGTTCTCGAAACGCAGTTCGGCCGGCATTGCGCCGCGTTCGAATTACCTGAAGGTCATCGGCGACTTCTGTCGTTGGGGCGATCGGATCGCGCTGGGTTGTGACGACTCAGCACGGGCGGAGTTCATGAACACCCGGAGCTTCAAGGCGAAACACGGCGCGCCGAAGCAGTCGAACTCAAATCTGTGGTTCGTGGATCCCGGGCGGCTTGACCGCCTCGGTCCGGCGATCGGTCGCGGCTCCGTCTGGTTGCGCGATGATGTAGAGGCCGGGCAGACGAGCGATCCGTATCTGTTCTCGGGTTACGATCACCGGCAACTGCACCTGAGCCACCAGTCGGAACAGGCGGCGGAGTTTGTTCTCGAAGTCGATCGCGAAGGGACGGACGAATGGAGGGAAATGCGCAGGATTTCCCTTCCGGCCAGGGGCGCGGTTTCGCACATTTTTGAAGAAGGCGAGAATGGGGCGTGGGTCCGTTTGAGGATCGAAGGGGGAGCCCGGGCGGTCACCGCCAATTTCCAGTATCGCAACCGCGACCCGCGCAACGCGAAGAATGGGCGGGAGTTTGCGGGCATTGCGCGCGCCGGCGGGGAGGCTTCCTCCTACGGGTTGATGCGCAGCCTTGCCCATGACCGGCTTGGCCTGGTCGCGTCGTCGAATCCCGACGGCAGCGACGCCGCGTATTACGAGATCAACCAACGCATGGAGTTGGTCCCGATGCACAAACCGGCGCAGGCGGAGCGTCTTGTCGCCGATGTGGCTCAACCGGCCAAGGCATTCACAGTCGATGACGCTTCCGTGCTGATCGAGGAGGACGGGAAACGCTACCGATTGCCGAGGAATGATCGGTATGATGAGGCAGGCGTGTTCGAGGCGAAGCAGGCAGTGGGCGGGACATTCGCCGAACATGTGGCCGCCAATCTGGCCGTCGGAGCCGCGGTCAAAGTCAGTTCCACGCACGGTGATTACGCGGCCGCGAACGCGGTCGACGGCAGCCTGACAGACGACGATCGCTGGATCGGCGCGCGGGGCCGGAAGGGGAACTGGATCGAACTGGACCTGGGCGTTGAGAAGCGTTTCGGGAACATCTGGATTGTGACGGGGTGGCAGAACGGTTCGGTTTCGGTCGCGGATCGGTTTGAGGTTCAGGTGAAGGCCGGCGACGGTTGGCGGACGCTTCCGGGCGCCGAGGTCCGAGGCAATTCACAGTCGCGCCGGGAGATCCTGCTCGAGGAGCCGGTGGCAGCGCGGTTCGTGCGTGTTCATTCGGATTCGGACGACTACTTTCGCGTCTACGAAATTGCGTTGTTTGCCGGGCGGCCGGAGATTGAGGATGCGGTGACGGCGAACTTTGGATTGGCCCGTGTCTGTCGCGAGGTGGCGACGGAGCGGGATTTGTTGAATATTCACGGCACGTTTTACGAACTTCCCGCCCGCAATGCGCAGGGGGTGGCCAAGGTTCGGCCGGTGGCGACGCACAGTCTCGCAATTCACGATTTCTGTTCCCACAACGGGTTGTTGCTGTTCACCGGAATCGACGCCGATACCATGAGCGGCCGCATCTTTCGCAGCGCGGATGGCCGGGCCGCGGTCTGGGCGGGCGTTGTTGATGACTTGTGGAAGCTCGGCAAGCCGCGTGGCAGGGGCGGGCCGTGGAAAAATTCCAAGGTCAAGGCCGGGGAAGTGTCCGATCCCTATCTGATGACCGGCTACGATCGGAAGCGGGTGACGCTTGTCGCGGACAAGGTCGCGAAGGTCGTCTTGGAAGTGGATGTGGACGGAACGGGGCTTTGGATTCCGTATCGCAGTTTTGATCTGAAACCCGGAGCCGAGGGTGAACATACGTTTCCGAAGGGATTCAGCGCCTATTGGGTCCGCGCGGTGAGTGATGTCGATTGCGCGGCTTCGGTGGTGTTTGAATACGACTGAGGGGGCTCCGGTTGCTGTTGAGCCGCGGAGCGTAAGCGTCCCGCAGTTGGGAAGGCTGCGCTACGTGCCGCAGAAGGTCGCCCGGACGACTTCCTCCGGTTTCGGGGCGGCCTCGTATTCCCTGTGTTCCGGTTGTTCGTCGAAGGGGCGCTTCAGGATCTCAACGAGTTTGTGGAAGGGGGCGAAGTCGCCCTTGTAGCCGGCCTGGATGGCTTCCTCGACGCGGTGGTTCCGGGGGATGAACACCGGGTTGGTTTGTCGCATCAGGGCGATCGTCGCTTCAGATTCTTCATTCGCCAGACGGGCCCGCCAATCCTTCAGCCACACTTCGACTGCCTTGGGACAGGTGAAAAGCCGGGTCACGGCGGAGTCGTCGTTTGCTTCCAACGCGCCGGACAGGTGTCGGAAGGTCAGCGTGAAGTCGGCTTGGCCGTCGGTCATGGCTGATAGAAGTCTCTGCGCGAGATCCCAGTCCTCCCGGGCGCCTTCCCGGAGTCCGATCTTGGCGGCGAAGCGCTTCATGAGCGCCTTTTGGTGGACGCGGGGAAAGCGTTCGAGCGCCTCGCGGGCCAGCGTCAGGGCGTTCTCAGTGTTTTCGTCGATCAACGGCAACAGGGTCTCCGCCAACCGGGCGAGATTCCATTGGGCGATGGGGCTCTGGTTGTTGTAGGCGTAGCGGCCCTGGTGGTCGATGGAGCTGAAGACCTTTTCCGGGTGATACGCGTCCATGAACGCGCAGGGGCCGAAGTCGATGGTCTCGCCGGAGACGTTCGTGTTGTCGGTGTTCATCACGCCGTGGATGAAGCCGAGTTGCATCCAATGCGCGATGAGTTCCGCCTGGCGGTCGATCACGCTTTCGAGAAATGTGAGGTAACGATTGTCCGTCCTGCGCGCGTCGGGGTAGAGGCGGTCGATCGCGTAATCGGCGAGCGCGCGCAGGTTGTCGTTGTCGCGGCGCGCGGCAAACCACTCAAAGGTTCCCACGCGGATGTGAGATCGGGCGACGCGAGTGAACACGCCGCCTGGTTCCAGGGTTTCGCGATAGACCGGTTCGTTGGTTGCGACGGCGGCCAGGGCGCGGGTGGTCGGGACGCCGAGGGCGTGCATGGCCTCGGAGACGATGTATTCGCGCAATACCGGCCCGAGCGCGGACCTGCCGTCGCCGCGGCGGGAGAAGGGGGTCTGCCCGGAGCCTTTCAACTGAATGTCGCGGCGGACTCCGTTGCGATCCACGACCTCCCCGAGCAGCAACGCGCGACCGTCGCCAAGTTGGCCGGCGAAGCCTCCGAACTGATGGCCGGCGTAGACCATGGCGATGGGCTCCGAACCCTCCGCGCGTTGGTTGCCCGAGAGGATGGCCAGTCCTTCGTCCGAATCCAGGCGGTCGGGATCGATGCCCAATTCCTCGGCCAACTCCCGATTGACGCGGATCAGCGTGGGCGCGTCCACTTTGCACGCTTCGCAACGCGCGAAGAAGGCGTCGCCGAGGCGGGCGAAGGAGTTGTCGAAGGGGATGAGCATGCTGCGTGTGTCGGGGGCGTCACTTAGCAGGGATGCGCGGGCGATGCAACTGCGAGCGTCCTTTTCCGGCGCATTCAAGTTGCCAGCAGAAAATGCCGATGGATCAATTGACGGCAAGGGTGGTTCGCCGCGCGGGCGGCAGATCATTGAATTTGACCAAAGCCATGCTGACAGACCAGGAACACGGCACGTATTTCGCGCCGCCGGAGCGGGCGGATGCGGACGCGTTGAAGGCGAGCATCAAGCTGGCGAGCCACAGTCCGGTGGTCTCATGCCTGCTGGAGTCGGTCAATGGCAGTCTGGCGGTGTTGAACGAGCAGCGTCAGATCGTCGCCTTGAACGATGCGATGGCGAGAAAGCTGGGGATCGGCAATCAACTTGAGGCCTGGGGATTGCGCCCGGGGGAGGCGTTTCAATGCGTTCATGCGTGCAAGGGGCCGGGCGGATGCGGGACAGGCAAGGCTTGTCGGAACTGCGGGGGGCCATCGCCACCATGGCGGCCCTGAATGGGAACGGCCCTTCGGAGAAGATCTGTTCCCTGCGCGCGAAGACGGACGAGGGCGTGAAGGACCTGGTCTTTCGAGTGACGGTCCGGGCGATCGAACTTGGGGGCGAACGGTTTCTCCTGTTCTTCATGCAGGACATCACGATTGAACAACAGCGGATCGCGTTGGAGCGGACGTTCTATCACGACGTCAACAACATGTTGGCCGGGCTTCTGGGCGCAAGCGAGGTTCTCGCGGATGAGGACGCCGGCGGTGAGATGCCGGAAATGATTCATCAACTCGCGCAGCGCCTTCGTCAGGAGGTCGCGCTGCAGCAGGGGCTGTCGGGAAACGATGTCGGAGCCTTCAAGCCCGACTGGCGTGAATGGCGCCCGAGCCTCGTGCTCGATGAGTTGCGGAGTTTCTTTGCGGCGCATCCTTTGGCCCGCGGCCGGAGGATTGAGTTTGCCGACGTGGGGACGGCCAATCCGCTGGTGACGGATCTGTCCCTGCTGTTGAGAATTCTCTGCAACATGGTCGCCAACGCGTTGGAGGCGACAGCCGCGGGCGGCGCGGTCAAGGTCTGGCACCTGGAGGATGACGGGGAGCATGCCTTCTGCGTCTGGAATGAAAGTGAGATCCCGGAGGATCTGAAACTGCGCATTTTTCAACGAAAATTCAGCACGAAATCAGGCGAAGGCCGCGGGATCGGGACCAGGTCCATGAAACTGCTGGGAGAACAGATCCTGGGAGGCAGGGTCGAGTTCGGCAGCGCCGAAGGGGCGGGCACGGTGTTCCGGGTCCGGTTGCGCGCGCGCAGGGAGCGCCCCACGCTCGAACCGGCCACAGCGGCGGCGTGAGGGAAGCAGCCCGGGCCTTTGCCCGTGAAGGGCTTGAAAGGCGCGGCGGCGTGCGCCCTACCTCGTCGGAGCATCCCTTCCGCCTTGATCCCGAATCGTGATCAGCTTCCTCCCCGCCTCCTTGAAATACCCGACCGCCCTGGCCTTGGATCCGATGGTCGCCTGCTTCGGAAACTCGCGCCTGGTGTGGAACAGAATCTGCGAATCGAGCTTCTTCAGCAGCCAATCCAGATCCGCTTCGTCGTAGGGCGCTCTTCCGTTGATGTAGACGTGAACCGGATTTGTGTGCGCTTCGCCATCGGGGCTGCCGGTGGGGGCTTTGGAATACGCGCGCGCGGCGATCCAGGCGGATTCGGCAAAAGTGAGTTGGGCATTCAATTCAATCCAGCGTCCGCGGCCTTGTGACGGGGGAATGACCTTCTTTTTGACAACCTTCCCATTCACGATCAACTCGATGTCGGTGACCGGGGCGACTTCGGAGAAGACCTTCACCTTGGCTTCGAAACCGGGAGCGGTGTCGACGGAGTGGGCCTTGCGGCGGATGGAACCGCCCGGTTTGACGCCGTCGACTTCGAGCAGCAGCAGCGGGCCGGTGGTGAAGAAACTTTGGCCCTTGGCGAGGTTTCTCAGCCAGTCGTCGATGCGCGGGGTTTTGTCGGCGTGGACGTAGGCGCGGCAGTCGGCGAACTTGCGACAGGCCGGGTAGTCGCTGGCGCCTGTGGCGGGGTAATTGAAGCCGATGTTGAGGATGCGATACCAGCCTTCAAGTCCGATGGGGCGGTAGACGCCGAACTGCAGGAGTTCCACGCCGTCGGAGCCTCCGTGGATGAAGTCGGCCCAGATTTCCTTCTCATAGCCGCCGTGCGCCCAGAAGACGAGGCCGCCGTCCTTGCGGATGTCGCGCACGGCCTCGCCGAAGGTCGGCCATGAGCTGGGATCGTAGATGCGTCCGGCCTGCACGAGGTCGTCGGCGAGGAAGACCTTGGTGTGGCCGTAGTGAATGCTGCGGTATTCCTGGCCGGAGATGATCTGGTAGTCGCCGCGCTGCCTGATGGAACTGACGCCGAGTCCGCGAAGCTGTTTGAAATCCTGCGCGCTCATCTCGCCGCGATACGATGCGGTCGGGTTGTAGCAAAGCACGCCGCCGTAGCGGACGTCCTCGGACTGGAGCAGGTGGAAGGCGTCGTTCTCGTGGTCCTCGGAGGCGCGTTCGAGATGGAGGTGGGTGTCGCCGGAGTAATAGCCGAGGTCGGTCATGGAGACGGTCCGCTTCAACGGGATGACCAATTCGCGGATTTCTCCCGGCTTCATCGTGACCTCGACGGACTGCGGCCGGAATTCGAATCCCTTCCAGACCTCGACGCGCGACCGGCCGGGCGGGACCTTGATCGGTGTCGCGCCCGTGCTGTAGAAGAAGCGGCCGAAGTAGCGGACAGGCGCCTTGCCTCGGCGGTTTCCCTTGCCGGTCGCGGGCCAATGGCCGGTGAGTGAATACTGGGAGAGTGGGTTTTTTTCCGGTTGGTAGAATTGGCCATCGGGCCCGACAACATTGACGCGGCAGGGCGTTGGCTTCTCGGTCGCGGGGTCGACGAACTTGAGCATGAGCGAGGCGGCGTCCTTGCCCGTGGCCAAGGCAGGTTTGCCGGGTTCGCTGAATCCCGGCGGCGTGTGGATGTAGTCCTCGTCCTTCTGCTCGCGGTCGTGCCTGGTCTGGGCGGAGACCGGAATGGCGACGGATAGGAGGATGACCGCGAGTGTTGAAGGGCGGAAGGGGCGTGGTCTCATGGTCGGGGAGGATAGTGGATTGGCGGGGAGTTGTCAGGCGTCTTGGCAAGGAGCGGCGACATTCGGGCGCAGGTCAGAAAATATACGACACAGGAAACGTCGAACACGCGGGGCTTCGCTACGCTCGCACGCTGAGAAATGGGTGTTGCGGCAGCAATACCCCACCACGGTGGGGCAAACCTGCCGGTTTGCCCATTTCTCAGCCAGAGCGAGCAACGCGATGCGCAGGCGTCCGGTCTTGAGGCGCACAGAAACTGAACTGCGTCGCGACATTCTTGTCGCCCGGGCCGGAAAGCGGCCAGACGGGCGCTTGGGAATGCTTCGCGTCCCGGGCTTGGTCAGGTCGTGTTGCTCGTCGCGCGTCCTTGTGCCTGCTGCGCGGGCAGGGCGACAGGAATGTCGCCCCTCCTTGGGCGGTTCCCGAACCTCAGGTCACGTCCAATCTCGGGACGTCTCGAACTTCACCGTCTTCCCGGAAACCGGATGCCGGAATTTCAGTGCTGCCGCGTGCAATTTCATCGGTTCATCCTCCGGTCCGAGGGTCTGCTGCTGGCCCGTCTTGCCGCCAGGCAGATAAAGCGGATCCCCGCAGACGGGCATGCCGAGATGCCAGAGGTGGACGCGGATCTGATTGGTGCGGCCGGTGAGCGGGGTGACTTTCAACAGCGTTGTGCCGTTATCATGGCGCTCCAAGACCTCAAACCTCGTTTCCGCGAGATGCCCTGACGGATCGATGACGCGCGCGCCGAGGTCGGTGGGATGGCGGCTGATCGGCGCGGCGCAGGCGAACTGATCCTCCTTCGGGGAGCCCTGAACCCGGGCCAGATAGGTCTTTGTCACCTCGCAGTTCTGAAACTGCGGTTGGAGCCTGCGGGCGAAGGCGCGGCTCTTGGCGCAGGCGACAATGCCGGAGGTGTTGGCGTCGAGTCGGTGCGCCGGGCGCACGTGAAGGGGATGATAGACCTGGTCGAGAAAGTATTGGAGCGTGTTGCGGTTGAAGCGTCCGCTCGGGTGCATCGGCAGCGGCGCGGTTTTGTTCAAAACCACGATGGCGTCGTCCTCGTGCAGGATCTCGATGTCCGCGTTGACCGTCGGCTCCACGGTCATGGGATTGACCAGGGTGACGATCTGCCCGGCGTTCATGACGTCATCGGGCGTCAAGGGGCGATCATTGAGCCGCAGGCGTCCCTCGGCGCAGATCGAGAGCCAGTCTTCGCGGGAGTGGATGGTCTTCAACGCGTCCAGGAAATCGATCAGCTTGTGCCGGTGAAACCTGCCGGTGACCTTGATGGGGCGGCGGTTTTCGTAGGGCTGGCTGCCGGGCAGTGGGGAACTGAACTTCGCAAGCGCGGCATGACGTTGCTCGATCAACAGCGACATGGATTCGTCCTCGGTCTTGAAGCAGTGCGGGCAGGACCTGCCGGGGACGTATTGGTCTGAAGCGCGGTCTTCCTTCGACAGCACGGCCTGGCAGGCGAAGCAGGCGGCCGCGTCGGTTTCCTTGAGTTCCGGGTTGAGGCCGACGCGTTGGTCGAAGACGAAACAATCGCCGCGATAGTGCGCGCCGCCGCATTCCTCGAAGTACTTCAGGATGCCGCCCTCGAGTTGGTAGACGTCCTTGAAGCCCGCCTTCTCCAGAAACGGGGCCGCCTTTTCGCAACGAATGCCGCCGGTGCAAAATGAAACCACCGGCTGCTCCTTCATTTCTTCGGGCAGCTCGGCGACGGCTTCGGGGAACCGGCGGAATTCATCGAGCTTGATGGGGATCGCGTTGTCGAAGGTGCCCAAGTCGATCTCGTAGTCGTTGCGCGTGTCGAGCAGTGTGACGGGGCGGCCTTCGTCAAGCCAGGCCTTGAGTTCCCTGGCGGGCAGCCGGCGCGAGGTCTCCACGCGTGGATCGATGCCTTCGACGCCGAAGGCGATGATCTCCTTCTTGAGGCGGACCAGCATGCGGTTGAATGGCTGGCGGTCGCTGAAGCTCTCCTTGGTCTCGAGGTCGGCGAACTCCGGTTGCGAGCGGAGTCCGGCGACGAAGGCGTCGATGGCCTCGCGCGAACCGGCCAGGAACAGATTGATGCCTTCAGGGCTGAGCAGAATGGTGCCTTTGAGACCGAGTTCGCGACAGCGGTCGCGCAGGGCGATACGGCGCGCCGGCAGGTCGTCCAGGGTGACGAACTTGTAGGCGGCGATGTTGACGATGGGGTTCACGTGTTGCGTGTTGCGTGGGGCGTGGGGCGTGGGGCGCTGACACGCAGCACGCAACGCGTAACACGCCTATTTCTGTTTCTTCTTCCCGTCCTTCGGCAGGTGTGAGAACAGGTCCCGTTTCACCGTGGGGCTGCTGATCTTCCAGATGACGCCGTCGGTGTAGTAGTGGTGGATGTTGATGAAGGCGAGCATGACGGGCGGCAGGGCCTTGGCGGCTGCCTTGCCCCAAAGATCATAGGCGACGATCACGCCGGGCGTTTCGAACAGCCAGACGACGAAGAATCCAACGGCGATCAGAAGTCCGAAATAGATCAGGACATGACGGGTGGTTGACGCATGTTCCCGCGGGCTCTCGCGATTGAACACATTGGCTTCGACGCGTCCGGTGAAGGCAAGGTATTGGACGGCGTGGCCGATCTGCGCGAGCAGGATGGCGTCGCGGTCGCGGGCGATGGCGGCGTACCAGAAGCAGAGAGCCAACCAGGCAATGGACGCGCGCAGCGGCGGGAGGGTTCCCGTCCGTTTTCGGTAGAACCAGAACCCGGCGAGCGCCAGGGTGTAGGCGACGGCGGTCAGGAGCGACATGACGAAGTAGGCGTTGCCGGCGAACTTCAGGAGCCATGGGTAATCGGGCGGCACGCGCTGCAGGACCCAGGTGACGTGCCAGACGAGTTGCAGGCGGAGCCCCGTCCGGATCAGGTTGCGTTCGAGCTTGTTGAAGGGGTTGCCGCTCAGGACGCCGAAGGTCGCCATCATGCCCCAGATCTGGCCGGTGTAGTGCCAGGCGAGGTAGCCGCTGGAGACCATCAGCAGGATTTCGACGTGGCGGAAATCGGTCTCTGCCTTGGCGACGGCATAGAAACAGTAGGCCAGCAGAATGGCGGGAAGATAGATGGACGCTCCGCTGTGTCTGAGAATGGATTCCTTGGTCCGGTAGACAATGCGGTAAGAGGCCAGGAAGTGCGGCATGTTGATCCACATCGTGAGAATGGCCGTCATGCTGAGGCCCAGGCCCAGGATGGTTCGGTCGCCGAACAGAACTAGTGGCGCCAGGACAACGATGGATCCCAATCCGACGCACCAGAGATCGACCTGGGGCGTGACGATGGAGGGCGGCTGCGGCGCAGGGGCTGCGTTGGCGGTTGCGGCGTTCAATTCGTGGCGAACCTTCGACGTTCGCCCAAGAACTTCCAATCCCAAAAGCGGACGCCCTTCCCGGAGGGCACACAATTTGTCCGGTCCTGCCCGCCCGCTGTTTTCGGGTTGAACATGGTTTGCAATTCCGTCGTCCACGAGGCAAGGATTGATGGATTGAGCCGGAACGTCGGTGAGCGGCGTTTTCGGCGGAATGCGCTTATGAAATTACTGTCCAAATTGGGGGCCGGCGTCGTTGTCGCGGGCCTCGTGTCAACGTCGGGCGCCTTGGGTGCCGACAAGAAACCCGCAGCATCTCCCACATCCGCCTATCACGAGCAGGTGAAGCAGTTGCTTCCGGTGGCGTGGTGGTCCTTCGATTCGAAGAAGGCGGCGCTGGGCGAGGTGGAGGGGAAGATCGAATTCGGCCGGCCGGGACCGACCGCCAAGCAGTTCAAGTCGTTCACCGATGGAAACCTCGCCGCCGGATTCGGCGTGGGATCGGACGGCAAGTCGGGTGTCATCCGGATCGAGGATCCGGGGCCGGGCAGCCAGTTCGATTTCGACAACGGGGACCCGATCACGATCGAGGCCTGGGTGAATCCCGACAAGGACGCGCGCAGCGGGGCGGCCACGTATGTTTTGGGCAAGGGGCGCACGGGCAACCCGGGACAACGCTCGGACAATCAGAACTACGGCTTCCGCGTCTTTCGTTCCGGCAATTCCATGCTCCTGAGTTTCCTGTTCCGCAGCCGGACGGTCGGCGCGCACAAGAGCGACTGGCACCGGTGGGATTCGTCCGAGGGTTTTTCCGTGGGCTCCGGCTGGCATCATGTTGCGGTCACCTACGTTTTCGGCAAGCCGGACAGCATCCGCGGCTATGTCGATGGGGAGCGGGTCAAGGGCGGTTGGAGTCCGGCCTATGCCGGAGCGACGACGCAGCCGCCGATCGTGGATGACGACGAGGTCTGGGTCGGCGCCTCGATGAACCGCGGCTCCGGGGCGGGCTTTCGCGGTTTGATGGACGAGGTGGCCCTATATCGCCGCATCCTGAACGAGGAGCAGTTGACGCAGCGTTATCCGATCGAGCCGTATGTTCCGAAGTTCACGAAGGACGCCCTGAAGCCGGGCCGAGTGCGGGTGGAGATTGTGGAGAACCTGGGGAAGACGGGTTCGTGGCCGCGGCGATTCGGCAAGCCGGCGCTCGCCTATGAGGAGGACGCTTTCGGATTCTTTCAGGCTCCGGAGAAATATACCGATACGGGAGTGCGCGACGCCTGGTCGAATCCCTTCCTCCTGCGCGCCGCGGCGAAGATGGCATTGCCGGAAGGCGAACAAGAGTGGCTGCTGCGGGTGCGCGGACGGGGGCGGCTCTGGCTTGACGGCAAGGTCATCGCTGAAATCGATTACGGGAAGTTCGGCGGAGGCGCCCACAATGACGTTCACGAAAACATCGTGGTGGAAGGCGGCGATCTGCGCTACCTCGGCCCGGGCGACCGCGAAAAGCTGGTCAAGGTGAAGGGGGACGGGAAGGAGCATCTCGTCGTCCTGGAGATGATTGCAGGCAACGGTCGCGTCCGCGCCACGCTGGGCGAGACGAGCCTGAGTGTCCGTCGGGAGAACGACAGCTTTGCCCTGCTGGCCCCGGGCGGGCGCAACGTGCCTTTGACCGACGCTGGCTGGGAGGCCTATCGGCGTGAACGGCTGTCCTTTCTCCAAGGCGTCAATCGCACGCGTCGGCAGGCGCTGCGCGGGTCCGAATCCGATTATTGGAAACAACGTCACGCGGACGCCCGCAAGCAGATCGCCGGATTGAAGCCGCTTTCGCAGAATGGCATCGACGCATTCCTGGAGGCGTCCTGGAAGGAGGCGGATGCCGTGGCGGCCAAGGCGGCGGGCGGGGTCGATTTCTCGACGCAGATCCGGTCGATCCTTGGCGAGCAGTGCTACCGCTGCCACGACCAGAAGTCGAAGGGCGGACTCCGGTTGAGTTCTCGGGAGGCGGCGCTCAAGGGCGGCGATTCCGGCGAGCCGGCGATCATTCCGGGCAAGCCCGAGAAAAGCCTGCTGGTCAAACTGATCCACCCGGACGCGGGCGACGACATCATGCCGCCGAAGGGGGACCCGCTTTCCGCCGAGGATCGGGTTCTGATCGAGCGCTGGATCCGGGAAGGGGCCTCCTACACAAAGACGGGCGGCAAGGTGGAGGTCGCCGAACCGATCGGTGATCTTGATTTCCTGCGCCGCGTGACCCTCGACACCGTGGGCGTCGTGCCCAGCCGCGAGGAGATCGACGCCTTCCTCGCGGACTCGGCGACCGATCGTCGGGAGAAGGCCATTGACCGACTGCTCGCCGACGATCGTTGGGCGGATCATTGGACGGCCTATTGGCAGGATGTGCTGGCGGAAAATCCGAACATCCTCAAGCCCAGCCTGAACAACTCCGGGCCGTTCCGCTTCTGGATTCACGAGGCCCTGCAGGACAACCTGCCGATGGACCGCTTTGTCACGGAGTTGGTCATGATGCGGGGCGACGCCAAGGCCGGCGGACCGGCGGGCTTCGGCCTGGCCGCGCAGAATGATGTGCCCATGGCCGCCAAGGCGCACATCCTTGGCACCGCCTTCCTCGGCGTGGAAATGAAGTGCGCCCGTTGTCACGACGCGCCTTACCACGACTCCAAGCAGGAGGAGCTATTCCAGTTGGCGGCGATGCTGAAGCGCGATCCGATCAAGCTGCCCGCCAGTTCCTCCGTTCCCGCGACGACCTTCGAGGGCCGCAAGCCGCTTATCGAGATCACCTTGAAGCCGGGATCGACCGTGAAGCCCGACTGGCCGGCGCCGTTCGCCGAGAACTTTCTGGCGGAACTGGACGATTCGCTGGTTCGAACGAAGGGCGACACCCGCGAGGAACTGGCGGCCATGATCACCTCGTCGCGCAACGAGCGGTTTCCCCAGGTCGTCGTGAACCGCTTGTGGAAGCAGTTCATGGGCGTTGGATTTGTGGACCCGGTGGACGACTGGGAGGCTTCGAAGCCCTCGCATCCCGAATTGCTGGATTGGCTGGCCCGGGAATTCGTCGCCCACGGCTACGACCAGAAGCACGTTGCCCGCTTGATCCTGAATTCCCGCGCCTACCAGCGCAGTTCCCGCCAGCGCGATTCCGGCGCGAAGCCCGATTTCTCCGCGCCGGACCAGAGGCGCATGACCGCGGAGCAGGTCGTGGATTCCCTGTTCTTCGTCGCCGGCAAGCCGCTGAAGTCCGAGGAGTTGACCATGGACAACGACGGCACCCAGAGCGCCAGCGCCATGATCAGCCTGGGGCATCCGCGCCGGGCCTGGGAATTCACCTCGTTGTCCAACGAGCGCGATCGTCCCAGCCTGGCGATTCCGCAGGCGCAGGCGGTCGTGGACGTGCTGGAGAACTTCGGCTGGCGCCCGTCGAGGCAGGAGCCGAAGAGCCTGCGGGAGACCGACCCCAACATGCGACAGCCGGCCATCGTGGGGAACGGATCGCTCGGCGTCTGGGTGACCACCCTGAGCGAGGATCACGCGCTGACCGCGCTGGCCCTGCGGCCGGAGTTGACGCTGGATGAACTGATCGACGGCGTGTTCCTCCGGGTCCTGACGCGTCGTCCGAATGATGAGGAGCGCAAGATCTACACGGAGCTTTTGCAGGAGGGTTTTGCCGGACGGATTGTGCCGGAGGACAAGCGTCCGCCGCGCATCCGACGCGGGCCGCTCAAGCACGTGTCCTGGTCGAACCACCTTTCGGAGGAGGCGAACCGGATCAAGATCGAACTGGAGAAGCGGGCCCGTGAAGGCGACCCGCCCACGGTTGCGTTGCAATCGAAATGGCGCGAGCGGCTGGAGGACATGCTCTGGTCGTTGATGAACTCCCCGGAATTTGTCCATCTTCCCTGAACGATATCATGAAGACCTCAACCGATCCGCATGCCATGAACCGACGTCATTTTCTTCAATCCGCGGGCGGGCTCGCCCTGGCCGGGGCCGCCGGAGTGAGCTTTGGCAGGGAACTCGCCGCGCAGGCTATCCGCTTTCCCAAGGGCAAGGCCGAGCATTGCGTCCACATCTGGCTCGGCGGCGGCGCCGCGCAGGTGGACACCTGGGATCCGAAGAATCTGGGCGACGCCAAGGCCAAGAAGGCCGGCAGTTACTATCCTTCCATCGATACCGCCGTGCCTGGCGTGAAGGTGTGCGAACACCTGAAACAGTGCGCCAAATCCATGGAATACATCACCGCCGTGCGCACCGTGAATCACGACGTGATCGACGAGCACGCCGCCGCGTCGAACCGGATGCACACCGGCCGCAATGTCAGCGGCACGACGGTGTATCCGTCGTTGGGATCGATCGTGGCCGCCGAACGCGGCGCGGTCGCCGAAGGCGTGCCGGCCTATGTGGTCATCGGTTACCCGAACTTCTCCCGAGGTCCGGGATTCCTGGGCTCCAAGGCGGGGTTTCTCTATCTGCTCGACACCGAGGCCGGACCGGCCGGATTGAAACGTCCGGAAAGCATCGGCGGTTCCCGTCAGTCGCGGCGCGAGGCCTTGCTGGCCCGGATGCGCTCCAGCGCTCGCGACCTCCGCGGCGAGGCGGCGGTCGCAGGCTACGACGACGCCCTGGAGGAGAGTCTCCGGTTGGCCGGGCCCAAGTTCATGGAGGTGTTCGACCTCCAGTCCGAGAAGGGCGACCTGCGCAATTCCTATGGCGGGGAGTTCGGGCAGCGTTGTCTGTTGGCGCGGCGGTTGATCCAGCGCGGGGTCCGTTTCATTGAGGTCTCGCACAACATGAACTTCGTGAACGGCACGGGCTGGGACACGCACAACGCCGGCCAGCTGAAGCAGCACCTGCTCATCCAGGAACTCGACAAGGCCATGGGCACCATGATCGCCGACCTCAAGGCGCACGGTCTGTTGGACAAGACCCTGATTGTCGTGAACACGGAATTTGGTCGTCCCTCCGCCTTCGATGGCGGAGGCGGACGGGGGCATCAGGGATCCGCGTTTTCGGTTGTCCTGGCCGGCGGCGGTCTCAAGCACCAGGGGGCCTGGGGCGTGACGGACGACGAATGCAAGAAGCCGGTCTCAGATCCCTGCGGCGTGCCGGATTTGTTTGCCACCATCCTCGCCGATCTGGGAATCGACCCGCGCAAGGAACTCTTCGACGGCGACCGCCCGGTTCCGATCACGGATCAGGGGACGCCGTTGGTGAAGTTGTTGGGGTGAGGGCGGCGTGGGAAGAATGCGAACGCTCAACGTTCAACACTAAACGTTAAACTTTCAACGTCGCTTGTTGGGCGGAATCTGCGTCAGCTCTGGAGGATCAAAAAGAAGGTGGCCGGTCGGTGGAGGGCGTGAAATGCCTGGAACCACCGGTTGATACACGCGCCCGCAGCCGCGCCCTGGAAGGGGCGCTTCGAGACGCGCGGGCGCTACCCCCAACGGCTGTCTTCGGGCGGTCCCTCCAGGACAGGCGAATGCGGAAATCGGAACGCGGAGTTCGGAACGGAATTGGCTCCGCATTCCGCAATCCCCATTCCGAGTTTCTTTGGTCCCTCCGGGACTTTGAAGTGGGACGGCTCGGCGAGCCATCCCTACCAACGCAGGTAGGGGCGCCTCGCCGCAGGCGCCCCACTTCGACACCCTGAAAGGGTGAAAGCAGTCGCGCGGCGACCTCCGCCGACTGGTTTCTGTCGGACGTTCCTTTAGGGACAAGGAAACAGCGTTGATTGGCATGGTAATCGCCCGTAGATTTGCGGAGGCAGTCAGGTAATGAGGAGCAGCACGACGGGTTCTCATGGCGAAAATGTTGATCTGACTGCGCTTTGTGTGCCGAATGGCACGGCGTCCGCGTTCGTGGGGATGTATTAACTCTATTCGCCAACATGCGATTCTTTCTGACGATCCTGATTTGCTGCTGCGCTTCCGAGGTCTCCGTCGCCCTGAGCTACGCGACACCCAGCTCGATTCTCGCGCAGGCGATCGCGTCCAACATGGAATATTTGCGTGAAACGGGAAAGGAAGCGCCGAAGACGTGGGAGGAAATGGAGGTTCTTTTCGGTGTGGCGATGGACGAGAAGTTCCCTCATGTGACACCTACACGCCGATATGCCTTCGTAACAAACAATGTGCGCCTTCTGGATGGCCGTATTCTCCTTGTAATGCGTTCACCTTTTCGCGATGTCAGGCTCTACACCGCCTGGCATGGCGGCGTCGTGCATGGCCTGAGAGAGCGTGGTCGTTGGGTGATTCTTCAAGACGCCGAATCGGTTGTCCGTGCATGCTACGTTCAGGAGAACGCCGTCGTGAGCGCATTTGCAGAGGCAGGAATACCACTTCCCACGCCCGATGGCTTAGGGGAGTGGCCGCATGAGGAGGCACATCGACACGGTCGCAATACCGAAGTAATTCTTGGCTGCCTTGGTATCGGACTGGTTCTGGCCGTCCTGCTGGCACGCGGAGTCCGACGGTCGAACCGGACGTTTCAGCCATCAGTCGCGTCCTCTTCCGCTTCGTTCGCCGACGGTAAACCTGGCGCTGATCCGACGCAGACGCCTTCCGCCGGCGGTTGTGGCTGAGTTATCCGACACCCCCCCATCATGAATCCAGACAGTTTGGTGGAACTTGCCAGCAGCATCGCATGTGAAGCGCATGAGGGGCAGTTTCGTCGGGGAGGGGCCGTTCCCTACATCGAGCATCCGAAAGCGGTCGCCTATAGGGTTGGCGCCGATCCGGACGCCAAGGTTGTCGGATGGTTGCACGACGTGTTGGAGGACACCCACGTCACGGCTGCTGACCTTTTGGCGCGCGGCATTCCGCAGAGGCTTGTCGACAGCGTGCAGTTGCTGACCAAATCGCGGGAGACAGTCTATGACGTCTACCTTGATCGGATTGCATCCTGCCCCATCGCCACGCGGGTGAAGGTCGCGGATATGCTGTCCAATCTGGCGGATGCCCCTTCCAAGAAACAGATTCGGAAATATGCGAAGGGTCTTCTCAGGCTCGTGAGAGAATAGGGGGCAGGTTTGCTTGCCTCCACCGGGGCAATCGAATGCGGAACGCGGGATGTGGATTTCGGAACGGAATTGGCTCCGCATTCCGCAATCCCCATTCCGAATTCAGTGGCTCAGTGATACTCCTGCACGGTCCGCACCTCGTAGCCGTTCTTGCGCATGGCGGCGATGCCTTCGGCGACGGCCTTGGCGCTGCTGAGCGTGGTCATGATCGGCGTGTTGGTGTAGACGGCGGTGGTGCGGATCTTGACCTCGTCCGCGCGCGGCGACTGGCCGGAAGGCGTGTTGACCACGAGTTGGAGTTCGTTGTTCTTCAACAAGTCCAGCGCGTTGGGGCGGCCTTCGGAAAGTTTCATGAGCTTGCGGACCTTGAGTCCGGCTTCCTCCAGTGTCTTCGCGGTGCCGCTGGTGGAGACGAGTTCAAAGCCCAGGTCGGCGAACATCCTGGCGACCTCGGCGACGTGCGGTTTGTGCATGTCGCTGACGCTGATGAAGATGCTGCCGGAATCCGGCAGCGCGGAACCGGCGGCCATCTGGGATTTGGCGTAGGCGATGCCGGCGTCGGCGTCGAGGCCCATGACCTCGCCGGTGGAGCGCATCTCGGGGGAGAGGAGGATGTCCTGGCCATGAAAGCGGTTGAAGGGGAAGACGGATTCCTTGACCGCCCAATACTTGGGCCAGATCTCCTCGGTGAATTCCAGTTCCTTGAGCGTCTTGCCGGCCATGACCTGGGCGGCGAGTTTGGCCAGCGGCCTGCCGATCGCCTTGCTGACGAAGGGCACGGTGCGCGAGGCGCGGGGATTGACCTCCAGCACGTAGGCGACGTCGTCCTTCACGGCGTATTGCACGTTCATCAGGCCGATGACCTTCAACTCCTTGGCCATGGCGTGCGTGTATTCGCGCAGGGTCTGGATGGTCTTCTCGGAAAGCGTGTGCGGAGGTAGGACCATGGCCGCGTCGCCGGAATGCACGCCGGCAAATTCCACGTGTTCCAACATGCCTCCGACCACGATGGTCCCGTCGTCCGGATTGTCGAAACTGCCGACGTCGGTAATGCAATCGACGTCAATCTCGGTGGCGTCCTCGAGGAACTTGTCGACCAGCACCGGGCGTTCGGGCGAGGCCTCGACCGCGTAGCGCATGTATTCGTGGAGTTCGGCGTCGGAATAGACGATCTGCATGGCGCGGCCGCCAAGGACGAATGAGGGGCGGACCAGCACGGGGTAGCCGAGGCGTTTGGCGTGTTCGAGCGCCTCCTCCTCGTTCACGGCGAGACCGTTGGGCGGTTGCGGAATGCCGAGCTTGTCCAGCATTGCGGCGAAGAGCTTGCGGTCCTCGGCGAGTTCGATGCTCTGCGGGGAGGTTCCGATGATGTTGACGCCGTTGGCCTGTAGACCGAGCGCGAGGTTGAGCGGGGTCTGGCCGCCGAACTGGGCGATGGCTCCCCAGCAGTTTTCGCGTTCGTAAATGTGGAGGACGTCCTCCAGCGTCAGCGGCTCGAAGAACAGCTTGTCGCTGGTGTCGTAGTCCGTGGAGACGGTCTCCGGGTTGGAGTTGACCATCAGGGTCTCGAAGCCGTCCTCCTTCAGCGCGAAGGCGGCGTGCACGCAGCAGTAGTCGAACTCGATGCCCTGGCCGATGCGGTTGGGGCCGCCGCCGAGGATCATCACCTTCTTCTTGTCGGACGGCGTGATCTCGTCGTCGCCGCGATCATAGCTGGAATAGAAATAGGGAGTATAGGCCTCGAATTCCGCGGCGCAGGTATCGACGAGTCGATAGCTGGGGACGAGGCCGGCGGCCTTGCGCTCTGCGCGGATTTCATCCTCGGTCCGGCCGGTCAGATTCGCGATCTGTTTGTCGGAGAAACCGAGAGACTTTGCTTTGGCTAAGAGTTCTTGATCCATGATGCCGTCAGGGGAAAAACAAACGGCGCGAAGTAAGCCTGAAAGGGGGGGGCGTGTCGAGTGATTTAGGGAAAATGAGACGGTGATTTGGGGAACATACACTTGGATCGCCGAGCATTGCTTGGCCTGAGCGGCAATCGGAGGCCAATGCCGAGCAATGCTCGGCGCTCCGGAAATGCCGCCGCGGGATTGCTGCAGCCTTACGACCGGAGCGCGGGTCTGTTACCCGCAGCGGCCTTCAGTTGCCCGGGGCTTCCAATCCTTTCCTTGACGCCGGTGTTCTCCAGGTTGCTGCGTCTCACAGAGCCGCGCTCCGGTCCTGTCGGTTGCGTCAGTTCAATTCGGCAGCGGTTTGCCGACGTTGATCCCGTGTTGGAGGCAGTATTGGCCGTATTTGGAGTATTTTGCCGCCATGGCGGTGAGGGAGGCGACTTCCTTGTCCGTCAATTCGCGCACGACCTTGCCGGGGGAGCCCAGCACCAGGGAGCGGGGCGGGATTTTGCGGCCCATGGACACCAGGGAGTTTGCCCCGATGATGCAGTTCTCTCCAATCACGGCTCCGTCGAGGATGGTGGAGCCCATGCCGATGAGGCATTCGTCGCCCACCGTGCAGGCGTGCACCACCGCGCTGTGTCCCACGGTGACGCGATTGCCCACAATGCAGGGGAAATTGTCGGAGATGTGCAGGACGGCGTTGTCCTGGATGTTGGTGTCGGAGCCCACGGCAATGCGGTTGATGTCGCCGCGGAGCACGGCGTTGTACCAGATGTTGGCGCGGTCGCCGAGCGTCACATCGCCGACCACCACGGCGCCTTGGGCGATGTAGGCGTCGCTGCCCAAGGTCGGAGACTTTCGGAGGAAGGTTTCAAGTCGGTCGATCACGTCGCTCATGGGGTCGGTTAAACGTGGCGCGCTGGCCGCGCGCAAACAAAAAAAGGAAACGCCGCCCGCCCCGGGGGAGGGACGGACGGCACCGCGTCGCCAGACACGCAGGCTTCGCGCCTGTTTCTACTGCGGGGGGTTAATGTCTTCCATGGCCTCGGCCGTGTCCGCGGCCTGGGTGATAACCGTGGCGATGGTGGCTGTAGCCACGGCTTCCGCCTCCGAATCCGATGCTGAAGCTGAAGCCGGAACGGACCGGCGGGTAGACGGGACGATGCACGACGACCGGCGTCGGGCAGACGACCGGCGCATGCCGAACCACGACGGGGGCGGGTTGGTAAACCACCGGAGCTTGCTGGTAGACGACGGTGGCGGGTTGGTAGACCACGCGTTTCTCCACGACGACCGGTTGTTGCACGACGACCGGCTGCTGCACAACCACCGGGGCGGTCTGTTGCACGACGACGGGTTGTTGCGTCACGACGGGCGCCGTCCGGTAGGCGGGGGAGGTGTAGGTCGTGGTGGTGGTCTGCGTGTAGACCGGGGCGCTCCGGTGGTGATGTATGGTCTTGGCGAGCACGGCTCCGGCGACGACGCCGGTCAACACCTTGCCTGCGGTGGCCCATTCCTTGTCGCCGGCCTGGGCCGGCTGGATTCCAGCCGCTGTGATCGCGGCCGCTGTCAGTAGTAAAATTGTCTTTTTCATGTTGAACCTTTCGGTTTATGTCGTTCGCAGAGTTCGACGCAGGCGCCCGTCCGGCCTATTCAATAAAGAAGCCATCCGAATCCTCCCCATGAGCGCGCCTGACAACTCCGCCACGACGCCGACACCGGACGCGTCGGGAGGGAAGAAGAAACGCCTACCGCGGTCCTTCAAGGAACTGACCCCCTGCAATCATTTCAATCCGCGGACCTTTTTTCACGAGATGGTCTGGAAGGCCTGGCTGACGCGACGGCATGGCGAACACCTCGAACCGGAGTTTCCCGCGATCGATGAGGGGCAGGTGGCGCTGACCTGGATCGGGCACGCCTCCTTCCTCGTTCAGCACACGGACCTGAATGTGTTGATCGATCCGAACTTCGCCAACTGGTTGTTCCTCCTGAAACGCATCAAGCGCGCCGGGATGAAGATCCAGCACCTGCCGCCGATCGACCTGGTTCTCCTGACGCACGCGCACTTCGATCACTTCCACAAGCCGACGCTGAAGAA
This sequence comes from Verrucomicrobiales bacterium, assembly GCA_038126035.1. Taxonomy (GTDB): domain Bacteria; phylum Verrucomicrobiota; class Verrucomicrobiia; order Limisphaerales; family JAYPEY01; genus JAYPEY01. The sequence goes on along the minus strand of JAYPEY010000057.1, from coordinate 5,219 downwards.
GCTGCCGTCGCCCAAGGTCGGCGTGATGCCGTGGGGGATGGCTGACCTGGCGCGCGGGCTGGGCTTCAGGGAGATCGTCGAGTTGAAATGGTGGGAGAGCTACAACCACGGCGACTGGAAGGTGACGCTTACTCCGAGCAAGCACTGGGGCGCGCGCACCATTCGGGACACCCATCGCGGCTATGGCGGCTTCGTGTTGGAACACCAGGGGCGGACCATCTACCACGCCGGCGACAGCGCCTACTTCGACGGCTTCAAGGAAATCGGCGAACGCCTGTCCCCGGAGATCGCGCTGCTGCCGATCGGCGCCTATTACCCCGACACCTTCCGCACGACCCACATGGGTCCCGACGACGCGGTCAAGGTGTTCAAGGATCTGAATTCCAAGTGGCTGGTCCCGATGCATTACGGCGCCTTCAAGTTGTCTTTCGAGGAAATGGACGAGCCGCCGCGCTGGCTGAAGAAGCTTGCCCACGCGGCCGGCATCAACGACCGGTTGAAGATGCTGGAGGAAGGCGTGCCCGAGGTGTTTGGGTGAGGCGGGGGAGGGATTGGGGCGAACGACGTTCCTGAAGGCGGGCTCATGGCGTCGCCACTACGCGGCTGGATCGTGTGTTGTGCGTGTGGCGCGTTTCCGTGGCCTCGCTTCGCTCAACCACGGCTATTCATGTAGCGCCGCTCTGCGGCTGGATCGTGAGCGTTTGCGTGCTGTTTGGGAACTTACGCACGTTGCAATTGTGGCCCGAATTCACTGTTCAAGCTGAACGTCGTTCTGTAGTTGTTTCACCAAAGGGAGGGATCGGAATTCCGTAGCTACGCGTGCTGTGAGAGCCATATTGAAGTGTGGGCGCTTGGTCAGGTGCGTCTGATTGGGCCGCATCCCAGCCGCGTAGCGGCGCGACATGAATAGCCGTGGTTGAAGGCGCCGTGCGCCAAGGCCACGGTCATGGAAAACAAGGAACCCGAGCCGCGTCAGCGGCGATACAAAACCAAGGAAAAACATCATGGCCAACACCTACACCCAGATCCTCTACCACGTGGTCTTCTCCGTGAAAGACCGTGCAAACGGGATCAAGTCAGAACGACGCGACGATCTTTATGCGTACATCTGGGGCATTCACAAGAAGCTCGATTGTCATTTGTATCGGATCGGCGGCGTTGAGAATCATGTGCATATTCTGACGTCGTTGCACAAGAGTCTGCCGCTTACCCGGTACATCGAACAGGTCAAGACCGGGGCGACGGGTTGGATCCGCCGCGAAGCTGTGTTCACCAATTGGCCGGGATGGCAGGATGGATACGGCGCCTTCACCGCATCATGGAGCGACAAGGACGACATCATCGATTACATCAAGAATCAGGAGGAGCATCATCGTAAGGTCACGTTCGAAGAGGAGTATCGGGCCCTGTTGACGAAGGCCGGCATCGAATTCGATGAGCGGTATCTATTATGAGGCGGTGTGGTGGCGTTGTGACGCGGCATTGTGAGAACAAGGTAGACATGGGGGCGTCTGGTCGGACCGGCCTTTCAGCCGCGTCGCGGCATCACATGAATAGCCGTGGTCGAAGGCGCCATGCGCCAAGGCCACGGTCAGGGAAAACAAGGAACGTGAGCCGCGTCAGCGGCGACACCGGCCATGGGTGCGACGCCGCGGCCATATTTGCGTCTGAGGTTCAATCGACGGACGGTTTTTCGTTCCGGCGCGCTGCGGTGTCGCCGCTACGCGGCTGGATCTTGTGTTGTGTATGTGGCGCGTTTCCGTGGCCTCGCTTCGCTCAACCACGGCTATTCATGTGTCGCCGCTCCGCGGCTGGATCTTGTGTTGTGTGTGTGGCGCATTTCCGTGGCCTCGCTTCGCTCAACCACGGCTATTCGTGTGATGCCGCTCCGCGGCTAGATCGTGTGTTGTGCGTGTGGCGCGTTTCCGTGGTCTTGCTTCGCTCAACCACGGCTATTCATGTGATGCCGCTACGCGGCTTGGTCGTGTGTTGTGTGTGTGGCGCGTTTCCGTGGCCTCGCTTCGCTCAACCACGGCTATTCATGTGTCGCCGCTCCGCGGCTGGATTTTGGGCTGACGCGCGCTTGGCAAATGGGGGTGTTTGGGGGAGGATCCGGGGCAATCCAGAACCAGACCCTCCATGTCTTCATCCCATTCCCAATCCCATTCTGAATCCAAGGACCAACATGAATCGAGTCCGCTTCGTCGGCGCGACTTTCTGAAGATCTCCGGAGCGGCTGCCGCGGCGGTGTCGATGTCCGGGGGCGTCCCGCGTTCAGCGCTGGGGCAGCGAGCTGACCGCATTCAGTTCAAGGGGCCGGACTCCCTGGTGGCGCCCAAGGATTGGGAGTCGTTGAATCCCGGGTATTGGCAGATCAAAGACGGCGCGTTGCGTCGCCGGTTTGGCAATTATGGCGAGCGCGCGCGTTCGACAGGGTTCCCGTTTCACTACGAGACGCACCGGCGAAACGGCGGCGTGATGAACACGGACTATGATCCGTCGCCGCCCATTGGGGTGATCTACCGGCGCGATCAGAAATACTCCGAAGGTCGCTATACGATTTCGGCGACATTCACCTATCGGGGGACAGCCGACGTTCGCCGGGAGGGCGATTCGGATGCCTGGAGGATGTTTCAGCCGGGCTATGGGCTGATGGGCGTTGCGCTCGGCGCCAAAAGCGTCTTCGAAAGCTATGGCAAGGTCCGCAACTCTACGGTGATCGGCTGGACCGACGATGGCAAGTTCGGCTTCGTCAGTCAGCCCAAGGGCGCGCGATCCAAGGGCGCGGCGAAGGAGGTCAGGACGGACGCGCCTTCGCTCAAGCCGGGCGACAAGGTCGCGGTCATGATCGCGGTCGAATTGCTCGGTCGGCAGAACGCGTCGGTGAAGGCGTGGCTGTCCGCGCCGGGCGGGCGGACGAAAGAGATTCAGCGGACGGTTCCGCGCCGATTCGTCGATGGCTATGTCGGCGTCGCCGCGCGAGGATTGACGGACTTTGAACTGAACGAAATCAACGTCCTGTCGCGCGAGTCGATCACGAAGGAGGATGATTTTCCCGTCAACGACTGCCTCGTCTGCTATCCGCTCGGCGACACTTTGAAACAGGGGAGACATGGGAAGTGGAGCGTCCGCTTCGTCGGCTTGTTCGCGTCAGATGGAAAGAAGGCGGAGTTGCGCATTTCGGATTCGCCGAATCCCGAGGGCGGTTGGAAGCAGGTTCCCGTTGCCGGTCGGGCGAAGATTGTGAATCACAAGTGGCGGCGCAACACCGCGGTCATTCTCGCGACCCTGCCCGCCAATCCCGCGGACAAGGAGCTTTACTACACCGTCTGGAAGGACGGGAGGAATGTCACCTCCGACACGCGCATCGGAACGAAGGCCTGCGGACCGGGGACGGGGTTGGTCGGCGACGTCCCGGCGAGCGGGGATTACGTCGGTCGCCTGCCGCAGTTGAAGGCCCCCTACAAGATTTGCGGGCTGAGTTGTCACGCCCTGACGAGCGGTCTGCAGCAGCGGACGAAGGACGGATTCCGGATTCTGGGCGGCGCCGACGACTGGCAGTTCCGCGATCAGCCGACGGTCGAGGCCTACAAGCATCTGGAGGATTACAATTTCCAGGTCATGTGCTGGGAGGACGATGTCTGGTACATGGAGCTGTTGCTCTACCCGCCGAGCACGGACGACGCCTACAAGGTGGTGTCGATGTCGATCGCCGGGCCGACGAGCCGCTGGCAGATGATGCGGCATTGGAATGTGATCAATCCGGGCGATCACGATTACGGCATGGACGACGTGAAGGGGCCGGAGCAGATCGTGATCCGGTTGCATGACGGTCTGGGGCAGGACCGCGATTACATGCGGCGCAATTTCCAGATCGTGCATCACCTGATCACCGGCGATGAGGAGGTGGACGCCCTGGCCAATCCGAAGAAGTGGCGGGCATGGAAGATGCCGAACCGGGATTTCACCTTCGCCATTCTGGATTCGCGGCTCTGGCGTTCGAGCCAGGACACGGCCATGTGGGACGACGAGGGCTGGGGCCACCTGCGTGAGCTCTACGACCGGGCGGACCCGACCCGCAGCCTGCTCGGCGAGGAGCAGTTCGCCTGGTTGCAGCAGTTGATCCGGACGGACTCCTCGCAGCTGATCTGCCTTACGGGATTGAACGGCCTGCACACGATCTGGACCGGCGGCAAGAAATACAGCAACACTCAGGAGGAGTTCGCCCAGCGCGATCGCGTGGCGGCGGATTACGCGGGCTGGGTCGCGGCGGGCGCGGATCGCGTGATCGAGCTCCTGGGCTCGCGCGACGGCGTGGTTACGGTCTACGGCGATGTGCACAACGGCAGCATCATCAGGAACACCGACCACGGTGTGATTGAATGCAGTTTCGGCCCGATCGGCCGCAGCGGCGGGCGCGCGGTGATCGAGGGCTTCGGCCCGAAGATGAAGGATTTCGACGGGCGCCCGCTCGAAGTGACCGCGCTCTACCATCGGGAGCACGCCGATCCGAAGCTGGGCCGGCATGCGAAGGGCGAGCCTTTCTACTGGAACTTCCTGGAAATGGAGTTCGATCCGACCAAGGCCGATCCGGGCATTGGGTTGCGCGTGCGAAACATGATCGACGCTCCGGCGCAGGACCCCCGGGGGGGGGCGCCGTTGGAAACCGCGGCTTCCGGAACCGGTCGCAAGCCGACCTGCCGCGTGCCTGACATCCAGACGATCCCCAATGCCGACGTGCGTTTCTCCACCCTGGATGGCCGCCCGATCCGCGGCGCGCGCAGCGATGCCAGGGGGCGTGTCTCGGTTGCCGGGTTGATCGGGCCCAAACCCGGCGACACCATCATGGTCTCGGCGCAGGATGGCAGACGCGCCGACGCGAAACTGGTGAAGGTGGAGGCTGTTTGATAGCAGGCGAAACGCGTGTATGGTTGTGTCTGGAGAGCGTTGCCGGGATTGGAGCGCCGAGCATTGCTCGGCATGGGCTTGAAACGCCGGGCGAACTGCCGGGCAAAGCTCGGCGCTCCGTTTCCGAAGACTCAATCCGGAATGCCTGTGAGAGAATCGCCAACATTCTGAAGCATGATGACAGAACAACCAAACGAGCCGGATTCAGCCCAGCCGGAACAGCCCGAGGAGAAGGAATCGTCGTCGGAAGAACTGACGCCGGAGGAGCAGATGGCGAAGTTCGAGGAGGCGATGAAGAACGAGGACTGGGG
>JAYPEY010000056.1:0-37216 GCA_038126035.1 Verrucomicrobiales bacterium | reverse complement strand
GCCTCCCCTGGCATTTCAACATCTGCCGCCAACGCATTCGTGAAAACGGCGTCGAGCTTTCCGCGATCTCACCGACTGGCGCGAAGAGTTTTCACGTCCCGCTCAAGTTCGCGCACTTCTATGACGGCCGCTCGCACGCCTTTGAAGTCGATGAATCCGTCACCGACTTCCTGATCGAGTACAACCAGGCCGCCAAATTGAAGAACGGACGGAAGTTCAAGGAAGCCATCGCGGCTTTCACAGCCCTGGCGGATCACCCGAAGGCGACCGGACTCCAGAAGTCGCGCTCGCTTGCCGAGGCCGCCGCCTGCGCCCGCTCACTGCGTGATCACGACAAGGCCGCGGAACTGGCGGCCCGGATCCCGCTCGCCCCACAGGCCAAGATCGCCAGAATGGAGAATCTCTCCGCCCAGCGGAATTGGACGATGGTCGTCGATGAGTTCGGCGGTGAAGATCTGAGCCAATGGCCCTTCACCGAGATCGGCGCGGCCGCGGCCGCCCGCGGGCGCGCGCACCACGCAGCAAGGAACGGCGTCGCCGCCGAGGCGGATTTCCAGCTCGCCCTGGAATACGTCCGCGATTCCCGCGCGCGCATGAGCCTGTTCGGCGCCATCGCCCGCAATCGTGAGACGGTTCTGAAGGACGAGGCCCGCGCCCTGGAGGCCTGGCGCGAGATCGCCGACTCGAAGACAAACGCCGGCGGCGCGGACTACTTTGCCGGCATTCAGGGCTCCGCGCGATTGCTCGCCGGACAGAGGCGGTTCGACGAGGCCCTGGCGATCCTGGACCGCGTCGATGCGAGGAAACTCGGCGGGACATGGTCCGCCACCATGCTCTCCCAACGGGCCGAAATCCTCACCGCCGCCGGCCGCAGGGACGAGGCGTTGAAAGTCTGGCGCGCCCTGCTGAACAACAAGGCCGCAAACAGGACGCAGCGCGAGAGGGCCGAGGCTGCGTTGCAGGACCCCGCCCGCAAATGATCCCAGGATCACGTCAGTTGACAGCAGGCTGGTTTCATGAAGACATCGTTGGACCCGCCGGACCGGACGCGTTTGCGATCAGCGGTCGGTCGCGTCCAACCACTTTGGACAAGGACTTCGAGATCTGCCGGCCCCAAGGATCGGACCTGAATTTGTTGCGCGCATGAAACCATGATGAAGAATCCACTGTTCCCGATGTTGGCGCTGTTGTGCGGCCTGGTTTCCATCAGGCCTTCCGCGGCCGATGATCACTGGCCGTTCGACGAGCCCACGACACCGGAGTTGGCTGTCGTGGGCGGCGATGTGAGTTCGAGGCCCGGCATTCTTGGCAGATCCCTCGCGCTCGACGGCTCCGCCATTCTGCAGGCTAGGGACTCGGCGGCCCTGACACACCACGCCAACGGCTTCACCTGCGCGCTCTGGGTGAATCCCTACGCCGCGGACAACGGCCAGCAGATGATCGCCGCCAAGAACCGCTATTCACTCAACCAGCGGGAATGGGGCGTGATGATCGACAAGGACGGGCGCTACACCCTCTACGTCAGACAGGACGGCTGGAGCACGCTGGCATCCGATATCCGCCCGACAGTCGGCAGATGGCAGCACGTCGCCGTCGCGATCTCCGCCAGGACCGCAGGGTTGTGGATCGACGGCCGCTCCGCCGGAATCATCGAACTGGACCAACCGCTCCCGAAGACCGGAGCGCCGCTGACCTTTGGCGGCGTGAACGACAACGGGCGCATCTGGCAGAACCTCGTGGGAGCGTTGGACGAAGCGTCGTTGTTCGACCGGGCGTTGACGGACGGCGAGATTGCCGCGCTCCACGAAAAACATCGGGCCGTGGCGGCGGCGGCCGAAACCCACGCGCCGCCCAGGACCGAGGTCTTCCCGCTCTGGAGCGGCGGGCCTGTCCCGTACGATCCGGAGGACATCCCCTTCGCGGAAGGCGTCGCGCATCGGACCCTCCACGACGCGCGAACACACGACTACAAGTTCCTGCACGGCGCCGCGATCATCGACTTCAAGGGAACCTTCTTCGCCAACTGGGCCAACAGCCCGACCAATGAGAACATGCAGTTCGAGACGTTGCAGGGACGCCGCTCAAAGGACGGCGGCCGGACCTGGGGCGAGGTGGAGATGATCGCGCCGGGCTTCGACGGACCGGAGCGACACAGTCATGGGGTTCTCATGAACCATCAGGGACGGCTCTGGACCTTCGCCGCCCGATTCGGAAAAGGGACACCGGGGCGTCGGTTTCCCGGACTCTGCGCCGAGGCGTTCGTCCTCAACGAACAGTCCGACAAATGGGACTCCAAGGGCGTCGTGATGACCAATTGTTGGCCCTACGACGAACCCGTGCGCATGGCGAATGGGAACTTCATCACCGGCGGGCAGGACAAGGACGGCCTCCCCGTCGTCGCCGTCAGTCACGGCGACGACGTGACGCAATGGGATTCGATTCTGATCCCCTACCACCGCCGGCTGCAGCCGAGTTTCGCCGAGACCACCGTGCAGAGCGTCGACGATCGCGTCATCGCCGTGATCCGCGGCGGGGGCGGGGTGGCGTGGGTTTCGGTGAGCGAGGATTTCGGCAGAACCTGGTCCAAGGCCGGCCCGAGCAACCTGCCCATGCCGCGGGCCAAGGCCTACCTCGGCAGGCTGAGCACGGGACAGTTGTATCTCGTCTCCAATTTCAGGAATCGCGACACGCTCGTCGTTTCTGTCGGACGCCCCGGCGAAGGATCGCTGTCGTCGATGTGGCGGCTCCGCCACGGCCGATCCGTGCCGCCGCGTTTTCCAGGACGCGCCAAATCCAAACAATGGTCCTATCCCTACGGCTACGAGCACGATGGAATCCTGCACATCGTGTATTCCGTCGGGAAGGAGGATTGCGGCCTGACCACCGTGCCCCTCTCAGCGTTGAGGTCCGATTGACGCCGCAGGATTGCCGTGGGAATCGGAGGGCCGCCCGGGCGCCCCGGGGTCTTGCGGTCCGAGGCTTCCGGAGATTTCCCCGGCCAGGACCCGGGCGACGAATTCGTGCCCGCCATTGTCGCCCCCCTCCCAGTGGCCGTCGTCCGGAATGACCAGGCTTTCCGGGTTCCTTCCAGAGCGGAGAACCTCCTCCCTCAGATCGACAAAGCGGCATCCGGCTTCGGCGGCCCAGTCGCGGAAGATGCCGTTCATCCCGAGGTAGCGGTAGCGATCGGAGGCGAATTCGGTGTCCGGGATCAACGGATGGGAAACGACCAGCAGTTCCGCGTCGCTCTGCCGGCAAAGGGCGACGATGTCCCGGAACGCCGCGCGGCCCAGCGCAAGATTGGGGAATCTCGCATCCAGAGCCTCGTTGTGACTTTCCCGCGGATTGATCGGGCCATGCGGACGAAGAAGTTCCGACTCGGGGAAGAATCTCCTCAACGCGGGTTTGACCCTCAGTTCGAGGAACCAGGACCCGGCGTCCTCCAGCCAGACATCCGGGTTCCGCTCCAACATCCGGCGGTCGAAATCATTCACGTAGAGATTGAGCGTGACGATGTCCGGTCTCAGGCGCGGCAGGTTTTCCCGCAGGCTGTCCCGGTATTGCGCCAGGTTGTAGCCGATCACGCCCCCGCTCACGTTGACAACGCCAGGGCCGAGCTTCCGGTCCAACCGCGCCGGAAACGGCTCGCCTTCGCCGAGGGTCATGCCGAAGACAAACGAATCTCCGACGTGAAAGACAAGCCGCCCCCCGGCAGCCCTGACCGCGTCGATGTCCGGCAGTTCCTCCCCGCGAAAACCCGCGCGGTTGATCCGGTATTCGAAACGCCGGCCGGTCGGGATGGAATAGGCGTGCCGGTCGTGGAAGCTCGGGGTGTTTCGATACTGGATCGGATCGTGCGTCATCCGGAACATCGCGTCGCGCTGCCCGTTGTAGGCTTCGACGATGCGCGCGAAGGAGGCCCGTGCAGTTCTGCGGGCGCCCCACTCGGCCAGCGGGAACCCCACCGCCACGGCGATCGCAAAACCCGTCGCGGCCAAGGCGACCCGCAGGCGCGCCCTCCTCGCGCGCTGCGCCGGGGAATGCCGGGCAAGATCGTCCCGGCGACGGCGTTCCAACGATTCAGACCAACCGTCCAACCGCCCACCCAAGCCCGCGAGACAACGACTCTACAGGCGCGGGTCTCCGGCGGACGCGTCATTCCTTTCCGCGACGAGCCGAAGTCCTTTTGCCAGCCTTGCCGCTGCGCGGCCGATCAAACCGCCGTTGTTGTCGTCTCCTTCGCGCATGTCCGTGGGCCGGTGCCCTGCACGGCAAACAACAACAATCACTGCCCCCGCGCAAATGTTTTCGCCCCCCCGCTCGGCCCAGGCTCAGGCGTCCTTTCATCATTCCTTGATTGCGGCCGGTCGCGAATGCAATATCGGAGGCTTGCGATTCGTCTTATGAACGCGCAGAAACACATTTCCATCATGAAGAGCAAAGCTGTATTCCAGAATATCGTCGCCGCCCTGCTCGGCGCGGGAGCGTTGTTGGTCGCCGGTTGCGGCGGTGAGGACGCTGGGACCGCCTCAGCGCCGCCCGTTCGCGGCGAACCGATCCAGGTCGCCGAGGTCCGGGGGGAGCCGATCGAAGCGCCCGTCGAACAACCGGCAGAGAAGGAGAGCCCCGCCGAAACCAAAACCCGCGAGGAAACCGAATCGACGGAGAACGCGGCAGCCTCCGCCGAAGCAGCGGCCGAATCGCTCGTCAACAAGACGATGGAGATGGTGAAGGCCACGGTTGCGCCGGCGGAAACCGCGGTCGCTTCCGTTGCGGCCGAGGGCGCCGCCAAAGCCCCGGCGGAGACGGACAATGCTCCCGCGCCGAAAGCTGAAACCGCCGCCGCCCCGGTCGAAGGGCCGGCCCTGCCGCCAATGCCCGAGTCCGCGCCGAAGACAGAGGCGGCCGAAACGACCGTCGCCGCCAAGCCTGCCGAGACCGAGGCGGCGAAGCCCAAACCGGCGACCGTCGCCAAGCCGGAGGTCGTCAAGTCCGGCGGACAGGAATACGCGCAGGTCACCTTCGATCAACTGGCTTCGTTCGAATACGAGATGCCCGATGAGTTCAGCGAAGTCGACGCCCCAAGCGACGACGCCTCACAAGAGGCCGAGCCCAATGAGGGCGCCGAGCCCCCCGCCGCCAAGACAAAGGAGGACAAGGACCAGATTCCCGCCAATGTCCGCAAGTTCAACAACACCCGCGTTGCGCTCGAAGGCTTCATGCTTCCCTTGAAGGTCGAGGACAGCCTCGTCACCGAGATGCTGATCATGCGCGACCAATCCATGTGCTGCTTTGGCAGCGTGCCCAAGATCAACGAATGGGTGAGCATCCGCATGACGGGCAAGGGCGTGAAGCCGGTCATGGACGAACCGGTCACCATCTACGGCAAGCTCAAGGTCGGCGAAATCCGCGAGAACGGCTATCTCGTCGGCATCTACGAGATGGACGGCGATCGCATGGGCGCGCGGATCGATTTTTGAAGGCGCAGCCGCCCTGGCGTCGAAGCAGCCGCCGTCGCAAGACGGTGGTTTCTGCGCCTCCCACCACCGGCAGCCACGTTCTTGCGAACGCGGCTACGTTCAACGTTCACCATTGTGAATGGCGCTGAAGCGGCTTAGGCTCCGTCGAAACCTCAACGGTCATGTTCGCCGGAAGATTCGCCAAATACCTGCTCAAGCGGAACCTGCAGCACCTGATTGCGCATGTGACGAATCACTGCAACTTCCGCTGTCAGCACTGCTTCATCGATTTCTCCCCCAAGCGCGATCTCAAGCTGGAGCATTACCGGAAACTCGGCCGCCAGGCGGGGAAGTTGTTCTGGTTGGACATCGCGGGCGGCGAGCCCTTCCTCCGCACGGACATCGCCGACATCGTCGCCTGCTTCGACGCGCGGGTGATTCAGATCCCGACCAACGGCTCGCTTCAGGATCGGATCATCGAGCGTGTGAAGGAGATGCAGGACCGCATCGACGGCGAGGTCGCCATCTCCTTCAGCCTCGACGGACTTGAATCCACGCACGAGGAAATCCGCAAGGCGCCCGGCAACTGGAACCAGGTCTGGGACACCTTTGAGAAACTGCGCGAACTGGGCGGGGTGAACATCAAAATCAACACCTGCCTGCACAAGGGCAACGTGGAGGAGATCCTGCCGCTGATGAAGGAGGTTCGCGCGCGCAAGCCGGACTTTCATTCCATCATCCTTTTGCGCGGCGAGCCGATGAACCCGGAGGTCGGTCTGCCGCCCTTCGACATTCTCAACGACATCGCGCCGAAGATTTTCGAGATCCTGGAAACCTACGACTACGGGCAGGGCAAGCTGACCGCGCGCATCCTGCGCAACTACCACCGTTACCTGTGGAATGTCTCGCTGCAGACGATTCGACAGAAGACCCAGGTGATCCCCTGCCTCGCCGGCAGCGCGCACATGGTCGTCATGGGCAACGGCGATGTCTCCTCCTGCGAGATGCTGCCGCCGGTCGGCAATGTCAAGGAGACCAGCTTCTCCGAAGTCGTCGGCAGCTCCGCAATGCGGGAGCAGGTCCAGTTCATCAAGGACAAGAAGTGCTTCTGCACCCACAACTGCGCGATGCTCGACAGCATCCTCTTCCGCCCCGCCAGCATCCCGCACCTGATGAGCGAGAAAATCAAACCCGCGTAACGCGGGAAATCCGAAAAACGAATCTCGAAATACGAAACAAAGTCGGTTGCTTGGTACGGTCAGTCAGGTTGAAGAATGCGCCTTCCACTGAATGGCGAATCGCCCTCACCCTCCCGCCTTCGCATGGCTTCGTCGTGGCAGGCAATCCGTCTCCCCCCAAGGAGCTGTGTATTACCCACAAGTTCTCGATTTACATTGCCGCGCCCTCAGCCGCGTAGCGACGATCACCTGAATAGCCGTGGTCGAGGCACGAGGCCACGGTATCCGGCCAAAACAGGCGCAAAGCCGCGTAGCGGCGACAACCGTCGAGGCTCCGACATCGACGTCTGCGGTAATTGGCATGCCACCTCGGTGTCGCCGCTACGCGACTCATTCACGTTAATATGCTCTATCCGTGGCCTCGTCCCTCGACCACGGCTATTCAAGTTTTGCCGCTACGCGGCGGAAAGCCCACTCCCTGATCGTCCAGCCCCGACCTTTCCGGTATTCTTCGAATTTGAAACTTGTGGGTAATACACAGCTCCTGGGGTGACGGGGAAGCCATTGAAGGTTGGTCGTCATTCATTGTTTTCTCGTTTCCTTGATCGCTGCGTTGCGGTCGGAATTCGAACATTGGCATTTCTTATTTCGGATTTGTTTCGTATTTCGAGATTCGGTTTTCAAATTTCGTTCATACATGAGCGCCCTGGACCTGAGCGTCGTCATCCCCTGCTTCAACGCGGGCGCGAACATCACGCGCCTGCTGGAGCAGTTGGATGCACAGTCTCTCTCCCGCGAGCGCTACGAGATCATCGTCATCGACGACGGCTCCACTGATGACACCGCCAAGCGGGTGGAGGCGTTTGAGGACGTTCAACTCCTGAAGCAGAAGCAATGCGGCCCCGGCGCGGCGCGCAACCTCGGTGTAAAGCAGGCCGAAGGACGGCTCGTCTTGTTCGTGGATTCCGATCTCGAGGTCGCCGAGGATCTGCTGGAGCGCCACCTGGAGTTTCACAACGCGCATCCGGAGATCGCGCTCACCGGCGGCAGCGTGGAACCGCCGAAGGAACTGCGGGCGCTCTCCTGGGTCCTGGCGGATCATTTTGCCAGTTGGTTCAACGTTCACCCCAAGGTCCGCTACCCGGGCGAGCCGGAATACCTCCCCAGCCTGAACATGTGCGTCAAGAAGGACCTCGTGGCCGGGAAGCACGGACTCACTTTTCCCGATGGCCTGAAGCACACGGGCGAGGATGTTCTTTACTGCCATGCGCTCCGATCGAAGGGATTGAAACTGGCGTTCCTGCCCAAAGCGATCGTCCGCCATCATGACCGCACCACGATGGTCGACCACCTGAATCACATGTATCGCTGGGGACACCATGCGCCCTTCGTCCGCGGCGCGCTGCCCGATCTGAAGTTCGGCTTCCTGTTTCCGAAGAATCCCTTGCTCACGCCGTTCACCGGCCCGCTGATCGTCGCTGGCTACACTTGGCTGATCTGGAAGAGCTGGCTGTCCTCACGCCCCGTCGCCATCACGCTGGCCCTGCCCCAGATTCTGCTTGGCCGGGCAGTCTATGCGCGTGGGGTTTTGCATGGGACCATCGAGCGGTGGAGGCGCGCGTAGCGCGGTTGCCTGTTCTAGGTTCTCAGTTCACTGTTCCCAGTCGAGCTGAATGAATCCGCTATGGTTCTGGCGTCCATGTTACGGGTCAGATACCGGATGAAGCCGCCGATCTTGGAACGGTTGCTTCCCACTTGGACATACAATTCGTCGAATCTCGCCTCGGCGACATAGCGGCGATCAAGGCAACGGTAGAGCTGGCTCTGCAATTCACTGCACGATCGTTTCGAATACTGAAGAAATCGCACAAACTCCCGGTTGCTGCCGGCGTCGAAACCCTCCGCGATGTTGTCCATGATGGAGCCCGATGATCGCAGCATCTGATCCTTGAGCGAGAAATCCCTGCCCAATTCAGTTTCCGTCGTTGTTTTGAATATTTCCTGACAGACCAGCCGCGCCATCTGCCACCCCTCAATCTCCTCAAATTGATTGATAGTCACTCCAGCAGTCTACAACCCCACGTCCATCAGACAACCGCGAACCGCGAACAGACAACCGCGAACAGACAACCGCGAACCGCGAACCGCGAACCGTGAACAGAGAACAGGGTTGAAACTTCCCGCTGAATCCGGGAGTTTTCCGATCCGTCTCAACGACCCGATCCACTGTCATGAATAAGAACATCCTCCTCGTCGCCGCGTTGCTGTTCGCCGCGGGTTCCACCCAGGCCTCCGACGCCGGCTTCAAATCCATTTTCAACGGCAAGGACCTGTCCGGCTGGAAGGGCAATCCCACCTTCTGGTCCGTCAAGGACGGCTCCATCACCGGCAGGACCACGCTCGAGAACCCCACCAAGCCCAACACCTTCATCGTCTGGGAGGACGGGACGCTCGATGACTTTGAGCTGCGGCTGAAGTTCAAGCTCGTCGGCGACAACGAAAAGGGCCAGGCCAACTCCGGCATCCAGTACCGGAGCAAGGTCCTCGACCAGGAGAAATTCATCGTCGGCGGCTACCAGGCCGATTTCGAGGCGGGCAAGACCTACTCGGGCATTCTCTACGAGGAGCGCGGGCGCGGCATCCTGGCGTTGCGCGGCGAGCAGGTCGTCATCGAACCGCAGGCTGCGGGCAAGAAGGGCGCGAAAAAGGTCGCCACCGGTTCGGTCGGCAAGAGCGAGGAGATCCAGGCCGCCATCAGGCAGGGCGATTGGAACGACTACCGCATCGTCGCCCGCGGCAATCATCTGATCCACGAGATCAACGGCAAGACCACGGTGGACGTGACCGACAACGACGCGGCGAACCGCTCCATGTCCGGCGTTCTGGCGCTGCAACTTCACCAGGGCCCGCCCATGACGGTCCAGTTCAAGGACATCAAGCTGAAGCGCTTTCCGCTGGCCCATGCGAAGAAGCTGGTGATGATCGCCGGCAAGCCCAGCCACGGACCGTTGCTGCATGAATTCAACGCCGGCGTGCAACTCCTGCAGAACTGCCTCGAGCAGGGACAGGACAAGGTGCTTTCCACCTTCCATCTCAATGGCTGGCCCAGGGATCCCACCGCCTTCGACAACGCCGACGGCATCCTCTTCTACATGGACGGCAAGGTGAAACACGAGATCGCGCAGTCCAAGGAGCGCATCGCCGAGGTCGACGCGCTGGCGGCGAAGGGCGTGGGCATCGCCTGCGCGCACTACGGCGTCGAGGTTGTGCCGGAGACCCTGGGCGAGCAGTTCAAGCGCTGGATCGGCGGGCACTACGAGCACGAGTTCTCCTGCAACCCGATCTGGGAGCCGGACTACAACAACCTGCCGCTGCATCCCATCACCCGCGGCGTGAAGCCCTTCAAGGTGAAGGACGAATGGTATTTCAACATGCGCTTCCGCGACCAGCTCACCGGCGTGAAACCCATTCTCCAGGCCGTTCCCTCCGACGCCGTACGCAACGGTCCCTATGTCTATCCCAAGGGACCCTACAAGCACATCCAGGCGAACATGGGTCTTCCGGAGACCATGATGTGGGCGGTTGATCGTCCGGACGGCGGCCGCGGCTTCGGCTTTACCGGCGGCCACTTCCACCTCAACTGGGGCAACGACGACTACCGCAAGACCTTCCTCAACGGTCTCGTCTGGATGACCGGCGCCGAGGTCCCCAAGGGCGGCATCGAATCCCGCGTCACCGAGGAACTGCTCATGTCCAACCTCGACCCCAAACCCGACCCCCGGAAGCGCAATCAGGCAAAGGGGAAGGCCAAGGGGAAGAAGAAGTAGGAATCCGGCTCCGTCTGGCAATGGGTGATAGGGCGATTCGTCCCGCCCCTCCTGGGCTTTGAAATGGGACCTTTCCGACTTCGCGTCGCTTCGTCGCGACAGGTCGGCGAAAGTTCCCTACCAACAGAGGTAGGGACGCCTCGCCGCAGGCGTCCCACTTCACCGCCCTGAATGGGCGAAAGAAACAGCGGGGATAACGCAGCGAGGAAGAGCGCGGTCAGGATCACATGCCGGATGACATGGACAAGAACGGCCGTAGGGCCCTCCCTTTGCTGGGTGTCTTTCTGGTTGGTTTCATGGGCGATTCATCGGGCATTTACAGAGGAAGCGGGATCCGGGGACAACTGAATCGAGATCTTCGGGCAGATGCCAGATAACCTCTTCGTCGCCCTCCGCGCTGTGACCCTTTCAGGGTTGAATTGGCTGCGGGCATCAGACCGGGGGTGGCGCCGCTTTCGGCGGCTTACCCCCGGCTACCGTTGCTCGAAACCCTTCGGGTTGGGGGGCATGGCCCCACACTGAGTTGAAGGACTATTTGCATCGACACGAGGGAGCGCCGAGCATTGCTCGGCCGGAGCGTTGATCCGGGGTCAATGCCGAGCAATGCTCGGCGCTCCGGCAGCATTTCAGACTGAAGCCCCATGCCATTTGCAGTCGGGCTTGAGATTGTTCGTCGCGCCGGAGCCCTGGGTCATGATCAGACCGTAGACGCCCTTGTTCGTGATGGCGCTGGACTGGCTGGGATCGATGATCGTCACTGCAGGCGTTGCTGCGACCGGTCTTCGACACAGCCGCGCTTCCACCCGCGTCATGCTTCGCCAAACAGATCCTGCTGCACCGGGGCGCGCAGTTGTTCAACGCGCTCCAGGCATGCGGGTGAATCGTTGGCCGGCGAGCCGACGCCATCGCCGACGGGCCAGGCTTCCATGGCGTCGGCGTCGAAGGGTCGCAGGAGCGCGTGAAGATCGTCGGGTTTTGTCACGGGATCCAGCCATCGGTCGCGGGCCTCACGATCCAGGATGACGGGCATGCGGTTGTGGATGGAGGCCATGAGCCGGTTGGGCTCGGTGGTCATGATGACGAAGGTGTCCCTGGCCTCGGGCTCGGCCGGGGGCGCGCCGGATTCGGCCTTCGGTTCAATCAACGACGTCCGCCACAGGCCGGCGAAGTAAAAGGGCTCCGCGCTTTTCAGGCGGATATTGTTGGGCTGTTTTTGCGATCCGATCTTGCGCCATTCGTAGAAACCGGTTGCGGGCACGAGGCAGCGGCGTTCCTTGAAGGCGTCGCGGAAGGTGGGTTTGTCGGCGACGGTTTCCGAGCGCGCATTGACCAGGATGGAGGCCTTGCGGTCGCGGGAAGCCGGCGTCTGGAATCCGAAGCGCATGTCGCGGAGCGCGGGGGCGTTGTCCGCGCTCATCGCAATGACCGGCGCGGACTGGGTGGGGGCGATGTTGTAGCGGGCGGCGGCCTTGAGCAGCATGAGTTCCTTGAGGAAGGAGGAGAAGAAGTCCCATTCCTTCGCGGTGAGCGAATAGCGGCTGCACATGGCGGGAGGATAAACCGGGGCTGGTGATTTCCCAAGTCTTGGGTCCGAATCCCGCCCACTTCTTCAACACAGAGCACACAGAGAGAAGGAGAACCACAGAGAGGGAAATTGGAGCCACTTATTCGTTGGGCGGTCTCTCAGGCGCATACCGCGACAAGATGCGGAACTCCACAAAAATCCATCCGTGGGTCGGCTTTGCCATCCGTGGGGAATTCTCGAAGCCGGCATTTGCCATGTCCGTGGTTGCATCCCTTCGCTGAATCGCAACAATCCGCGTGCATTTCAGCTCTGCCATGAAACGACTCACCGCCCTGCTCTGCATTCTGTTCGCCTTGTCGGCCGCGGCCGCGGACCGCCGACCCAACATCATCCTCATTTTCACCGACGACCAGGGCTACAACGACCTGGGCTGCTTTGGCTCGAGGAAGATCTGGACGCCAAACATCGACCGCATGGCGAAGGAGGGCTTGAAGCTGACCAGCTTCTACGCGCAGCCGGTCTGCGGCGTGTCGCGGGCGGCCTTGATGACGGGCTCGTATCCGATCCGGGTGGGCGAACCGGGCAATGTGAAGCGCCTGCACACCGTGCCGCATCCGAAGGAGGTCACCATGGCCGAGACGCTCCGCGACGCCGGCTACGCGACGGCGATCATCGGCAAGTGGCACCTGACCGAGAAGAAGGCCGGCGCTCCCGGCGGCTTCGATCCCGCGACCATGCCCAACGCCCAGGGTTTCGACTACTTCTACGGCACGCCGTTGTTCAACGGATTCACGGTTTATGTCGATGACACCAGGTTTCGCAGCCCGATTTTTCGCAACGGGAAGGTGGTCGTCGAATCCGTGGAAACCTGGGACCACATCACCCGCGACTACACGAAGGAGGCGCTGCAATGGATCGAGAAGAACCGCGAGCGCCCGTTCTTTCTCTACCTCGCGCACAATCTCCCCCACATCCCGGTCGGCGCGTCGAAGGATTTCAAGGGCAGGTCCGCCTACGGCCCTTACGGCGACACGATCGAGGAGATCGACTGGTCCTGCGGCGAGATCGTGAAGAAGCTCAAGGGCCTGGGCCTGGATGAGAACACCCTGATCGTGTTCACCTCCGACAACGGCCCCTGGGTGGAGACGACGCGCGGCATGAAACCGGGCGGCGGCAGGTTCATTCCGCGCGACCATTCCGGCGACGCCTCGCCCCTGCGCGGCTGGAAAATGTCGGCCTGGGATGGGGGCTGCCGCGTTCCCTGTGTGATGCGTTGGCCGGGTCGAATTCCCGCGGGCGGCGAATCCGATCAACTGCTCTCGACCATGGATCTCCTGCCGACCTTCGCCGGGATTGCCGGCGCCAAGCCGCCCAATGCGAAGCTGGACGGCAGGGACGCCGCGGATTTCCTCACCGGCAGGACGAAGCAAAGTCCGCGGGAGGACTACTTTTACTACACGGGCTGCCTGCTGACCGGCGTGCGCGCCGGCAATTGGAAACTGGTCCTGCCGCGCAGGGAAAACCCGGCCGGCACGGGCTGGTGGGGGCGCATGATCGAGGCAGTCCAGGAAACGCAATTGTTCGACCTCGAATCGGATCCCGGGGAATCGCGCAATGTGGCCGAGTCAAACCCGGAGGTCGTGCAGGGCCTGATGAAACGCATCGCGTCGGCGCGGGCGGAATTGGGCGATATCGACAAGACAGGCGCGGGCGCGCGCTTCTTCGACGAAGGGCCGCGACGCCTGCAGGTTCCAGTGAAGCCGCGGAACGCCAACGCAAAGGGAGGGAAGCCCGCCCCCGTCAAACCGAAATACGACGCCGTGAAGCCGGTCGGAAACCTGCGTTTCACCTTCGAGTCCGGGGAACTCGATGGCTGGAAGATCGTGGCGGGGAAGGCAGGAAAGGCGGTTTCCGATCTGCCGTCCCTGCCGAAATGGAGGCATCGCCCCTACAACAGGGAAGGAGAGTATCACCTGTCCACGATCAAACTCGGCAACGGCGTGCACGACCGACAGACCGTGACCTTCGTCTCGCCGCAGTTTTTCATCCAGGGCGACCGCGCCAGCTTTCTCGTGTCGGGCGGTTTCGAGCCGGATAGTCTCCACGTCGCCCTCTGCGACGCAAAGACGGGCGAGGCGCTGCTGAAGGCGGGCGGTCCGCGCGGCCCGCAGATGAAGCGCGTGAACTGGGACGTGAAGCCGTTCAAGGGACGCATCGTCTTTCTCAAGGTGGTCGATCAGAACACCGGCGGCTGGGGGCACCTGACCTTTGACGACTTTTCGACCGAGGGCAGGCTGGCAAACCAAAAGGAGCGCCGGGTCGAGGTTGAACGCTTCTGGAATGGCGGACTGCCAGCCCCCGACGCCCCGCCGAAATAGTTGGCATGGATTCTGCCTTTTCGTAACGTCCGGGCTCGCCCGAAAACAGATTCTCATGGCGGATACGAATCAAAGACAGTTCGACTTCCTGGTCATCGGCAGCGGGGTGGCGGGGCTTTCCTTCGCCCTGCGCGCAGCCGAGCACGGCTCCGTGGGCCTCATCACCAAGAAGGACCGCGCCGAATCGAACACCAATTACGCTCAGGGCGGCATCGCCGCGGTCACCTCGGAGGAGGACAGTTTCGACCTGCATGTAAAGGACACCCTGACCGCGGGCGGCGGACTGTGCCGCGAATCGGTGGTCCGCACGATCGTCGAGGAAGGCCCCGCCCGGGTGCAGGAACTGATCGACCTGGGCATGAAGTTCTCCGAGACCATGGCGATCACGGACGACGGCTCGCCCGCCTACGATCTGGGCAAGGAGGGCGGCCATTCCATGCGGCGCATCCTGCACGCCAAGGACATCACCGGGCGGGAAATTGCGAAGGCGTTGTTGAGCGCCGTGGCCGACGAGCCACGGATCGAGGTCTTCGAGGAGCACATTGCGGTCGATCTGATCACCACGCAGAAGCTGGGCTATGCCGTGGAGAACCGCTGCCTCGGCGCCTATGTGCTGAACAAGCTTGCGGGGCGGGTGGAGACCTTCTCCGCGGGCGCGGTGGTGCTCGCCAGCGGCGGCTGCGGCAAGGTTTACCTCTACACCACCAATCCGGACGTCGCCACCGGCGACGGCGTGGCCATGGCCTACCGGGCGGGCGCGTCCGTGGCCAACATGGAGTTCATCCAGTTCCACCCCACCTGTCTCTATCATCCGCAGGCCAAGTCGTTTCTCGTCAGCGAGGCGGTCCGGGGCGAAGGGGCGACGCTGAAGAACTCGGCTGGCGAGGAGTTCATGGCCGACCAACATCCGTTGAAGGAACTGGCCCCCCGCGACATCGTGGCGCGCGCCATCGACAGCGAGATGAAGCGCACCGGCGCAGACTGCCTCTTCCTCGACATCACACACAAGCCCGCGCCGTTCACCATCGACCGCTTCCCCAACATCTACAACCGCTGCCTGGAATTCGGGATCGACATCACGAAGGAGATGATCCCGGTCGTTCCCGCCGCGCATTATCAATGCGGCGGCGTGGTGGCCAATATCGACGGCGAGACCGATATTCCCGGATTGTTCGCCATCGGCGAGGTCGCCTGCACGGGACTCCACGGCGCCAACCGTCTGGCCAGCAATTCCCTCCTCGAGGCCCTCGTCCTGGCGCGCCGCGCCGCCGACAAGCTCATCGCCGAACCTCCGCCTTCCGCCGACTACGAAATCCCTGCGTGGCACTCCGGCGACGCGACCGATCCGGACGAACTCGTCGTGGTCTCCCACAACTGGGATGAGATCCGGCGGCTGATGTGGGACTACGTCGGCATCGTGCGGACCAACAAGCGGCTAAAGCGCGCAAAGAAGCGCGTGGCCAACCTGCAGGAGGAGATCGTCGAGTATTACTGGGACTTCCTCGTCACCGCGGATCTGTTGGAACTGCGCAACATCATGACCGTGGCCGGGCTCATCATCGAGTGCGCCCTGCGTCGCCCGGAAAGCCGCGGCCTCCATTACAACCTGGACCATCCGGACCCCGATCCGGATTGGGCCCAACGCGACACCGTCCTGCGTCGCGAAGCCTGACCCGCCGCCAGGCAGCCGCGGCGACAAAAACGCAGCCGCGGCTGCAGGGTTTTCAAATGCGCCGACAGGGTTCATGTTTGCCTCCTGACCTATGTTTGCCCGATTGATTCTCAACGCGCTGCGGCATCTGGCCCTTCATCCGGTGCGCACACTGCTGGTGTTGCAGGGCGTGATCTGGGGCACGGCTTTGGGGGTCTTCCCCGCGGCGGTCATCCACGGGAGCCTTAAGAAGGCCGAGGAGGAGGCCGCCGTCCAGGGCACGGACCGGATCCTCATCGCGTTGGAACAACTGGAGGCCGACAAGGCCTTCGAGTGGGAGGATGTGGAGTGGTTGCGCGAACGCTACGCGGCGGATGTCCGGCGCGTATCGGGCATGGGTGTCTACGAATTCGAGAACCGGAAGTTCCCTCCCATCATGGCGACGGACGCATTCGCGCTGGAGAGCCGGGCCCTGACCTTGAAGTCCGGTCGATTCTTCTCGGACGAGGAACTGCGCGACGCCGCGCGCGTCTGTGTGCTTGAGCATGCCGCCGCGGCCGAACTGTTTCCCGATCGCGATCCTGTCGGCGAGCTCATCGACACGGCCGAGGTCGGGACGTTGGAGGTGATCGGCGTGGTCGCGCCGCTGGATGTGAAGTCCGAGAACATGGATGAGTTCGGCTACGAGTCCGGGCACGCCATGAGCCGCTTCGTCCAGGACATGAAGCGAAACATCGGCATCGTGGACGACGGGCAGGTGAAGGAGTTGAGGACGGGGCGCAACATCATGGTCCCGCACACCGCCGTTCCGACATTCAAACCCTACGTCGTCGAAATGCGCGCGGACCCGAAGTCGATCCTGGAACTGCGCGACCGGCTCCGGCGCGACCTGATCGAGGCGGGCTTTCAGCCGGTCATCTTCACCAACGCCGTGCTGCCCTTCCTCTACGGCCGGACGCTGGACACCCTGGTCGAGTTGAACCGGGTGGTCTTTGTGTTGTCCGTGATGGTCGGCGCAAGCATCGTCTGCGCGTTGATGGTGTTGTCCGTGGTCGAACGACAGCGTGAAATCGCGATCCGACGGGTGGAAGGCGCGCGGCGCTGGCATATCGGAACGCAGTTCATCGTGGAGACCGGGACCATCTGCGCGGTGGGCGGCGTGTTGGGCGTGCCCCTGGGGCTGTGCCTGGCCGCCATCCGCGTCTGGCTGGAGCCGCTGGGCACGGTGGACTGGACCTTTCCGCCGGTGGAGTCGGCGGTCATCGTCGCCGTGGTTGCGGCGATCGGGTTGATCGGCGGCCTGCTGCCCGCCTGGCGGGCCGTGCGCGTCGATCCCGTGGAGATACTGCGATATGAGTGAAACGGTTTCATCCGTGGGTCGGCTTTGCCATCCGTGGGGTTCAACAACCGGCGGCCGGACCGCCCCGGAGCAATGAACGCCCTGAAAACCATGTTGATTTTTGCCGGCCGCGGGTTGACCCGTCGGCCGCTGCAGATGGGGCTGCTGCTGGGCGCGATGGCGGTGGCGTTGTCCGGCGTCATGACGATCATGGCCGTGCTCGCCGGCGTGAACGCCCAGGTCTACCGCGACCTGCAACGCGTCGGGTTGGACGTGGTCAATGTCCAGATGGTCCCGAATCTGCAGAACCTGATCCTGGAGCCGCTGGCGATGGAGGATGTGGAATGGATCGCCGAGACCTCCGGCAGTTCGGAACTGGCGCCCTTCCGCGCGGAACTGGCGGTCGGCGTCGATCTGGAATCCCAACGCAGCGAGGAGTTCCTCATGTTGGCGACGACCGACAAATGGGGCGACATCGCGCCGCTCGAACTCGTGGAGGGCCGCTTCTTCGACGAACGCGAAGCCGGAGTCTGCGTGCTGGATGAATGGGTGGCGCGCCGATTCTTCGGAGACGAATCGGCGTTGGGGAAGGCCCTGTTCGTCGAGGTCGGCGCCGAGACCTGGCTCTTCGAGGTGGTCGGCGTGCTGAAGGACCCCTTCGAGATCCGGAAGAAATTCGACGAAATGGATTTCGCCGGCGCGGCGCGATCGACATTGAACCGGGCGCTGGAATTCAAGAGCATGTATGTCGCCGGCGATTTCCATGACGAACATGACGCGATTCACGGGGTCGCGCTGAAGGCGCCGCCGGAGCGGGACGCCAGGCAGGTCGCGCGGGCTCTGCGCGAGGAGTCGGAGCGCCGCGGCCTGGCCGTGATCGCCTGGGCGCGCAGCCAATGGGTGGACAACGTCATCAACGGCGCGGACTTCACCACGCAGATTGCCAGCATCCTGTGGATCATCATCCTGCTGGTCACCGGCGTGATGATCCTGACCATTTCGCTGGTCGCCATCCGCGAGCGCTATCGGGAACTCGCCATCCGGCGGACGGAGGGAGCCCGGAGATTGCAGGTCGTGGGGCAGTTGTTGCTGGAGAACCTGCTTCTGAGCATGGCGGCGGGAGGTCTGGCGACCCTGCTCGCGCGGTTTGCCGGACGGTTGTTGGAGGAGCGTTACCTTTCCTGGCCGCCGACCTTCCTGCCGGGGGAGATGGCGTTGGCCCTGGGGTTGGGAATCGGCATCGGCGCGCTGGCGACGGTTGTGCCCGCCTATCGCGCGGCGTCATTGGACCCCGTCCAGACCCTGCGGGCGACCTGACCGCCAATTCGCCGCCCGTCGCCGGCCGGCTTTGCAAACGAAGGCAACAACCGAGAACCATGTATTCCGAAGTTCATGCCACGATCGGATGGCTGATCGCGCAGCCCGTCGAGGCGGATCGCCGGTTTCGCGCGTCGGTCACGATAGCCGGTCTCGCGCCGGATCTGGACGCGGCGACGTATCTGCTCGGTTCGCATTGGTTCACGCGCTATCACCACGTCTGGACGCACAATGTCTTTTTCGGACTGCTGGTCTCCGGAATCGCCGCCTGGGTGTGTCAGGGCCGACGCAGGCTGACCTTCCTGTTCACACAGCTCGCCTTTTGGGCGCATTACCTCGGCGACTACTTCTTCTCGAGGATGCCGATCGCGGCGTTCTGGCCGTTGTCGGAGGCCAAATTCGGCTATATTGGCGCGCTGGCCCTGTGGCATCCCTTCAACCACCTGCTGGTGTGGGTGAGCCTGGTCGCCCTCGCATGGGTCGCCCTTCGCCTCAAGCGAACGCCTCTGGAGATCCTGTCGCCGGCGTTGGACGCGCGCTTCGTGAACTTCTTCTTCCGGCGACGCGACACGCCCTGCGCCGAGTGCGGCAGGCTGGGCAACGAAACCTGCGCCGAGTGCGGCAGGCCGGTTTGCGGAAGGCATGGATCGATGGCCAAGGGGTTCCGGGTCGCCTGTGGGAGTTGTCGGACCGACCGTAGAGCCAAGGCGGAATTCCCGGCTCGCAAATCTGATCCGATCGGACAGAATCCGGGCTTCATGAAACGACCCCTCCCGCTCTCGTTGTGTCTTGCGTCGCTGTTGATCTGTGTTTCGACGACCCGCGCCGCCGACACCCCCCCGCCCAATATCATCTTCATGATGGCGGATGACATGGGCATGGGCGACACG
The DNA here is from genome assembly GCA_038126035.1 of Verrucomicrobiales bacterium. Classification (GTDB taxonomy): domain Bacteria; phylum Verrucomicrobiota; class Verrucomicrobiia; order Limisphaerales; family JAYPEY01; genus JAYPEY01. The sequence continues at coordinate 17,652 of JAYPEY010000056.1, read as the reverse complement.
AGCGCGTATCAGGACTTCACCGGCAATGCCGACGACGTCCAGCTTCGCACGCCGAACATGGAACGGCTCGCGCGGATGGGCATGCGGTTCACCGACGCCCACACCTCATCCTCCCGCTGCACGCCGACACGCTATGGGCTGATGACCGGCCGTTACCCCTGGCGCAGCCGGATGAAGTGGTGGGTGCTGTTCGGCTCGCAGGGCGATCCCATGATCGAGGCGGACCGGCCGACGGTCGCCTCGATGTTGCGCGACAGCGGCTATCGAACGGCCATGTTCGGGAAGTGGCACGTCGGCCTGCGTTATCGCAGCCCGGATGGCTCCCCGGCCGCCGGCTGGGAGGACGCGGACCTGACGCAACCCCTGCACACGACGCCGTTGGATCACGGGTTTGACGTCGCCAGGTTCACCTCGCGCTCCCATGGCACCTCCGGCCCGGACGCCGCGGCCAGACCGAAGAAGGGAAAGAAGAGCCAGGGCAAGGCCAACGGCCCCAAACAGAATGTCGGCCCCGGCCACATCCATGGACGCAACGCGGTCGGCGCCACGAAGAACGGGAAACAACTCGTCGCCAAAGGCCCCAATGCCTACGTCCTCACGAAACTGGGCGGCCGGCATTCCGACAACGCAATCCGGTTCATGGGCGATCATGTCGCCGACAATTCCACCAGCGGCAAACCGTTCTTCGTCTACTACCCCGCCAATTCGAATCACAGTCCCTACACGCCCGATGACGAGATCGGCGGAAAGCCGGTCAAGGGCGCCGCGCGCACGATCGCCGGAAAACCCATGGACGCCAGACACGACTACATCTACGAGAACGACGTCGCGCTGGGGCGCATGCTGGAATGGCTGGAAACCGCCAACGATCCGCGGCGACCGGGACACAAGCTGATCGAGAACACAGTGGTTGTCTTCACCAGCGACAACGGCGCGGAAAAGAACAGCGACATCGCATCCGGCCCCTTCCGAAGCCACAAGGGAAGCTGCTACGAAGGCGGCCATCGCGTGCCCTTCATCGTCTCCTGGCCGGCGGGCGGGGTCGGCGACGGCAACGAAAGAACACCCGGCCGATCCAACGCCTCGCCGATCGGATTGCAGGACATGTACGCGACCTTCGCGGAGATTGTCGGCCGCGACCTGCCGGACCTCCGCGCCGGCCGGAAGGGCGCCGAGGACAGTTTCAGCGTCCTGTCCGCATTTCGCGGGAAGCGGATCGAGAAGCGCCCTCCCCTGTTCTTCAACGACCACAAGGAGCGGAAGGACGACCCCGCCGCCTCGGCCATGCGGTTGGATTCGCCGACGGTGGACGGCCGCGTCTTTGAGGGGCAGTGGAAGATCTTCTACGACGCCTCGCTGCTTCGCGAGGGAAAGACCAGGCCCTACGAACTCTTCAACCTCGCCGCCGACCAGCGGGAGAAGGACAACCTGCTCGAAAGACCGGAGTTCAAGCCGCTGGTCGACTTCCTGAACCGACAGGCCCTGCTGCACCGGAACTCCGGAGGACATCGGATGGTCGCCTTTGCGGGAACCAAAAGCCGGACCTACGACTGGCGTGAAGGCGGAAACCTGCATGATGTCGCCAAACAGCAGACCGAGGAGACGGAGATCCGCATGCGCGGAACGCTGGATGGAGAGAAAGTGAAGCTCACCCTCAATGCGCTGGGTGCCAAGGGCGCATCCAAACCCGCGACGATCAGCCCGAACCCCCGCGGACTCGGCATCAGCGGCGGGAAGTTCGAGCAGGTGGATGAAGGCGAGGCCTTTGTCATCCGTTTCGACAAGGACGTGATTGTGGACCATGTCGCCATCGTCGCCGGCAACGGCGTGTGCGGCGGCTTCTACCGGGTCGGCGACAAGGCCCCGCTGGCGATCTACTGTGTGGACGCCGACAACGACGCCAAGACGCAGGAGGGCGTGATCAGCGACATCGGCCTGCTGAAGGCGGGCGAGGCGCTGCGATTGGAGAGCAGCCCGCATCTCGGCGTGGAAGCGCCCGGTCGTTGGCGGCTGGGCGCGATTTCGTTTCGTTTAACGCAGTAGCGCGCCGCTGGGCGCACGTCAGTCTTGTAACGGATTGCAGCCCCGAGACGCCTGCGCATCGCGTTGCTCGCTCTGGCTGAGAAATGGGCAAACCGGCAGGTTTGCCCCACCAAGGTGGGGTATTGCTGCCGCAATACCCATTTCTCAGCGTGCGAGCGTAGCGAAGCCCCGCGTGTCGGGCCAGAGTGTACACAAGACTGACGTGCGCCCCGCGCCGCTTTTGCGCTGAATCCATCCTTGACGCGGCCTTGGCTGGATCGGTAACGTCCGCGCTCGTTTGCATTTGAAAATGAACAGTGTCATTCGACAGGTAGAACTTCTGGTAGTCGTAGTCAGCGGTGCCGTGGTTCCCTGTCGAGGGTGAAACAAATTTCGACAAGAACCCACGGCTGGCAACGGTCGTGGGTTTTTTCTTGGCCCGGGACCGCCGGCTGAAAACCCGCAGAACGCAATGAGCAAGACAACGACGAAACGCACGAAGCCCGCCGCCAAGGCAAGGAAGGCGGGCATTGAGACCGGAACGCGCATCAGCGGCAGCGACCTGCTGATCGCCTCCCTCGAGCGCGAGGGGGTCGACACCATCTTCGCCTACCCCGGCGGCGCGAGCATGGTGATCCACCAGTCCCTCACCAAGACGGGCAAGATCCGCACGATCCTGCCGCGCCACGAGCAGGGCGGCGTCTTCGCGGCCGAGGGCTACGCCCGCGCCACCGGCAAGGTCGGCGTCTGCATGGCCACCTCCGGCCCCGGCGCAACCAATCTGATCTCCGGCATCGCGGACGCCTACATGGACTCCGTCCCGCTGGTCGCCATCACCGGCCAGGTGCCGCAGGCGATGATCGGCAAGGGCGCCTTCCAGGAGACGGATTTCTTCGGCATGACCCTGCCGATCGTCAAGCACAGCTACCTGGTCACCGACATCGACGACATTCCCCGCATCGTCAACGAGGCGTTTCACATCGCCAGGAGCGGCCGGCCCGGCCCGGTCGTCATCGACGTGCCCAAGAACATCCAGCTCTCCGAGACGCGCCCGGTGTTCGTCAAGGAGCCGAAGCTGCGCGGCTACCGCCCCGACAAGAAGGCGGACGACGTCGAACTGAACGAGATCATCGGCCTGATCGAGCAGTCCGAGCGGCCGATCCTTTATGTGGGCGGCGGCATCATCTCGGGCGAGGCCTCCGCGGAACTGCGCAGGTTCGCCAAGGCGACGGGCATTCCCGTGACCAGCACGATCATGGGCTGCGGCGTCTTCCCCGAGACGGATCCGATGTCCCTCCGCTGGTTGGGCATGCACGGCACGGCCTACGCCAACTGGGCTGTCAGCGGCGAGTTCGAGAACGGCCGGAAGATCGCCGACGGCGCCGACCTTCTGCTGGCCTTCGGCGTGCGCTTCGACGACCGCGTGACCGGCAAGGTCGACAAGTTCTGCGAGAACGGGACCATCGTCCACGTCGATATCGACCCCTCGGAGATCAACAAGAACAAGCCGGCCAACCTGCCGGTGATCAGCGATGTCCGATACGCGTTGAGCCGCCTCAACGCCATGATCCGCAAGCGGCCGATCCGGAAGAAATTCACGACCTGGCAGAAGCAGGTCACGACCTGGAAGGAAAAGGCGCCGCTGCAGTATGGCGTCACGGCGGAGGCCCTCAATTCCCAGCACATGCGCGATCACATGAACGGCGACGCCGACCAGTTGATCCTGCCGCAGCATGTGATTGAGACGCTCTACGAACTGACGAAGGGCGACGCCATCATCACAACCGGCGTGGGCCAGCACCAGATGTGGGCGGGGCAGTACTACAAGTACAAGCGGCCGCGCCAGTTCCTCACCAGCGCCGGTCTGGGCGCGATGGGCTTCGGCTATCCCGCCGCCATGGGCGCCAAGGCCGGCTGCCCCGACAAGGAGGTCATCGACATCGACGGCGACGGCTCCTTCCTGATGAACATCCAGGAACTGGCCACCGCGAAGATCGAGGGCATCGCCGCCAAGGCCATCGTGTTGAACAACCAGCACCTCGGCATGGTCGTGCAGTGGGAGGACAACTTCTTCGAGGGCAACCGCGGCAACACCTACCTCGGCGACCCGGAGAACCCGGAGGGCATCTACCCGGACTACGTCCAGATGTGCAAGGGGTTCAGCGTTCCCTGCGAGCGCGTCATGTTCAAGCGCGACCTGTGCGCCGCGCTCAGACGCATGCTGGCCGCCAAGGAGCCCTACGTCCTCGACGTGATCACCCCCTACACGGAGCACGTGCTGCCGTTCATTCCCGCCGGGCAGACGGTCAAGGAAATGATCTGGAAGTGAATGTTGCCGCCGCCGCCGTTCGTCCATGCAGCGGGCGGACGGACGGCGCCGACAATCGCCTTGCCGGGCGCCGCCCGTTTGGTACCGTGCCGCCGATGAAACGCCTCCTTTGCATCCTGTCCCTGACCGCCTGCGTCGTCGCCCTCCCCGGAGCCGAACGCGTCGTCGATCTCAGCGACATGGCACCCGGCAGATCGCCCGAAGGCTTCACGGCTCTGACCGGCGGCGAGGGCAAACCCGGAGCCTGGAAGATCGCCACCGACGCCGTCCCCTCGGCCTTCCCCTCATTCACCCCGGGAGCCCGGAAGAACGCCACCCAGAACGTCATCGCCCAGACCGACACGGAACTGGAATCCGGCCGCATCCCGATGCTGCTCTTCGATGAGGAGGAGTTTGCCGATTTCACCTGCACGGTCCGCCTGAAGATCGTGGACGGCCTCCTCCGACAACAGGCGGGGCTGACCTTCCGCGCGCAGGACAAGGACAACTACTACGTCACGCGGATCGACGGGATGGCGAAAAAGCTCAGCTTCGCCAAAATGTACCAGGGCAGGCCGGCAGGGCCGCCCATCGAGGTTGACGCCCCCGTGGCGAAGGGCAAATGGCACACGCTCCGCGTCAACTGCCGCGGCAACAGCATCAACATCTTCCTCGACGACCAGCAGCCCATCCCGACGCTGACCGACAACACCTTCAAGATCGGCGCGACTGGATTGTGGACCTCGGGCGACACGGTCGCCTACTTCGCGGACCTGAGGCTCGACTTCAAACGCCACGTCCGTCTCGCGCAGAAGCTGGTGGACGACCTGCTGAAGGAATACCCGCGTCTGCGCGGCGTGCAGGTCTACACCCTCCTGCCCGACAAGCCCGGAATCCACCTCGTCGCCAGCAGCGATCCGGCGGAGGTCGGTCAACTCGGCGGCAAGACCGAGGAAGAGGTCATTCAAAGCGGCGGAACCGCCTACGGCGTCCAGAAGCGGGAGCGGCTGGCCACGGTCGTCGTCCCCCTGCGGGACCGCAACGGGGATCCGGTCGCCGCGGTGCGCTTCACGATGAAGCGGTCCCTGGGCGAGACGCGGCGCACCTCGGTCGCCAAGACCCAGCCCATGGTCCGCACGATGCAGCGGCGCGTCCTCTCGGTGAACGACCTCGTCGAGTAGCTACCGGCCCGCCGGCCCGCCGCGTTTTTTTCGTGGTTTTTTGCCGATTTCGGCGAATTCATTTGCCATCGGATTTCGATTCCGGTTCTCTCTGCGTCCGTTACCCGACCCATGACACCGCAGAGCGATTTCGACCCATCGATGTCCGATCAGAACTATCCGAAACACTATTGCGGCGTCTTTGGGATATTCGGACACGAAGACGCCGCGCGGCTGACCTATTACGGCCTTTATGCGCTCCAGCATCGCGGCCAGGAAAGCGCGGGCATTGTGACCTGGTTTGAGGGGGAGCCCGGGGACGAGGAGACCGGGAAGAAGGAGGAGCCCCCCGGATTTCGCGAGCACAAGGAGATGGGCTCGGTGGCCCAGGTCTTCAAGGGCGACTGCCTGACCCACCTCAAGGGCAGGATGGCCATCGGGCACACGCGCTATTCCACGACCGGCGGCTCACACGCCGCCAACTGCCAGCCGCTCACCGGCAACACCCACCAGGGGCAGATCGCCATCGCCCACAACGGCAACCTCACCAACGCCGCCCAACTCCGTGACGAACAGGTCGAAAAGGACGGGACCATCTTCAGCACGACAATCGACAGCGAGATCATCCTGCACCTGTTGGCCAAGCCGACCCTGAACGGCGAGACCAACAATCTCATCCGGACCATGCGCCGGCTGGAGGGCGCCTATTCGCTGACGATCATGACCGAACGCGAATTGATCGGCGTCCGCGACCCCAATGGTTTCCGCCCGTTGTGCATCGGCAAACTGGGCGACGCCTACGTGCTCTCCAGCGAAACCTGCGCGCTGGATCTCATCCAGGCCGAGTTCGTCCGCGATGTCGAACCCGGCGAAATCGTCGTCATCGACGAGGACGGCCTCCAAAGCTACCAGGCCTTTCCCGAACAGAAGAAGCGCTCCTTCTGCATCTTCGAATACGTCTACTTCGCCCGTCCCGACAGCACCATCGCCGACCGCAATGTCTATCGCGTGCGCGTCGAGATGGGCAAGCAGCTGGCCAGGGAACATCCGATCGAGGCCGACATGGTCGTGCCCGTGCCGGACAGCGGCAACTACGCCGCGCTGGGCTACTCGCAGGGAAGCGGGATCCCCTACCAGATGGCCTTCGTGCGCAATCACTATGTTGGCCGCAGCTTCCTCCAGCCCTCCCAGCTGATCCGCGACTTCAATGTCCGGGTCAAACTCAACCTGATCAAGGAACTCGTCTACGGGCAGCGCGTGATCATCGTGGATGACTCCATCGTGCGCGGCACCACCAGTCGGGCGCATGTGAAGAACCTGCGCGACGCCGGCGCAACAGAGGTTCACGTCCTGGTCAGCTGCCCGCCGCATCAGTATCCCTGCGTCTACGGCATCGATTTCCCCGACCGGAAGAAGCTGATGGCCGCGAATCACACGCTGGAGGAGATCCGCGACTACCTGAAGGCCGATTCGGTGAACTACCTCTCGCAGGAGGGGATGGTCAAGGCGACCGGCTACGGGAAGGAGAATTTCTGCATGGCCTGCTACGACGGAAAATACCCCGTCGCCTACGACGCCAGCCTGGACAAGGAGATCATGGAACGCCGCAAGGCGACCGTCGAAAGCCCGGGCTCCAGACTGAAGAGCGACCAGCGGCAGACCGAACTGCTTTGAGTCCTGACCACGGTTGAAGAGAGATTTCCCCATGAGCAAGAAAGCATACGCGAAAGCGGGCGTGGACATCCAGTTGGGCAACCAGGTCAAGGCGACCCTGCCCGAGCTGCTCGCCTCCACCAACCGCCCCGAGGCCTTGGGCGCGGTCGGCGGCTTCGGCGGCCTGTTCGCCCTAAACACCCGCAAGTACAAACAGCCCATCCTGGTCTCCAGCGTGGACGGCGTCGGCACCAAGCTGAAGGTCGCCTTCGCCATGAACCGACACGACACCATCGGGCAGGACCTCGTGAACCACTGCGTGGACGACATCGCCGTGCTTGGCGCGGAGCCGCTGTTCTTCCTGGACTACCTCGGCACCGGCAGGCTCAAGCCCGGTGTCTTCCAGCAGATTGTCGAAGGCTTCGCCCGCGGTTGCCGCGAGAACGGCTGCACCCTGATCGGCGGCGAGACCGCGCAGATGCCCGGCTTCTACCAACCCGGCGAGTACGACGTCAGCGGAACCATCGTCGGCGTCGTCGACAAGTCAAGGATGCTCGACGGCAGGACGATCAAACCCGGCGACGTCGTCATCGGCCTCGAATCCAACGGCCTCCACACCAACGGCTATTCCCTCGCGCGCAAGGTCTTCTTCGACATCATGAAGCTCAAGCCGCGCAAGAAGCTCCCGGAGCTCGGCTGCTCGGTCGGCGATGAACTGCTGAAGGTCCACCGCAGCTACGGCCCGCTAGTCCAGAAGCTCCTCAAGAAATACAATCCGGCCGGAAAACCTCGCGCCATCAAGGGCATGGCCCACATCACCGGCGGCGGCTTCGTCGACAACATCCCCCGTGTCCTTCCCGGGAAGTGCGATGTGGTCATCGACAGTTCCAGCTGGGAGGTCCCGCAGGTTTTCCAACTCATCCAGAAACACGGCAAGGTCGACGCCGACGAGATGTATCAGGTCTTCAACATGGGCGTCGGCATGACGCTCATCGTCGACGGCTCCAAGGCCGACGCCATCCTGCGTTCCATCCGCGCGCAGAAACAGGCCGCCCGGTTCATCGGCGAGGTGAAGAAGGGCAAGGGCGCGGCGGTTGTGCGGTGACGCCTTCGCCCCGTGCGCGCCGCGCCGGCTGGGGGAAATGAACGTGAGTGTTTCCATTGCCCGGGCGCAACCGGAAGACGAGGAGCCGTTTCTCGAAGCGGTCGCGCGAAGCCGCAGCCTGCACGACGCATGGGTGGACCCTCCGTCCAGTTCCAGCGGCTTTGGAGAACACCTGGCCAAATACTCCTCGGATAGAAACATCTGTGTCAGGCCGAAGCAATCTGCGTTTTGACTTGGTCGCACAGTCGCTTTGGGCCATGAATCTCCGCGCATGAAAATCCTCCTTATCGGCGGCGGCGGGCGTGAACACGCCATGGTCTGGAAACTGGCCCAATCCCAACGGGTCGAGAAGATGTGGTGCGCCCCGGGCAACGCCGGCATCGCAGGCGAGAAACTGGCGGCAAACGGCGAACCCGTCGAATGCGTCGGCATCGGCGCGGAGGAACTCCCCAAGCTGCTGCTGTTTGCCCAGGAGCAGGGCGTCGACCTGACCGTCGTCGGCCCGGACAACCCGTTGGGCATGGGCATTGTGGACATGTTCCAGGCCAATGGATTGAAGATCTGGGGTCCGAATCAAAAGGCTGCCCAGTTTGAGTCTTCCAAGGTCTTCAGCCAGGAATTCATGGAACGGCATGGCATTCCCACGGCGAGGTCCGGGACCTTCTCCTGCCCCGACGCCGCCAAGACCTTCGCGGCCACCGTGCACGGCCGCTGCGCGGTCAAGGCCGACGGCCTCGCCCTGGGCAAGGGCGTCTTGATCTGTGAGAACGAGGAGGAGGCCAACGCCGCCATCGAGCAGGTCATGGTCGCCAAGGCCTTCGGCGACGCCGGCGAACACATCGTCATCCAGGAGTTCCTTGAAGGAACGGAAGTCTCGCTCCACGCGCTCTGCGACGGAAAGACCACCAGGCTGTTCCCCACCTCCCAGGATCACAAGCGCGCCCTCGACGGCGATGAGGGCCTCAACACCGGAGGCATGGGAACCTATTCCCCCGCCCCGTTCCTCAGCGATGCGGAGCTTGAGGAGATTGCCGACCAGATTCTCGGCCCCTGGCTGAAAGGCTGCCAGGCGGAGGACATCGACTTCCGCGGGATGATCTACCCCGGCGTCATGCTGACCAAGGACGGCCCCAAGGTCCTCGAATTCAACGCCCGTTTCGGCGATCCGGAGACCCAGGTTTACCTGATGCGCCTGGAGAACGACCTCGTCGATCTCTTTGAGGCCTGTGTGGACGGGACCCTGGATCAACACACGCTTTCCTGGAGCCCGGACTCAGCGGTCTGCGTGGTGATGGCCTCGGGCGGTTATCCGGAGCAATACGAGAAGGGCAAGGCAATCACGGGGATCGCGAACGCCGATGCCATGGACGGAGTGAAGGTTTTCCACGCCGGCACAAAGCTGTCCGACGGGGGGGTCGTCACCAGTGGCGGACGCGTTCTCGGAGTGACCGCCATGGGAGACGACTTGGCTTCCGCCAGGACAAATGCCTACGCCGCAGTGGAGAAAATCGGCTTCGACGGGGCGCACACCCGCTCCGACATCGGAGCAAAGGGGCTCTGATGCCGTCCAATTATGCGCGCCCGGGCATTGCATTCGGGCGCCACCCCGGCTAGATTGGCCGACATTAGAACCCCCTCGGGCACATGCGCTCGCGTCCTATCTTGTTGATTCTTGCCCATTTGGCAGCGACGATGCCGGCCATCGGCGCGGAGTATTCACCCTCCCCGGAGCCGGCGCAGGTCACGGACCGGCCCCAGCCCATGCCGACGCTGGACGAAGTTCGCGGCATCCTCCTCACCAATCTGACCAAGACGACATCCGAAGAGCTGGACCGCGCCGCGGTGCAGGGGATCCTGGATCGATTGGAGGGTAAGATTGAGCTGGTCGAGGCCCCGACTCCGCGACCGTTCGATCAAGCGGCCCCTCTCATCACCAAGACCGACGTTCTCGACGAGAGCTATGGCTACATCCGCGTGGGCCGGATCGAGGATGGCCTCGCCGGGGAATTTGACGCAAATCTGAAGGCGCTGCCCGTCGAGGACGCGCTGGAGGGTCTGATCCTGGACCTGCGATTCGCCAAGGGGGTCGCCTATCTGGAGGCGGCCCGTTTCGTGGATCGCTTTCTGAAGAAGGAGAAGACCCTGCTGAGAATCGGCGCGGAAACGGTGCGTTCCTCCGAGAAGACCAACGCCATCACCGCGCCGGTGGCCGTCCTGATCAACGCCAAGACCTCCGGCGCCGCCGAAGCCCTGGCCGCCATGATGCGGCGGTCGAATGTCGGCCTGCTGATAGGAGCGGACACCGCCGGCGGCGTGAACCAGTTCCGGGAGTTCCCCCTCAGCACCGGACAGCGCCTCCGCGTCGCCACAGGCCCCCTCCTGTTCGGGGACGGCGAAGGCGAAACCCTGATCGACGACGCCGTGCAGCCCGATATCGAAATCGGGACGCCCATCGTCGATGAACTCGCCTACCTGGAGGACGCCTATCGCGACCTTCCCGGCTACGAGGACCTGATTGCCGCCGAGCGGCAGCCCAATCCGTTCCGCCCCCTCAGCGAGGCGGAACTGGTGCGCCGCCACAACAAGGATCATGGCGGCGGATCCGGCGCGGCGGACATGCCCAAGGCGGAAACCGACAACGAGATCGAGGAACCCCGGGAGATCCGCGATCCCGCGTTGAGCCGGGCCCTCGATGTCCTCAAGGCCCTTTCCGTCGTGCGGCAGATCACCCCGTTCTGAACGGCCGGCCCCGACTGCGTCACTTCGATTCCACCACGTCGATCGAGTCCGTTCTCACGATCACGGTCTTTTTCCCGATCCTGAGTCTCACCCAGGGGCCATTCACGCCTTCGACCTTTGCGCTTGTCGAATAACCGCCACGAGTGTGCAACGTGACTTTCCTGTTCGCTGCCAGGGCCTTTTCCAATTCATTGGCCATCTTGATCTTTCCTTTCTGATTAAAGCTTGGGCGCCGTGCGAAATCCGGAAGATTGATTTTCGAGGCGTCTCGCGTCCCGGAACAAGAAGCGGGGCCTGACATCGCCGGTCAGGCCCCGCCCAATCTCACGCGCGTCCGCGATCACTTGCCCTTCACATCGATCTTCTGGGGCCCCTGAATGACAGTCTCCCCCTGCCGACCGGTGAGCATGACCGAATTCCCCGCCTCAAGGTTCTCCAAGATCAACCTGACCGTGCCGGCTTTCTGAACGGCGTATCGGTCCTTCCCCGCCACCTTGACCAACACGGCGCCGTTGGCGCCGTCAGCATCAGTGACATCGGTGAACTTCGTTTCCGGTTTCAGGGCGGCGTCGATGCTGAAGGTCAACGGATCGCCCGTGTTGGCGTCATTGATCACAAAGTGAACCTGCAGCGACCCTTCGCCTCCGTCCTTGACCACAATCTGTTTCGACTTTGGCGTGAACTCCACGGCCGCCTTGTCATCCGGTTGAGGCAGGCGGATGTAGCGACAGGGATAATCATCCTTCGGGACATCAATCGGCCCCTCGACCACGAGTTCAAGATTCGCGGGGTCCTTGGCCGCCTCATCCAACCTCCAGGCCGACACGGATGGAAACGTGAACTCCAACTCCCGTCCACCCGCCTTGATCCTGCTTGCACTCGCGGGGAAAGGATACTTCCTGCCCTTGCTCTTGATCGTCAGGAATGCCGACCAACCTCCCGCGCCCAACGCCTTCCCGCGCACCGTGATCGTCGTCTGACGCGTATTGTCCTGCAACAACGCGGTCTGATCCTCCAGTGATGGTTTGCTCGGAGCCGGAAGTTCCACCAGCGACTCAGCATACTGGCTGCCGTTGCGGACGTTGATCATGTCAATCCAGAGAGAACGGCTGCTGCTCATAAGTGAGCCGCCATTCAGTTTCCCGAGTTCACTTTCAAACTCTGCGAACTCATTCAATTGAGAATGCACAAGCAGACTGGCGATGACGGCTTGGTTGGCCTCGTTGAAACGCACGCCGGGATCGAGCTGGCGGATGGCCCGCAAGGCGACGCGCATGGCTTCCCGTTGACTTCTCGCGGGGAGTTCCCGACCCGAGACCGCATCCACGAAAGCGGTCTTTGCGGTAACCTACAGCTTGTGGTTCGACGTTTGCCCATCCTTCTCGAATGCCCCGTCAGGCGCCATGACCAGCAGGGTGACATTGTGATTGCGGGCATTCATGGCGTAATGCCGCGGTCCCGTGCGTGAAGCGCCGAGCCGCACCCGCACCGTGTTGTCCGACAATCGGGCCAGGGTCAGGATGCTGTTGAGCTCCTCCATCTTGGAACTCTGCAGATGATCGATCAGCTGATCCAGATCCAGCCCGATCTAGAATCCCTGCAACATGGCCATCAAGCCCAGGCTGAATTGCCGGATCCGTTCCTCACTCTTGGCGGCTAAGGCGCCTTCGATGCTGTCCGTCACGAGCAGAGGCAGGATTCGCGGATTCTTCATTTCCGGTTCGTCCAGGCGCTTGCCCTCTTCCTCACCAGACTCCTCTCCTTCCTTGGCGACCTTGGGTGTGCCTTGTTGACCGCCCCCCGTGGATTCATTGAAGAACGACAATGTTGTGTAGGCGTCGTAGGGCATGTTGCGCGCCATGGGGTTCAGCGTGACCTGCATGCGCACAATGAACGGCTTGAACCCCTTCGGGATGGCGGCCTTGTCCACGTAGGCGTTGATCAGCTTGACCTCCTGATACAGCGCCGTGGCCGCCAGGTATTCCAGCATGGGATTGTTTTCCGTCGTGCCTTTCAGAACCGAGGCGTCGCCCGTCGGCGGCAGGTTCGAGACGCTCAACGATCGGAAGGGAAACTCCCGCCCGGCATTCGTGACCGATCCCGGATTGGTCGTGGTGGTTGAGTTCGACGAAGATGTCGTATCCTGGCCGGTCGCCGACGCAACCGTCTGGGTGGAGACCGTGCCGGTCTGGGGGGTGGCCACACGCAGGCGCGCAGCGAAGGCGTTGATCAGTTTGTCCTCGATGAACCCGGTGGTCGGGATCGCCTTCTGCAGGGCAAGGGATTCGTTCATCGTGAATGCAGGTTGCAACTAGGCCTTGTATTCATCCCAGGGAATGACGGACAAGACCGCGACATGCGAAGATCCCGCCTGATCGTGACGTTGGACCTTCTTCTGGGGATAGGCGGTGTTTCTTCCGCTGCTCTGGCAGGCCGTGAGGGCAAGCAGGGCTGTAAGCGGCAGCGCCAGCAGGGCGATGCGCATGGATTTGGATGGCAGGCTTTTCATGATGTTTCAGGTGGTTGAGTTCTTTTCTATGAATAAAAGGACGCGACCGGAGCCCCACCGAATGGAAAGGGCAACCGGCCCACGGCGTTGTTCAGGACCCCAGGTGCATCAACGGACGGAGCAGGCCATAACCCGTCTCCCCATCGAAGTGTCCTGGATGAGAGGCCATGCGCATCAGGTGATTCCGCATGTCCTCCGTGTTCTCAATCGGCGTCTCGTTGGAGCCGGCCGCCTTGTGCTTGGCGATGCACAGGGCGGCCACCCCCGAAACGAACGGCGTTGCCATGGACGTCCCACTGAGGGCGGCATAGCCGCCATCGCGGAAGGTCGACCAGATCTCCACCCCCGGCGCCATGAAGTCGATCTCGCCGCCCCGCGACGAGAAGCCGGCCGGATTGCCGTTGCGGTCATGCGCGGCGACGGTGATCACGCCGCCGAATTTGCCGGGATACCCAACGCTGTTCTGAAACCAGCTGCCCTCGTTTCCCGCGGCGCAGACGACGACAATGCCGGCAGCCAAGGCGTCATGCACCGCTTCAAACAGCCGTTGCGTATAGCCCGGGCCGCCCAGCGACATCGAAATGACATCCGCCCCCTTCTGTTGCGCCCATTCCACGCCGCGCGCGATCATGTTGAACGTGCCGCTGCCCCTGTTGCCCAGCACCTTGCCGATCAGGAGCCTCGACTGCGGGGCGACGCCAACAAAGCCCGATCCATTGGCCCGCGCCCCGATGACGCCGGCGCAGTGCGTGCCGTGCCCATTGACATCCTCCATGCCATCCCCCGTAAAATCACGCGTTTCATCAATCGCGGCCTGCAGATCGGGATGATCCGGATCCACGCCGGTGTCGAGGACGGCCACCTTGACGCCCCCACCCTGCGTATCCGTCCACGCCTGTGGAATGCCGAGCGTCGATTGCCCCCAGTTGATCCGCTCCGCCAAGGAACGCACCTCCCTGCCACTGGCTTCAGCGATCAGTCTGACACTCGGAGGAATGCCGATGAGTTGTTTTCCAGCCGTGTTTTTGGCCCGTTTCTGCAGCGCCTCAAAGGCTTTCAAGCTTTCCGTGCCGCCGGGCCACCAACTGCCCAGCGGAGTCGCCTGCCGCTTGGTTGAGGCGCCCAGCGGGGTCGCCTGCCGTTTCCGTCCAAGACGCTTCTTGGGTGCCGCCTTTCCTGCTTTTGCGCTCTTTTTCATCTCTTTCTCCGTATTCGGTTTTTGGTATCCGGCCTTCATCGACCGTCATCACCGTAGGGAGAAAGCGTCTCCATCGACCATACGTGTAAGCACGTAGGCCCGGGTCCGAACCAAAGCCTGGAATGCCCCACACCCATGCGGGTAAATTCGGAAGGGAAAACAACGGACCAGAACAATCGGACGGCCTCAAGGCCCTTTCCGTCGTGCGTCAGATCACCCCGTTCTGAACGACGGCTTCCGCCCCGTTTTCAGAACAGGTCGTCGAAGGGATTGCGCCGCTCGATGATGGAGCGGCTTTCCGAGGGCAGCGCATCCGGTTGAATCAGAAGAAAGTCGGCGTGCTTCTTCACCCACGCCCCGAGGCGCGACCGTTGGATCGCCCCCTGATGGACCGTTCCGACGGTGGGAACGGCCAGGTCGCCAAACGCCTCCCGCTGAAATCTGGCGGTTGCCCGAAGTTGGGATTCCGACGCCTTTCCGACATTGAGGACGGCCATGAAGGCCACGATCATGGCCAGGGCCTTCGCCCCGCCGGCGAGCATGCCCAGAGGCTGGTCGCCGCGACCGAACCACCTGCAGGAGTCCATCGAGCGCCGGAGCGGCGAGTTCAGCCCGGGAAACACCATCGACACTCCCACGGCGAGCGCGACGTAGGTCCATACCGCCGCCGTGGTGAACGTGATGTCCGTCAATCCGATCGTGAAACGGGCGATCGGTTCGTAGGCCGCGGCCCCGGCCAGGACGATCATCACCCATCTGCCGAGCGGCAGCAGTTCCACGGCAAGCCCCCGCCGACTGGTCAGCGCGCCGGCCAAAACGGCGCCCAAAAACAATACGTCATAGAAATTAGGAGCGTGCATACCGGCGGTCCCGGGGCGCACATCCACCATGCGAAACCCGTTCTTCGCAATGGTGAATCAGCATGCCCGGCGCCAACCTCGGACAAGAGTGCGGCGCCGCCAGGCCGCATTCCGCTCCGGTCTACTTCCCGCCCTTCTCCGAAATGCGCTTCACAAACCGCAACAACAACGGATGCGCGGGACCGGCCATCTGACCGTGGTTGTAGCCGTCCAGTTCGAAGAGCGTGGCGTCAGGGTGATCGACGACTTTCAGCATGCGCCAGAAATAGGCGTTCTCCTCGTAGCGACCGAGCATCTCCAGTTCGCGGTCGCCCGTGATGATCAAGATGGGCGGCGCGTCCTTGCGCACATGATACAGCGGCGCCAGGTCGTCCAGAACCGGCTGCTTGCCGTCGATGCCGCGCTCCGCCCGCACCGTGAAGTGCGTGATGGTGTGACCGCTGTAGGGAATCAGCCCGGCAATGCGGTCGGCGTCGATGTCATGTTTCGCCAACCAGCGTTTGTCGAGCCCGACCATGCTGGTGAGATAGCCGCCCGCCGAATGGCCGCTGACGAAGATGCGCTTCGCGGATCCCCCATACTTTTCGATGTTCCGAAACGTCCAGGCGACCGATGCCGCCGCGTCCTCGATATACGCCGGGGCCTTGACCTTGGGATGCAGGCGATAGTTGACGGCGACCACGGCAATCCCCTTCTCCTTCAACTCCTTCGGAACACTCCGATTGCCCGCCTTCAATCCGCCGCCGTGAAACCACACCACCGTCGCGAACCCCTTTTGATCGGCGGGATAATAGACATCCAGCCGGCAACGCGACTTCATGTAATCCGTGGCCTCGGGACCACTGCGATAGGCGACATCCTTGTCCACCCGGTAATCCGCCGCCGACGCCGCCATGACGCCCGCGAGCGTCAGACCCATCCATAAGCTGTTGAATCTCATGAGCCGATGTTTGCGCGAATCACCGGCCAATCGAAAGCCGGAAATCACACGATCAACGGCGCGAACCGCGCCGTTGATCGGAAAAGGGAACGCCTTTCAGCGCCCAGGCGCCGAAGCGCCGTCCGGAATGCGGACCGCTGAGATCCAGCGACTAGTCCGCAACAGCGACACCGGGGGTCTTGGAATGCGCCTGCTGCGGGAAGTCGAAGGTCAGCACGAGCGGATCAGACCCCGTGTTCGCGATCTCGACGCCGCCGTTGTTGAGCGCCGACTGGGTGATGAATCCGATCTCGGGATAGAGTTCGCCAAGCTTCATGTCCAGATGATATCCCACCTCGAGCCCTCCAACCCGGCCGCTTCCGCCATTCGTGTGGAACAGCGCGGGACTCTCCGGGGAGAAATTCGTCCTGCCGCCGGGCTGCACGATCAGACGGAGAATGGAGCACTTCTGGTCGCCGAGGAAATCCCCATACACAATCCACTGCGCGTCCACTCCGTCGCCGGCAAATTCCTCGGCGGTGATGGCCGGACGTGAATTCTTCCGCACGAAGTCCGGATCCTGATTCGCTTCGAAGTCGAACTTCTCAACCAGGTAATCCCAGTCCAGATGCTTGTCCTTCGGATAATCCTCCTCCCGGCAGGCGTAAAACGCGTCGGCCGCCCCGATACGGCCGTCCAGCGTGAGGTCCTCAGCCAAGAAATGCTCATCCATCGTGACGTGCAACTCGTGCGTGCAAAGGTCCGTCGGCGAGTGCAGCACGCCGTTCGGCATCACGAAGCCGTTGTCGATCCACATCATCGTGTGCGGCGACAGATGCCGGACACCGTTGTACTCGCCCTGCCCCCAACCCTTCATGCAGGCGAGGAACTGATCCTTCGTCACGAACGGGTAGAGTCCCATCGCGGTGGTGTGATAATGCGAGGGACTGACTCCGGGATTGTCGTATGAATTGATGTCGTAGACCTCCCACTTGGCCCAGTGAAGGTGGTGGGGAATCGGATTCAGATTGTCGAACTTCTTGGACACGATCGGCCAGGTCGGGTCGCCGAACAGGTTCTTTGAAAAGGCCGTCATCTTCTCACCGATGACCGCTTCCGGATTGGCGACGATCAAATCCTGCAGCGAGATGACCTGGCCATCCGGCGTGAGGACGTGCG
>JAYPEY010000055.1:0-38054 GCA_038126035.1 Verrucomicrobiales bacterium | reverse complement strand
GCCGCCGCGCCCAGTCGTTTGATCCCCTCCCTGATCCGCGTCTCGCTGGCGGCGCCGAAGCTCAGGCGCATTTCGCGGTTCGGCTTCCTTCGCGCGGGGTCGTCCGCATAGCACAATTGTCCGGGAACATAGAGAACATCACGATTCAGAGTTTCCTCAAACAAACGGGATTTCAGGCCGGTCGGCGTCGATCGCGGAAACCGGGCCCAGACGTTCAAGCCGCCGCCGGGCGCGTCCCATTCAGCCAGCCCGGCGCAGCTCTTCTCCAACGCGCCCAACATCGCCTTCGCCTTGCGTCCATAGCGCCTGCGCAGGGTCCGCACGTGATCCTCATAAACGCCGGAGACGATCGCCTCGCGCAGGATCTGTTGCGGGAGGTTGGATGTCCCGAAGTCATGGTTCCCCTTGATCCGCATGGTCACCGAGAAGATTTCCTTCGGCGCCAGGCCGAACCCCACGCGAATGCCGGTCGCGAAGGGCTTGCTGTACGTGCCCGAGTAGATCACCCGCTCCTCCGCTCCAGGCAAGGTCAACGCCGACGCCGGATCATCTCCGGCGAAGCGCAGTTCGCGGTAGGCCGCATCCTCCATCAGGTAGATCGGATGCCCGGCCGCGCGCTCATACGCCGCCAGGAGCTTCAACGCCTCGGCCTTCTTTGCCAGGCTCGTCGTCGTGCCGGTCGGATTCTGGTGGTAGGACACCAGATAAAGCGCCTTCACCCGCGGAAGCTCGCCGCTCTTCTTCAATCGTTCCAGGGTCTCGCCCAAATACGCCACATCGATTCCGTCCGCCTCCATCCGGACGCCGCGGCATCTCATCCCGCGGCTTTGAGCGATTCCGAGATAGACGAAATAGGTGGGGTCCTCGACCAACACGATGTCTCCCGGATCGAACAGCGCCTCGCTGACCATGTAGAGAAACTGCTGGGAGCCGTGCGTGATCACCAACCGGGCGGCATCATGCGAGGCGCTCCGTCCGTCGGCTCCGTCCAGCGCGCGCAGGCGTTCCACCGTCAGTTCCCGCAGTTCCGCATCACCGGCCCCGGTCCCATATTGCAAGGCCGACGGCCCGCGCTTCGAGCAGCCCAGAATCCGCCCCAGAATCTCGCGCGTCTGATCCACCGGCAGCGAGGGGTTGTCCGTGAATCCGGCAGCCAGCGAAATCAGTTTCGGCCGATCCAACGCAATCTTCATCAACCACGAAATCGGCGGCTCACCAGTGCGACGGCCCAGCTCGGACAAAGCAGATTTCAGTTTCGACATGCGGGAGTTGTAGCGGGCGGCCGCGGATTTGTGAATGCGGGAAGGGAGGAGAACGACGGAGTATTGGAGTATTGGAGAAGCGAACCAAATCGTCCGCCACTCCATCACTCCATTTCCATCATCCCGAAGAAATCCTCCAGCGCTTCCAGATATCGATCCCGATTCACGATCAGCGTGTCATTGTGGCCGCCTTCAAGTTCACGAAACATCTTGGGCTCCTTGGCCGCCTCAAAGAGCTTCTCCCCGTGATGGTATTTCACAATCTCATCGTCGCGGCCATGCAGGACCAGGACCGGGGCGTCGATGCGGTCCAGTCGGTTGATCGTGTCGTATTGGATGGATCCGAGCAGACGGACGGGCAGGAAAGGAAACAACTCTGAGGCGATGTCGGGAATACTGGTGAAGGTGCGCTCCAGGATCAGCGCCTTGACGGTCTTCTCCATCGCCAGTTTGGACCCGATCCCGCCGCCCAGCGACTCGCCCAACACGATGATATTCTCCGCCTTGAACCCCTTGGTCACCAGCCACTCGTGCGCAGCGCGGACGTCGCGATAGGTCCCCTCTTCCCCCGGTTCGCCCTCGCTTCGTCCGTAACCGCGATAGTCGAAGGCGAACAGGCTGACTCCGGTCGCCAGCAACGCCTGGAAGTGCATGAGGCGGCCGCTGATATTGCCGGCGTTGCCGTGGCATTGGAGGATCACCCAGTCCCTGCGGGCTGATGCTTCATCGGCACGGAAGAACCAACCATGGAGGCCGACCCCATCGCCGGCGGCGAATCGCACATCCTCGAACGGCCGTTGCAGCGACGCGGCGTCGCCGTAGACCTGGCGGCTCGGATGGTAAACCTGACTGTGTTCGAACTGTCGGAACATGGCCCACAGAAAAAGCGCGCACGCCAACGCGGCGATCCATTTGAACAACCGTAGAAGCCTTCCCCAATCCGGCTTCACGCGGGAAACCGTCTCCGCACCCACGCCCGCAGGACCTCCATCGAAGCCCAGTCCGGCTCGGCCGTCACGCCGAACCCCGGGCATTGCAGGCTCGCGCAATCCACGATCCCGTCGCGGATCTTCACATACCATTCGCCGTCGCGTTCCTCGTAGAGATCGGTGTGATGCCGGGCGATGGACTCCTTGTCCTTCGCGCTGACGAAAGCGAGGCCCCGATTGAGGTGGTGGCCATTGCGCTCGCAGTTGTCCAGGCCCAGCATGCCGACCGTGACAAAATCCTGGTGCAACGGCGCGATCGCCAGGTTCTGCAGGTCTTCCGCGCTTTGAAACGCCGGCTTCCCCAGATCGTTGTAGTGAACGACCCGCACGCGGTTGACCAGCGACTTGAAGAAGCCCTTGCAGTTCTTGTGCGACGTCCCCGCATAGCCGATGGCATGCGCGCGCTTGAAGGCGTCCACCGAACCGTCCGCCTCGTCGATCAACAACAGCTTGCGCTCCGAGATCTTGCGGATCATCTCCGAAGTGGCAGGATCCAACGTCAACGCCCGCGGCAACGGCTGCTCGATGTAGGAGGTGTGTTGAAACATCCCCGGAATGTCCTTCTCGAACCGGTCGACGAACTCGGCAAAGACCTTGAGGTCGGCGTAGGCCTCGTTGGCGTCGAGCGTGACCGCGGTGTCGACATCCTGCGGCAACGCCTCCCAGATCGAACGCAATCGCGCGATGTCCGCGTCCACCCTGCCGCCGACCTTGATCTTGAACTGGCTCAAGCCGTAGCGGCGAATGCTGTCGTCCACCGCCTCGGGCAGACCATCGTTGACCCGCATCGCCGTGGGCACCTCCGAGAGCCGGACGGGATCGGCGGGGCCGATCGTATGCCGCAGCTTGAGCCGGGTCGCGGGACGCGCCGGCAGCCAGGCTGCAACCGGCAGCCTGGGCAGGTCGGCATCCGCGCGATGGGCGGCGAATCCAAGCCGATCCTCGCGAAACATCTGGAAAACGGACGCGTTGTTCAGCCGACAAAAGGCGTCCACCAATGCGCGCTCGATCAGGGCCGAGGCGAAGGATGCGGACAAGCCCTCCTGCTTCGTCCGCGCGCCGGCGGCCATGATCTTCGGATGGGCCTGGAGCCACTTTTCAAACGGCGTTTCAAGCTTCGGCTCGCCCAGATAAATCTCCCGCGCCTCGTAGATCAGATCGATCAGCTCGCGCAGCTTGAGTCCGCGATCACGGCCTGGTCGCTTGTCCAGCCAACGCACGGACAGGCGATCGCCGCTGCAGCCAAACGCCTCGCGCCCCTTGTCATCGGCAAGAATCAGGCGCACATGCGCCAAAGGATTCGTCCGCCGTTCCGCCTTGGCGGCGCTGCCTATCTTGAAGGCGATTCGTCCGGGCTTTGTCTCCCTGACAAACAGTTCAATGTGTTTGATCGTGTAGCTCATGGCAACGTGAGGGAGGGTATCCGTCTCAAAGAAGATAGGCCAGCCTTGCTTGAACGCCTGGGCGACTTACGCCCACCCGTTGACCCGTCCCGGCTATTCCGCCACTCTCGGTGCATGTCTGAATCGAGCGAGACGCCGACCAAACCGGGGGGGGGGCGAGAAAGCCGGCGGCGCAAGGCGCTCCTGGCCGCCCTGTTCCTGGCGCTCGCCGCCGCGATTCATCAATGGCTTCCGAAATCTTCACAGGGAGGCCTCTTCCATGCCACTCCCGGCCATTACTTCCTGGGTTCGCTTCCTCAGGGCAGCACGGTCCAACTAAGCGCGAAGTTCTTTTTCAAGGAACGGCCCGATCCGGAAAGCCGTTTTGCCAAGGCGCGCAAGAAACTGCCAACGAAACTCCGCGCCTTCCTGGACGCCCGCGCCGACGCAGCAAATATGCGTGACGCCCAATCCGCGCACCCGGCCTTCTTCTGCCCACACGCAACCAAGTTCAATTTCCGTAAATTCCGGACCAACCCCTATCGCCCGGAAGAGGGAATGTATTGCCACGCCGGCGTCACCATTTCATTGAATCGCCCGGGAGAATTTCAGGAAACATTCCGCATCGAGTTGCGGGACGGCCGAATCTCAGAATTGCCCTACCGGATCACCTCCCGAGCGATTCCAGATCCTGCCGGACCGCGCATCCTTGTCACCGAAACCCCATTCGAAGCATTCTCGACAAGTGAGGGAGATCTGCTCGTTCCGGCGGCCAACCTCTTCGGCTCGCTCGAGCGCCCGGTGGATTTCCTCTTCAGCCTTCCGAAGGACCTTACGCCATACGACACCATTCTCCTCGCGGAAAGTCCGTTGAGCAAAATCTCGGCCGCCAGCGAGCAAAGGGTGGACCAGTTCGTAAAGCGAGGTGGAATGCTGATCCTGGCAGCGAACAAATTCTACGGCTCAACCACCGCCTCGGCCAACCGCATCCTCAAAGACCGCGGCCTGACTTTTCTGGCATCAGAAGTCGGACAAGAGGAAATCGTTCCGCAGGACTCGCATTACTCGAAAACCGTCGATGCTGTGAAATTCTGGAGAGCATCCCCGATTGCGATCACGAACCCGGATGAAGTGGAGGTTCTGGTCGCGACGCCGGATGGCGCGAACGCCTATGTCGCCCTGGCGCAGCGAAACGGCGAAGGGCCGATATTGGTCATCAGCCAGTCATTGTGGTGGAAGTGGCTGGCCAGCGACGAATCCCGAACCGGGGCGTTCCAGTTGATGAAGAACGTCCTTTCGCGACAGCTTTGAGTCTTTCGGCGCACTCACAACACGCCTGGTCGTCGACAGGGACCGGACCCGCAAACACCGGAGGGTTTGTCCGCCAGGCCGTCTCGAATCCCGGCGTAACCTGACCGCTACAACGGTTCCAAGACGCTGAACAACGTCAGGACGATATTGTAGGCAATCCGACGTCTTTCCCAGAATCGTATCGCTTCACGGCGATACTCGACGAAATCGGCAAAGTCACTCGTGCCTCGCGCTTACCGCGCGCAGAACGCCTCGAACGCCCCGCCAAACAGATCCTTCACGTCGCGTTCCAGTTCGTCGTCGCTCACGACCCAACCGGTCTTTTCGAGATCCGAATACTTGTCGATCAGCGCGCGGGTGATGACCTCCCGGGAGTGCGACCACTTGTAGATGACCTGGTCCATGACCCGCGCGTCGGAGTGCTGCGGCGTGACGCTCAGGCCGATCAGTTCCAGGCGCATGCGGGTCATCTCGTCGATGACGTGCGGAATGTTGGTGAACCACCAGCAGCCGAAGACGTGCAGGTTGCGGAACTTGCGCGCCGCGACACAGAGTTCATGCTGGTTCTCCCGCGACAGGGCGGTCACCGCGAACTTGTTGTCCGGGTAGGCGGAGAACAGACGCTCGTAATTCGCGATGTCGCACTTGGCCAATCCATCGCCGGCCATCTGCAACAAGGGGTTCACGCCGCGCTTCACACCGGGCATCAGCGCAAAGGGCAACCCCCGCTCGCGGCAATGCGGCAGGACGGCCTTCTCAATCAGGGTCCCGCAGGGGCCATCGTCCGGGTAGCCAAAGGTGGGCGGCAGCGACACCATGGCAAACTGCGCGTCCATCTTGTCACTCCAATCCGCCAGGAAGCGCCGCACTTCCGAGATCGTGGATTCATCCAGGGTCGCGGAGACATTGTATCCCCAGCCCGCCATCTGCGCGTGCGTGTTTCCCCAGTCCAACAGCATGGGATCGATGCGCAGCGCCGCCACGAAGCGCGGATCGCGTTCGAAACCCTTCTCCCAGACCGGCCGCTCCAGGTCGTCGAACGGCGAATTGGTCATGCAGATCTTCCGCACCCTCGCAGCCTCCATGCACCTGCCCACATACGCGGCCGGTTCCTGCTCCGCCATCCAGGCGCGGATCGAGCCCAGATCCCGCCCGGCAACATCCAGCCCCAATCCCTGCAGGGTCGTCAGCACCCCGCGGCAGGCCTCAGACACCGGCGAATGCTTCAGGAACAGGACGTCCCAGATCTTGTCCGCCTGCTCCGACTTGGACAGCTTCCAGAAGTCCTCGTAAGGAAAATCGAAATAGCGGAACGCCTCGGCGACGAGATAATGGTAGGTCAGCAGATCATCGATGCCCCAAAGGAGCAGATCCCCGAAAGCCGGGTCGTAAAGGTGGGTGTGGATGTCATAGGCCTCCGTGGCGGAAACCGCGCGCCGGACACGGGACTCGATCCCTTCCCCCGCGTGAATGTTGTCTGAGTTGCTCATGCGGGGCGGAAAGTAAGGCATGGCGGGAACTCCTTCAAAACGAAAACGCGGGTTCAACAATCCGCCGAACCCAGGCGGAACATTGATCGACCGGGGGCGGACAGCCGGCCGAGACGCCGAAATCAGAGCCCCCACTTCGATGCTCGACATTTCGTACGACTGCCCGCCAGTCCCCAGTTCGATGGCCGTTTGAGATGACCAGCGGCTTGTCGCCGCCCCCCGGTCATACCCGGTCCGCCCGTCCCGCGTGCCCTTGACGCCTTAACGGCTGCGCTTGGCAAAAGAACAACTGCGTTTCCGCAAAATTCGCCATCTCTGTTCGCAGGTTCCGTGCCAACATTCGGACACCCCTGAAAATATTTTCAATTTCTTGGGGATTCGGATTGTTGGTCGAAATCGCGATCCCCAATCCGGCCAGGGAGTTTCTGTTCCGGGCCGGATAAAAGATCGCGTCGGAAGTCGAAGTTCCAAATCACAAGCTCCAAATCCCAACTTGTCGCGCCGAAGCTGTGCGAAGGCGGAAGAAGCTCCAAGTTCCAAATCTCAAAAGCGGTCGCCGGGCTTGATCGCTGACGTTCCAGTAATGCTCGTGGTCGCCCTTTGCTGAAGTTTGGAGCTTGGGATTTGGAACTTTTTTGAGATTTGGAGCTTGGAGCTTGGGTTTTCGTTCCCGCAACCAGCTCGCGACATTGGGGCAGAAGCCCCCCTACTCATCCCAGTTTTAACCGCGCCCCTTGGGGATCACCCTTCCCCCCCGGCCTCGAATCTGTTTGAATGCCGGGCAACAAGAGAAAACCAACGCGATCATGTCCGAAGAAAACAAGAAGTGGGGATTGATTCGACTGCAGCCGGACGGCCGGCAGGATCAGATTCCGTTGCGGGAAGGCATCCTCACCGTGGGGCGGGACAAGGACAACAAAGTCCGCGTCACCGATGTCTCGGTTTCCCGGTTTCACGCCGAGTTTGAACTGAAGAATGGCGAAGTGACCGTCCGCGACCTTGGCGCCAAGAACGGCATCTTGGTCAATGGCGTCATGCGAACCGAGGCGGCGCTGCAACCGAACGACGAAATCGGCATCGGAAACGCGCGCTTCAAGGTTGTATCGGGCGGCGTCGACGGCCCCACCCCGAAACCCTCGGTCCGGATCGACCAGGAGGCCGACGCCTTGATGAAGACGGCCCTGCGCCCGCTGCAACTTCCCAGCGGCTCCGCCGATCGTCAGTTGGCCATGCTTTACCACGGCTGCTCCTGGCTGGCCTCCGATCTGGAGGAGGATGAATTCGCCGAAAAGTGCCTGAGAACCATCCGCGAGGGCATGTCGGCGCTGGAAGCCCAGTACTACGATGCGAAGGGCAATCTGAAGCACTCGGTTTGTGACGAGGAGGAAGGCAAGACCAACGTGCGCCTGGCCGCCTACCTGGCCGACCGTTTCAAGAACGTTCCGGAAGCCGTGATCATCACCGGCGAGGAGATCAAATATCATCAGCGGAACATCAAGGACTTCAACTACCTCGTTGGCACGCTCTCCCCGGACAAGGCCGAGCGCGGCAATTATCCCTTCATCGTCCTGATCAAGCCGGCGGCATGGAAGGAATTCACGCTCAAGGATCGCCTGCTGCTGCAGGCTCTCTGCCAGCTCTGGCATCGTCGAACGACCTCGGACCAGAAGATCAGCCGGCTGAACAACGAGAACAAGAAGCTCAAGCAGACGACCGGGCCGGAGCTCATCGGTTCGAGCAAGGCGCTGGAAAAGATGCGCAAGGAGGCGGCCAAGGCCGCGACCACGAAATTCACTGTGCCGCTGATGGGCGAAACCGGCAGCGGCAAGGAGGTGGCCGCCCACTTCATCCATGCCAACAGCCCGAGAGCAGAGGGCCCCTTCGTACGCGTCAACTGCGCAGCCATCCCCCACAGCCTGATGGAGAACGAACTCTTCGGCCACGTGAAGGGAGCCTTCACCGATGCCCGCTCCGATCAGAAGGGCAAGTTCGAACTCGCCCATGGCGGCACCCTGTTCCTCGACGAGGTCGGCGAACTGCCCCTCGAACTTCAGGCCAAAATGCTCCGCGCGCTGGAATCCGGCGAAATCGAGAAGATCGGCTCTGAGAAACCGCTGCAGGTCGATGTCCGGGTCATCGCCGCGACCAACCGGAACCTCAAGCAGATGTCCGACGAGAAGTCCTTTCGCGAGGATCTCTACTTTCGTCTGACGCCGCTGATGGTGCGCATCCCGCCGCTCCGCGAACACCCCGAGGACATCAAGGAGATTGCCCAGAGCTTTCTGGATCAGTTCACCGCCGAATACGGGTCCGCCTCCTTCCGCCTCGACGCCCGGGCCGTCAAGGCCCTGCAGAAGCACGATTGGCCGGGCAACGTCCGCGAACTCAAGCACGTCATGCAGCGTTGCGCCCTCGGGGCCGACGGAGCCGAGATCACGGCGCCCCTGGTGAAGGAGAAGCTCGAAGATCCCACGCCCTGACCTTCACCGCCCGAACTCCCGGCCCTCGGTTCCGTCTCTCGCCATGAACATCAAGATTCAGGACGCCGACATTCACCTCACCAATCTGCGCACGCGCATGCCCTTCAAGTATGGCATCGCGACCATGACGCGCATGCCCATGGCGTTCGTGCGGGTCAAGCTGGAGGTCGAAGGCGTCACGCACGCCGGCGTCTCCTCGGACCTGCTCCCGCCCAAGTGGTTCACCAAGGTTCCCTCAAAGGGCGTGGCCGAGGAGATCCAGGAGATGTTCGACGTCATCGATGGGGCGCGCGAAGCCTGTGTCGGCCTGCGCGGCGAGGATGTCTTCACCATCTGGCGGCATCTCTACGAACTGCGCGACATGATCGCGAAGGCCCGGGAAACGCCTCAGTTGCTCGTCCACTTCGGGACCTCGCTGATCGAGCGGGCCATGATCGAGGCCTTCTGCAAATCGCGGAAAACAGACTTTGCCTCCGCCCTCCGTTCCGGCTCTCTCGGCCTGCGGCCCGGAGACATCCACGACGAGCTCAGGGCTTTCGAGGCGGGCAACGCCTTCCCGGAGAATCCGCTGGACAGCTTCATCGCCCGCCACACCGTGGGTTTGGCCGATCCGCTCACGGACGACGAGATTGCGCCCGCCGAGCGGCTGGATGACGGACTCGCCCAGTCGCTGGCCGCCTGCATCCGGCGCTACGGACTGCGCCATTTCAAACTCAAGGTCAACGGCAACCTGGAAGGCGACCTGGAACGCCTGGAGCGCATCGCCGCCGTCATCCGCGAACACGCCCCGGCCGAATTCGCCTACAGCCTCGACGGCAACGAACAATTCAAGTCGTTGGAGGATTTCCGAGCGTTCTGGGAGGCCGCCAAGGAACGCGACTCTCTGCGCTCGTTCCTCGAGCGCCTGATCTTCATCGAACAACCCCTGCATCGCGACGTCGCGCTCAACGGATCGGTGAAAACCACCTTCGCCGGGTGGCCGGATCGGCCGCCGGTCATCATTGACGAATCGGACGGCTGCCTCGAAAGCCTGCCAACGGCGCTGGAACTGGGATACGCCGGCACGAGCCACAAGAACTGCAAAGGCGTCTTCAAGAGCGCGATCAACCGCTGCCTGCTCCAAAGCCGGTCCGCGCGCGACAACAACGCCTCGTTGCTGATGAGCGGCGAGGATCTCTGCAACATCGGCCCCGTGGCGCTGCTGCAGGACCTGACCGTCGCGGCCGCCCTCGGCATCGAAAGCATCGAGCGCAACGGACACCATTACTGCGCGGGGCTGTCCATGTTCCCCGAATCCGCGCAACAGGGAATCCTGTCTCACCACAGCGATCTTTATCACGCAGGCGAGGCAGGATGGCCCACCCTGAAGATCGAAGGCGGTCGCTGCGACATCGGCTCCCTGAACAAGGCTCCCTTCGGCGTCGGTTTCGATCTGAACGTCGAGGAGTTCACCCCCGCGGCGGATTGGGAACCGGAAATCATCGAGTAGCGGCGCCCGCATGAAAGTAGCCGCGTTTGCAAAAACGTGGCCGCATCCTCCAGCGCAGCCACGCCGCGAATTCGATTGTCAGCCGCGGGGCCGCGGCGCTACACCCGTCCGATCATGGACTGGTTGAGCGGCATCATTTTTCCCGACGGCAGGTTTCTTGGCATCGAATGGCATGCCTGGAAGGCGATCGGATGGTTGGGCAACATCGTCTTCTCCACGCGCTTCTTCGTGCAGTGGTATTACACCGAGAAGATGAAGCAGGTCGTCATTCCCGTCGCGTTCTGGTGGCTGAGCCTGACTGGCGCATCGCTGCTCTTCGCCTATGCGGCCTTCTTCCGTCGGGACTCGGTGTTCATCTTCGCCTATGTCTTCACCTTCATCCCCTACATCCGCAACCTGATCATCCATCACCGCCATCTCGACGCGCATAGCAGTTGCCCGGACTGCGGAACCAACAGCCCCCCGGCGGCGAACTACTGCTCGAAATGCGGCTGCAGGTTGAAGGAGGAAGCGCCCGCGGCGGCGCCCGCCGTGTAGCGCAGCCGTCCCGGCTGCGGGTTCCTGCGGCGTCTCGCCGCAAGTTGTGACCAACCGGGCGGGACGCCTGCGCTACGCAAGGCAAATCCGAAAAACGAATCTCGAAATCCGAAACAAATCCGAATCTTGAAATTCAAAATCACCAACCGAGAGCTCCTGCGTCTGGCACGCCAACCGGCTCCCTGTTTGAACCATTGGGTTTTCGGATTTCAAGTTTGTTTCGGTTTTCGCCTTTCGTGATTCGAATTTCATCTACCCTACTTCCTCCGCCATTCCTTCTTCGGCGGCTCGGGCAGGCCCTGGACCCGATACGAGGTCCGGAAGTGCATCTTGGCCACCTTGGACAGTTGATCCGCGCCGTGCCTGGCGACAAAATCCACACCGGCGGCGTCGACCAGTTTTGACGCGCCCTTGGGAAACACCATTTCAAAGCCCTCCCCGAGCTTCTTCAATCGCGAGACAAATTCATCCCGCGCCAGGATGGAGGCGGCAGCCACAGCGATGTCCGCCTCCGCCTTGTGACGCTGAACCAGCTCAATCTCCCGCCCCAGGCTCATCAGGGCCTTGGCGACCGTGGACTTGTTCGCGGCGAACTGATCGCTGATCGCGCGCTCGGGCAACGGGTCCATACGATGACGTTGGCCCATGAGGTTCTCGATCACGCGCGCGTGCGCCCAGGCCAGCATGGCGTTGACCGAGCGCATGCTCTTGTAGAGCCGGTTGTACGCCTCGGGGCCGATCGGCACGACCGAATGGACGCACCCAGGCGTCTCGCGGATCAGCTTTGCCAGATCCGCCATTTTCTTGTCGCTCTTGATGTTCTTGGAATCCTGAACCCCCGCCTCCTTCAGCTTCGTCACGATCGACTCGTTGACGTAGACCCCGGCGGCGACCAGCGGCCCGAAGAAATCGCCCTTGCCCGATTCGTCAATGCCGAACCGCGGCATCAGCAGCTCCGGGTTGTGAACCTCCTCATAACCCAGCCTCGCCTCCTGCAGGATCAACGGCTCCAGCACGAACTCGACGAATTCCTGGGTATCCTTCCCTTGCGCGACCATCTTGCCGCTGTTGTAGAAGACAATGTTGAGCTTGCCCTTGCGGCCCGCGAACCTCGCGTGCGGCACGTCGTGCGACCCGAAGCCGTTGGCCTGAAGATGCGACTCCAACTGGTCGGCCTGTTCGGCGGTGAGTTTGCAGGTATGACTGGTGATCGGTTTCACAAATTTCGTGCCATCGTAGGA
Organism: Verrucomicrobiales bacterium; assembly: GCA_038126035.1. Classification (GTDB taxonomy): domain Bacteria; phylum Verrucomicrobiota; class Verrucomicrobiia; order Limisphaerales; family JAYPEY01; genus JAYPEY01. Next base: position 25,873 of record JAYPEY010000055.1, on the reverse strand, counting down.
CGCGGCTCTATCCTTCGCAACCGTGCATGCCCCCCGAGACATCGTCCGCCCATTGCTCAAATGGTATCGCGCCAACGCGCGCGACCTGCCGTGGCGGCGGACTTCCCGCCCCTACGCCATCTGGGTGTCCGAGATCATGCTCCAACAAACCCAGGTCGCCACGGTCATTCCGTATTGGAACCGGTGGATGAAGGAACTGCCGTCGATCAGATCACTGGCGAATGCCGGTGAGGACAAGGTCCTGAAACTCTGGGAAGGACTCGGCTACTACCGCCGCGCGCGAAACCTGCAGAAGGGCGCCCGAGTGATCCTCGACCAGTTCGCCGGACGTTTTCCAAAGCGCCTCGAAGACGTCCTCAAGCTCCCCGGCGTCGGCCGCTATACCGCCGGAGCCATCTGCAGCATCGCCTTCAACCGACCGACTCCCATCGTCGATGGCAATGTCATCCGCGTGCTGACCCGCGTTTACGGAATCGACTCCGACCCCAAGGACAAGGCGACCAACGAGCAACTTTGGACCATCGCAGAGGAACTGGTTGTCGCCGCCGAAGCCATGCAACGCGGCGACCTGCGCGACTGTTCGGACTTCAATCAGTCGCTCATGGAGCTTGGCGCCATGATCTGCGCGCCGACCGCTCCTTTGTGCGAAGCCTGCCCCCTGCGCCAGCTCTGCGTTGCGCGCCGCGACGGATCCCAGGCACAGTTGCCAAACCTGAAAAAGAACGCCGCCGCCACCCCGCGCCGGTTCAAAGCCTTCATCATCGAATCAAACGGTAGATTCCTCGTTCGCCAACGGCCCGCCGACGCCGTCAACGGCGGCTTCTGGGAGTTCCCAAATTTCGAGCCGGACATCGAAGCGCCGCCGAGGCTGCCCGAACACGAGCCCCCGACCCCGTTTTGCGTCATCCGTCATTCCATCACCCGGTATCGGATCACGGTGGAGGCCGTCCGCGCCAGGTCATTCAGTCGGGCGCGCCCACGGAAGAACGAGGTCTGGAAATCAATCGACGAGCTGGATCAGCTCGCCCTCACCAGCGCCCATCGGAAAATCCTGGGGAAGCTGGTTGAGACAACGTCGCGCGCCTGACCCGACACCCCGCGTATGACCGGTCTTTATCCGTGGGTCGGCTTTGCCATCCGTGGGGATATCCGAACCGCCGGATCAACAGCCCGGCCATCACCCATCGATCTCGCCCAACCTCGCGCAGGCGGCCAGGCTGGCGGCATCGCCATGTTGGCGCAGCGGCGGGGCTTCGCCCTTGCAGACATCGGTCGCAAAGGCGCAGCGGGGATGAAAGGCGCAGCCCGAAGGCGGGTCCATCGGCGAGGGCGGATCGCCTTGAAGCAGGATGCGTTTGCGTTCGCGCTCCCTGTCCGGATCGGGAACGGGCACGGCGCTGACCAAGGCCCGGGTGTAGGGATGCTGCGGATTCTCGATCACCTCCGAGGCCGGCCCCAGCTCCACGATCTTGCCGAGATACATCACCGCAATCCGATCGGAGATGTGCTTCACCACGGACAGGTCGTGCGAGATGAAGATCAGGGTCAACTCCATCTCGCGTGAGAGCTTCTCCAGCAGGTTGATGATCTGCGCCTGAATGGAGACGTCGAGCGCGGAGACCGGCTCGTCGGCAATGATGAGCTGCGGTCGCACCGCCAAGGCCCGCGCGATCGCGATGCGTTGTCGCTGGCCTCCCGAAAATTCGTGTGGATACTTGCGCATCGCGCGCCGGGAAAGACCGACCTTCTCCATCAATTCCGCCACCTGCGCGGGAATGCCGCCGGCGCCGATGTCCCGATGCAGCCAGATCGCCTCCGCCAACGCGTCATAAACCGTCATGCGCGGATTCAGAGACGCGTAGGGATCCTGGAATATCATCTGAAAATCAGCCCGGGCCGCGCGCAACGCCTCGCCCTGCAAGGCTCCAAGATTCTTCCCCCCCAGGCGGATCGATCCACTTGTCGGCCGGATCAACTGCAGCACGCTGCGCCCGAGCGTGGACTTGCCGCAACCGGACTCGCCAACCAGTCCGAGAATCTCGCCCTTCTTCAACTCCAGGTTCACGCCATCCACCGCGCGCACCGTGGCAACACGCTTGCGAAACAACAGCCCGCGCTCGACCGGGAAGTGCGTATGGAGGTCCTGGATCTGAAGGAAGGCGTGGGACATGGGGGAGGAGTTCTCAGTTCTCGGTTCTCAGTTCTCGGTTCTCGGCCTGTCGCGGCGAAGCTCCGACTTTGCGGAACGAAGGCGGGTTCTCAGCCGGCGAGAACGTTCGCAACCCGCATAAGCGGGGTTGCCGCGAGTTGGAACGGCGCGCCGTTCCGTTCGGAGTTCCGCCTTTAGGCGGCATTGGCGCTGGGTATTGCTCAACGCCCGAGCCGCGTAAACGCGGAACTCCGAACGTTGTTCGCCTCCCCCGCATTCACGTCTGGCCGGGACAACAACGTGCCGGCCGGCCGATCCAAGCAAGACATCGTTGTTGATCCGCTGCAACTCTTCTGTTCTGAGTGCAATCATCTGATTACTGATTACTGACCTCTGACAACTGGATTTCCCCGTCCTGCACCCGACGGCAGGCGGTTTCGTGTTTTGCGGCGACGCCTTTCAGCGCCAACTCTCCAGAGCGGCAGGCGTCCTGGACATAGGCGCAGCGTGGCGCAAAAGCGCAACCTTCACCCAGTCTCGCGAGATCCGGCGGCGCGCCAGGAATGGTGTAGAGCTCCTGGCCCTTGGTCTGCAGCGCGGGAATCGATCGCTGTAGCGCCTCATTATACGGGTGTTTCGAGTGGTAGTAGACCTCGCGTGTCGGGCCGCTTTCGACCACACGGCCGGCATACATGACATTCACATGATCCACGAATCCGGCGACAACGCCCAGATCATGACTGATCAGGATCACCGCAGTGCCATGCTTGCGCTGCATCTCCTTGATCAATTCCAACACCTGCGCCTGGACTGTCACATCCAACGCCGTGGTGGGCTCGTCGGCGATGAGCAGCTCGGGTTTTGTGATCAACGCCATCGCGATCATCACGCGTTGGCGCATGCCCCCGGAAAATTCGTGCGGATACTGGCGGATCCGCCGCGAGGCGTCCGGCACCCCGACCTCCTCCAAGGCCTGAATCGCGCGCCTCGTCGCCGTTTGCTTGTCGATGCCTTCGTGAATGAGCAGCGGCTCCGTGATCTGGTCCTGAATCCGCATGAAGGGATTCAGCGAGGTCATCGGATCCTGGAAGATCATCGACACCCGCTTGCCGCGAACCGTGCGAAGCTGCTTCTCCGACATGGCCAACAAATCCTGCCCGCCGAACAGGGCCTTCCCCCCTTCGATCCGACCGGGCGGTTGCGGGATCAACCCCAGCAACGAATAACAGGTAACCGACTTGCCCGAGCCCGATTCCCCCACGATCCCCAAGGTCTGCCCTTTGTCGATGTCGAACGACACGCCGTCCACCGCGCGCACGATGCCGTTGCGCGTGTGAAACGCCGTGCGGAGATTCTGGACAGAGAGGAGGGGCATGGGGGCGTGTTGCGTGTTGCGTGTTGCGTGTTGCGTGTTGCGTGGCTTCTGACTTCTGATTACTGACCACTGACCACTGATCACAAACTAATCCTTCGATCTCCTGACATCCAAAGCGTCGCGGAGGCCGTCGCCGAGGAAGTTGAGGCAGAACAGGGTCAATGACATGGCAATTCCAGGAAAAATCAGGAGCCAGGGATACTCCTCAATCGCCGAGGCGCCCTCATTGATCAGCACGCCCCAGGAGGTGGCAGGCGCCTGGACACCCAAGCCAAGGAAGCTCAGCACGGCCTCGAAGATCATCACCGCCGGAACCGTCAATGTCGCATACACGATCACGGGCCCGATGACATTGGGAATCATGTGGCGGAAGATGATCCGCGTCTGCGGCAGGCCGAGCGCGCGGGCAGCCTCCACAAATTCCTCCTTCTTGATCGACAACACCTGACCACGAACGATACGCGCCATGGTCAGCCATTCCACCGCGCCGATGGCGATGAAGATGAGCCAGATATTCCGCCCGAAAAACACCATCAACAAAATGACAAAGATGATGAAGGGAATCGTGTAGAGAATGTCCACAAAGCGCATCATGACGGCGTCAATCTTGCCGCCATAGAATCCGGACACCGTGCCGTAGACGACGCCGATACACATGGCGACCAAGGTGGCCAACAGGCCAACCGCCAAGGAAATGCGACCGCCATAGAGCACGCGCGCAAAGACGTCGCGCCCCAGCACATCGGTGCCCATCCAATGATCCCTGCTGGGCTTTGTGGCTCCAAGTTCCAGATCCTGCGTGGTGTGATCCATGAAGAACCCGGCCAGGCAACAAAGCACGATCAGGATCAGAATCACGCCGCTCGCCACAGCCAACCGATTCTTCGCCAACCGATGCCAAGAATCCTGCCACAGCGAATGCCCCTTCTCGGCCTGTTCGAGAAGTTGATCAGCGCTCGCTGGCGCGGTTGGGTTCGCGTCACTCATCTCACTGTTCATCGAAGCGCAGTTTCGGATTGAGCCAGATCAGGACGATGTCGGCGAGGAGGTTCAGCGTGATGATCAACGCCGAATAAAAGAGCACCGTGCCGAGGATCATGGTCTGGTCGCGATTGGAAATGGAGGTGATGAAGAAGGTGCCGAGACCGGGGATGGCAAAAATCTTCTCCACAATGAAAGAGCCGGCCAACAGGTTGGCCATGGCGGGACCGAAGTAGGAGACCACCGGCCGGATGCCGCCGCGCAGGGCATGCCGCAGGATGACGCGCGCCTCCCCCGCCCCCTTGGCGCGAGCCGTGCGGATGTAGTCCTGCCCCAGCACTTCCAACATGCCGCCGCGTGTCAAACGCGCGACGTAAGCCGCATAGAAGATCCCCAAGGTCAGCGCCGGCAGCACGCGATCGCTCCAGAAGAACCAACCGCTCGCGTTGAACCACTCCCAGTTGATCGCGAACATGAGCATGAACAGCGGCCCGATGACAAACCGCGGCACGCAGATGCCGATCATCGCAAACGACATCGGGATGTAGTCCAGCGCCGTGTTCGGCCGCATGGAGGCAACGACACCGGCAAGCAACCCCAAGGTCAGCGCGATGCAGATGCCCATGACACCGAGCCGCAGGGAAATCGGAAAGGCGGCGCCGATGATCTCGTTGACGCTGCGATTGGGGTACTTGGTCGAGGGGCCAAGATCGCCTTTCATCACATTGCCGAGCCAGATGAAATACTGCGTCACCGGCGGCTTGTCCAAATGGTAATACTCGTTCAGCGCCCGCTCGACCTCCTCAGGCACCTTCTTCTCCTTGTCGAACGGACCGCCCGGCACGTTCTTGATCATCGCAAACGTCACGATCGAAATGATCAGCAGGACCGGAATGGCCTGGGCGACGCGTATGGCAATGAAACGAAACATGGAGGGCGCGCTGGTTGGTTAAATGGGGACGTCTTGGGTCGAAGCTCCAAGCTCCAAGCTCCAAATCCCAAAAAAGCTCCAAGCTCCAAGGAAGCCGGAGGCTTCGCAGCCATTAGCCCGGGATTGAGCGAAGCGACATCCCGGGAATGTGCGGACAAATGACCGCATCCCGAAAGGGATGCCAGCAATCGCCTCCCCAAATGCCCCGGCTGCCATCCTTTCAGGATGCATTGATTCCCCCAATTCAACCGGGGGCATTGCTCGTTCCTCGCGGCAGCCCACAGCTAATGGCTGCAAAGCCTCCGGCTTTGGAATTTGGAGCTTGGGATTTGGGATTTCGAGCATCGCCCTCATTCTTCCAGATAAACGTACTTGTAAGGGTGATGATCCAGGATGGTCGGATGCCAGCCCTTGACCCGGGGATCGATCAGGTAGGTCGTCGTGTAGAAATAGATGGGCATGATCGGCAGTTCATCCAGCAGGATTTTCTCGGCTTCCTGCATGAGAGCGTAGCGTTTCTCCTGATCGCCCTCCTTGCCCGCCTCCATCAGCAGGCGGTCGTAGTCGTCGCTCCACCACTGGGAATTGTTGTTGCCGCTTTCCTTCAGGTAAAGTTCGAGGAAGGTGTTGGGATCGTTGTAGTCGCCGATCCAGCCAAAGCGCACCATCTGGAAGTCGCCCTCGGCCTTGGAATTGAGATAGACCTTCCACTCCTGGTTTTCCAGCTTGCAGTTGATGCCGAGGTTCTTCTTCCACATCTGCTGGATGGCCTCGGCGATCGTCTTGTGCGCCTCGTTGGTATTGTAGAGGATTGAGTATTCCGGGAAGCCCTCGCCATTGGGGTAGCCCGCCTCGGCCATGAGCTGCTTCGCCCGCGCGATGTTGTATTCGAGCTTGTGTTTCGAATTGTAGCCGGCGCAGTTGGGCGGCACGAAGGAGAAGGCCGCCACTTCGCCGCCCTGGGTCACATTCTTCACGATGGCCTCACGGTCGATCGCCAGATTCAACGCCTGGCGCACCTTGGGATTGTCCATGCCCGGCAACGAGGTGTTGAACATGTAGTGATAGGTGCCCAGATAGGGGGTGCTCATGAGCACGCGCTCCGCTTCAGGCAATGCCTTGTCCGACTCCTTGTAGCGTGGAATCTTGGCCAAGGGCAGCTTCTCGGTCTTGTGCACCTGCCCGGCGCGGAAGGCGCGCTCCTCCGTGTCGTAGCTCTCAATCGGGTAGAAAAAGATGCGGTTCAGGCGGACGCGCCCGGCGTCCCAATACTCCGGGTTCTTCCGGACGATCAGGACGTTGTTGATCTTCCAGTCCTCCAGGACAAAGGAGCCGTTGCCGACGAACCGGCCGGGGCGCGTCCAGGCGTTGCGGCGATCGTCGACATCGCCGTATTTCCGAATGGTGGGAATGTGCACGGGATACCAGGAATGGTGGTTCAACAGGGAGAGGAAGAACGGCACCGAATCGTTCAGCCGGATCTCAAAGGTCTTCGCGTCAAGCGCCTTGAAGCCGACCTTGGCAAAGTCGTCGATCTCACCGTTGTAGTACTCCCGCGCGTTGACGACGTGAAAAAGCATGTAGGCATATTCATTGGCCAGCTTCGGCGTCAGGGCCCGTTTATAGGACAACAGGAAATCCTCCGCGGTGATCGGATCGCCGTTGGACCACTTGGCGTCCCGGAAATGGAAGGTGTAAACCCTGCCGTCCTCGGAAATGTCCCAGCGTTCGGCGACGCCCGGAACCGGATGCAGATCGACCGGATCCTCACTGACGAGGCCCTCACACAAAGCCAACTGGATGTGATGCTCCGCCACGCCGGTCGTCAGATGCGGATCGATATCCTCCGGCTCCACGCCGTTCGCGACATGCAGCTCCTGCGTGCGGATTCCGTCATCCGCGCGCTCCTGCCGGTTGCCCCCGCCGGAGAGGATAAAGAGACTCAACACAAACAGGCCGACCAGGACCAGTCCGCCAAGCAGGGCTTTGAGTGTCTCGTTGAAACGCATGTCTACTTCGACCCGATGCCGATCTTCTTCAGGAACGGATCAATCGACCGTTCGCGGCCGAGAAAAATTCGAATGGAATCCTCGACGTCGCGCGAACCGCCCGGCGCGTAGATCTCGTCGCGCAGGCGACGCCCCACCTTCCTGTCGTAGAATCCCTTGGGCGCATTCTTGAAGGCGGTCTCCATGTCAGCAGCGATGGCGTCGGCCCAGGCGTAGCCGTAGTAGCCGGCGTCGTAGCCCATCAGGTGCCCAAAGTAGGTGACAAAGGTCGTCCCCTCCGGAACCGGCAGAAACACATCGCCGAGAATCTTGTTCGAAATCTCCACCGCGTTCTTCCTGTTGTTCGCATCGATCTCCGAATGGATCGCCAGGTCCAGCGTCCCGAAGCAGAGCTGTCGGCGATAGAAGGTTCCGACCGTCGCCAGCTTGGCCTCCTCCATCCGGCCCAGGATGTCGGCCGGAATCTTCTTCGAGGGATCGCGGTAATCCGCGGCAAAGCTGTCCAGCACCGACTTGTCCCAGATCCAGGCCTCAAGCATCTGCGAGGGGGCTTCGACGAAATCCCGCGGCACGCTGGTCCCGGCAAAGCGCGAGAACTCCGCGCGGGTCAGCACGGAATGCAGCGCGTGCCCAAATTCATGGAACAGCGTCTCCACCTCGTTGTGCGAAAGCAGCGAGGGCTTGTCCTCCTCAGCCGGCGGAAAATTGCAGATCAACGCAACGGTCGGCCGCTGATAGACGCCGTCCGGAAGGCGTTTGCCCTCGACGATCCCGAACTGCGCGAAGTGGTTGTATTTCCCGTCGCGCGGAAACATGTCGAGGTAGACCAGCCCCAGCGGCTCGCCGGTCTTGGAATCGGAGATCAGATGCAGCGTCAGATCGTCCACCCATTTGTAGCCCGGATCGATCTCGCGGATCTCAAGGTCGAAGCAGTGTTCGTAGATGTCGAACATGCCCTGCAGGACCTTCTTGTAGGGGAAGTAGACGCGGAGTTGCTCGGTGTCGACCGTGTATTTCTCCTTCTTCAACTGGTTGCTGTAGTAGCGCCAATCCCAGATGTGGATCTTCGCGTTCGGGTCGCCGGTGTCGCGGGCCTTGAGCTTGCGGAACTCCTCCAACTCAGCCTCAAGCTTCGGCTGCAGGCCCTCCTTCAGATCGCGGACGAACTTCACGGCGGTCGCGCCATTCTTGACCATCTTGGGCTCGGTCTTGTAGTCGGCCCAGGTGGCGTATCCGAGTTTCTTCGCAATGGTGGATCGCAATTCGACGATGTCCTGCAGCAACCGGGTATTCTCATCCTTCGCAAGGGAGTAGCGCGCGATCTTGAGCTTCTTCCGGGTGGCTTCCTTCCTGGCGTTCTGCATCACCACCATGAAGTGGAAGGTGACATTGGCCTGGACCGTGTATTCGTCATCGCCGGTCTTGGCGCTCTTGAGGAAGCTCTCAGGAACGCCTTCAAGGTCGGCGCCGCTGAATTTCACCGTCTCTTTTTCATTGGTGATGTTCGTGCGGAAATCCGTGGTCATCCCGGCCAGCTTCTTCCGCAGGGCCTCGACCTTGTCGCGCTCCGCCTTGGGCAGGTGCAACCCCGCGCGCTTGTAGTCGCGCAGCGTCTCATCAAAGAGCTTCTTCCGCTCGCCCTGCAACTGCGGATGCGTGTCGGCGTAGGCCCGCACTGCGCGGTAGACGTCCTCGCGATAGTCCAGTCCGACGGACCACGCCTCGAAGCGCTTGATGCCCTCCGTCCCGGCGTCGCGCAACGCTGCGTCCTGACTGGTCTCCTTCAGGAGATAGACGCGGTTGGCGACCGTCATCGCCTTGTGACCGATGTCGTCCAGCGCGCGGATGGTGTTGTCGAAGGTGACCTCGCCCGGCTTCAGCCTGCCCACCTTGTCCAAGGCCGCATCCGCCCCGGCAATGGCCTGATCGATCGACGCCTCGATCTGCGCCGGTTTGGTTTCAAACGTGGGAATCGTCAGAACCGAACCGAACCGCATGGCGAGTAGATTGGCGTCGGCAAAGGAAACGGGCCCCTTCCCGGAGGAACCCGACGGCGTGGAACAGGATGCCAGGGAGCCGGCCAGGATCGCCGGCAGGATGAATCGAAACCGCATAGGGCCGCGAAAATATGGATCACCGAAGCGCCGGGCAAGCCGATTCGGCGCCTTCAGCCACGGAAACCAGTCGCGGGCCGCATAGAGGCGCAAAAGGCGCAGGACCTTGTCTCAATCGCGCGGTTGCGCATCGGGCGCTTTGCGAACAATGCTTCCGCATGCAATTGAGCGCGCCAACCTGCGTCCTTCAGCGTCTGTGCGCGATCGCGCTTGCCGCCGCAGGCGCCTGCGCATCGCCCCCGGCCCACGCCGCGGTCCACCTGGTCGGCCCGGGCCAACCTTTGTCCCATATCAACGACGTCCCCTGGGAATCGTTGAATCCCGGCGACGAAGTCCGCATCCACTGGCGCAGGGAGCCCTACCGCGCCAAGTGGGTCATCTGTCGGCGCGGCGAGAGAGAGGCCCCGATTGTCATTCGCGGCGTTCCCGGACCGGAGGGCCAACCGCCCCGGATCAGCGGCCGCGATGCGACCACCCGCAAGGAGCTCAACTTCTGGCACGAGGCGCGCGGGGTCATCAAGATCGGGGGAGCCAACCGCCCCAAGGATCTCATGCCGGCGCATATCGTCATCGAAGGATTGGAAATCTCGGATGCGCGTCCGCCCCATGGGTTCACCGGCCGACAGGGCCGCCTGCCCTACGCCAAATACGCGGCGGGCATTTTTGTTTCCAAAGGAGACCACATCACCGTCCGCGACTGCATCCTGCGTGATTGCGGCAACGGCCTGCTCGTCTCCGCCGAAAGCAGTGAAGTCCTGGTCGAAAGATGCTGGATATACGACAACGGCATCGAGGGCAGCGTCTACGAACACAACGCCTACACCGCCGCCGCCGGAATCACCTTTCAGTTCAACCGCTTCGGCCCGCTTCGACCGGGCTGCCGCGGCAACAATCTCAAGGACCGCTCGGCGGGAACCGTCATCCGCTACAACTGGATCGAGGGAGGCAACCGCGAACTGGACCTCGTCGACGCCGAGGACAGCGCCCGCCTGCGCGACGACCCGCGCTACGCCGAAACCCTCGTCTACGGCAACGTGCTGGTCGAGCCCGACAGCGCCGACAACAACCAGATCATCCACTACGGGGGCGACAGCGGCAGGAAGGAATGGTATCGCCCGGGCATCCTGCGCTTCCATCACAACACCATCATTTCCAAACGCTCCGGCTCCACCACCCTGTTCAAGCTCTCCAGCGGCCGCGAGCGCGTGGACTGCCGGAACAACCTGATTTACACGACCGCGCCGGGTCGCAACCTCTCCATCCTCGCCGCCAACGGAACCGTCTTCCTGAACAACAACTGGATCAAGGAAGGCTGGACCCTGCGAAGAGGCGAACGTCCGCCCCGCGACCTCGGGGAAAACCTGTCCGGCCGCGATCCGGGATTCCTCGACTTCGCCGGATACGACTTCCGCCTTGCCCCGGATTCACCAGCCTCCCAGCGCGCCTCCAAACTCCCACAGACCGTGTCCGGAACCCACCCGTTGTCACGCCTCTACATCCCCCATCGAAAAGGCCGGACGCGCACAGAATCTGAGCGCTTGAAACCAAGCATCGGCGCGCTTGAAACAAGCCGATGATCGGGCCGGTCGCCTTTCGATAACAAAAAACTTCGATTGGCGTATTTCGATAATCACTTTTCCTTGTTGGGGCGGCATCCCAAGGAATCATGGGGACGTGCGCAAAGGAGCGCACAACAAACAAGGACCCAAACAACGAAAGGAAGAAACATGAAGAAACTCATCGCACTGTTCACCGTCGTCGCCGTCACGCTTGCATTTGCCGCTCCGATGCAGGCCGCGGAGAAGAAGACCTCCGCATCCGCCAAGACGGCGAAGGCGACCAAGGCGAAGAAGAAGCGCGACACCTTTCCCTACTACGGGAACATCGGGGAGATCGATTCCAAGGCAATGACCTTCACCATCTCCGGCAAGACCTCCAAGCGCACCTTCCACATCACCAAGGACTCCAAGCTCCTGCGCGACGACAAGCCGGCCGGACTGGGGGAGTTCAAGCCGGGTGAGCGCGTGGCCGGCTCCTGCAAGCACGCCAAGGACAAAGGCGAGGGGCACTACACGATCGTGTCGATGCGTCCGAAACCCGCGAAGAAGAAAAAATAAGGAGACGCGGAACGAGGACGCCTGACATCGGGGCGGAGCCGACCGGCTCCGCCCCTTCTTGTTTTGCAGCCGGATACGGGAAAATCAGACAGGGCTCGCCTGCCTTGCTCAATCACGCCCCCGCCTCGGCTTCCGGCAGCATGCGGCTTGATTTTCGGCTGTGGACCGCACAGTTTCCCCGGAAGCAAACGGACTTCGCCGCCGCGACGCATGCCCGACTCGACAGACAAACCACGCCGGGAAAACCCGCCCGAAGAGAGCGGGAGGTTGGAGTGGTTCTGCCTGAAGACCAAACCCCAGCGCGAACGATTCGCCCTGGAGCACCTGAACCGACAGGGGATCGAGGCGTTCCTGCCGATGGCCCGAAGACGCCGCGTCTCCGGATCGCGAGTGGAGTGGAGGATCGCCCCCCTGTTCACCCGATACCTCTTTTTCCGCTTCGACTCCAAGGCCAGTTTCACTCCGGTGCAATCAACCAGGGGAGTGACCTCGGTCGTCGCCTTCGGGGGAACGCCATCCCCGGTTCCGGACGCCGTGATCGAGGAAATCCGCCGCCGCGCCAAGGACGACATCGTGGAGCTGTTGGAGCCGGAATTGGACGAAGGATCCCCCGTCCGGATCCTAGGCGGCCCCTATGAGGGCATGGAGGCCATCTTCGACCGCAAGACCTCGGAACAGGACCGCGTCATCGTGCTGCTTGAGATCATGGCGTCGATCGCCCGGGTTTCGATCGACAGAAACTTGCTGGAACTTTGTTAAGTGGCGCCGTATGGTGGCCGATCACTGAACTGAACTGAACAAACGGTCATGTTGGAGTTTTTCTACAAATTCAGCTGGGAATCGATCAAGTTCGACTACCAGGTCCTGGCGTGCATCATCCTTGTGTGGACGGCCGTCGTTGTCTGCGCGGTGTTCAGCATCATGAGCCGCCCGTTCAACCTGTGGCAGCGGGCATTCTGGATTGCGCTGATCGTCTGCCTTCCCGCCGTGGGCCTGCTCTTTTACCTGCCCTTTTCACTCAAGGCGGAAAACTCGCCGGAAGTGTTTTTCGCCCGCAAACAACGCGGCTGAATTCTCAGCCCTGCCCCCCCTTGCGCAACGGCCTCCACCTTCTCACGAAGGCGGCTGCTCTCTTTCAATCCCCCCGGCAGCCGCGACCTTCAGGTTGCGCCCCGAGCGCGCAGCGCAAGAAACGACGCCTGCGCCATAGGCAAAACCGTTCGAAGCGGACGTGGATCCGCTCCTTTCCCCGGATTCACCCGAACGCTTGATTGAGCCTCTTCACCCCGTCCTCTGCCAACCGACGAGATTTCGCCGCCGTCGCTTCTCTGGGGCCGATTTTTCTGGACGAGAGGCGGCAAAGGGCCATCATGTCGCGCTGATGGCCGAACCCGAAATCAGGAAGATCGCGGGCCGTGTTCTGGTGTCAACGAACGCCTTTTCACCAAAGCTTCGCCTTCCATGCCCCGGATTGGGACACTGACGTAACATCTTGCTCCGGAACGCGTATTACAACCTCCTGATTTCGCCCGCGACGCCCGCGCCTCGGAAATGAACCGCTTGAGAAAATGCCTTCGCCCAGTCTGGCTCTTGGCCGCGTTCTGCGGTTGGGCATCGCTGGCTCTGGCGCAGACCGGCGGGGAGATCGAAGTCAGCGAAGGAGCCGTCCCCGTTTCCCGGGTGATCGCCGATCCCGGCGTCCCCTATCAGAACGTGCTGCGAAATCAGCGACTGTTCGGCAGCTCGAAAGCCCCCAAGGTCGGCGAGGGCGGGAGCCTGCGTTTCGGACTGCCCGGCGCCGGCCTCAGCTCCGGCGCCTCATTTCCCTTTGTCGATCGCGGCTTCGCCCCAGCCGACGCCACCGTGAAACTCGGCCGCTTCTACCTCGACCTCGGCGGCCCGGTCTCCCTCAGCTTTCTTTGGACCGACAACCAGAACCGCAGCGCCACCACCCGGGAGTCGGGGCTGATTTCCGTGGCGCGATTCAATATCCGCGCGTTGGTCCAGTGGAGCGAAGGACTTCAGTTCTCCACCCGAGGCGCCCTGATCTGGCTGCCCTTCCAAAACGAGGCCGGCCTGGACGGCTTCGGAATCTTCGACCCCATCAATGCCCGCCTCAGCGCCGCCGGCGGACGCATCCCCTTGAATGCGCAATTCACCTACGACTTCACGCTGAGCAAGTGGGACATGCAGTTCATCGACAGTTTCTCGGCCGATTTTGTGGATGGCTTCTTTGGGCTGCGCGGGGAATTTGCCGATGAAATCGTCATTCTGGATCCCCTGGCTTTCAACAGCCAGGACCGCGCGGGGCGCTACCGCTACGGCGGCACGGGCGGCTCCGCGACCAGTCGTTCCGGCCGCGCAACGCAGTTCAACACCAGCCAGCAATTGGACACCCAGTCCCTCGTTTTGCGCAATCTGGTCGGCCTTTCCGCCTCCCGCGTCGTCCCCACCAACACCCGGGTCACTCTCGTGGGCAGCCATGAGGACCAATGGTTTGTCTCCGACAACAACGCGCTTCCCGCCAAGGTCGACACCGCCCGCGTGATCGCGGTGAACCAACGGGAAAACATGCGTTTCAAACCCTTCGTCTCCGGAAGCATCCGTCGCACCAGCGTCCGCCCCGGCATCGACAAGCAGGCCAGCGGCGGCTTCTTCGGTCCGATCACGGACCAGTTGGACTTTCTCGGTTCCGCCGGATGGCAGAAGGCGGCGACCAGCGCCCAGAACAACCTGATCTGGCAGGTGACGCTGAACCACGACGCGGGCCCCCTGACCACCCAGACCGTCACCTTCAGCCGCCAGCAATCCAGCGGCACCAGCTCCAACAATGACCTGATCACCAGATTGACCTACCGCCTCACCCAGGTCCTCGGCCCCAGCATGAACGGGCAACTCTTTGGGAATTGGACCACCTTCGATGATCTGGACAACAAGATCCTGAACACCAGCAGGTGGGCGGTCGGCGCCCGGCTGCTGTATCAGTACAGCCCGAAGACCGACTTCAACGTTCAGCTGGTCCGCACCCAGATTCTTCAGGAAGACCCCACCGTGGGCGACTCGACGTTTATCACGGCGCGCGCCTCCGCCGGTCACCGCTACAGCGAGACGGTCACCGCACGACTGGTCTACATCTACGAAAACCGTGACGGCGGCGTCGTCGGAAACTCCTACTCGGAAAACCGGGTCATTTTCACAATAGAGAAACAATTCCGTTGAACGCTTCGGGCAGACTCAGCCGCCATCAAAACCGCAGAAAACACCCCCGACACAGACACGAAGCGCAACCGAACGCCGCCGCCGCACAAAAACCCGGCAAAGCCTTATTCCGCATGACTTTTTCCTTTACTCGACTGCTCCATTTTGAGACTTTGCCAACGCGATGGTCCTGCGGTGAACGTGTTTCGCAAGTTTCACAGATTCACCACGACGAGACTTGAACCGCAGTTTTTTTCAATGAAGATCAATACTGGATTTACGGGGTTGATGTGCGCCGCCCTGACGCTTACCGGCGCCTCGATGGCTTTTGGTCAGGCCGGAGGGACAGCCATGGACCGGCTGGACGCTTGGCGACGCGCGCAGGAGGAGTTCAAATCCGCCGAACGCGCCATGCGTCAGCAGGGCTTGACCGGCACGACCGGCTCCGTCCAGCGCGAACTGGACAAGCTCAACGAGCTGCGCGCCTCCGCCGAACGGGAAATCGAATACACCAAGTCCAAGCTGAACAACGCCGCCCGGCAGTTGACTGTCGTTCAGAAGACCGGCCCCCAGTCGGAAATTGAGAAGTGGCAACGCGAGGTGAACGCCTGGCAGAGCCGCGTCAATGCCGCCCAGCTGGAACTGGACAAGGTCGAAGAGCAGACCCAGGACGCGCTGACCCGCTACCAGGACGAGATGTTCGACAGCGGCGACGGCCTGATCCTCCCCGGCGAATCGATCCAGCTCTTCGTCCTTGAGGATGAAACCTTCAACGGCCTCTACCAGGTCCGCCAGGGCGGCTACGTGATCATGCCCCGCATTGGACGCGTTCAACTTGCCGGCAAAGACATTCCCAGCGCGGAAAAGGCGATCAAGGATGCCTTGGAAACCACCCAGCTTCGCCAGGCGACCGTCATGTTGGAGCGCACCAAGGGCGTCTTCGATCCGGGGTCCGGGGACATCATCTACCTCGCGGGAGAGTTTCGCACCCCCGGTCCGATGCGTCTGCCCCAAGGCTTCTCCCCCACCGTGGTCACAACCATTCTACGCTCCGGCGGCATCTCCGAAGTCGGCGACCTGACCCGCGTCAAGGTGCTCCGCCTGGAGAGCGGCAACGCGCTGGTGGAAGACATCAATGTCGAGGCGATCCTAGAGGGCACCGGCCTGCAGTCCGACCTGGCTCTGAACGCCGGCGACATCCTGGTGGTTCCCGCCTACAACCCGATCGTCTACATCACCGGCAACGTGAATCAGCCCGGCGTTCTGGCCCTCTACGCCGACGAGCAGTTGACCGCCTACACCGCCATCCTGCGCGCCGGCGGCTTTGCCCGCTTCGCCGCCAAGAAACGGGTCTACGTCATCCGGAATCTGGGCAACGGTGAGAAGAAGAAGATCCCGATCAACATCAAGGACGTCATGAAGGGCGACGTGCCGGACATCGTCCTGCAGGGACTCGACATCATTGTCGTTCCCGAAAAATTCTTCAGTTTTTGAACTGGAAATCCCGTGGAAGCGTCGTAGTTTGACGGATCATGCGTCGCATTATTGTCAAACTTGGTCTTTGGGTCGCGCTGGCCGCCCCCTTGGCCGCCTCGGCTCAGGAAGGGAACCATTCCGGCTCCTCCACCTACACGATCCCTACGTTCACCAGCACGTTCGATTCACCGGCGAACACCCATTCCGCGGCGCGCAGCAGCTTTTCGACCGGCAAGCATGCGATCAGCACGCACATGACAAGCTCCCGGGCGACCGGTTCCCACTTCACCAGCAGCCACTACACGAGCACCCATGCCCGCCAGAAGCGGGGGCTCGGCACGCTCAGCTCCCATCTCCACAGCTCTCACGCCAAGAGCTCGCATTCCATCAGCAGCCACGCCACCAGCACCCATGCCAAACAGCGCAGGGGGCTTGGAACACTGAGCTCGCACGAGGTCAGCACCCACGCCAAACAGAAAAAGGGCGCTCCCAATTCCCACCTCGTCAGCAGCCACGCCCAGCGAGCATCCGGAGCGCCCAATTCGCACCTTGTCAGTTCCCACGCTAAGCAGAAGCGCGGGACGGTGAACTCCCACACCTCGAGCACGCACGCCCGTCAGAAACGGTGAGTTCGACCGGGACCGCTGATCGCGGGCGCCTGGTCCGCCTTTCCAACCCGGGACGCCGCTCAGGCACCCATCTCTCCCTCGGCGCAACCGGGTCAACATGAGCGCCAACATTCTCGGAATCTCCGCGTATTACCACGACAGCGCCGCCGCGATCGTCAAGGATGGCGCCATCGCGGCCGCAGCCCAGGAGGAGCGCTTCACCCGCCGCAAACACGATCACGAGTTCCCCCGTCATGCCGTTGAATTCTGCCTGAAACAGGCCGGCATTCAGGCAGAGGAGCTCGATTACGTCGTCTTCTACGACAAGCCGCTGCTCAAGTTCGACCGCCTGCTGGAAACCTACCTGGCGTTCGCTCCCGCCGGCGCAAAATCGTTCCTGTCGGCCATGCCGCTGTGGTTGAAGACCAAGCTTCACCTGCCCCGCGAGATCCGAAAATCCCTCGACGGAAAGTTCACCAAACGGATCACCTTCACCCGACACCACGAGTCCCACGCCGCCAGCGCCTTCTTCCCCTCGCCCTTTGACGACGCCGCCATCCTGACCCTCGACGGCGTGGGCGAATGGGACACCGCCAGCATCGGCAAGGGCTCCGGCAACCGGATCGAGCTGCTCAGGACGATGTCGTTCCCCCACTCCCTCGGGCTGCTCTACAGCGCCTTCACCTACTTCACCGGCTTCAAGGTGAATTCCGGGGAATACAAGCTCATGGGCCTGGCCCCCTACGGCAGGCCGCGGTTTGCCGACGTCATCCTGAATGAGCTGATCGACCTGAAGGAGGACGGCTCCTTCGCCATGGACATGCGCTTCTTCAATTACTGCCAGGGCCTGACCATGACCGGCCCGCGGTTCGACGCGCTGTTCGAGGGCGCCCCCCGAAAACCGGAATCGGCCATCAGCCAGCGCGAGATGGACATCGCCGCCTCCATTCAGGAGGTCACCGAGAAAATTGTGATCCGGATGGCCCGGCACGCCCGCGAAATCACCGGCTCGAAGAACCTCTGCCTGGCCGGCGGCGTCGCGCTCAACTGTGTCGCCAACGGAAAACTGCTTCGGGAAGGAATCTTCGACGACATCTGGATCGCGCCGGCCTCCGGCGACGCCGGCGGCGCCTTGGGCGCCGCCCTGTTCGTCCACCATCAACTGCTCCAGAACAAGCGCAAGACCGGTGCCTCCGATTCCATGCGCGGCTCGCTGCTCGGCCCGTCGTTCTCCAACGACGAGATAGGATCGTTCCTCGAATCCGAATCGATCCCCCACACCCGCATAGACGACGAATCCAGTCTGCTGGAGGAGGTCGCGGGAGCCCTGCAGCAGGAAAAAGTTGTCGGCTGGTTCCAGGGACGCATGGAATTTGGCCCCCGGGCCCTGGGTTGCCGCAGCATCATCGGCGATCCCCGGAGCCCCAAGATGCAGTCCGTAATGAACCTGCGGATCAAGTATCGCGAGTCCTTCCGCCCCTTCGCCCCCAGCGTGCTGCATGAGGATGTCGGCGAATACTTCGACCTGGACGCGGAAAGCCCCTACATGCTGCTCGTGGCCGACGTCGCAGAGAGAAAGCGCCTCGATCTCTCCGAATCGGATCGGGAGGCGATGGCCTCGGACGATCTCAGGAAGCGCGTCAATGTCGCCCGCTCGGAAATTCCGGCGGTCACCCACGTCGACATGTCGGCGCGCGTCCAGACGGTGGACGAAGAGCGACACGGCCGCTACTGGCGGTTGATCCGTGAGTTCAAGCGCCAAACCGGCTGCGGCGTCATCGTCAACACCAGCTTCAACATCCGCGGCGAACCCATTGTCTGCACACCGCAGGACGCCTACCGCTGCTTCATGGCCACCGACATGGATATCCTCGTGTTGGAGAACTTCATTCTGCGCAAGTCCGAGCAACCCAAACGCGACGACGCAACCCGCGAGAACTACCTGGAGAGCTTCGCCCTCGATTGACCCCCCCTCCAATGCTGAACCCGTTCAAGGAAGTCGACTGGAATCCGGATCTCCCGGCGCGCCGGAAATTTGCCGTCAGCTGGATGGTCGGCTTTCCGATTGTCTCAGTGTTGATCCTGCTGCTGGGCAAGGCTTTCGGCGACGTGTGGAAGCTGGAGCTGGCGGCCCGGATCGCCGGCGTCGGAGCCGGCGCCGGATTGCTGCTGTGGCTTGTCCCTCAGGCTGCGAAGCCGTTCTACACGGTCTGGTTCGGCTTCGGATGCTCCGTCGGCATCGTCATCGGCAACCTCCTCTTTCTGGCGTTCTTTTTCCTGGTGATCACGCCATTCGGCCTGGCCCGGCGGCTCTCGTCAACCAGGGCAATCGCGAAAAGCGCCGATCCCGGAGCCTCCACCTACTGGAAGGACGCCGCGCAACCCTCGGATCCCAAACGCTACTACCGCCAATATTGAGCTTTGCTTGAACGCCGACGGGCGCCAACTTACCCGCACAACCGTTATGAGCGACGAACAGGACGACAAGAACGCCTTCGAAGAGGCCGGCAATGAGGATGCACCGGGTTTTGTGGCCGAATTCTTCGAAATGCTGATGGACAACAAGAAGTACTGGATGATTCCGATCGTCGTTGTCCTGATCATCTTCGGCGGGTTGATCCTCTTTGGCGGCGGCGGCAGCGCGGCGGCCCCCTTCATCTACACCCTCTTCTAAGATCTGGCAGCGCCCGAAGCTGGCTCTGGCCCGGCGGGGCTCACTTCTCGCGCGACGCGCTCGGCGCGCAACCTGAAGGTCGCGGCTACGCGTCCTTAGAGGGGGAACGCGACCGCTTCCGCGAAGGCGGGGCGCCAAATGTGGCGATTGCATTGTCGACGGAACCTGCTAGGGTACCCCCATGTCACGTTTGACAGCCAGATTCTGGGCGGGAGCCCTGTCGGTCGTTTTTTGCCTGTGCGCGCAGGCGACGCCGAATTCCCATCAGGTGTCCACCCATGCCAAGCAGAAGAAATCGACGCCCAACTCCCACCAGGTGAGCACCCACGCGCGTCAGCGTTCCAGCACGCCCAATTCCCACCAGGTGAGCACGCACGCGCAGCAGCAGCGCAGCCGTTCGATCAACTCCCACCTGGTGAGCACGCACGCGCGTCAGCTCCGCAGCCGTTCGATCAACTCCCACCTGGTGAGCACGCACGCGCGGCAACGTTCCAGCACGCCCAACTCCCATCAGGTGAGCACCCACGCGCGTCAGCGTTCGATCAACTCGCACATGGTCAGCACGCATGCCAAGGCGGCCTCCGGAACGCCCAATTCGCACGAACTCAACAAGTCAAATGGCTCCTCCCACACCGGCACGCCCAACTCACACGAGTTGAACAAGAAGAGCACCCCAAACTCGCATCTGGTGAGTTCCCATTCCCGCGCCCATGGCGGCGTCAACAACTCGCACACTCAGAGTTCCATCACCAGCGGAGTGAACACCTTCCACACCAGTTCGCATTTCGGGGGCTCCGGCGGTCTCACCCTGAACAACCTCAACCGGATCAACAGCCACAAGCAGAGCAGTCACGCCAAGAGTTCCCATACGCTGTGGAAGAATCGGAAGGTTCCCAACACACATCGCTCCGGCTCGCACGTGACCAGCAGCCACGCCACCAGCAGTCACACCACCAGCAGCCATGCCCGCAGCTCCCACGTGACCGGGAGCCACGCCCGCAGCACACTCGCGACCGGAACCTTCGGCCGGAACAACAGCAGCTTCTCCAAGAACGGCATCAACACCTTCATGGACCGCACCTATCAGGACCGCCAGCGGGAATTGCGGCACATCGAGGAAGCCAAGGCCAAGCGCGAGAAGCCTTGGAAACCCAAGTGAACGGCCCCGCGTCATTCCGGACGACAGTCTGACACGCCCGCCCTCCTTTGCCTCCCGCGCGAGTTCTCCCCGACTTCGCGGGCTTTGTTTTTCGGCCCGCCTCTCCCTGATGAACATCCTCTATCATTTCCGGACCAGAGGAACGGGGCCCGAGTCTGTCCACATCGCCGGAATCGCGCGGGCCTTCAAACAGCTCGGGCACGAGGTGTCATTCTGCAGCCCCACCGATGTCGATCCGCTCCAGTCCGCCGGAGCCAATCCCTACGGCAGCCGCGCGAGGAAAGGCTTCATCCGTCGCCTCGTCGACGCCTGCCCGGGCTTCCTGTTCGAGTTCCTGGAAATTGCCTACAACCTCTCCGCTTGGCGGCGGATCTCCCGACTGCTCCACCAGGGCGATTTCCAACTGATCTACGAACGGCACGCCTTCTTCCTCTGCGCCACCGCCATTCTGGCCCGCCGACGGGGCGTCCCCATCGTCATGGAAGTCAACGAACTGGTGGGCGACGACCGGGTCCGGCGCCAACCGCTGCTGTCCTTCGTCGCCCGACGCTACGACCGGATCGCCTTCTCCCGGGCCGCCGTGATCGTCACCGTGTCGCCCCATCTGAAACGCCGCATTGTGGCCATGGGCGTCGCCGAATCTAAAGTCCTCGTCCTGCCCAACGCGATCGACGAGACCGAGTATGGGGAACTTCCGGCGCCCCGCTCAACCCGCGCCAGCCTGCAGATCGATCCGCAGGCCGCCGTGATTGGATTCGTCGGCTGGTTCGTCGCCTGGCATCGACTCGACCGCCTTGTTGAAGTGTTTGCCGAACTCGCCGGGACCCGCCCCGATCTACGGCTCATGATGGTCGGCGACGGCGAACTCAGGAACGATCTCGAGCGCCTAGCGGCGGACCGGAACGTCGGCTCTCAGGTCGTGTTCACCGGCGCCGTTTCCCACGCCGACATCCCCGCCCACGTCGCCGGCATGGATGTGTGCGTCGTTCCTCACAGCAACGAGTTCCGCTCGCCGATCAAGTTGTTCGAATACATGGGCCGGGGAAAGACGGTCGTGGCGCCCGGGACCGAACCGATCCAAATGGTGATCGAGAACCGCGAGAATGGCATCCTGTTCGACCCCGATTCCATCGACGATCTGCGCGACTCCTTGGAAGCGGCGATCGATGACGCCGAACTGCGCAAGCGCATCGGCCGCAAGGCCCGCGAAGACGCTCTCGAACGTCACACCTGGAAGAAAAACGCGGAACAGACCCTTGCCGCCGTGGAGCAGGCAAGGCCCGAGCAGGGTTCATCGGATACGCTCCTGTCTGGGGACTGACATCGGCGGCGGGACACCGACTCATCTCAGAGCCTGTCTGAAAAAGGGAGTGGCGCAGATTTGGAGCGCGGCGGGGTTGGCTCCAAGGCGCAACGAAGGAACATATCCGATGCGATACGTGACTGAGGAGCAACGCGGGAGACAACCCCGCCCCGCCCAAAGATGGGTCGCTTCCTTTTTCAGACAGACTCTTAGAGGGAATTCATTGGTTTGAGCGGACTCACGTCCGCTGCCGCCACCTTTGGAGACAGTCTCAGTGAGGCAGGTTTGCCCAACCAAGGAAGAAAGCGGCGTTCCTGAGAGCCGATCAGCGGCTTCCTCGCGGAACGACCATGGTTGCGGCGCTGATCGCTCCGACCGCCGCAACCGGAGCCGCAGCAAAAGCTTTGACCGCTTCAGGCGCGGTGGTCGCGCTTGCGGCATCGCGCCTCGCCATGGCCACCGGAAACCTGCGCGGCGGCTGATCGCGATATTGAAGAAGAGCCGGCTTCGACACGGCGACGGCCGCCGTCTTCGTGGGCGCCGGAGTGTCGCCGCAACATGACGCTCCCGCCGCATCTCCGGAACCGGAACCCGGCGCCGCGCCGTCATTGCCTGCAGGCGCCGTGCGAACCGCCGCCAAATAGGATTTCTTGAGGCTGGAGCCGGGAGTGTACCGGCCGGTGGTGAGCAATTCATTCAACGACCGCCCCACCCGTGGCGCCGTCGCCTCCGGATCCAGGGGCACAACCAGATCGCCGCACCAATCGAACAGGGGACGCTCAATCTTCGTTGGCATGATCATCGGACGCTCCCGCATCGGTCGGAGAAACTCCGGCTGCTCGATAACCGCCTTTTCCACGTAGGGCCGGATGAACACAGGCCGTTGAACGATCGGCTTGATGATCCGCGGCCGCACGATCATCGGGCGGTCCCGACACGCCTGCCCGTGCGCCGTCACGACCGTTCCCGCGCACAAAAACGCAGCGAGCAGATACACATGACCGGGTTTACGGGACTTCATCCGCGCGGTTTATCCCACGATTCCCCCCAGGATTCAACGTTGAAAATGGGGGCATTGAACCGTGCGCGTGAAAATCGAAAGACCTCCCGTAGCCGCGACCTTCAGGTTGCGCCCCGCGCGCGTCGCGCGAGAAGTGACTTCGATGCAGTTTTGACTTGTTTTTGGACGATTGTTGCGCAATGTTCTTTTGCAGTTTGACGTTTCCATCGATGCCTGATTGGGCTAACGTCGAGCCCGACGTAGGAATCGTCTGAGCCTGAATCGGGGGGAGGAAGCCAGACATGAATGTGGACATGGACTAATAACAACGCCCCGTGGACTCAAGCGGCATTCTGCAAAAACACTGGTTGAACGTCCTGTTCGACTTCGCGCTGGACGCGCTTATCTTCTGCTTCGCCGTCACCGCCGGCGCGCATCTGCGTTTTGTCACCGGTGAGGAGTTCCTGGGGAACATGCTGGAATACACGCCGAGCGTGGCCCTCGGCGCCATCTGCCTTTCCTCGGTCGTCTATATCTTCGGCCTGTATTCCCGCAGGGAGTTCCAACCCGGCATCTTCCGACGCATGCTGATCCTGGCGGTCTGCCTGGCGGTCACCTTCGGCTTCATGATGCTGCTGTTCTACGCCAACTATTCCGGACGCGTCGGACGCGGCGTCATGGCGATCGCCATCCCGATCTCCTACGCGCTGCTTGTGGCGCATCACGGATTGATCCGTCGCCGCCATTCCCGCACCCGCGAGCGCGTCGCCTTCGTGATCAATTCGCCCTACGACGAATCCGAGTGCCGCCTCTTCCAATCGCTGGATCGAGGCAACCTGGAATTCGTCGGCATCGTTCACGCTGCCGACCACCAACCCGAAGTCGATCAACCCATTCTCGGAGAGACCGAAGACCTGCCGGAGATCGCGCAACGTGAGAACCTCGACCGTGTGCTCTGCACCAGCAAGTGCATGCACGACACCTCCCTCTACAAGGAATTCTGCCAACTCCGCTATTCCGGCGTCGGAGTGCTCCCATTGATCAGCCTCTGTGAGGAGATTCATCAACTGGCCCCGATCGAGTTGATCACTCCGGAGTGGTTGATGCACGCCAGCGCCTCCCCCCACGTGTTCTACCTCCAGAAGATCAAACGGGCCTTCGACATCGTCTGTTCCCTCGGCGGACTGATCTTCCTCGGCCCCGTGTTGTTGGTCGGCATGCTCTGGGTGAAACTCGTTTCCCGCGGCCCGGTTCTGTTTCGCCAGGTCCGATCCGGCCGCTTTGGCCGTCCCTTTGAGGTCATCAAACTGCGCACCATGCGTCTGGACGCCGAGAAGGACGGCGCCGTCTGGGCCTCTTCCAAGGATTCGCGGGTCATCTCTGGCGGCAACCTGCTCAGGAAATTCCGGGTGGATGAGATCCCGCAGTTGATCAACGTGCTGCGCGGCGATATGTCCTTTGTAGGCCCCCGCCCCGAACGTCCGGAATTCACCGAGACGCTGTCCGCCGAAATCCCCTATTTCCAGGAACGTTTGATGGCCCTTCCCGGCATCACCGGCTGGGCGCAGGTGAATTACCCCTACGGGGCCTCCGTCGAGGACGCCCGCCGCAAGCTCGAGTACGACCTCTACTACATGCGGCACATGAGCGTCTTCCTCGACCTGTTCATCCTGCTCGACACCATCCGGATCATCCTCCGCGGCGGCGCCGGCAAGGTGAAGGACATCATGCCGAACCGCGCCGAAGCCGCGTCACAAACGATGAGTGAAAAGGCCAAGGCCGGCGCCTCAACACCCCGCCCCGTCTCCGCCGATAAAGCCTTCAATCATGCGTGAAGGCAAAACTCGATCCGCGATGCGGGATTCTCGATCTGGCCGTCATCAGAGATCAAGAATCGAGTTCCCTCAAGCCTGCGCTTGTTCTTCCCAGTAAAGTAGCAATCATCCGCGGCCCCAACGCGCAGGAACAAAAGCCGCATGGCCGACGACTCCAGAACCATCGAACAACTCCGCAACCACTTTGAAGTGGAACGCGAACTTGCCCAGCGTCTGCTCAAGGCTCCCCGTGAGAAACGCACGGAGCTGTTCCGGACGATGTACGGTGAACTTTTTGAGCGCGTCCCCGACCACCCCCGTCTGACCCGGCGAGAAACTGAGGCGGACAGCATCCGCGCCGTGAAATCCCGGATGGCCCTGCTCCGGGGCTTCGTGGACGGCATTGAAAACTTCGTCGAAATCGCCCCGGGCGACTGCCGCCTCGCCTACGAAGTCTGCAAGAGCGCCAAGGAGGTCGTCGGCGTCGATATCTCCGACCAATCCGGCGACAGCGACCCGCTGCGTCCCGACAACTTCCGCCTCATCGTCTACGACGGCTACACCCTCGACCTGCCGGACAATTCAGCCGACGTGGCCTTCAGCTATCAGTTCCTGGAGCATCTGCATCCCGAGGATGTCCCGCTGCATTTCGAGATGGTCCACCGCATCCTGAACCCGGGCGGAAAGTACATCTTCTCCACGCCGCACCTTTTCAGCGGCCCTCACGACGTCTCCCGCCACTTCTGCGACACCCCCGAGGCCTTCCACCTCAAGGAATGGACCTACCGGGAGATTTTCCCTGTGATCCGAAAAGCCGGTTTCCGCAAGGCGCACACCTTCCGCTTTGGAAAGCCCAGAAGAAACGCCCTCGCCAACACCGCCACCCTCGCCTTGGAGACCGCCTTCTCAATTCTCCCTCGCTCACTCAGAAAGAAACTCAGCCTCCGCCTATTCCAAGGCGTGAC
>JAYPEY010000054.1:0-38155 GCA_038126035.1 Verrucomicrobiales bacterium | reverse complement strand
AATCTTGCGTGTTTCCGGCTTTCCAGGTTTCTCCCGCCCACCGGGACGAGTCAGCACATTGACCGCGCCACCCTCCCTTAATCGCACGCAACTCCCTCAGCGTATCGCCATGCCTCACAAGAGGGCCGCGCAACCGAATCATCCAGCTTCAATCCAGGAACTTCACCTTCCCCGTCTTGATGTCGTAGACGGCGCCCGCAATCCGGATCTTCCCCTCCTCGACCAACCTCCGGATCGTGCCGCTCTTCTCCGGAATCTCCTTCATGGTCTGACGGACATTGAGTTCCGTGACACGGTCCGAAAAGGCCTCGTTGGCCGAGGTGCGGTTCTCCGTGATCGTTGTCTCCTGTTCGATCGCCTTCTGGACGCAGTCGGTGATGCCGCCGATATGTTCGCAACCGGTCGCCTCCGCGGGATCGGCGCCCTGGGCCGCCAGATCGATGGCGGCGTTGACCGCGCCGCAACGCGTGTGCCCCATCACCAGCAGCAACTTGGCTCCCGCGACAGCGCAGCCATACTCCATGCTGCCCAACCCCTTCGCCGCCGCCACATTGCCGGCCAATCGCACACTGAAGATATCTCCAAGCCCCAGATCGAACACCATCTCCGTGGCAATGCGTGAATCCATGCAGGCCAATACGACAGCCAGGGGAAACTGGCCTTCGGAGGTCGATCCGATCTGCCGCCGTGGATCGCGCATGATCTGCTCCCCGTTCACAAAGCGTTCGTTGCCCGCCTTCATCAGGTCCAGGACCTGATCCGGCGTGCTGTCCTGCTGGATGTCGCGGGTGGTGACGTCCACATACTGGATCCGGTCGTCGAGTTTGTCGTAGTGCCCCTGAAGGCCCGCCAGACTGACCTTCAAATCGTGCGCCGGCGCCGTGACCTTCTCGAAATCATGGATCAGGTCGAGAACGTCCGGATCGATGTAATCGGAATTGCGCGCATCGATCACGACCTGGCTGCCGCGTTTGAAACTGTGGAGCGTCTTCAGGATGGCCGCCTTGCTCAGGAAGCTCACCTGATTCGACAACAGGATGCGATGCACATCGCCGCCGACGTGCTTCTCCACGATATGCCGCAACGGCCGGTTCAGGTTGCTGCGCAGGATGAAGCCGATCGACACCGCCATCCCGATCACGATTCCGATCAGCAGGTCCGTAAGAACGATCGCTCCGACCGTGACCACAAACGGCAGGAACTGGTTGTTCCCTTCCTTGTGCATCTGTCTGAACAGCGACGGGCTGGCCAGTTTGAATCCGGTGACCAGCAAAATGGCCGCGAGAGACGCCAATGGGATGCGATTCAGGATCCCCGGAAACAGGGCGACCGTCCCAAAGAGGAAGAGTCCATGAATGAAGCAGGACAGACGCGTCCGGGCGCCCATGTCGACATTCACCGAACTTCGGACGATCACCGAGGTGATCGGAAGGCCGCCGAGCAGACCGGAGGTCATGTTGCCGACGCCCTGCGCCACGAGTTCGCGGTTCGGAGGCGAGACCCGCTGACGCTTGTCCAGATTGTCCACCGCCTCCAGGTTCAACAGGGTTTCCAGGGTCGCCACAATCGCAATGGTCAGGGCCGCGATATAGACCGGCCCCTGCCCCAGACTCGACCAGTCCGGCGATGGCAGCGTTCGCGCCAGATCGCCAAGCCCCTCGGTCACCGGCACCTGCACCGAATGCGTCGGAGCGATCGCCCACAACTCGCTCATGCCCTCCATGCCGAAGGAAGCCGCAGCTCCCAGCACGACCACCCCCAAAGGCGCTGGAATGCCCGTCTTCGCCAGGGGCGTCTTGTTCCACCAGACCAAAACCGCCAGCGAAACCAGCCCCACCAGACTGGCGCCCGCGTGAACGTCGAACATCGTGGCGATCAGTTCGGAAAACGTGTTCTTCCCATCCAGTTGTTGGAATTCCATATCCCCCATCCAATCGGGATCGTGCCCGAAGATGTGAGGAATCTGCTTCAGGATCAGGATGACGCCAATGGCCGCAAGCAGGCCCTTGATGACGCTCGATGGAAAGAACGCCGCCAGGGAACCGGCCCGAAGCGCCCCGAGGGCGACCTGCAGGACGCCCGCCAGGACGACCGCGACCAGAAAGGCCTCGAAACCGCCCAACTTGTCGATTTGCGCCACCACCACTGCGGTAAGCCCCGCCGCAGGACCGCTGACGCTGGTGTGCGAACCACTGATCCAGGCGACCAGCAGACCTCCAACCACCCCGGCCACCAATCCGGAGATCAACGGGGCATTCGACGCCAACGCGATGCCCAGACACAGCGGCAGCGCGACCAGAAAAACAACCAACCCTGCCGCAAAATCCTTGCCCAAGGACTTCCGATACTCGTTCAAGTCAGGTTCGGTATTCATCGTGTTTCTTTCGCAACTCTTCGGACGGAACATTCATTTCCGCCCCTGATGCAGGGGTAAAACCAGACACAGGTTAACCCTATTTTGTTCAATTAAAACAAAATACAGCCACACGCCAACAAAACTGAGGAGCGCCACCTGACCATCACGAAACCAATTTTGCTTTGCGTTGACGGCGACGGAAATGTCAACGTCGAGGCTTGGCCGACCAGAACTCCAGTTCCAACGCAGGGATCCAGCCGATCGTCTGGCTGGCGGCTGTCCTGACCTGCCTCGCCGGCTGCCGGACCTACGAGCCATCGCCGGTCGATCCGCAGGACTCGATGGTGTCCTTCGAATCACGGACGCTGGAAGATGAGTCGCTTCGGGATCAGATCGCCGGTCGCTTGGAAGACGATTCACCGACCTGGCCACGGGAATCGTGGGATCTGGAGGCCCTGACCCTGGCGGCGTTTCATTTCCAACCGGAATTGGCGGAAGCCAGCGCGCGCTGGAGCCGCGTGCGGGCCGGCGTTGTCACCGCAGGTCAGCACCCCAATCCATCGGTGGCCCTGCGGCCGTCGCTCAATTCGTCCACCTCGATTCCAACCCCATGGATCGTGACGGCCAACTTCAGCGTTCCGATCGAGACAGCCGGAAAGCGAGGCAAGCGAATCGCCCTGGCGGAAAGGCAGATCGAGGCGGCGACCCTGGAAGTCTCCCGGACAGCCTGGGCCGTGCGCGCGCGTCTTCGCAGCGCCTTGGTGGCGTTGTGGGCGGCCGACGATCTGGCCAATGCCCTGACCGCACATGAAGCGGCGCAGAAGGAGGTCGTGCGGCTGCTCGAAGCACGTTACGAGGCGGGCCTCATCGGAAGGACCCGGATTTCGCGCGAGCGGATCGCCATGGAGCAGATTCGCGCGGCGTCAATCGAGGCGCGAAGCGCCCTGATGCCCGCGAAGGAACGACTGGCCGCCGCCATCGGCGTCCCCGGCCGGGCCTTGGAGGGGATCAACCTGGCCCTGGACGAATTCAGCGAGACGGATGTGAAGATTCCGGACGACGCCGCGCGCCGGCGGGCATTGCTGAATCGTTCGGACGTCCTCGGCGGACTGGCGGACTACGCTGTCGCCGAGGCCTCCCTGCAATTGGAGGTCGCCAGGCAGTATCCCGATCTGAATCTCAACCCGGGATACAATTTCGACCAGGGTGACAACGAGTGGCGGCTCGGACTTTCCGTGGATCTGCCGGTGTTGAATCAGAATCAGGGCCCCATCGCCGAAGCGGAGGCCCGCAGGCGGGAAGCTGCCGCCCGGTTCGCGACCATTCAATCGCGAGCGATCGCCGAGGTGAACATCGCGCTGGCCGCTCATCGCGCCGCCCGGGAAATCCACTCCGCGGCCACGCGGGCGCTGGAACCGGCGGATCGCCAGACTCAATTGACCGAAGCGCGATTTGCGGCCGGACAGGCATCCCGTCTGGACGCCGCTCGCGCAAAAGTGGAACGCGCCGCGGCAAAGACGGCGGTCGTCCGGGCTCGACGCGCCACACAGGAAGCTCTGGGAGACCTGGAAGCCGCCCTGCAGATTCCCGCAAAAGCCATGCGGGCCGGCCCTGTCGTCGCAGCCGAAGTAGAATGACGCCATGAGAAAACTGATCCTCTTGCTCGCCCTGACATCGACGTTCTCCGCCGCGGCGGCCCCCTCCGCTTCAGCCCCCGCCTCGATCAGCAAGGAGGGCGACCTGGTCATCGTCAAACTCACACCGGACGCCGAGAAGCGACTGCGGCTGAAGGTCGCGACGGTGGAGGAACGAGCGATGCCCGAAGTCCGCCTCTTTGCCGGCGAGGTGGTCGTCCCCTCCGGCGACGCGAAGGAACCCATGGCTCCCGTCGTGGGCGGCTCCTTCGAACAGGTTCTCCAACTGGCGGAGCGACAGGCGTCTGCCGACGGCCGGATCAAGGAAGCCGAAATCAGGATCGAACTGGCCAAACTGACGCTCGAACGCGCGCTGCAGGCCCGCAAGGCGGAGGCCGAGAGCGCCCAGGCGGTCGATGCCGCGAAGGCCGCGCTTCAGATCGCCGAGGCGGGCCTGGCGGTGGCCGAGGCGCAACGCCGCCTGCTCGGAACGCCCATGGGACAGATCGCAAGCTCCTCGCGCGCGTGGATCCGTGTCCCGATCTACACCGGCGAATCCGGGCTGCTGGATGAGGAAGCCGACGCGGCCGTTTCCATGCTGGGCGCCTCAACGAAGGCCCTTGCGGCGAAACCGGTTTCCGGCCCTCCCACCGCAAACGCGGTCGCCGGCACGATCGACAGGTATTACGAGTTGCCGCAAGGGACCCGGCTGCAACGGGGCGCGAGAGTCGCAGTCGAGATCCGCGTGCGGGGAGCGGAAACGCCGAGCCTGGTCGTCCCCTTCAACGCCGTCCTGCACGACATCCATGGGGGGGAATGGGTCTACGAACGGACCAGCGAGCACAACTACACGCGGCGGCGTGTCCGGGTGAAACGGGTCGCCCAGGGACAGGCCGTGCTGGCAAGCGGGCCGCCGCCCCGTTCCCGGATCGTCACAGACGGCGCAGCGGAACTCTTTGGAACGGAATTCTACACCGGCAGGTAACGCCCCCCGGCCATGCTCAAATCCATTGTCTCATGGTCGTTGGAAATGCGCGCGCTGCTCGTCGCTGCGGCGGTCGCGCTGCTGGTCGTCGGAATCAATGTCACCCGTCACGCGCCGCTCGATGTCTTTCCGGAGTTCGCCCCTCCCCGCGTTGAAATCCAGACCGAGGCTCCCGGATTGTCCACCGAGGAGGTCGACGCCCTCGTCACCGTGCCGCTGGAAAACGCGCTCAACGGCGTCCCCTTCCTCAAGACCATCCGCTCCAAGTCCGTCCTCGGCCTCTCCTCCGTCATCATCATCTTCGAGACCGGCACGGACATCATGCAGGCGCGACAACTGGTCCAGGAGCGCCTCAACCTGGCGCGCAACCGACTCCCCAATGTGGTCAAACCGCCGGTGCTGATGGCGCCCAACTCCTCCCTCAGCCGCGTGCTGAAGGTGGGACTGACCTCGGAAACGCTGACGCAGATGGAACTGAGCGAATTGTCGCTCTGGACCATCCGGCCCCGGTTGATGGCGGTCAAAGGCGTGGCCAACGTCGCAATCTGGGGACAACGCGACCGGCAGTTCCAGGTTCTGGTCGCCCCCCAGCGTCTGCGCGCGGCGGGCGTCACCTTGGACGCCGTGACCCGCGCCGCGGGCGACGCCGCCATCATCAGTCCCGGCGGTTTCATCGACACGCCCAACCAAAGACTAAGCCTCACGCAACTCAACGCCATCGACACACCGGAGGACCTTGCCCGGACCGTGGTCGAATTCCGTAACGGAACCCCCATCCGCCTCGGCGATGTGGCGGAGGTCCGGATCGGGCATCCGGCCCCGATCGGCGACGCCGTGATCAACGACAAGATCGGAATCCTGCTGATCGTGGAAAAACAGCCCTGGGGCAACACGCTCGACGTGACCAAAGGCGTGGAACGCACACTCGCCGAATTGAAACCCGGCCTCGCGGGCGTCGAAATCGACAGCACGATCTTCCGCCCCGCAACCTTCATCCAGCTTTCCATCGATCACCTGACCGAGGCGCTCTTCCTCGGCTGCGTGCTCGTCGTGGTCATACTCGCCCTGTTCCTCGGGGACTGGCGCACGACCGTCATCAGCATCACCGCCATTCCTCTCTCGCTGGCGATCGCCCTGCTGATGCTTCAGTGGCGCGGCGAGACGATCAACACCATGATCCTCGCGGGGCTGATCATCGCGCTGGGCGAGGTGGTGGACGACGCGATCATCGACGTGGAAAACATCCTGCGTCGGCTCCGCCTGAACCAGTCCCTGAAGAATCCGCTTTCCAAGGCCCGCGTCGTGCTTGAGGCGTCCCTTGAAGTCCGCAGCGCGGTCGTCTACGCAAGCCTGATCATCGTGCTGGTCTTCATTCCCGTGTTCTTTCTCCCGGGACTCGCGGGCACGTTCTTCCGGCCACTGGCCCTGTCCTACATTCTTGCGATCGGCGCATCGCTCGCCGTCGCCCTGACCGTCACTCCCGCCTTGTGCCTGTTGCTCCTCAGGAAGGACGGAGGCTCGAAGCGCGACGCCTGGTTTGCGCGCGGATTCAAGGCGGCTTATCGCGCCGTGCTCCCCGCCTGCGCAAGCCGGCCCTGGGTGGCGATCGGCGTCCTGGCCGCGGCGTTCGCCGCCACGGGTTGGATCTGGACCCAGAAGCTCGGCGAGGAGTTTCTGCCCAGCTTCAAGGAGCGCGACTTCCTGATGCACTGGCTGGAAAAGCCAAACACCTCGGTCGAAGCGAGCCAAAGAATCACCATCGCCGCCGCCGAAGATCTCCTTGCTGTCGAGGGCGTCCGCAATCACGGGGCCCATATCGCCCGCGCCGAGGTCGCCGACGAGGTGGTGGGGCCGGACTTCACCGAGCTCTGGATCAGCATTGCCCCGGAAGCCGATTACGACGGGACAATCAAGAAGGTCCAGGCCGTGGTGGACGGCTATCCCGGACTGGTGCGCGATCTCCTCACCTATCTGCGCGAGCGCATCAAGGAAGTCCTGACCGGCGCCAGCGCGAGCGTCGTGGTCCGCATCTATGGGCCGGATCTCAACGAGTTGCGACGTCACGGAGCCGCGGTTCATGACGCGCTTGAAGGCATCCCGGGCGTCAGCGCGCTTCACGTCGAATCACAGTCGCTGGTGCCGCACATCAACATCAGACTGCGCCCGGACGCGGCGGCGCTCCACGGGCTCACCCCGGGCCGCGTCAGACAGGCGATCACGACGCTCATCAACTCGCGCAAGGTGGGCGAGGTCTTTCAGGAGCAACGCGTGCACGATGTCGTGGTCTGGGGGCAGCCACACGTCCGCGGCGATTTCGCAGCCCTCCGCGGGTTGCTCGTCGAGACCTCCAATGGCGGGCACGCCCGGCTGTCCGATGTCGCCGAGCTGGAAATCGCGCCGACGCCGAATGCGATCAAGCGGGAGGACGCCTCCCGGCGCATCGACGTCACCTGCAACGTGGTCGACCGGCCGCTGGGCGATGTCGTGCGCGAGGTCGAGGAGAAGCTGAAGAGCGTGCCCTTTTCCAACGGCTACCATCCGGAGATTCTCGGCGAATGGGCGGAGCGACAGGCAGCGCAGGAACGGTTGGGCTGGCTCAGTCTGGCGGCGCTGGCCGGCATCCTGGTCGTCCTGCTTTCCGACTTCAAATCGCTGCGCGTCACGCTGCTGCTGGCGCTCACCCTCCCCTTCGCCCTCATCGGCGGGGTCATTGCCGCCTGGCTGAGCGGCGGCGTCCTCTCGCTGGGCTCGCTGGTCGGCTTCGTCACCGTCCTGGGCATCGCCGCGCGCAACGGCATCCTGCTTGTCAGCCACTACCGCCATCTGGAACGGGAGGAAGGAATCCGCTTCGGCATGGAACTGATCCTGCGCGGCAGCGAGGAAAGACTGCTGCCGATCCTCATGACGGCCACGACCGCGGCCCTGGCGTTGCTCCCTTTGATTCTCAAAGGAGACGTGCCGGGCAATGAGATCGAGCGCCCCATGGCCGTGGTCATTCTGGGAGGCCTGGCCACATCAACGCTGTTGAACCTGTTCCTGCTGCCCGCCCTCTACGCCCGCTTCGGATCGCCCCTGAAACGTCCTTCCTCCCGATAGCGGCGCGGCTCGCCGCCCGCTTCCTGACAACCGAAATCCACGCAGGACTCAATTCAAGGATGAACGCGAAACTCTGCATCTGCCTGGTCGCCACAGGCTTCATTTTTTCAACCACGGCGCTGCGCGCTCAACCAGATCCCACAGGGGCCAACAGATCTCTCAGGTCCGCTGTCGGCGAACGCTTCAAGATCGGCGTCGGCGTCAGCGAACGGGCGTTGCGAAACGACGCCAACGCCGGACTGATCCGGAAGCACTTCCGCATCCTCACCCCGGAGAACTGCATGAAGCCGCAGGGCATTCATCCGGCCGAGAACCAGTGGAACTTCGCCGGCGCCGACCGCTTCGCCGATTTCGCCCGGACCAACAAACTCGAACTGGTCGGCCATTGCCTGGTCTGGGCCAAGGACGATCGCACGGACGAATGGATGATGACGGGGCCGAAGGAAACCCAGGTCACGCGCGAGACGCTGCTGCGACGCATCGAGACCCACATCGAAACCGTCGTCAAACGCTACGCCGATGTCGCGACCGAATGGGACGTCGTCAACGAGGCCCTCAAGGACGGCGGCGAGGACCTGTTGCGCGATTCGATCTACTCGCGCATGACGGGCAGCGACTTCATCGTCGCCGCCTTCAAGGCCGCGCGAAGACACGATCCTGACGCGCTCCTCGTCTACAACGACTACAACGGCCACAAGCCCGGCAAGCGCGGGAAGCTGCTGGAATTGCTGACCCGCCTGAAGGCGCAGGGCGCGCCGGTGGACGCCTACGGCATGCAGGGGCATTTCGAACTTGGCGACAATTCGATCCCCCAACTGCGCGAGACCTTCGACGGTTTACGCAAGCTGGGCCTCAAGGTCGTCGTTTCCGAATTGGATATCGACGTCGTCACCCGTGGAAAATGGTGGGCTGACGGCGGCAAACACCGGGAGGAACTCGCCTCTCACGATCCCTACAAGGATGGCCTTCCCGAGGAGGTTGAACGCCGGCAGATCGAGCAATACGTGGCGTTGTTCGAACTGTTCGACGACTATCGGGATATCATCGCACGGGTTTCTTTCTGGAATCCTCACGACGGCGAGAGCTGGCTGAATTACTTCCCTTGGCGACGGGTGAACCATCCGTTGCTGTTCGATCGCGACCGCAAGCCGAAACCGGCCTTTGACGCCGTTTACAACACGCTCGAGAAACGGCGCGCAGGTCCCCCGTTGGTCTATTCCGTCGAGCACACCGGAGCCCATTTTCCCGCGCCTGACCTGCCGGCGTTCGCAGATCTTCCGATCATTGAACCGCTCACCGATCCCTTCATGTGGTCCGATGGCAGCGGTCGCGTTGCCAGGTTCGATGAATGGAGCCGTCGACGGGCCGAGATCAAAGCTGAGTTCGAGCGCTATGAGATCGGCAGGAAACCCGCCCGCCCCAAGGACATCACGGCAAGCTATGCCGACGGCAAACTCACAGTGACGGTGACGGTCAATGGAGAATCGCTGACGCTGACCTCTGCGATTGAACTTCCGGACGGGGATGGCCCCTTCCCTGCGGTGATCGGGATCGGCCGCGGCTCCGGCAGCCTTCCGAAGGACATCTTCGAAAGCCGCCAGATCGCCATGATCCCCTTCGACTTCCGACAGGTCATGTCGCATACGCAGAAACGCGGGGAGGAGCCGATCAACCGACTTTATCCGGATCTGATGCACATGGGTGCCTACAGCGCCTGGCCGTGGGGAATCAGCCGTTTGATCGACGGATTGGAATTGGTGAAAGACGATCTCCCGATCGACCTGAAGCGGCTCGCGGTGACCGGTTGTTCGTTCGCCGGCAAGATGGCCCTCTTCGGAGGCGCGCTTGACGAACGCATTGCGCTGACCATCGCGCAGGAACCGGGCGGCGGCGGCGCGGCGGCCTGGCGGGTGTCGGAGACGCTCGGGAAAGTGGAAACGCTCGGAGCCACAAGCCGCGCCTGGTTCATGGAAAGCATGTTCCAGTTCTCCGGCGGGAACGTCGCAAGACTGCCGATGGACCACCACGAATTGATGACGATGGTGGCGCCTCGCGCCCTGCTCGTGCTCGGAAACCCGGACTATGCCTGGCTGGCCGAGGAATCCGGCCATGTTTCCTGCCGGGCCGCGCAGGAAGTCTGGAAGCGATTCGGCATCGGTGATCGTTTCGGTTTCTCCATCGTTGCGGGCCATGGACACTGTCGACTTCCCGACAGCCAGCGGCCGGAAGTCGAGGCCTTCGTCGACAAGTTCCTTCTGGGAAACAAAGACGCGGACACAGACGTCGCCGTCAGCCCTTACGACGATGTCGATCACACCCGGTGGATTGACTGGTGGGGAACGGGAAAACCGGCCTTGGGCAGGCGAAACATGGAGGGCATTGAGACGGTGACGTTCGAAGCCGAGGCCGCTGGCGTGGGTTCAAACTGGGAAATCCTGAAGGATGACCGGGCTTCGGACGGCCGCTACGTGACCGCCAAACCGGGCGTTCAGAGCATCCAGGCCCCGCCTGCTGAAAGGAGCGGCGTCGTATCCATTTCTTTTTCCGTCAAGTCCCGCGGAAGCTACGCCGTGTTCGCGCGTTTGAACTGCCCTTCCGCCGATGACGACTCGTTCTGGGTAAAGATGGACGATGGCGACTTTGCGATGTTCAACGGCCTGGGGACCGGCGGTTGGAGCTGGGTCAAGCTGGACACCTTCCGCCTGTCCCCCGGCGGGCACACCCTCGCCATCGCCTACCGTGAAGACGGCGCCAAACTCGACAAGATCAGCATCTCGAACGATCCCTACTCCCCGGCCGGAATGGGAAAACCGGCGGCGAATGCTCGCGGTACAAACTGAATCCGTGGTCCGGCCCAGAACGCGCGTCCAGTTCGCTGTGCAAAACATGAAGACTGTGGCTTCCTTCGCCTTCCTGCTCGCGACCACCACGCTTGGCTTCGCCGAAGCGCCGCTGGAGTGGATCGAACCGAAGACCGGCCATCGCGTCGTGCGGCTGTCGATGGAGGCGGGAAGCATGAGCCTCTACTTCCATCAGAACGCCTTCTCGCCAGAGGGGGACAAGATGATCATCTCGACTCCCGACGGGCTCAGCGCCGTGGACCTGAAAAGCCGAAAGCTGGATCTCGTCGTGCCCCGCGCGCGCTACAGCTCCCGCGGCAGCAGCGGCGTCGAGATGGGCCGCCGCTCCCGTCATGTCTATTACTCCGCCCGCGGCGAGGACGGGACAATCCTCCGCGCCACGCACATCGACACGAAGGAATCCCGGGACATCGTTCAACTGCCCTTCCACGCGGCCCTAAACGGCGTCAATGCCGACGAGACGCTGATCGTCGGAACGTTCAGCGAACGTCCATCCGGCGCGCGCCCGTCCTCCCGGCGCCGGTCGACCTTCGAGGAACGCGCAAGGCAGCCGCGCGCGATGAAGTTCTATTCGGTCGAGATCGAGACCGGAAAACTGAGCTTCTTCAATCCGAGCACGAACTGGCTCAACCATGCGCAGTGTTCGCCAACCGACCCAGCGCTGATGCTCTACTGCCACGAGGGCCCGTGGCATGAGTTGGATCGCGTCTGGACACGTCCCATCGGCCCCGGCGATTCCACACTCATGCACCGGCGCACGATGTCCTACGAGATCGCCGGGCACGAATTCTTCAGCCGCGATGGACGACAAGTCTGGTATGACCTGCAGACGCCGCGCTCAAAGGAATTCTGGCTGGCCGGCGTCGTTGTGAAAACCGGAGAGCGGATTCGCTACCCGGTGGCGCGCGGCGAATGGAGCGTCCACTACAACATCTCCCCGGACGGCAGCCTCTTCGCCGGCGACGGCGGCGGCCCCAAGAGCGTCGCCAACCACACGCCCCTGCCGGAAAAACGGCGACTGAATCCGCCCGGCAATGGCCAATGGATCTACCTGTTCCGCCCGGACCCGAAATTCACCATCCAACAGATCGACGGCAAACCCGTCAAAGTCGGCCGCCTGCGCGCGGAAAAACTGGTCGATCTCTCACGACACGACTACGACCTCGAACCCAACGTCATGTTCACGCCGGACGGCGAATGGATCGTCTTCCGTTCCAACCTGCACGCAGAACGCCACGTCTACGCAGTCCAGGTCAGGGAGTGAGGCTCTTCGACGTTCCCGGGAGGACGACGCAGTTCATTGTTTGCGCCTTCAAGACCGGACGCCTGCGCATCGCCTTGCCCCCTCTGGCTGAGAAATGGGCAAAGCCGCAACTTTGCCGCCACCAAGGTGGGGTATTGCTGCCAAGACCGTCTCAAAACCCTCTAGCGGCCGCCGGGAGATGCAAACGGGTGGAACCGGCGTCCCGCCGGCTGCCTCGGGCGTCTCGCCCGAGGCGCAGCGCGTCCGGCATTCCCAATGAGTGGCGGCTGCCACAAGAACGTCCGGCATTCCGAGGCTTGAACCGGGCTGGAGTCGCCGCCCAAAACGCCCGACAATGCGTGGTCTTGGGCGCAAGATTTCGGCGGGACGCGGAAATCAACCGGCGGGACGCCGGTTCCACCCGCGGACGCATCATCCCGCCACATGAAACAAGCCCCCGAATCGCGACACGCCGAAATTCAGCCTTCACATCCGCGCGAATCGTGATGATCGTGTCCGCCTGCTTATGAAGAAGATTTTGACGATCCTTGCAGCCGTACTGACGCTCGCCACCGCCCTGCCCGCCGCCAACGCCGCACAATCCGGCCCGGTGCGCGTGCTGTTCCTCGGCCACGAAAGCGAGCACCACAATTCCAACAAGTTCTTCCCCATGCTCCAGGAGGCATTGGGCCGCGACGCAATCTATTTCGACTACGTCACCTCGGTCAGCGCCGCCTTTTGGAATCCGAAGCATCTCGCCAAGTACGACGCGGTCCTGCTCTACGCCAACCATGACAACATCTCGAAGGCGCATCTGGCCACCCTGATTGACTACGTCGAGAACGGCGGCGGCTTCGTGCCGGTGCACTGCGCCAGCTGGTGTTTCAACAAGGAGCCGGACTTCATCAAGCTGGTGGGCGGCCAGTTTGACCATCACAAGACCGGCGTCTTCAAGCTGAAGACCCTCCTCCGCAAACACGCCGCCATCAAGGATGTCCCGGAACTTGAAGCCTGGGACGAAACCTACGTCCACAAACGGCACAACACGAAAAACCGCGTCGTGCTGCAGGTCCGCGACGTGGCCGGCCCGGACGACAACATCAAGGAGCCGGAGCCCTGGACCTGGATCCGCACGCAGGGCAAGGGTCGCGTCTTCTACACCGCTTCCGGACACGACGAACGCGTCTGGGATCGCGACGAATTCCATCAACTCCTCAAGCGCGGCATCCTCTGGTCGGTCGGCGACCGACGGAAGGCCGCCTATGACCGCTTCATCGCCAAGCGCGCGCCGCTGCAATATGAGAAGCGCGGCAACATCCCCAACTACGAGAAGCGTCCCGAGCCCTTGAAGTATCAGCTCCCCCTATCCGCCGAGGACAGCCTCGACTACACGCGGGTTCCGGTCGGCTGGCGCATCGAGCTCTTCGCCAGCGAGCCGATGATCGTGAACCCCATCTACATGCAGTGGGACGAGCGCGGCCGGCTCTGGGTCGCTGAATCCGTCGATTACCCGAACGAACTCACCGGCGACCGCAAGGGCAACGATTCCATCAAGATCCTCGAGGACACGGACAAGGACGGCCGGGCCGACAAGGTCACGGTCTTCGCCGACGGACTCAACATCCCCACCTCCTTCACCTTCTCCCGCGGCGGCATCATCGTGGCCCACGCCCCGGACTTCCTCTTCCTCAAGGACACGAACGGCGACGACAAGGCGGACGTCCGCGAACTGCTCTTCAGCGGCTGGGGCGTCGGCGACACCCACGCCGGCCCGTCCAACCTCCGCTACGGCTTCGACAACCAGATCTGGGGCACGGTCGGATACGCGCGCTTTCAGGGCTCGCTCGGCGGCGAGACGCACAACTTCGGCATGGGGCCCTTCCGCTTCAAGCCGGACGCCTCGTCGATCGAGTTCATCGGCCAGTTCAACAACAACACCTGGGGCCTCGGTTTCATGTCCAACGGCGATGTCTTCGGCTCCACCGCCAACAACAACCCCAGCTTCTTCTGCGGCATCCCGCAATCCGCCTACGGCGCCAAGAAGCGCATGAGCGCCAAGATGATCGCCGACACGCCAACCTTCCACCCCATCACGCCGAACATCCGGCAGGTCGATGTCTTCGGCGGCTACACCGCCGCGGCCGGCCACGCCTTCGCGACCTCCGACGGCTTCCCCAAGGACTGGCGCGACCGGATCGCCTTCGTCGCCGGCCCGACCGGCAATCTCCTGGGCATGTATCGCATCGACAAGGACGGCTCCGGCTACCAGGCCAAGAACGCCTACAGCTTCCTCGCCAGCGCGGATGAGTGGTTCTCCCCCATTCTCGCCGAGGTCGGCCCCGACGGAAATCTCTGGGTCGCGGACTGGTACAACTTCATCATCCAGCACAACCCCACGCCCAATCCCGGACGCGGCGGCTACGCGGCCAAGACCGGCAAGGGCAACGCCCACGTCAATCCCAACCGCGACCGCCAACACGGCCGCATCTATCGCGTCATCTGGGACGGCGCGCCGAAATCGAAGATCGAATCCCTCGCCAACGCCAAGCCCGCGCAACTCGTCGCCGCGTTGAAAAGCGACAATCTCTTCTGGCGTTCCACCGCGCAGCGCCTGCTGGTCGATGGCGGCAGGAAGGACGCCGCGCCGGAGCTGAAGGAACTCGCCGCCTCTCAAGGTCCCGCCGCCATCCACGCCCTCTGGTCCCTGCGCGGGCTCGGACAACTCGACGAAAAGACCCACCGCGCCGCCCTGCTCAATCCCGACGCGACTGTCCGACGCAACGCCGTCAAGGCCCTCGGCATCGACGCGAAATCCTTCCAGATGTTCTTCGACTGCGCTGTGCTTGCGGACAAGGACCTGCATGTCCGCCGCGAGGCCTTTGTCAAACTCACCTCCCTGCCCGACAGCGAATCCCGCGCCCGCACGGCCAGCCTGTTGTTGAAACAGCAGGAGAACGCCGAGGACGAATGGCTCTCCCTCGCCCTGCGCGCCTGCGGTGGAACGACGGCATCCGTCGCCGGCTTCAAGGCCGGCCCCAACCTCGTCCCCAACGCCTCCTTCGAGAAGGCCGACGGCGGCCTGCCGGACAACTGGCGGCCGGCGCGCTACTCCGGTTCGCGCAGCGGCCTGGAGATCGCGGTCGAAACCAATCCCGAGCACGTCCGCTCCGGCGGCCGATCCATCCGCATCAAGTCCACCTCCGGACACGACGCCAGTCTGACCACGTCCGTCGAACTCAAGTCCAACACCGAGTATCGCCTCTCCGCCTGGGTCAAGACCGCCGGCGTCAGCGGCGCCCGCGGCGCGCAGCTCAATATCCACCAACTCCAGCGCACCGGCGCCACGCAGGGCATCCAGGGCGACAACGATTGGACCGGCATCCAGTCCCGCTTCAACTCCGGCGCCACCGGCGGACGCGTCGCCCTCAACGCCCTCTTCGGCGGTTGGGGACAATCCAAAGGCACGGCCTGGTTCGACGACCTCGAACTCGTCGAGCTCATCCCGATCGAATCCAAAAGCAGCGACAAGCCCATCGTCGCCGACGCCAAACGCGGCAGGAAGATTTTCATGGAACATCCCATGGCCGCCTGCAACCGCTGCCACGGACTCGAGGGCAAGGGCGGCTTCGTCGGCCCCTGGCTCGACGGCATCGCCAACCGCAAGGACCGCGACTACATCTACAAGAGCCTCATCGATCCCGCCGCCGAATTGGCAGAGGGCTTCGAGAAGCTGGTCGCCTCCCCCATGCCCCCGATGAACATCGTCCTCAACGACCAGGAACTCGCCGACATCATGGCCTTCCTCATGACCCTCAAGCAGGACATCGATCCCAAGATCTACGAAAAGGCCAAAGCCGAAGCGGGGTCGTTTGAGTGATGGCTGCCGCACCGGGTGCGCACACAACTCACCTTGAGGCCCCAACCGCCGCGCGAATTGATTTGGTCGCCGGGACGCCTATAGTCGTCGCATGCCGGACGCCTCGGAAAGCCCGCTTGAGATTGCGTTGACGGCCCTGCCGGGTGTCGGGCCGGGCCGGGCCGCGCAGCTCGAACGATTGGGGCTCCGCACGATCGGCGACCTGTTCCTCCACCGCCCCCGACGCCATGAGGACCGGCGGCGTATGGCGTCATTGGCCGATCTGGAGAAGGGCGCGCCGGCGCAGGTCACCGGCGAGATTGTCGCGCACGGGGTCAAGAAGTTCGCCCGCGGTCGCAAGTCGGTCTACGAGTTCATCCTGGACACCGGCGCCGGCCGACTCCACTGCCGCTGGTGGAACGCGCCCTACCTCGAGGACAAGTTCCACACCGGCGACCAGATGGCCGTCTACGGCAAGGTGACCTCCCTGCGACCGCCGACCATCGATCATCCGGACACCGAGACCATCACCTCCGGTGAGGATGGAAAGGACGAGGCCTCCATCCACCTCAATCGCATCGTGCCGGTTTACCCCCTGACAGAGGGCCTGCCCCAGCGGTGGCTGCGCGTCCTCATCTGGCAGGCGCTGAACCGCCTCGGCGACAAGGTCGCCGAGCCTCATCCGGAGCTCGCCATCCCCGACCTTCCCTCCCGCGAGAACGCCATCCACATGCTGCACTTTCCCGAGGAACTGGAAGATGCGGACATCGCCCGCCAACGCCTGGCGCTCGATGAGTTCATCGAGCTGCAGCTCAACATCCAGGGCCGACGGAAAAGGCTCGAGTCCAGGGCGCGCCCCATCCCCTGCTCCGGCGACAACGGCCTGATCAAGCCCTTCCTCGCCTCCCTCGGCTTCCATCTCACCGACGCGCAGGCCGCCGTGCTCCGGGAGATCCGCGAGGACATGCTTGGCGACACGCCCATGCGACGTCTCCTCCAGGGCGATGTAGGCTCCGGCAAGACCGTCGTCGCCGCGGCAACCGCGCTGATGGCGATCGTAAGCGACTACGATGTCGCGCTCATGGCGCCGACCGAAATCCTGGCCGAACAACACTTTGCCAATTTCCAGCACTGGTTCGAACCGCTCGGGATCGCCGTCCATCTGCGCACGGGCGCCCGCAAGACGGTCGCGGACAAGGATCAGGACGCCTTGAACTTCAGTGGAAAGGACGGCGCACC
The DNA here is from genome assembly GCA_038126035.1 of Verrucomicrobiales bacterium. Lineage (GTDB taxonomy): Bacteria > Verrucomicrobiota > Verrucomicrobiia > Limisphaerales > JAYPEY01 > JAYPEY01. The sequence goes on along the minus strand of JAYPEY010000054.1, from coordinate 20,885 downwards.
CGCGACGCCCACGCTCACCATCGGCACCCACGCCCTGATCGAGGACGGCTTCCAGACCGACAGGCTCGGCCTCGCCATCATCGACGAGCAGCACAAGTTCGGCGTCGGCCAACGGGAGAAGCTCCTGCGCAAGGGCGACTACCCTCACCTTCTGGTCATGACGGCGACGCCGATCCCCCGCACCCTCGGGCTGACTCTTTATGGGGACCTGGATATCTCCACCATCGAACAGATGCCGCCCGGCCGGGGAGCCGTCCGCACCTTTGCCCGCACGCCCGACCGCCTGCCCAAGGTCTGGCAGTTCATTCGGGACAAGATCGCCGAGGGCCGGCAGGCCTACATCGTCTACCCCCGCGTGGAGGAGACCGACAACTCCTCGCTCAAGGCGGTGACGCGCGAATTCAAACGGATTCAAAAGGAATTGGAGCCCCATCAGGTCGGACTCCTGCACGGACGCCTCAAGTCTGAAGAGAAGGACTCGGTGATGAGCGACTTCCGCGAAAACCGGATCCAGGCGCTGCTGGCCACGACCGTCATCGAGGTGGGCGTCGATGTCCCCAACGCCACCGTCATGTTGATCGAGAACGCCGAACAGTTCGGGCTCGCGCAACTTCATCAACTGCGGGGCCGCATCGGGCGGGGCGGCGACGAATCCTATTGCATCCTGGTCGGCGAGACCAGGACCGAGGAGGCGAAACAGCGGCTCCAGATCATGGTCGAGACCAACGACGGGTTCCGCATCGCGGAGTTCGACCTCGCCCAACGCGGCCCCGGCGAATTGACCGGCCGGGATCAGAGCGGCGAGGCGCCCTTTCGCTTCGGCGACCTGCGGACCGACGCAGGACTCATCGCCAAGGCCCGTCAATTGGTGAAGGAGCATCTGCTGCGGCCCCGGTAGGTTGAATCCCGCCAAGGCGCGGTTGATGAAAACAGGGACACCTCGCCGATCATTCCCGCTTGGCTCCCGGCGAAGCGGCGCTATCTTACCGCGATGAAGAAGCTTCTCCTTGCCGCGTCCGCCGCCGGCCTGCTCGCGATCGGCTGCCAGAAACCCAGCGATTCGTCCTCCGCCGATTCCAAACCCGCCCCGATCGATCCGAGCAAGAGCGTCGTCAGCGACAATCCGGCCATGGCTCCTGTCGAGTATGGCGCCGCCCTGGCCAAGGGAAAGAAGTCCTCCGAGGCCAAACTCGCGATTGCCGAGTTTGAAAAGGCGATCCAGATGTTCGAAGCCGCCGAAAGCCGAAAGCCGGCCAATCTCGACGAACTTCTCAAGACCGGCTACCTCACCCGGATGCCCAAGACGCCCTACGGCATGAAATTCACCTACGACGCCAATACCGGGAAGGTCGATGCCGTGATGGCCAAATAGCCCCTGCATCAAATCCCTGCGCCGACCTCCCGACGCAGCCAGCATCTCCGCCAACGTCATGACATTGCAGTCCTCAACCACCCGCCGGCTGCAAAACCGGACCCTGGTCTTCCTTTGCGCCTTCCTCGGGGTCGCCCTCCTCAGCGAGGCGGCTTCGCCATCAAAGTCCGGCAAGCGTGGACGCCGCGGCGGCGCGCGTTCCACGCACAGTCAGTTCACTCCGGGCGAATCGCGTGAGTTCGTCTCCCTGGCGACCAAAGCCTTCGCCTGGTCCAGGTCGGATCAAACCAGCGTCCATCCCCCCCCCGCGGAGGAGGTCGCCGATTTCTTTGGATTGCGGGCCTTCCGGACCGCGCAGTTCCGCCTTCGCGCCGCGCAGCCCGATGCCTCGACCAATCTGTATGCGCAGGCCGGCATGGCGTTCCTCTCCGCCCTCGATTCCAAGCAGCGGAAGAACCTGGAAGCCATCGCGACGGCGCAGGAGAAGGCCTACCCCGAATACGCCGCGCTGCATTCGCAGATCCTCGAGCAACTACAGCGCGGGCGCGTGAATTTTGCCGACCATGAGAATGAGGTCATCCGCCTGGCGACCGGGCGCCGCCTCGCCGAGGGCGGGATCGCCCTGACGCAGGCCCGGGGTTTCCGCGCCCTGTCCCTGACCATGAGCCGCGAACAGATGGACTACCTCGTCAACTTCCGTCGCGGCCTGACCGCCGAACCCTTCGTCGCCTACGGCGCGGCCGAAGCCGCGGACCTGACCGCCAACCTGAAAAAGCTCCCCAAGGAAAGCCGCCTGCGCCTGCTGGAGACCGCGGAGAAGGCCTTCAACTGGATGACCGGCAATCTCGCCGGAAACCTCGCCATGGAGACCTCCGACATCGCCCCGTTCTTCCAGGAATCCGCAACCATGGTCGGCGATCGCCAGCCCGCCACGCCGCCCAAGGACGGCGGCATGGGCAAATACGGCAAGGGCAAGACCGGCAACCCTTTCGAAGGGCTCGCCGGAATGCTCGACTGGCGACAACGCCGCGCGGTCCGCGGCCTGATGGAAGAGGAGAAACCGCTGTTCGCCAGGTTCGTCGCCGACCGCAAACTCCTGGTCGCCGAGCTCTACAAACTTCGCACCGGCGAAAGCCTCAACGCCAGGGCGGTCGAAGCGCTTTCCCGACGCCTTGGTGAAACCGAGGGGAAAATCGTCCTGTTGCAGGCGAAGACCTTCGGCTACCTGGACAACGTCTTCCGGCCGGACCAACTGGCCCGGGTGGCGCTTCCGAAGCCCTCCCCGGCGACGAAGCGACAGCCCGATCCCAGCGTGGCCACCAGGTAGGCCCGCTTCCCGCGGATCCCGCCCGGTTGCGCGCGCCGCCGCCTCCCGGAGCCCGTCACCTCACCGCGTTGTCCGTCCCTAGCATCTCGTTCAACGCCCGGTTGGCGACGCGGACCACATACTTGTTCTGCTTGTCCTTCAACGCCTCCTTCAAAGCCGGAATCGCCGGCCTGGCGTGCTCGTCGATCTCGTCCAACACGATGGCTGCGTTCAATCGCACCCATTCCTCCCTGCTGGCGAGTTCCTTCACCAGGATCGGCAGCACGGCCTCGTGGTCCCCCATGCGACACAAAGCCCGCGCCGAGGCGATCCGAACGCTGGCCGAAGCGTCCCTCGTTCCCTCCGCCATCAGGGCCTTGTGCCGGATCGCGCGCCCGCCGACATTGCCAATCCCGATCGCCCCCCAATACCGCACCGTGGCGTCATTGTGCTTCATGGCCTCAACCAGCTCCGGCAATCCCTTTTCACCCTTCAAGGCCGCGGACGAGGTGTTCCGGATCGCCTGCATGAGCCCCCTCAACCCCGGTTGCCGGAGGATCGCATACCTGGAGCCGAACTTCTTTTCACGTTCGACGATCTCGGGCTCGGGCATCAGGCCGAGATCCCGCGACTGCGTCACCCAGTTCAGGTGCGCCCGGCGCATGCGCTCCAGGATCGGCCGATACAACGGCAGGTCCGCGATGTTGTTCATCTCGTGCGGATCCTTCTCCAGGTCATACAACTCCTCGATCGGCTTGGACGGCCGCAGAAACAAAGCCACCCCCGGCGCGGCCTCGCCCGCCGTCTGGACCTTCCGGATCTCCTTCATCAGCCGCCCCTTTTCCGGCGTGTTCATGTATTGGTAGTAGGTCTTGAAGGGTTCGTAATTGCGGATGTATTTGAACTGTTTGTCGCGGACCGCGCGGATGATGTCATAGCGTTCGTCCATCCTGTCCCGCGCGCCGAACACAAACCGACGCTCCGGCTTCAGATTGCCGCCCAGGAACGCGCGACCGTGCATGTGCTTCGGAATCTCGATCCCCGCGAGATTCAAGGCCGTGGGTCCCAGGTCCATCAGGCTGACCAGTTCATCCGTGGCCGTGCCCGGCTTCCCCTGCCCGTCCGTGCGAAACTTCTCCGGGATGCGCGCAACCAGGGGGACCTTCATGCCCGAATCGTAAAGCCAGCGTTTCGCCCGCGGCAGCCCGACGCCGTGATCCGACCAGTAGAACACGATCGTGTCTTCCGCGAGCCCGTCCTCCTCCAACTCCGCGAGAATCCTGCCCAGCTTCCGATCCGTCGCGGTGACGGTGTCGTAGTAACGCCCCCAGTCAGCGCGAGCGGCCGGCGTATCCGGATAGTATGGAGGAAACGTCGTCAGCCTGGCGGGGTCGTGCTTCTCGATCTCCTTCGTGACGCTGGCATACTTCGAATCGCTGGCGATGCCGCTTTCGTGGCAGTCGGTGAAATTGAAGACCGCGAAAATGGGCTGGTCCTTGTCCTTCCGGTTCCGCCAGTGCGCCTTGCGGCCCGATTCGTCCCATGTCTCCTTCGGCTCCTTGAACTGGTAGTCCTTCTTGGAATTGTTCGAACAGTAATACCCCGCCTCGCGAAGATGGACCGTGAAGGGCTTGATGTGCTCCGGCAACCGCGCGTTGCATCGCATGTGATGCGTCCCGATCGTCGTTTGATACATGCCCGTGATGATCGTGGAACGACATGGCGCGCAGACGCCCGCGGTCACAAAGGCGTTGTCGTAGCGAACGCCCTGCCCCGCCAGCCTGTCGATGTGCGGCGTGCGCGCGTGCGGATCGCCATAGCAACCCAGGTGCGGGCTGATGTCCTCGAAACTGATCCAGAGTATATTCGGGCGGGAGGAAGCGGCGCCCGCCGGCAGCGCCATCATCGTCGCCGCAACCAGCGAAAGAAGTTTGGGAACGGTCTTCATCGAAAACAATCGACGTTTCATCGCAGAACAACAGCGCAGGTCAATCGCATTATCGGACGCCCGCGCCCCTCGGGTCGTCAAAAAACCGGTTGCTAGTCCCTGGTTCCGGGGATTTAATGCGCTTTTTGCGGACGCGTATGCCCGCGCCTGGTCCACCGATGACTGACAGATCCAATTTCGAACAAGATTCCGCCCCCGACGACGCGGGCGGCAACGGCTGGCGTTTCGGGGGACTGCCTCCCCAGGAGCCCGCCCCCGGCCTCACGCCTCCGACCGAAGACACCGAGACGACCTTCCTGCGTCGTCCCAAGCTCGGCGACGGCACCTCCAAGAAGAAGGACATCCCCAAGGGGCTCTGGCAGAAGTGCGACCACTGCGACAATCTTCTCTACGACCGGGAACTCGAGCAGAACCTGCAGGTCTGTCACCATTGCGGACGCCACTTTCACATCACCGGCAAGAATCGGCTGGAAGCCCTCGTCGAACCGGGGACCTTCCAGGAAATGGACGCGGATCTGCTGGCGGTGGACATTCTGGAGTTCACCGGCGTCGCCTCCTACAAGAGCAAGCTCGAGGCCGCCCGTTCCAAGACCGGCCACAGGGATGCGGTCACCACCGGACTCGGAAGGATCGGCTCGCATGAGGTCGCCCTGGCGGTGATGAACTTCCGGTTCATCGGCGGATCCATGGGCGCCGTGGTGGGCGAGAAGATCACCCGGGCGATCGAAGCCGGGACAAAGCGCGGCCTCCCCGTCATCGTCATCTCCGCCAGCGGAGGCGCGCGCATGTATGAGGGCATGTTCAGTCTCATGCAGATGGCCAAGACCTGCGGGGCTCTGGCCTATCACGCCGAGAAGAAACTCCCCTTCATCAGCGTCCTGACCAATCCCACCTACGCCGGCGTCATGGCCAGTTACGCCTCCGTGGGCGATCTCATCATCGCGGAACCGGGGGCCTCCATCGGATTCGCCGGCGCCCGCGTCATCAAGGACACGACCCAGGCCGAACTCCCCGAAGGATTCCAGACCTCCGAATTCCTCATGGATCACGGCCTCATCGACGCCATCATTCCGCGCCGCGAAATGAAGGCCGCCATCGAGAACTATCTCGACTTCATGATGACCGGCGCCGCCACGGCCGCGACGCAGAAGCGGACCCCGGGCGCGACCAGTCGCAGAAGCGCGGCCGCTTCCAAGGCCCCCGCCAGGCGCAAGGCATCGCCCAAAGCGAAAGCAAAACCCGCCGCCAAGGCAAAGGCAAAGGCCGCCCCAAAAGCCAAGACCGGGGCGAAACGCGCGCCGAAGAAGAACACCGGGAAATCCTGAACCCGACTGCCGGCCGCCAGCCCTCCAATTCGTTAGGCGAACAGCGCATTCACCGCCCTGCCCCGTCCCTCGTCCGTCACGTAGAACGGACGGCTTTCCACCTCGAACTCCGTCTTCGGACTGATGCCCATCGCGGTCATGATCGTGGCGTGCAGGTCCATGATCGAAACCGGGTTCTCCACGGCGACCAGCGGCCGTTCGTCCGCGGTCTTCCCATAGAGGAACCCCTTCTTCATCCCGCCGCCGAACAGGACCACGCTGGTCCCGCCGGTGAAATGGCGATGCAGACCGTAGTGCTTCAACTCCGTCATGGCGTCGCCCTTGAAGCGCGCCTGATCGTTCGCGCTCGATCCCGGCTGCCCCTCGATCAGGGCGTCGCGACTGAATTCCGAGGCGATGACCACCAGGGTGCGATCCAACAACCCCCGCTCCTCCAGGTCCAGAACCAACTGCGCGATGGGACGGTCGATCTCAGAATGCAGCCGTTTCATCGTGGTGTGCCCGTCGTTGTGGGTGTCCCAGTGCAGGAAGGGCACGTACTCCGTGGTGACCTCCACAAAGCGCGCGCCCGACTCCACCAACCGTCGCGCCAGCAGGCACCCGCGTCCGAAGCGACCGGTGTCATACTTCTCCCGGCTCTCCTTCGGCTCCAGACCGATGTCGAAGGCCTTGCGTTCCTCCGAGGCGATCAGGCGATCCGCATTTTCGAGCGAGCGCAGCATGGACTGCCGTTGATGGTCGCTCATGAAGTCGCGATTCGGGTTCCGATCCACCAGGCTGCGGAACAGCTTCGCCCGGTTGGCGAAGCGCTCGTTCGTCATCCCCTTCGGAGGCTGCACGGACGCAGCGGCCTGTTCCGGAAACGGAAGATTCATCGGTCCGTATTCCGTCCCGAAAAATCCGGCGGTGGTGAAGGCCTTCAATTCCTCCTTCTCACCCACGCCTTCGAGGCGCTGACCGATGTTGATGAACGGCGGAACCACCGGATTGCGCGCCCCCAGGACCCGGGCCATCCAAGCCCCGATATGGGGGCAGGCCACGGTCTGCGGGGGAACATAGCCCGTATGCCAGTGATACTGGTGCCGCGAATGCAGAATGCTGCCCAGATCCGCCTGCACCGCCGACCGGATCAGCGTCGCGCGATCCATCACCCCGGCGATGTTCTCCAGCCCCTCACAGATCTTCACCCCGTCGACCGCGGTGTCGATCGCGGGAAAGGTGCTCAGGACCTTCTTCACCTCCAGCCCCTTCTCGAAAGGCAGATAACGCTTTGGGTCGAAGGTCTCGGGCGCGGCCATGCCGCCTCCCATCCACAAGAGAATGCAGGCGTCGGCCGTCGCCTCCGGATGCTTCACCTTCGGCTTTCCATCCTTCCCCAGGGCCATTGTCGGCTCGCCCGCCATCCAGGCCGCCGCGCCCGCAGCGGCCAGCTGTTTCAGAAAATCTCGCCGCACAATGCGCTCGGGCGCCCCGGGATCATGTTCAAATCCAAAAGCCATGCCGTGAAGATACCTTCGACCACCGGGGCGAGAAAGCCTGTTTCTGGTTGAAACGGACGCCCGTTTCCCGCCATGGTTCCGGGCATGTCAAATGTGATTACCGGTCCCGTCTACGTCGTTAAGGACAACATCGACACCGATCAGATCATCCCGGCGCAGTATCTCACGCTCGTGCCGACGATCGCGGAAGAATATGAGAAGCTTGGCGGCTACGCCCTCTGCGGTCTGCCCGAGTCGCTCTACGCCGAACGCTACGTCGCCGAAGGCGAACTCGACAGCCGCTTCCCCATCATCGTCGCCGGACGCAACTTCGGCTGCGGGAGTTCCCGCGAACATGCCCCGATCGCCCTCGGCTCGGCCGACTGCAGACTCGTCCTCGCCGAGAGCTTCGCCCGCATCTTCTTCCGCAACTGCGTCGCCACCGGCGAACTCTACCCCTGCGAGCTCATCGATCGCCTGTGCGAGGAACTCGAAAACGGCGATGAGATCAGCGTGGATCTGGACGCCGCGACCGTCACCGTGACCAAGACCGGAAAGGTTCATTCGATCAAGCCCCTGGGCGACGTGCGCCCCGTGGTCGACGCCGGCGGCCTCTTCAACTACGCCCGCGCCAACGGCATGATCGCCTCCTGAGTGCTTCTCCTCAGCCGCCAACCCAGCCTGGCGCCCGCATCAGAACGCCTCTGGATTTGCGCAATTCCGCGCCAAGGATCGGTCACGCCTCGGCAAAAATGGCGATTGGCTCCGGGCCCGATTCTTCTTTCCGAGCCTTGGGGCAGGGTTTTAAATGGCGGTTTGTTCCGATTTGAAACCAACAACTGAACTGCATTCATGGAAAAGAGCCACCGCAACATCCTGATCGTCCTGCTGGCGCTGCTGGCTGTGGTCTTCGCGTTCAACCGCTGGGCGTTCCGGGAAACCGGACCGTTTGAGGTCTCCCTCTTTCTCGCCCCCGTCTCCGCCAACGAACAGGCCGCCAACGAGGTGTTCACCCTATTGGAGATCGAGTGGCAGGACTATTACGCGCCGCTGCTCGTCGAGACCGCCTACTCCCCCTTCGCCACCACAAACCGACGGGACCGGATCGTCAGGATCCTCGATGCCGGAACCGGACAAAATTTCGGAAACAATCACGTCAAATGGCAGCAGTGGCTCTGGAACGCCCCGGAGAATCTCCACGATGACTACGCCGAGTTCAAGGCGCTGCTCTACGAGCAGATCGACCCTTCGTTCCGCGAGTATTTCCACAAGCAGCGCGCGAGGACCATCCGCTTGGACGAGGTGGTCTGGAGCGGCATCCCGCGCGACGGCGTCCCTCCGATTGCGCAGCCCAAACACCTTGAGAACCCCGCCCCCGATTTTCTTCCCGATGACGAACTCGTGATCGGTGTGGAACTGAACGGCAAGGCCCGGGCCTACCCAAGGCGCATGCTGGAATACCACGAACTCGTCCAGGATTCACTCGGCGGAGACCCGGTGGTCGGAACGCTCTGCGGCTTCAGCGGATGCGCCGCCTTCTACAACGCCTCCGTCAACAATGTCGCCTACGAATTCGGCAACAGCGGATTCCACTACCGCGCCAACAAGCTCCTCTACGACAAATCCACCAAGTCCCTGTGGCAGGCGCTTTCCGGATTGCCGGTGATCGGCCCCATGTCCGGCGGAGCCACCAAACTGCAACCGCTCCCCATCGTCACCACGACCTGGAAGGCCTGGCGCGAACTGCATCCCGACACCTCCCTCCTTTCCCCCGACACCGGCTTTCAGATCGACTACAGCAAGCCCACCCCCTTCTCCGAATACGCCAAGACCGACGAACTGGTCTACCAGGTCCCCAAGACCGACGACCGCCTGAAGAACAAGCAGGAAATCCTGGCGGTCCGGGCCATGCCCGCCGACGCCCGGCAACTCGCCGTCTCCCGCGAACTGCTGCTCGCCAATCGCGTCTACCATGGTGAATCCGGCGGCAACCCCTACGTCATCCTCACCGACGAATCGGGAGCCAGCCGCGTCTACGAAAGCGGCGATGTGAAATTCGAATCCTTCGACGGCAAGACCGCCACCGATTCCGCCAGGAAGGCCTGGAAGCTGACCGAGACCGCGCTGATCGGCCCCGACAACGCCAAGCTCCGCCGCTACCCCGCCCACCGCGCCTACTGGTTCGCCTGGCAGGCCGCTTATCCGGACACCGACCTGGTGAAGTAGCCGGGACGGCTGCAAGCCCCGCCCGGTCATCCAAACCTTGCGGCGGGACGCCTCAACAACCCGCAGCCGGGACGGCCGCGCCACAGTTGCAATTGTGCGAGGCGAAGCGGAATAGATTCCGCGCCCCCATGTCACCCGGCCGCCGCCAACGCCGCTTCCACATCCGTCGAGCGCCCCAGGTCGTTGAGAATCTTCCCAAGGCCGCCAAGGAAAGTCCGGACGTTCTCGATCGATGAGGTCTCCCCCATCAGCCCGACGCGCCAGACCTTGCCTTTCAGCGGCCCCAGTCCCGCGCCGACCTCCAGGTTGAAGTCATCCAGCAACGCCTTGCGGACCGCCGCCTCATCGATGCCCTCCGGAACCGTCACGGCGTTGAGCTGCCAGAGTTGATGCCCCTCCTGCGAGGCGATCTGAAGCCCCATGCTCTCGAGCCCCGCCTTCAGGGCCTTGTGGTTCCTTTCATGCCGGTCGAAGCGATTCTCCAGCCCTTCCTCCAGAATCACCCGCAAGGCCTCATGCAGCGCGTAGTTCATTGAGATCGGCGCAGTGTGGTGATAAACGCGCTCCGCGCCCCAATAGGACGAAAGCAGGTTCACATCCAGATACCAGCTCTGGACCTTCGTCTTGCGGGCGGTCGCAAACTCATGCGCCCGGGGACTCAGTGAAACCGGCGCCAATCCGGGCGGACAGCTCAGGCATTTCTGCGTGCCGCTGTAGACCGCGTCCACGCCCCACTCGTCAATCTTCACGGGACAACCGCCCAACGAAGTCACCGTGTCCAGCAGGAAGAAGGCCCCGGCCTCGTGCGCGAGCCTTGAAATCTCCTCCACCGGGGTCAGCGCGCCGGTCGAGGTCTCCGCATGCACGATGCAGACCAGTCGGGGGTTCCGTCCCTCCAGGGCCGCGGCGATCTGGGCGGGCTCGATGATCGTCCCCCATTCCGCCTCCACCTTGATCACGGTCGCGCCGCATCGCTCGGCCACATCGCACATGCGCGTCCCGAAGACGCCGTTCACGCCGATCACCACCTCGTCGCCCGGTTCGATCAGGTTCACGAAGCAGAATTCCATGCCGGCGCTGCCCGTGCCGCTGACCGGAAAGGTCATCGGGTTCTCCGTCTGGAACACCGCGCGCAACATCGACTTGATCTCCTCCATCATGGCGACGAAGCTCGGGTCCAGGTGCCCGACCAGCGGCTTGGCCATGGCATCCAGGACGGCAGGCGCCGCATTGCTGGGACCGGGCCCCATCAGCAGGCGGCCCGGAGATTGAAAAGCGTCTGGAATTTGCATGCGCGGACCATAAGAACAACCCCGTCGTACGGCAACGCCTTTGGGAACAGGCGCCCCCCGCAATTCAATACGGGTGAATGTCCAACGCTCAACTTGAAACGTTGAAGCTTCACGTCCAAAGTCGGACGTTGAACGTTCGCCACCCTCACCAATGAGCCTCTCGCCTGATCTCATCCTCCAGTTCCGCCGGATCGTCGGCGACGACGGCGTGATCTCGGACCGCGATGAGTTGCTGGTCTACGAGTGCGACGCCTACACCCTGGAGCGGAACCTGCCCAACGTCGTCGTCCTGCCCCGGACGACAGAAGAGACCGCCGCCGTCGTCCGGCTATGCGCGGCCAACGAGCTTCCGATCATTCCGCGCGGAGCCGGCACCAGCCTCAGCGGAACGGTGTTGCCCGTCGATGGCGGCGTCATGATCGCGCTCACCCGGATGAACCGCGTCCTCGAGGTGGATGTCCGCAATCGCCGCGCCCTGGTCGAGGCGGGATGCGTCAATGTCTGGGTGACCGACGCCGCAAAACCGCATGGTCTCCTCTATGCCCCCGACCCCTCCAGCCAGACCGCCTGCACCATCGGCGGCAATGTCGCCACCAACTCCGGCGGTCCGCACACCCTGAAATACGGCGTCACCACCAATCACATTCTCGGCTTTGAAATGGTCACGCCCGATGGCGAAATCGAGTGGATTGGAGCCACACCCGACGGCGGCGAGGATGTCGAAGGATTCGACCTCCGCGGCGTCATCATCGGTTGCGAAGGGATGTTCGGCGTCATCACGCGGATCCTTGTCCGCCTCGTCCCCGCCCCAGAAGCCTTCAAGACGCTGCTCGGCGTGTTCGAGACGGTCGACGACGCCAGCCAGACTGTCAGCGACATCATTGAGGCCGGCATCGTGCCCGGGGCCATGGAGATGATGGACCAGCTCATTGTCTCGGCCATCGAAAGCGCCTACCAGTTCGGCTTCCCCCTCGACGCCGGCGCCGTGCTGATCGTCGAACTCGACGGTCTGACCGTGGACATCGAGATGCAGACCGACCGTGTCCGCTCAATCTGCGAGAAGAACAAGTCCCGCGAGGTGCGCATCGCCAAGGACGACGCGGAGCGGGCGGCCCTGTGGAAGTCCCGGAAGCGGGCCTTTGGAGCGATCGGCAGGCTCAGCCCCAACTTCCTCACCGAGGACGGCGTCGTTCCTCGCTCGAAACTCCCCGAGATCATGCGCTTCGTCCACGCCACCAGCCAGAAATACGGACAGCGCATCGCCAATGTCTTCCACGCCGGCGACGGCAACATCCACCCCCTGGTCCTCTACGATGAGCGCGACCCCGAACAGGTGAGAAACGCCCTCGCCGCCGGCCACGAGATCCTGGAAAAATGCGTCGAACTCGGCGGCAGCGCCACCGGCGAACACGGCATCGGCGTCCAGAAAATCGACTTCATGAAACAGCAGTTCAGCGAGGACGACCTCGACGCCATGCGCACGCTGCGCAAGGTCTTCGATCCCGCGGGCCGCTGCAACCCGCACAAGATGTTCCCCGGCTCCAAACGCTGCGCCGACTTCGCCCCCCGCCGCCAGGCGCCGGCCTAGAGGCAGGAATCAGTATTCAGTATTCAGGAATCAGGAATCAGTATTCACGTCCCATGACCTACCGCCTCACAACGCTCATTGCCCTGATTGTCGCGACATCGACGCTTCGGGCTGCGACACTGACCGGCCTGGTCACCGACGCCAGGACCGGCGCGCCCATTCCTTCCCGCGTCTACATCCAGTCCGGATCCGGCGAGTGGCTCTTTCCTGAATCCGCATCCCCGGATGGGTCGGCCGTGGCCTACCAGAAGAATCGACTGAGGGACTCGGTGGAGATGCACACCACGCTTTCGGCGCATCCGTTCGCCATCGACCTTCCTCCCGGCGACTACACGATCACCGCTGAGCGCGGCAAGGAATACCGCCCACTCACCAGGAAGATCACCGTCGCGGACAAGCCCGTGCAGATTCGTCTGCCGTTGGCGCGCTGGATAAACATGGCCGGGCGCGGGTGGTATTCCGGCGACACCCATGTCCATCGAACCATTGCAGACCTCCCGAACATCATGCTGGCGGAGGATCTCAATGTGACCTTCCCGCTGACCTACTGGGTCACCCGGGCCTTTGAAGCGCCGTCCCGGGGCGACAAGAATTCCGCGGACGCCCATCGGACCGACCTCATCAAGATTGACGACACCCATGTCATTTATCCACGCAACACCGAATACGAGATCTTCACGGTGAACGGCAAACGCCACACACTGGGCGCGGTGTTTGTGTTGGGGCACAAGGAAATCCTGGATTTCGGCGCGCCGCCGGTGAAGCGCATCGCCGCCGCCCGGGACCGGGAGGGCGCCCCTCTGCTCGACCTCGACAAGCACAACTGGCCCTGGTCGATGGCCATCATGCCGCTGCTCAAGGTGGATCTCTTCGAACTTTCGAACAACCACCTCTGGCGCACGAAGTTCGCCTTCACCAACTGGGCCGAACCCGCGCCCGCCTACATGAAGCTGGACTACCACGGCTCCGGACCGAAAGTCGAAATGGCCTGGACGCGCTTCGGCTTCGAGAATTACTACGCGCTGCTCAACTCTGGCTTCCGCATCAATCCGACCGGCGGCACGGCCAGCGGCGTCCATCCCGTCCCCCTCGGTTTTGGCCGCGTCTATGTCCACCTCGAAGACGGCTTCAGCTATGACGCCTTCCGCAAGGGACTCAAACGCGGACGCAGCTTCGTCACCACCGGTCCCATGCTGGAGGTGAAGGCAAACGGTCAACATCCGGGCCATACATGGAAGAATGCCAATGGCGACAACCCCGCATCCATCCGGTTCACAGGAAAGGGCAGCGCCGCAAAGCCGCTGACGAGCATCGAGATCCTGTTCAACGGAAAGGTGATCAAGACGCTCACGCCGAAAAAATGGATCAATCAGGACGGGGCCTTCGAATCATACATTGCGTTCCAGACCACGGCGACAACGTCCGGCTGGTATGCCGTGCGTTGCTGGCAGATCGACGACGACGGCCGATTCCGCTTCGCTCATACCGCGCCCTGGCGCATCGAGATCCCCGGCAAACCGCTGCGCCCGCGAAAGGAACAGATCGAGTATCTCGTTCAACGAGTGAAGCAGCAGATTGTTCGAAGCGGGAGCGTCCTCCCCGAGGGGGCCATCGACGAATACAAGGAGGCCCTGGCTTTCTACCAGAAGCTGGCCAAAGATGCGGAATGACGGCGCCACTCACCCCCGCTGCAGCCCCGATCACTTCGCATCGAACGCGACCTTGGCCAGATAAATCGAGGTCCTGCCTTCGTGGGACGAGTAGTAACTGATCCAAAGCAGATCGTCCTTCCAGACCAGCCCCGCATAACTCGTGTCGCCGCCCGAGGGCAGTGTCAGGCATTCCGTGAGCGTCCCCTTTTCCGCGTCCAGCCATGAGAGCGAGGTGCGGGCTCGTTTGTCATAGAGCCGCGTGACCGCCACGATGTTCCCGTCCGGCAACCGGATCATGTTCGGACCGCCGATCCGTTTGTTCAATTCACGCCACTCCCACTCGTCATACGGCGGCTTCGACTTCCCGAGAAACGCCATCTTGTTCCCGGTCTCATGACGAAAAAGACACAGGGCGGAATCATCCTCCAGAAACAGGATCCGGTCCTCGCCCACGCCGTTGTCGATGTTCACCTCCGGAATCAGGGCTTCGTAGTTCGCCCCGTCGTCACTGCGGTAGAATCTTGCGATCCGTTGCGTGCGATCACGGTCTGTGCGATAGCCCATGCTGTAGCACTTCCCCTTGCGCCAATGCGCTCGCCACAACCAGAATCCCGGATCGCCGACCCGCTTCTCCTTGCTCCAGGTCCTCCCCTTGTCGTCGGAGAACCAGACAAACGAATGATAACGGATGGGCTTGTCCGCCTGCATGCCCGCGCCATTGAGCATGAAACGACCATCCGGCGTCACCGAGATCTTCGCGTCACGAAGATCCTCAACCGGATGCTCCACCAATGCCAGGGACTCCCAATCCTCCCCGTCGTCCGACACGATCACCCGCAGCGAACCGTCGGGCGACACATGCCTCGATCCCTCGCGAAAGACGCAATACCACCGTCCCTCATGGAACATCAGATCGGTGAAGGCATTGTGATTCCCCTTGTCCCAGATGCGCTTGACCGAGACGAGCCGGGGTTCAGGGAATCCGGCGGCGGACGCCGCGACACAGCCCGCCGCCGACAGAGTGACGCAGACCATGCCCACCATGAGGCGGGCGCCAATCATATCCGCGTCCCGTCCGGTATCACGCCGTTCTTGGGAATCACCACAATCCCGTCGCGGACGTAGTAGAGTTCGTGGTCCACGTCCCCGTCCTTGCCCTCCGGCGAGATGACGACGTTGTTTCCGATGCGCGCGTTCTTGTCGATGATCGCGTTCTGGATCCAACAGTTCTTGCCGATTCCGATCCGCGGACGCCCCCCCTTTTCCGCGGCCTGGATGGATTCCTCCGATTCGAAGTAATCCGCGCCGAAGGTGATCACCCGGTTCAACGACGAATTGTCGCCGATGATGGTCCGGATGCCGATCAGGCTGTTGCTGACCTTGGCGTGGTTGATGATGCAGCCGTCGGAGATGACCGCATGATCGATCTGCGCGCCGTTGATCTTGGAGGCCGGCAGGAAGCGCGGGCGCGTGAAGATCGGAGCCTCCATGTTGTAGAAGTCGAACTTCGGCAGTTCCGCCGCGGAGTCCAGATTCGCCTCGAAAAAGGACGAGATCGTCCCAATGTCCTCCCAGTAGCCCTGGAAGACGTAGGAGTAGACCTTGTGCGTGTCGATGGCGCCCGGGATGATGTGCTTGCCGAAATCCGTGTGGTCGTTGTCCAGCAGTTCGATCAGCGTGTCGCGATTGAACACGTAGATGCCCATCGACGCCAGGAACAGGTCCTCTCCCGCACGGTCGATCTCCAACTTCTCATACCACTCCGGATCGATCTTCAGGCTGTCGAGGACCTCGTCCTCCTTGGGCTTCTCAACAAAGCGGGTGATCCGGTTGCTCTCGTCCATCTGCATGATGCCGAGCGACTTCGCCGGCTTCCGTTCCACCGGCAGCGTCGCGATGGAAACCTCCGCCCCGGACTCGATGTGCTGTTCGACAATCTCGCGAAGATCCATGCGGTAGAGCTGATCGCCGCTCAGAATCACAATGTATTCGAAATCATTGTTCAGAAAGTGGATCAGGTTCTTGCGCACCGCGTCCGCCGTCCCCTCATACCAGGTCTGCGTCGTCGGCGTCTGCTCCGCCGCCAACAACTCCACGAAGCCTCCGGAAAAATGATCGAAGTTGTAGGACTGCGAAATGTGCCGGTGCAGCGAGGCTGAATTGAACTGCGTCAGAAGATACATCCGACGCAGCCCCGAGTTGATGCAGTTCGAAATCGGAATGTCCACCAGGCGATACTTGCCCGCCAGGGGCACCGCCGGCTTGGCGCGTTCGTGCGTCAGCGGATAAAGACGCGTTCCGGCGCCGCCTCCCATGATGACGCTGAGGACGTTGGAGTTGTTGACCCGTATGCGATGAGACTGCGGCATGGAATTTCCTTTCTTGCGGTGCGCTTCGGTTCGGCCTCTTTATAGGCCCCGCGTCGCCTTCCCGGCAAGCGACATTCAGGAAAACAGCAAGAAACGACAGGAGTACAACAATGTGCGGCTCCGTATCATTGTTGAATTGATGTCTCACCGCCCGCGCGCGCGTCCCTGCCCTTCATCGGGACGCATTCGCCCGGATTGCGGACAACCCCGTCCCGGCTCAGCGCCTTCCCGCCTCCGTTTCACAAACTCCGTCATTGGCGCTGCTGATGCTTTTCCCATCAAAGCCTCAACCTCATGCACACTCCCATGAAAGACACCACACATTGCCCCGAACGACCCTCCGACATCGCCGCCGATGCGCCCAGCGTCATGCTGGTCGATGACGAGGCGGACATGCGCTGGGTTCTCCAATGCCTGCTTCTCGATTCCGGTTATCAGATCACGGAAGCCGATTCAGGAAAGACCTTCCGCGAGGCCATGTTGAAGCCGCCGCCCGATGTCGTGCTGCTGGATCTCAAGCTGCCGGACGCCAGCGGACTGGACCTGCTCACGCTGATCCAACAGGAATGGCCTCACACCGAGGTCATCATGCTCACCGGATTCGCCAGCATCGAAACCGCGATGCAGGCCATCCGCCTCGGCGCCTACGACTACCAGCAGAAACCGCTCGACTACAAGGCGCTGAGAGCGACCATAGAGCGCGCCCTTGAGCATCGGAGACTCCGACTCGACTCGGAACAGCATCGTCGGGACGCATGGCAACGGCAGAAGTTGATGGACCTGCTCAGGATCAATGCCGCCGCCGCCAACGATGCGCGCCGGGTGAAGGATGTCGCCCAACCCATGCTGACGCGGTTCTGCGAGTTCCTCGACTGGCCGGTCGGCCATCTCGTCCTGTTTCCGGACGACAACCAGGCCCCGTCGCCCCATCAATCCTACTGGCAACTGGCGCCAACCCGGAACTACAGCGTGTTTCAAAAGACATCCGACGACCGTTCCCTGGATCTGCGCAATGATTGGATCGCAGGCCCCACACCGGATTCCGACGTTCGCTGCAGCGCCGACGTCACGCGGGAGGAGGACTTCCTCCGCAAACACGCCGCCAAGGCCTGCGGACTCAAGACCGCGTTGTGCGTCCCCATCGTCTGCCACGGACGACAACGGGGCGCCTTCGAATTCTACGCCGGATCCGTCGCGCCGCCATCCGAGAAGCAGCGCGTCGCGGCCGCCCAACTTGCCGGTCAGTTCGCCCGCGTTCTCGAACGCGAAATGGCGCTGACCGAACTCCGCAGATCCCACGAGAATCTCGAAGCCGCCGTCGCCCAACAGGAGCGCCGCATCGAAGAGCTTCAGGACCGGGTCGAACAAGGCGACCGGAAGCGTCACGCGCTCATCGACGCCCTGCACCTCGAATGCCGGGCGCCCATGACCGACATCCTGAACGCCGCCAAGGGCCTTCAGACCCTGTCCCTCGGCTCACTCAACCGGAATCAGACCGTCGCCGCCAACATCATCTGGGACCAGAGCGACCGGCTCCGTCGCCTGGCCGACAACCTCCTCGACGTCTCACATTTCGAGTCAGGGGCGGCGCGCTTCACGCCCACTCCCGTCGATCTTCCCGAGCTCTGCGCCTCCGTGGCGAACGAAAGCCGCGAGGCGGCGCTCAGGAAGGGGGTCGAGATCCAACTCCGCACCGAGTCCGCCCCCACCCCGTTCGCCGCCGATCACGCGCGCCTTTCCCAACTGCTTTCCCACCTGTTGAACAACGCGGTCAAATTCACGCCCCGCAACGGTCGCGTGGGCCTTGAAGCCACCTGGTTCGGATCGGAAGACGCCCCGGCCTTCATCATCTGGGACACCGGCGTCGGCATTCACGAAGCCGACCAACAACGAATCTTCGAGCCGTTCGTTCGACTGGACTGCATCGAAGGCGGCGACATGCCCGGCCCCGGACTCGGCCTGACCCTGGCCCGCGGCATCGCAGCAAACCTCGGCGGAACGATCGAGCTCGACAGCAGCCCCGGCCAGGGCAGTCGATTCGCCGTCCTTCTCCCCGCAGCACCCTCCTCAACCAAAACGCCATAGCGCCCGGAATTCAGAGTCCAGTATTCAGAGAACCCAGTAACCAGTAACCAGTATCCAGTATCCAGAACCGCTGGCGCGGCTACGGCGTCGTGGTCTTGCGTATCCGGTACATCCGCGTCGTCTGGCCGGGATCCGATCCGGTGTCCTCCACACGACCATTCTGAATGGCCAACGTCGGGGTATACGTCGATCCGGAATCCGCTCCAACACTCTCCGGAACGCCGCTGCGATCCAGGGTGACCCGCCCGATTTCCATCCACGCCCGCAAATCCACCGACACCTCGAAGATCAGCACGTCCTTGGGATCCGCCGGGGCCTTGGCGGCGCCATCCAGGTTAAAGCCGAACTTGTTGTTGGCGAATTTCGGATTGCGCACGTGCCTCAGGGCCAGGCGGATCGGGGTGCTTTCCGCAAAGTCGCAGCTGTTGTGCGCCTGCGCCTTGTATTCGCCCGCGAACCGCGAACCGCGAACTCGACCGTTTCTCCTTCAACTCTTGCATGTCTTGCCTTAAACAACCGCGATGGATTTGCGTGAACAAATGACGGAGTTGGCGCGACGGGCCAAGGAGGCCTCGCGCGCGCTTACCCGGCTCTCGACCGATCAGAAGAACGCCTGCCTCCACGCCATGGCCGACGCCATCGAGGCGCGGGCAAAGGAAATTCAGGCGGCCAACGCCATCGACATGGAGAACGGCCGAAAGATGGAGCTTTCCCCAGCCATGCTGGATCGACTGGAACTGACCGACGCACGGATCGCGGGAATGGCCACCGGCCTCCGCGAGGTGGCGGCCCTGGCAGATCCTGTGGGCCGCGTGTTGGACGAACGCGCCCGCCCGTTCGGGTTGAAGCTCCAGAAGGTCTCCACGCCCATCGGCGTCGTGGTGATCATCTATGAGTCCCGCCCCAATGTGACCGCGGACGCGGCCGGGCTTTGCTTCAAGTCGGGCAACGCCACGATCCTCCGCGGCGGCAAGGAGGCGCTGAATTCGAACCAGATCATCGCGCAGACCATGACGACGGCCGCGCGCACGGCCGTCGCGGACCTCCCCGAACACGCGATCCAGGTGGTGCCCACCGCCGATCGGGCCGCCGTGCCGGAACTGCTTTCCCTGGTGGATTACGTGGACCTCTGCATGCCCCGCGGCGGCGAAGGACTGATCCGCGCCGTGGCCGAGTGTTCCAAGGTCCCCGTCATCAAGCATTACAAGGGCGTCTGCCATGTCTACGTCGATGGGGACGCCGACGCCGACATGGCCCGCGAGATCACGCTCAATTCCAAGTTGCACCGGGTCGGAGTCTGCAACGCGATCGAATCCCTGCTCATCGACCGCGCCGCCGGCGATCAGATTCCCGGATTGGCTTCGGCCCTGCTGGAAAAAGGCGTAGAGCTCCGCGTCGACGCCGACACGCGCGCGGCCTTGGGGGACACCGCCGACAACGCGCTCATCAAGGACGCGACCGAGGAGGATTGGTCCGAGGAATACCTGGACAAGATCCTCGCCGTGCGGGTCGTCGATGGCGTCGACGGCGCGATCGCGCACATCAACCAATACGGCTCCGGCCACACCGACACCATCGTCACCGCCAACGAAGCGCATGCGAAACAGTTCCTGAACGAGGTCGATTCCGCGGCGGTTTATTGGAACGCCTCCACCCGGTTCACCGACGGCGGCATGTATGGGATGGGCGCCGAGATTGGCATCAGCACCGACAAGATCGGCGCCCGCGGTCCGATGGGGCTCGAGGAACTGACCAGCTACAAGTGGCTGGGAACCGGGACGGGACAGATCCGGGAGTGAGTAGAAGCCGAACTTCAAACAGCTTGTCGCGCCGTAGCTGTGCGAAGGCGGATCGACGTCAAACCTTGAACTTCAGGATTCCAAGGAGAGGCGACATTCCTGTCGCCTTGCCGGCAACGCCGGCACAACTGCGCGCGCAGCCTCCCCGGCTCTCGCGCCAGTTCCACCGCGCATTCCTTTCCCTGCGCCTCCCTGGCCCCTTCAGGGCCACGGCGACAGGAATGTCGCCGCTCCTTGCCATGACACCGCGCATCCCCTCTCCGACGTCTCTCTGGCCCCGTCGGGGCCACGGCGACAGAAGGGCGCAGTCCAGTATTGATACGCCTCTGCAGCCGGACGCCTGCGCATCGCGTTGCTCGCTCTGGCTGAAAAATGGGCAAACCGGCAGGTTTGCCCCACCTTGGTGGGGTATTGCTGCCGCAATACCCATTTCTCAGCGTGCGAG
>JAYPEY010000053.1:35310-38324 GCA_038126035.1 Verrucomicrobiales bacterium | reverse complement strand
ACCACCGGAAACTGTCTCATAAGGAATGGGCCAAACCGTGGGGTCCAATCAGAACACCGATACGGGCAGAGAAATGCTGTCCTTGGAATTCGCTGCAGCAACCCCCGAATGTGTCGTCTTCAGCAAGGACGGCGCTCGCCTCGCGGCTCCGATGTTCGAAACCGGGACGATTCGGATCTGGGATGCCCGCCCGTGGAGCAAGGACGTCGAGATCGAGTCCCTTTCGCGTGGCGCCTTGCAATTCCTGACGAAGCGGGCAGGATCATTGGAGGAGCTGCGAGACCGCATCAAGGAAAGCCAATCGCTGAGCAAAGAAGTCAAGGAGCGGTCCATGGAATGGTCCGAACGCTTTTGGAATGCGCGCGATGGCGGGAGAGCGGTCAAAGCAGCTTCCTCGCCCGGCCCAGCCCCGATCCCCCTCGACCCAATCGAGGTCAGGCCCGGTGAATGGATCCCGCCATACGAAAGCGGCGCGCCCCTTAGAAAGCGCGGCGAATTCGATGAGATCTCCAGACAGGCCAGCTACAAGATCCAATCGGGCCAGTTGATTCAGGATCGCAACAAACACGCTGCTCTGCTCTTGTCCGGAGCCGATTCGCTTCCTGGTTTTGTTTTTCACACCACGGGAATCACGGACGACCCAGAAGCCAACGCCCCGCCACCGGGCATTATCATCCGTCTGCCCGACGTCTCCACGATCGCTGCGATCAGAATATCGAACCGAAGAACCAACGCCAACGCGGAGCAACTGCGAGACCGCGCCGCCGGCCTGAGCATATGGATCTCCGACGATGAATCCAACTGGCGACAGGTCTGGCAGGCGGAAAGCGCCGAATACGAATGGCTCGTCGAGTTGAAGGATCGACCCCGCGCCAAGTTCATCAAGATTGGCCTGCCAACCCGGGGCGTGCTGCACCTCCGCGAAGTGGTCGTCTTCGGCAGGTGAAGGCGGCAGACGCGCCCCTTTCACCCCGTCAGGGTTTTGAAATGGGCCGTCTACGTCGAGACGGCCCTACCAACGTCGGTCAGAATGGCTCGCCGAGCCGGTCCCTGCCTGAATGCACAAGCCGGGCAATCCGGCCCAAACGCGGAGGAATTCTGGAAGGAATTCGACGCCAAGGCGAAGCAGCCCGATTGATCCGCCGTTTTCCTGCCGAGACTGTCTCAAAGACCCAGAACTTTGGTAGATGCCGACGTGAGTCGGCTCATTTCAGAGCGAATTCGCAGATTAGAGCGGACCCACGTCCGCTGCTACCACCTTTTGAGACAGTCTCCGCCGGTTCGTCCCGGCGGCGTACTCCACCCGCTCGCGAAGGCGACTGCTTCGCCCTTCACTTCCCCGCCGGACGAAAGAACTGCTTCGGCACGACCGCCTTCTTGGCCTCCCATTTCACGCTGCGATCAAACACCGTCCCGTAGGGCTGATAGTCGTTGTAAGCCACGGCCTGGGTCTGCCACTTGCGCAGTTCGGCGTCGTAGTGGCGGCGCATCTTGGCGAGGTTTTCGTTCAGCTTCCTGTCGCCGATGACGTTCTTCAGTTCGTAGGGATCGTTTGCCAGGTCGAACAGTTCCTCGCTGGGATTCATGCCTTCGCCATAAGGCCAATAGACGAACTTGTGCGTCTCAGTGACCACGCCGAAACTCTGCGCGCCGATCGGGCCCCAGACATTGATCAGCGGCAGCGACTGCCGAACGCGCGTTCTCTCGCCATGCACGATCGGCATCAGACTGCGCCCGTCCATGGCGCGCGGTTTGGAAAGCCCTGCGAGGTCCACGATCGTCGCGGCGATGTCAATGTTGCCGGTGACGGCCTTGGAACGTCTCCCCTTCCCTTTGTCCGCATGGCGCGGGTCCGAGATGATCAAGGGAACGCGCGCGCCCTCCTCATAGGGGAGCACCTTGCTGCCGAGGCCGTGCGAGCCGTTGAAGAAGCCATTGTCCGAGCTGAAGATGACAACGGTGTTGTCCGCGACGCCCTGCTTCTGCAATTCCTCCATCACCATGCCCATCGCGTAATCCACGCCATGAATCTGCTGATGATACGTCGCCAAGGCCGCGTGATAGCTGCTGTCCACGGAGTAGCCCCAGGTTTCGAAGCGCGGATACTGTCGCCCGAGTTTGTGCTGCGGCGCCAGGTGCTCGCCGGCCTTGCGCCCGTAGTTCGGCAGCTTGCGAAACTTCGCGTCCGCATAGACGTCGTCAAAGATCGGGTCCGGCGTCGTCGGACGATGCGGCGCCTTGAAGAAGATCGTCAGGCAGAAGGGTTTCCCTTCCTTGACTGATTCACGGACGAACTCGGAGCCGGCTGCTCCATATGCCCGCGAACTGTGCGGATACTTGTCCGCATACCTGGCCAGATACTTGTTCTTCTTGGTGTCGTAGGAGGTCTGGCCGATTCCGCCGACCCAGAAATCGAAGTCGCCCATGGGCAGGTTCTCGTACTTGTTCTCACCGCCCCGGGGATTGTCCTTGTCGACGACGGCAAAACCGAATTTCCCGCCGAAGGCCGTGCGATATCCCGCCTTGCGCAAAAGGACCGGATAAGATCCTGCCCAGGTCTCCTTCCGCATCGGGCCATGGGAAAAGTTGCAACCCGTCTTGTACTCCAGCTTGCCCGTCATGACATTGGCACGGCTGGCCATGCAGATCGCCGTGGTGTTGTAGTGCCGGTCGAAGATCACACCGTTGGCGCCGAGCTTGTCCATGTTCGGCGTCTTGACGTCCGGGTTGCCGTAACAGCCGATCGAGTCGTAGCACTGGTCATCGGTGAAGAAGAAGACGATGTTCGGCGGCTTGTCAGCCTCGAAGGCATTGGAAGCCAGGAAGGCGCAAAGACACAAGGAGAGCAAGTGTTTCAATCGCATTGCCGGGATACTGGCAAAGCATCTCGAATCGTCCAGCGCGAAGGTGGAAACGAAAGCTCGGAAAAAGTCGGTGGGGCGAGACTCCGTCGAGCCCATTTCAAAGCTCTGAAGGAGCGCAAGCCGCTTTGATCCTTTCAGGATCTTGAAGTG
>JAYPEY010000053.1:25867-35300 GCA_038126035.1 Verrucomicrobiales bacterium | reverse complement strand
CCCACCCCCCCACCCCCCACCACCACTCCCGGCCCGCCCCGCCCCCCCTCCCCACGCTCCCAGAACCCCCAGGCGCCCCCCCCCCCCACCCCCCCCACCCTTTCCACGATCCATCCGGCAATCGACGCCCCCTACCGCATCGTCGAGGCCTTCGGCATCGCGTCCACAAACGGCGCCTTGGTGCGCCTCAATTCGGCGATCGCCTTGGCGCGATATTCTTTCAGTGTCTCCGCGTGATCCTTGTCCAGCGCCAGGTTCGTCATTTCATCCGGGTCCTTCCGGACTTCGTAGAGTTCCTCCACCTCGCCTTCGATCAGGTTGCGGATGTACTTGTAACGACCCTCGGCCAACATCACATACCAGGGCACGCCCGGACCATGCGTGGCCTTGGGATCGCCCTTGGGCGGAATCACGGCGGTATTGGAGCCATACTGCTTGGCCGTGTGCACCAACATCGCGGGAACTTTCGGCGACCGATACCCCCGCGCGAGACAGGTCATCAACGAACGACCGTGAAAAGCCCATGGCTGACTCATGCCCGCCAGTTGGTAGATCGTCGGCGGCAGGTCCACGCCGCTGACCGGATCGTGGATCACCTTGCCGGCAGTCCGATGCCGCAGGTCCTTTGCGGGAACGACAATCAGTGGCGCGGCCACCGTCGCCTGGTAGGGCGCCACCTTGGACTTGCAGCCCAACTGCCCCCAGGCAAAGCCTTGATCCGACGTGAAGATGATCACGGTGTTCCCATACTGCCCTGAGTCCTTCAGCGCCTTGACCAACCGCCCGACGCCTTCGTCAATCGCGCGGACGCCCTGGTGATACTGCCGCACCCAGTCGCGCAAGGGGCGTCCGGGCATGTCCTTCATGCCGACCGGAATCTTGTCGCGCACCTTCCGCTCCACCGGCTGCCCGTCCTTGCCCCTCTCCCAAAACTCCATCTTGCGCATGTATTCCGGCTTCCCCTCGCGCGGCGGATAGATGCCGGCGGGCGGATCGACCTTGGCATTGGGATAGTCATTCAAATGCCGGTCCGCCGGAGTGAAGGGGCCATGCACCGCGCCGTAGCAAAGCCACAGGAACCACGGTTTGTCACCGTTGCGGTTCCTGCCGTTGATGTAATCGACCGCCCAATCCGTGTAGTTGTCGGTCGAGTATCCCTTCGTCATCTTTGGCTCGCCGCCATTCACGCTGATCATCTGGTCGTGGTAGTAATTCGGCGCGTTGTCCGGCAGGCCCGGCCGATTCCAAACCATCTGAAAATCCCAGTCGCGCCCGAAGCCCGTGTCGATGCCGGTGTGCCACTTGCCGATCTGCGCCGTGTGGTAGCCGCGCTTGCGGAAATCGCCGGGCCAAAAGGGACATTTCTCCGGATCGTAGGCGCTCCCGGGATACTGCCCCTCCATGCGCATGGATTCGATGCCGTGCTGATGGTGACCGGTCAGGATCGTCGCGCGCGACGGCATGCACCACGCTCCGATGTAGGCGCGCGAGAAACGCACGCCTTGAGCGGCCAGCGAATCGATATTCGGGGTCCGCGCCCAATCGTAGGCGTCCTGGTAACAACTCACCGTCCGATGCGACTGGTCGTCGGTGTAGATGAAGAGGAAATTGACGTCCGTTCCAGCGGCCTTGGCGTCGTGACTGGAGACCGCGAGACCGATCAGGGAAAGCGAGATGAAAACCTGTTTCAAATGCATGAGTTGAACAGTCGCAAATGGATCTTTGAGATGCCAGCAGGAAGACGGAGCGCCGAGCATTGCCCGGCGTTGTTTCCAATCAGCGCCCATGCCGAGCAATGCTCGGCGCTCCGATTCTTCCTACGCAAAGATCCCCTTGACCGCCTTGCCGCTGACATTGGTCAGCCGGAAATCCCTTCCCGAATAGGTATAGGTCAACCGCTCATGGTCGAGCCCCAGCGCGTGCAGAATCGTTGCATGCAGGTCCGGCGTTTCGATGATGCCGGAGACCGCCTTGTCGCCGACCTCGGACGTCACGCCGTAGCGCACGCCGCCCTTCACCCCGCCGCCGGCCATCCACATGCTGTAGCCCGCCGCGTTGTGTCCCCGACTGTCGCGTGTGCCTTTCTGATCCGTCGCTGAACGTCCAAATTCACCGCCCCAGATGACAAGGGTCTCGTCGAGCAGGTCGCGCTGTTTCAGGTCGGCGATCAAGGCGGCCATGGGCTGGTCAACCTGGGCCGCCCCGCTCTGCATGTTCTTCCGCAGATTGTTGTGATGGTCCCAACCGCGATGCGTGAGCTGCACAAAGCGCACGCCTTTCTCGACCAACCGCCGAGCCATCAGACACTGCGTCCCGAAAGCCGAGGTCTCCCGGCTGTCCAGGCCGTAGAGTCGCCGGATGGATTCCGGTTCCCGGCGCAGGTCCAAGGTGATCGGCACGGAGGCCTGCATCTTGAAAGCCAGCTCCTGCGCCTCAATGAGGCCCTCGATCTCCGGATTGCCCGGCGCCCGCGCCAGCAACCGTCGGTTGGCGTGCTGCACCATCTTCATCTGGCGCATCTGGTCGGACGGCGTGAGGTGGAAATTGGCGATGTTCGGAATACCGCGTTGTCCGCCGCCGATCCGGGTCCCCTGATACATCGCCGGGAGAAAGGCGGAGCCATAGTTCATCGCGCCGCCGTGTTCGGTGATGGGATCGATGGTGACAAAGCCGGGCAGATCCTGCGCCTCCGTGCCGAGTCCGTAGACGATCCAGGAACCGAACGAAGGCCGGACGAAGGTCTCGCTCCCCGTGTGCAGGGCGACCGTCGCCTGTTGATGACCGGGGTTGTTCGTCTTCATCCCGTTCAGCAGGCAGAGATGATCGGCCTGTTTGCCCGGGTGCGGAAAGATCTCGGCGATCGGAAGCCCGCTGCGACCATGCTGCTTGAAGGAGAACACCGGCTCCAGGTAACGACCGGCCGAACCGCGCGACGCCATCCGCGCCAGTTCCGGTTTCCAGTCGAAGGAATCGATGTGACTCGGCCCGCCCTGCATGAACATGAAGATCACGTTCTTCGCGCGCGGGACAAGGTGCGGTTTCTTCGACGCCAGGGGGCTGCGCAGGGCCGAGGCGCCCTGCGCCTGAAGCGCCGAAAACGCCAGCCAGCCAAATCCGACGCCGGCGGATTGCAGCAGGGCGCGGCGGCTGAAATGCGCCTCCGTCTCATTCGATAGAACTTCGCGATTTGTCATTCGAGGGTCTGCGCCTGCTCTGGCTGTCGGAGCGCCGAGCATCGCTCGGCCGGGGCGTGAATCGAGCGCCAATACCGAGCAATGCTCGGCGCTCCACAAGGCACAAGACTCCGCGCGGCATTCGGAAACGCGATCGAATACAACCGTCTCATCACTCTACAACACATATCGAAACTCCCCGCCCGCCATCAATGCCTGAACAAACGCCGCCCAGCGATAAAACTCCGGATTGCGCTCATTCGGCGGCGGCTTCAAGCCGTTCATGAAACTGCCGGCCAGCGCAATCTCCGAATCGTCCGGCTGCCGCGTCAACAGACGCAGATAGGCAAGTCGGATACGCCCGGTTTCGTTCAAGCTTTTCTCCCGCAGCAACCGGTCCGCGGCGGCGTAGGATACCCGCTGCACAAAGGCGCTGTTCATCAGGAACAGGGATTGCGTGGCCACGGTGGTGACATCTCGCCGGCCCATGATCTGCGCCGGATCGGGAAAATCGAACACCCCGTAGATCTCCGGAAGCAGGGTGCGCAAGACCGGCAGGTAAACGGTGCGATACGGCGCCTCCACGCCCATCAACGCGCGGGTCCGGCCGTACTTCCCCTTCCCGCCCGAGCCAGCAATCTGGAATCCCGGCGGCGGCCCGGCCTGCAACGTCCCCCCGATCGCCAACATGGCATCCCGGATCGGCTCCAGTTCCAGACGCCGCATGTTCATGCGCCAGAGCAGGCGGTTGTCCGCGTCCTTCGCCTCGTTCACCGCGTTCCCCTGACTGCTCAATTGATAAACCCGACTCAGCATGATTGTCCGGACCAGTTTCTTGGTCGACCAACCGCCCTGTACGAACTCGCCAGCCACATGATCGAGCAGCCCCGGATGCGTCGGTTTGGTCGAGTTGGCTCCGAAGTCATCCACCGTCCTGACCAATCCTTCCCCGAACAAATGCTGCCACACACGGTTGACGTAAACACGCGCCGTCAAGGGGTTCTGAGGCGAAGCGATCCAATCAGCCAATTCAAGACGTCCGCTGGAACTGCGCTTGGCCGGGGCAAGCGCGGGAAGCCCGAGAATCACGAACGCGCCGCGTCGCATCTCCGGCCCGCGATTGTAGGGCTCGCCGTTGACCCGGAACGCGCAGTTGCGCAGAATTCCATCTGTCACGCCGATTGCGAGATTCGCATCCGGGGTGAAGACAAACGTGCGTTGCCCGTCCTTGGCGTACATGTCCGCCTGTGGCTGCATGGTCATCGACATCGTCCCAGGCGCTGCCTTGGGCGTCCGTCCTCCCCGGGACGATCGCATGATCGGCGACGCCCCAATCTCCGAAGCCTTCGTCGGCAACCTCAACAGGGAGGACAAATCGACATACTGATGCGTGCCCCTGGCGCGGTAGGCCTGCCCCGACCAAGTGTGGGCGCTGTAGAAAACTCCGGCCAGGGCATAATAGTTTTTCTGAGAGACGGGATCGTACTTGTGATCGTGACAGCGCGCACAACTGACCGTCAGTCCCAGGAAAGCGCGCGTCGTGACGTCAATCTGATCGTCCACACGATCCAGGATCGCCTGTTCCACGCCGCCTTCGGTCAAGTCGATCGAGCCGAGCGCAAGGAAGCCGGTCGCTGTCAGATTGGCCCGTCGTTCCGCCACGGTCTTCGCAGGCAGAAGATCCCCGGCCAACTGCTCCCTGATGAACCGGTCGAACGGCTTGTCTTCATTGTAGGCGGCGATCACGTAATCCCGGTAACGCCCCGCGTAGAGGAATGGCGCGTTCCAGATGTTGCCCACGCTGTCGGCATAACGGGCCACATCCAGCCAATGCCTCGCCCAACGCTCACCAAACCGCGGCGACTTGAGATAGCCGTCCACCACCTTGACGAAGGCCTTGTCCGTCGTGTCCGCATCCTTGATGAAGGCCATGATCTCACCTTCGGTCGGCGGCAGACCGGTCAGATCAAATGCCGCGCGGCGAATCAACTCGTAGCGATCGGCGTCGGGGTTCGGTTGCATCCCCTCCTGCGCCAGACGGCCCCGGACAAATCGATCGATGGCTGAGCGGGACCAGTCCTGGTCGGCGGGCGAGGGAATCGATACAGCGGCGACCGGAGCGAAGGACCAGGGCGTCGAAGCCCCGGCAGCGAAGGACCTCGCCGCAGCAAGGGACATCAACAGACAGAACAAGACCCGACGGGCATGGGAGGCGCTCATGCGCAATTGGGGCGTTGGGATGCCCTCCGACGCCCGCGCCTACTGCGTTGCGAATCGGATGTTGCTGACACCCGCTTTCTCACACTCGTTGACGAAGGCCACCACATTGCCAAACGGGGTGTCCTTGGGCGCGCGAACAAGCACTGGCCGCCCCTTTTGCGACGCGGCAATGCGCTTCAGGGTCGAACGGACCACGGTGATCGAAACCGTCTCGTTCTTGCCCGACAAGACCTGCCCCTGCTCATTGAGACGAATACTGATGGGAGGCTGGGCGCGCTCGGCGTTGACGCCCGCGTCGCCGGGGCCGCGACGGACGCCTCCCTCGCCATCGCGGGGTCCACGTCGCATCGGACCTTCGCCGTCTCGCCGGACGCCGGGTCTCGGCGCGCCTTCGCCATCGCGGGGTCCACGTCGCTGCGGGCCTTCACCGTCGCGCCGGATTCCCGGTCTTGGCGCGCCTTCGCGCTCGGCGGCCATGGCAGCATTCAAGTCTGCAAGCACAAGACCGCCGGCGAGCAGCAGAACGGAGGGCCGGATGAATGAGGGAATCGAGAGGGTGGGCACGGTTGTTTTCATATCGGCGGGACAGGACGCAGGACATCGCGCACTGGGTTTTGAACGAGACTGCATCCTCGCCCAGCATGACAGATTGTCAACCGCGTGGTAGCACGCCCCTTCGCGGAGGGCGCGTGCTTGCAGATGCGGCGACGCGCTACTGGGCCGACTCTCTCACCAAGCGGTAGAACTCGGCCGTGGTGGTCGAGGATTCGAAGGCGCTCTGTCCCGTGGAACTGGTGACATCCGTCCAGCCGGTCAGGGTCGTGGACTTCTGCAGTTTCACGTCGCTCTGGCCGACCCAAAGGAGGTTCAACTTACCGTCGTCGGTATCGAGGGCGATCTTGGCCGGATCCAGGGGAACGCGCAGCACGGCGATGATCTGCTGCTCGTCGCCGGTCGCGCTCACGTGGAGCATCACGTCCTTGGTGTCGTTCACATAAAACGTCAGGGGCTGACTGTCCACCGTGATGGTGACCTCGCCCGGTGAATTCACCGCAACGCTCCCGGAAAAGCCGGCCGCCAGGCTGCCGTCCGCCCCGATGCCAACCACGCCCTGTTCCGCCTCAAAGCTCCCCGGAAAGTGCACGTCCACCAACTGCTCACCAGGCATCGCGTTGTCCCCCGAATCGATATCCCGCGTGGTCGAGCCGTTGTAGACGGTTTCCACCAACCGGTTGGGAATCGACAACCGCGCAAAACGCCACGGACCGGCGAGCTCCGAAAGGGTCAACGACGAAGGCAGCTTGATCAACGCGGTGAATCTCTGATCGAAGGAGGAAGGTTCGGCCAACGATCGGATCATCAGGTTCTTTGAGGCGTTCAACTGAAACAGCTCCACGCCATCGCCGGGATTCAAGCTGACCGTGCCAGTGGCCGTGGTGGAGGCCGTCCCCGAAAAGGCGCCGCTGAAGCTCCCTCCCGAGGTCATGGTGACGCCGACATCCAAGGTCTCGAAACCGCCCTTGAAGAAGACATCCACCAGTTTCTCGTTGTCGCCGGCGTGATCGTCCGATCCGCCCTGACGCCCCTGCTGCGTGACAAAATTGTGGTAATTCTCAGTGAGATCGTCCGGCATCCCAAAATCGAACACCCGCCACGACCCCGCCAGATCCGCCGTCGCGGCCGTCGTCGGACGACGCACGAGCATGGTGAACTCGTTCTCGTCGCCGGCATTCGATTCGGCGAGCGCCATGACATCGGCTGAGGCGTTGACCAGAAGCCGGACCGGCCCGTTCGCCGTGCTGGCCTTGATCACCTTGGAGCCGGTAAGCACGGCGGAGCCGGTCACATCGCCGCTCAAGGAGCCGAGGCCCGACAGAGTGAATTCGGCGGCCTGAATGGAGAATCCGCCCGCAAAAAACATATCCGCCAACTCCTCGCCCGCTTTGGCGTAATCCTGGGAATTGACCGAGAATCTCGACGCGCCGGTGGTCGCGTTGTAATACGATTCCTGCAGGGCGCTGGGGGTAAAGATGCCCGCGATGTGCCAGTCTCCGGCGCCGTCCTGCAGACTGGCTCCGGAGGACGTTGAGGTGAATGCGAACAGCAGACAGGCCGCCGCTCCCGACAAGTATTGACGATACTTTTTCATTGTTCCCGAACTCAATCCCTTCAACCGCCCCCGATCCTGTTCCGCGCAAACGCGGTTTCCTACAGGAAATCGGTTCATAGGTCGACCCTGAATCCACCCACGTCAAGGGGCCACGCCGAGACAATCGCGGCCTGGCCATGAAAGGGAAAAATCGAACCGCCCGCATCAAAGCCGGCCGCCAAACGAAGCGAAGTCGTCCAGATCCAGGAGATCGAACCAGGTCTGAACATCCTCCCGCAGCGGGTCGGCGCCCTTGTGCAGTTCGTTGAAGAACTCCCGCGATTCCAGATCGCCAGGAACGCGTTCCTCCTGCATCCGGGACCAGGCGGCAATCTCCAGAACGGTGGGGCGGGTGGAGGAGTTGTCCATCACCCACTGGAGCGTTTCCCGATCTCCCTTCCCTTCCGCCAATTGCGTCTTCAAGGCCTCGGCGTCGATTCCGACAAACTCGAGAAAGCGCTGATCCAACGGGCAATTGTAGTGGTATTCACCGTTCGCGCCGGCCAGTTCCGCACGGCCCTTGTCGAGCATACGGGGAAGCAGCACAAACCCGCCGAGCCGAACGCGCGGACTGCGCGGCGGATGCAGGGTGAGATCCGGCTCCGTCAAGGACATGACGGCTATTCCGGTTTGGCCTCCCCAGATTCAGCCCCCTCCGAAGCTGGAGGCGCGTCCGCCGCGGATGCCGGCGACCCATCCATCGAAGTCTGCTCCGCCGGCTGGTCCGACCCGGACGCATTGTCCGGCAGACTCTCCGTTTCGGCCGCGGACGCTGCAACCGGAGTCTCTGCCGCCGCAGCCGCCGGCGCATTCTCCGGTTCGGCAGCCTGTCCTGCGCGCTCAACGCCTTGATCGCCGGAATCCTCCGTCTGCCCATTCCCCTGCCCGCCTGCATCAGACTTGGCGTCCGACGCGTCGGATTCCGACGAAGCCCCGACGTCCGGAGCCGGCTGCGACGCGTCGGGTCGAGCTTCGGCTTTCGAGGCCTCTTCATTCACCGCGTCATCGAGACTTGGAGCGGGCTTGGTGCCCGCTTCCGGCTTCTTCCGGGGCTGCTTCCTGCGCTTGTCCTCGTATGCCTTGGCGGCATCCTTGGCCTGGGGGTTCTTCGGAGCCTTGGCGGTTTCGAGAACGCCGTTGGCGAATTCGATCACATGGC
The DNA here is from genome assembly GCA_038126035.1 of Verrucomicrobiales bacterium. Taxonomy (GTDB): domain Bacteria; phylum Verrucomicrobiota; class Verrucomicrobiia; order Limisphaerales; family JAYPEY01; genus JAYPEY01. Next base: position 26,599 of record JAYPEY010000053.1, on the reverse strand, counting down.
CTTCATGAATCAACCAGTGCAGATCGTCGTGAATCTTCTGCTCCTCGGCAGTCAGGTGCAGTTTGCCGTCCGCCGGCGGCTGTTCCTTCTTCTCCGGCGGCGCCTCCGTCGTCGATTCCGGAGCCAGTCCTTCCGCAGTCGCTTCCGGTTGCTTCGATTCCCCGACCGCCTCAGGCGCTTCAGGCGCGTTCTTGGGAGCCAGGCCTTCCATCAGTCGACGGCGATTGCACTCCGGCGTGGCGTCAATGAATTCAATGACCTTCTTCACGCCCTCATTGACCGGCGTGTTTTCCAGGTCCAGATGCCGCGGGCGCGAAACGGCGACATGGGTCACCGTCTTGTTCACCTTGAAGAACTGCAGGCCGCGCGAGGAGAACTGCTGACTCAGTTCGTGAACCACCTTGATGGGAAACTTCGTCTGCTGGGTCAGCGTCCGGCGATACAGCTCCTTGATCGCCCGGTTGGGTTGCTCCGAGGCCGCCTTCGAGGAAACAACATGCAACCGGACCTGCTTGACGATCGCCTCCTTGTGCGTCTCCCTGAAGTGCCGCTCCACCGCCTCCCGGCTGTCGAGCTTGATCTCCTCCGGCACATTGAGCGCCGTAAACTCGGTCTTGAAGCTTTGTTCCTCCACCCATTTCTGCACCACCTCCTCGTCGCGCACGATCTTCACCTTCGCCTTGAAGGCGTCGAACGGCAGGTCGGCCGGCACGTTGATCGTCTTCGAGATCG
>JAYPEY010000053.1:14721-25857 GCA_038126035.1 Verrucomicrobiales bacterium | reverse complement strand
CAGCTCATCCTGGTAATTGTGCAGATTCGGCGGCCCCAGAATCTTCCCGCTCATTCCGCACTGCGCAACGAATGTATAGTTCCCCTTCGGCGGATCCTTCGCAATCTTCTCGGTCGAATAGAACGTGTCGAAATGCTTCCGCAACACGTGTCGAACCGCGTCGTCCTCAGAAGGAAAAAGGGTCTCGTCCAGTTCGCACAGGAACAAGGGACAGGCCGGCGTCCCGTCCGCCTTCCTGGTGATTGAATAACGCACACCGAAACGTTCCGGTTTGCCGACCACCAGCCCGGCGATCTCAAACAGCGGATAGGCCATCCCGGTCAGGCGGATCTGCTTCGCCAGGGAATCCACCACCTTGCCGCCCGGCACGATCGCCGTGTCGATCTCCGGCAACTCCTCGCGAGACTCGCGATGATCCTGACGCGGACCGCCTCGCCGATCCCCGCGTGGACCGCGACCGCGACCATCGTCGCGACGTTGCCCCCCGCCCCGGCGTTCGCCCGGTCCGCCACGCTCATCCCGCTTGGGCCCGCGACCGCCCTGAGTTCGATCCCCGCCCGCTTGGGGACGAGGCCCACGCCCGCCGCCGCCGCCGCCAGGACCGCGACCTCTGCCGCGGCGGTCGTCACGCCGTCCTCCGCGCCGACCATTCGACACTTCTTCCTTCCCGGTATAGTGCGAATACCGGCCTTTGTCGTCCGACTCCTTGGCCCAGGCTGGCTGAAACAGGGAGTCCAGATCGATGTCAAGTCCTTCGTCTTCGTTGGAGCTCATGGATCAAAAAAAATCGCGCGGCGAATCGAGACTACGCCTCCGCAACGCGGACCGGGAGAATGTCGATCCGGAATGCGGATTGCAAGCGCCGCATTGCATTTACGAGCCGCCATTTTTGCCGATGCGGGGAGCTTTGGGTTGCGCGATCCCGGCGGCGTCACAAGCCATCTGCCCTGTGACATCCGCAATCTCAAATCTCAGACGCCGTTGGACAAAACCGCCGCCACGCATTTCCGACTTGGGATTTGAAACTTCTTCCCTAGCCTGCGGCCATGATCTCCGACCTGCGACAACCCGAAGTCATCATCACCCACGACGCCGATCTCGACGGCCTGACGTCGGGCCTCCTGCTTGTGCGACTGGCCCGGAAGCTGTTTGAGGTCGATGTCCCGCTTCAGGCCTGGGGATACGAAGGTCTCACCCGGCGCCCCATGGGAGAAAAGACCGCCTGGGTCTGCGACCTGAATTTCGACAAGCGCATGGACAAGCCGGGCTGGTTGATCGTCGACCACCACGAAACGCCGTCCGCTCCAGAGAAGGCGCAGTTCATCCACGACACGACCAAGTCCGCCGGAACGCTCTGCTACGAACTCTGCAAGGAGCATGACATCTCCAGTCCGGAGCTCGACCGCTTGATTCATCTCAACGACATTGCGGATCTCTATCGCGAGGAGGCGACCGACTTCACACTGGCGACCGACTACGCGCAACTGGTGAAATCGTACGGTTTCTGGAATTTCAAGGCGGTCATTGAGGATCGTCTCGAGGCGATCCTCGACCATCCGTTGCTTGCGATCATCGAAGCCAAACGGAAGATCGAGACGCCGATAGGCCGGGACTGGAGCAAGAGGAAGGTCGAAGCGATCACCCCGGATCTGGGCTACGTGCCGATCTCGGTCGGCAATATCAACGCCATCGTGCACGACCTGCTTCTGGACGAGGACATCCCCTTCAAGGTCCTGATGACGGCGTTCAAAAAGGCGAAGGGGCCGGTTCTGGTGAGTTTCCGAAGCCGCAACGGCGAGGCCCTGCCCATCGCCCGAAAGCTTCAGGGCGGCGGCCATCCCAATGCCTGCGGCGCCACCCTGCCGGGTTCCGTGCGGAACGTCGGCGAGGCCCTCGGCCACCTGAAACACGCTCTGAATCCGAAACCAAGGAAGGACGCCCCGCTGAACAACCTGGAATCCCTGTTCGATGGGATCGACGTCACCTGATCGTGATGAAGTCGTTGTGATTGAGCAGCGCGTGGACCAGCCGCGCGCGGGCGCGTTGTTCCCGGTCGGCGACATTCCTGGACGCCAGCAGTTCGCGCATTTCATCGAGAAAAGCCGCCGCCGCCCCGCCTTCCTCCTCTGTCGGAGCCCGCGCCAACACGGTTTCAAAGGCCGCAGCAACGACGCGTTCGTCCGGGTCCGTCGCGTCCGCCATCTTCCGCGCAATGCGATCCGCCATCTCAATGGAGATTTCAGCGTTGGCCATGGCGAGCGCCTGCAATGGCACCACACTCTCGCTGCGTCGATAGCACTGCGTGATCGCCGCATCGTCGAAGGATTTCAGGAACGCCTCCCCGTCGTCGCGCGAATGGGCGAAATAGAGGCTCCGCCGCATCGCTGTGTCCTTCTTACCGGGATCGACGGTGGGTCCGCCCAACTGCAGGCGAAGGACGCCGGCGAGGCGCAGGACGCTGTCGCGGATGATCTGGGATTCCATGCGCCGCGAATTCATCCGCCAGTAGAGCCGGTTGTCCGGATCGGAGGACGTTGCCGCTTCGCCCGCGCCGGCATTGCTGGAGGAGCGCCGATACGCCTCCGAAGTCACAATCAATTTGTGCAGCCGCTTCATGCTCCAGCCGTTTTCCATGAAATCGGCGGCGAGATAATTGAGCAGGTCCAGATGCTCCGGTTTCCCGGCCCGACGACCGAAGTCAAAGACGTCTTCCACCAACGGCTCACCGAAATGCCGCATCCAGATGTGGTTGACCGCGACACGCGCGGTGAGCGGATTCTCACGGCTCCCGATCCATCTTGCGAGGGCGGTCCGCCTGCCGCTGCTCCTGCGGCTGTAGGTGGGCGCGTATTGCCCCGGCTTGTGCGCCGGTGTCTCCAGGGCCTTCAGGCTGCCTTTCAACGAAACGTATTCCCGGTCCGTCTTCTTCAAGTCCTCCAGGGTCTTGTCGCGATTTGCGCGGGCGGCCTTCAGCTTCTTTTCCGCCTCGGCGAGTTTCTTCCGGTCCGGTTTGGCGAGGGCCGCCAGACGGGCGAGTTCGTGATCCGCGCGAGCCAGCTCCTGATCGGCCTTCGCCAAGGCGGCCTTCCGGGTCGATCTGGCGGCGGCGGCGGCAAGTTCCCCCGCTTCCTTTGACGCGGGAGCCCCGACCAATGCGCGATCCGCCGCGATTCTGGCCTTCAACGCCGCGAGACTCTCCTTCGCCTGCGCCACGCCGCGCTCCGCCAAGGTCACTCCGGCCCTGGCCCCGGCGAGTGTGTTCGCCATGTCGGGCGCGCCGTTGGGCCGGGTCAGTTCCACGTGGTCCGGCAGGCTCTCCACCTCCAGCGAATGCAACTCCGCAGCCAGGTCGAAAACCGACAATTCGAAACGCCCGTCCGCTTTTCGCCAGGGCAGCCGGTAGGCCAGGGTCAGTTCGCCGTCCACCCAGAAATTGATCACGTATCCGCGCACGGCGATCTCCAGTTCGTGGACCTCGTTCAGCCTGACCGGCATCGCCTTCCGGCCATCCGCCGGGTAGTTGTGCCGACCGTTCTCGGTGTGCGAAATCTGCGCCTTGGAACCGGGCGTCACCGCGCTCAGGTAGGCCGTGTGGCTGGTCTTCCCGCCGTCCACCACGTCGAAGCGCATCGACATTGACTTCCACTTCACGCCTCCGGTCGGCTTGTAGCGAAGCACGGCGCGGAAGTTCCCGGGGTGCGCGGCCTTCGTACGGAGAAACCGGTCCGAGCCCGGTTTCGTCTGGAGCAGCTTCCCATTCTCATGTTTCCAACCATCCCCCGAAACCTCCCACAAGTCGGGGCGGGGCTGGGTGAACCCGTCCTTCAGGAACGTCGTCGGTTCGGCCGGCTCTCGCGCCGGACCTCCCCCGCCCTTTCCTTCCTGTTCCTTCTTCACCGCCGCGAGGCGCTCCCTCGCCTTGGCCAGCCCCCTTTCCGCCGCGGCGATATCCGCCTCCGCCTTGGCGAGATGATCCTTCCGCACGTATTCCCGGGTTCCTGGCGCATAGGCAAACGCCGGCAGATCCACAGGCTTGATCTCAAACGCGTGCGACGAGAACAACGCGGGCAAGGCGGGCTCGATCACCCGGCTCTTGTCGGGATCCTTGTCGTTCCCCTTGCGGTAGATGTAGGTCGGCGCGTCGAGATGATCGTCGAAGGCGCGCGGCAGACCGCCCTTCTCAAAATCCATGATGCCGGGCTCCTGATCCAACCGGATCTGATGCGGCTCGAAGAAGGCGCGGAAGGCGTAGTAATCCGGAACCTCAAACGGGTCGTACTTGTGGTCGTGGCATTTGACGCAGTTCATGGTCACCCCCAGAAACGCCTTGGCCGTATGCTCGACCGTGGCGTCCAGCCAGGTGTCGCGGTTGAAAAGGTAGTAGTTGCGGGCAAGGTAGCCGGTCGCCCGCAGTGTCTTCCGGTCGGTCGGCGCAACCTCGTCGCCCGCCAGCATTTCCAGAATCATGCGATCGTAGCCCTTGTCCTCATTCAGCGATTCGACGATCCAATCCCGCCAGTGCCAGATGTGCTTCTGGCTGTTGCGAAGCTGCTTCCCCAGCCCGAACCAGTCGCTGTAGCGCCAGACATCCATCCAATGACGTCCCCAGCGTTCGCCGTGGTGCGGACTCGCCAGCAGCCGGTCGATCATGCGCTCGTAGGCGCGGCCTGAATGGTCGCCCAGAAACGCCGACAACTCCTCCCGCGTCGGCGGCAGTCCGATCAGATCCAGATGCGCGCGCCGCAGGAGGACGGAACGCGACGCCTCGCCCTGCCCCTCGATGCCGCGTTCCGTCAACCTGGCGGCAATGAAGGCGTCGATGGGATTGCCGACGAATGACGCGTCGGGCAAAGCCGGTTTGACGATCGGGCGGTAAGCCCAGTGATCGCGGGGGTCGGCTTCAGGCTGTTCGTCCGCCGGCCCCGGGGCTCCGGCGGCGATCCAACGCCGCAGCGCTGCGATCTGCTCCGGTTTCAACGCCTCGCCTTCCGGGGGCATGCGCTCGGCCATGTCGGCGCTCGCGACGCGTCGCAACAACTCGCCGGAACCGGCGTCCGACGCATCGACCACGGGTCCGCCATCGCCGCCCTGGCGCAGCAGTTCCGCGGAGTCCAACCGCAGCCCCCCCCTGCTTTTCAATGCGCCGTGACAGGCGACGCATCGCGCCTGCAGCAACGGTTTGATCTGATGCCGGTAGAACTCGACCTCATCGGCGGCGGACAGGGAGACGCCGCCGCCCAACAAAGCGCCGACCAGCAGAGCCCGGATTCGAATCTTGTCAGCCATCGCCTGGAATTCTGCCCGTAAATCCCGATTCGTAAACAAACAAAAAAGCCCCGGCAGTTGCCGGGGCTTCGAAATCCGAAGGGCCGTCTCCGGTCACTTCATCCGATCGAAGTTCTGGCGAAGAATCTGCCAGGGCTTGAGTCCCTCGACCTTCGCCTGAAACTTCTCGTTGATGCCGGCCTCCAGTTCATTCTTGGTGGGGCGGTCCACCTTGTAGAACACCCCGAAGTAGCCCGGGAAATCAGCGCCTGCCAGCTTGTAGGCGGCCAGTTCGTCAGTGACATCGTGATCCTCCGGCACCTCGTCAAACGCGCCCCCCTTGCGGGGATTGGTCTCGTTGAAGGCTCCCGGAAAAAACTCCACGCATTCACTGAGACATTCGACAAAGCTGAAGCCGTTGTGATCCAGGGCCGCCTCGAACACCTCGAGCACGTGCTTGGGATTCGTGTGGGTCGTGCGGGCGACAAAGGTCGCGCCCGCGGCGATCGCCTGCTTCATCGGGTTGATCGGCTGGTCCACCGCGCCCCACATGTCCGTCTTGCTCTTGAAGCCCAGGGGCGAGGTCGGCGAGGTCTGCTTCTTTGTCAGACCGTAGACGAAGTTGTCCATGACCACGTAGGTCAGGTTCAGGTTCTTGCGGGCGGTGTGATTGAAGTGGTTTCCGCCGATGGAAAAGGCGTCGCCGTCGCCGCCAAACGCAAACACGTGCAGGTCGGGCCGCGCCAGCGAGACGCCGGTCGCAAACGGCAGCGCGCGACCGTGGATGAAATGCGCGCCGTGTCCCTGCACAAAATAGGGAAAACGGCTGGAACAACCAATGCCCGCGACCGTGGCCAGCTTCTCCTGCCAGAGTCCGCGCTTCTCGATCAGCTTGAAATAAAGCGACAGCACCGCGAAGTCGCCGCAGCCCGGACACCAGGTCGGATGATCGGCGGCGATCTGTTTCTTCTTCAACGGCTCGCGGGCCTCGTCGGCGAGCGGAGCGGCGGGTTCGTGCCCGGGATGAACGGGCGGTTCGGCTAGTTGCAGTTGGCTCATTTTATTGGAAACAGAATTTGCGGCGGACTTGCTCAGGCCTGGTCGGCGGCGAGTTTCTCCTCAACCCGCTCGAGAATCTCACGCACTTTCCAGGTCAGACCGTCGGTCTTGTTGATGCCCTTGATCTTCGGGTCGGCGTAACGCGAGCGAAGCAGCCCGCCCAACTGCCCGAAGCCATAGAGGCCCTCGTCGTTGGTCTCGACCACATGGACATGATGGAAACCGGCGAAAATCTCTTCCAGCCCCTCCGGCAGCGGATTGATGTGACGGATGCTCAGCGAGGAGATGCTGTCGCCCTTGGCCCGGGCGCGATCCACGGCCTCGCGCATCGGCCCCTGCGTCGACCCCCAGCCCACCAACAGGACGTTGCCCTCGTTGGGGCCGTAGACCTCCGGCGTCGGGAGTTCACGGGCCAGCGCCTTCAGCTTGTTGCGCCGCTTGGCCATCATTTCCATGTGCATCTTGGGCGAGGCGGAAGGATGCCCCATTTCGTTGTGCTCCAGGCCCGTCGCAATGGGATACTGCCCGCTCTCGATGCGCGTTCCCGGAACCACGCGGGTCGTGACGCCGTCCGGCACGCTGAGATCGTAGGGCTTGTGGTCCTTGACCGGCGTCAGGTCCGGCGGAAACTCCTGGACGATGCTCTCCAGATCCGGATCGGCGAAGGCCTCGATCCGCGTCGCGATCGCCTGGTCGGTCAGGACCAGGACGGGCACGTTGTACTTCCGCGCAATGTTCACCGCCTCGATGGCAATGTAGAAACAGTCCTCAACGTCGGACGGCGCGACCACCACCCTCGGCGAATCGCCATGAGCGCCGTAGCAGGCGATGTTGAGGTCCGACTGTTCGATGTTGGTCGGCATGCCCGTGGAGGGGCCGCCGCGCTGCACGTCGATCACCACCAGCGGGATCTCCGCCATCTGCGCCCAGCCAAGCGCCTCGCTCTTCAACGAAATTCCGGGTCCGCTGGAACCGGTGCAGGAAACCACGCCGGCGAAGCCCGCGCCGATCGCCATGGCGACCGAGGCGATCTCATCCTCGCACTGGATGAAGGATCCCCCATACTTCGGCAGTTCCCGGCGAAGCAGTTCCATGATGTCCGACCACGGCGTGATCGGATAGCCCGCCCCGAACCGCACGCCGCCGGCGATCAATCCGTAGGCCAGGGCCTCGTTGCCGGCCATGACCACCTGCTCATAATTCTTCCCTTCCGCCTCGTGAAACTCGAAGGTTTCAAACACGTCGCCGATGGAATACCCATAGCCCGCGTGAAATCCGGCCAGGGCATTCTCCAGCACCTTGCCTCCCTTGCCCTTGAACTTCTCCGTGATCAACCCGGCCAGTTTCTCGGAATCCAGGTCGAAGGTCCGGGCGATCAGCCCCAGCGCAAAGATGTTCTTGCCCTTGTCGCGCGCCGTGCCGCCGATCGCCTCCACCGTCAGGCTGGAAATCGGAATCCCGACATGCCGGTAGTTCTCCCGGTATTCCTCCTTCTCCTCGACATGGTCGGAATCATACAACACCACGCCGCCCGGCTTGAGCGACTCAATGTGGTTCTCGTAGGAATGCTGATAAAAGGCCAGCAGCACGTCCGCATCGTCGCCCGCGCTCAACACCTCGCCCGTGCCGACTCGCACCTGAAAAATGGAGGGGCCGCCCGAAATGGTCGACGGGATCGTCATGAAGGTCATGACCTCCTGTTCGCTGCGACCGGCGAGGCGGGCGAGAAAACCGCCGATCGACTGAATGCCGTCCTGGGAATTGCCGGCAATCCGGATGACAACCTCGGAAATCTTGGAAACCTGGGAGCCGCCTTCGGACTCGGCGGAGGCGGGCGCGGGAGCTTCGCTCATTATGATTTGGCTATTAACTGTTCTGATGGACTATTCATCGGATGCAACCGCCGTCTCTTTATTCAATTCCATTCCACGAAATTGCAGAAAAACGCCGATTGATCAAACCAGACTGCATAATATCCACCAATTCCAATGTCAATCATTCGATGAAAAGTTTTTTGATCCAACTCCAATCCAATGAATCCCAACGCGACCCAATGACAGCTTTTGATAAGTAAAACTAATTTTACATCGATGCAGATTAAGTTTTGTTTCTGATCTGTCACAGTTGGGGCAGCGCGCGCGCCGGCGTCGCTGATGGCGGCGGACATACGCCTGCTTGCCTTGCGATCCAGCCTTCGACTAACTTCCGCTCGTGAGTGAAACCCCGGAAGATCCGTTTCAGGAGCGATGCGACGACGCCATGGCAGACTATGCCGCCGGCGATTTCGACGCGGCCATCGGAAAGTTTGAGGACGTGCTGCGGGAGCAATCCGATCACTTCGACGCCACCCAGGGACTGAGCATGGCCTGGTATCGGAAGGGGGACTTCGCCAGGGCGATCGAACATGGCCTCGCCGCGGAGAAACTACGTCCCAACGAACAGCTCGTGCACACGAATCTCTCCCTGTTTTACATGAAAAACGGCGACAAGGAGCAGGCCGAGCATCACGGACTCCAGGCGCGCATCGCCTCCTGGCGGGGCAATATGGAGGCCCCTGTTCCCGCCGCCGCGACCGGCGAGGACGACGAACTCCGCATGGCCCCGGAGAAACCCGCCGCCTCCGCGCCGCCCATGCCCCCGCCTCCCGACAAGTTTCCCGACATGCCCTGGAAGAAGAACAAACCGATCGCCGGCGGCGACGCCTGATTCCCCGCCCTGCCATCAGCCCACGATCCCACCAGACCTCATCCCGATAATACCCAAGCCATGAAGACCGCCTACGAACTGGCCATGGAGCGATTGAACAAACAGTCGCCCGCCATCAATCTGACCGATGAACAGAAGGCCGCGCTCGCGGAAATCGATTCCAAGATCGACGCCAAGATCGCCGAGCGAGAACTCACACTGAACGCCGAAATCGAAAAAGCCCGGGAGAACGGCGACTACGACGCCATCGCCGACCTCGATCAACAACTCACCGACGACAAGAACAAGCTCGAGGCGGACCGGGAGGAGAAAAAGAACGCCATCCGCAACGCCGGATGATGGACCGGCGCGGGCGAGGCGGACTCCATCACTCCATCACTCCGCCCGTCCCTGCAGCAGTTCAATACTCGTCCGCGCGATAGCGCAGGACCTCCATCCGGTCGGACCAATGATCTTCCGGCAGGCCTGCCTTGCGCTTGAGTTGCCGGATGAATTCCACCGGTGAAGGAAGCATTTCCCACACCGCCGGGAGAAACGTCGCCCGGCGACCGCCCTCCCTCAAAATGATCCCATCGACGCCCGGTTGAATTCGCGCCAGCAGATCGTCCTCCGATTCTACAGGAAACGGCTCGGGCGGGGTCAGGACCGAGAGCTTGAGATTGAGCCCCGGAATTTCCTCCGGTTTGACCGGATCAAATCGGGGATCCTTGAAGGCCGCATTGTGAGCGTTGCGGGCGACATCCTCCACCAGGGGCAATTTCGCTTCCAGAACCCCCATACAGCCTCGCAATCGATCCCCCTCACGAAGAGTGACAAAGCTGGCGCGAGGTTCGCGCAGCGCCGCCGGATGATCGGCGGCATTGACGGCCTGGAATTCACCGCCCCGCTCCGCGCCCTGTTCGATGACCGCCCAAGCCACGCCCTTGAGCCGCTCAATCTCGGTGTCTGAAAGACGCTCCATCGATCTGCGCGCACCCGTCCGGCCCGGGATCAAAGCTCCTTCCCGGTCAATTGCCGGTAAGCGTCCAGGTACTTCTCGCTGGTCCTGGCGGCGATCTCCCCGGGCAGCTCCGGCCCCGGATAGGTCTTGTCCCAATCCAGCGTCTCCAGGTATTCGCGCACGAACTGCTTGTCGAAGCTCTTCTGGTTTCGCCCGGGCTCGTAGTCATCGGCGGGCCAGAATCGGGAGGAATCCGGCGTCATGACCTCGTCGATCAGAATCAATTCGCCATCCAGCAGCCCAAACTCGAACTTGGTGTCGGCAATGATGATGCCGCGCTCGCGGGCATAAGCGCGACCTTCGGAATAGATCTGCAGGCTCAGGTCCCGGGCCTTCTCGGCGATCTCCTTTCCAACCAGGTCGCAGGCAACCTCGAAGGAGATGTTCTCGTCGTGCCCCTCCTCCGCCTTGGTTGCCGGGGTAAAGATCGGTTGCTCCAGCTCCGAACAGTTCTCCAGATTCTCCGGCAGGCGGATGCCGCAGATGGCGCCTGTCTTCTGGTAGTCCTTCCAACCCGAGCCGACCACATAGCCGCGCACCACGCACTCGATCGTCAACGGCTCGCATTTCCTGACAATCATGCAGCGGCCGGCCAACTGCTCCTGATAAGGCTTCAACCGCTCCGGCAGGGGATCCCCGGCATGGGCGAGTCGGTGATTCGAAACCACCGACTCCGTGCGGTCGAACCAGAAGTGCGAAATCTGCGTCAGGACCTCCCCCTTGCGGGCGATGCCATTGGGAAGGATCACGTCGAATGCCGAGATGCGATCCGACGCGACAAACAGGAAGGAATCGCCCAGATCGAAGACCTCGCGGACCTTGCCGCTCTTGACCTTGGGAATTCCGGGCAGATCGATTTGAAGTAGTGGCTCTTGACTCATGGTGTGTCGGACAGTTGTAACCACATCGGGCGATCCGGTCAGGTCGAAAAAGCGAATCGCCCTCCTTCTGATTTCGACGCCCGACTGATACCGGGCACGACTGTTCGGAGTTCCACGTTTACACGATCTCGACGCCCGACGCAGCCCGCATGCTCACAAACCAACCCGACCCGGAGTTGCCGCAAACGGGCTCACTCCACAGCCGTCGGGCCGGCCGTCACGTGC
>JAYPEY010000053.1:0-14621 GCA_038126035.1 Verrucomicrobiales bacterium | reverse complement strand
GTCACGTGCGCCAGCTGTTCCTTCAACGACGCCTTCAGGGCATAAGGTATCACGACCTTCACCGTTCCGCCTGCCTTGGCGGATTCCGGGACCTGCAGCGGGATCAATTTCAACCGGCGTTTCGTCCTCTTGGGAGCCTTCTCCTGTTTCAGTTTGCGTCTCTCCAAAGCCTCGCGTTCGACGCGTGACATGTAGGCGTCGAGCTTCGCCTGATCGCGGCGTCCGCGAAATGGCTCCAGGGCGTGATCACCCGTCTTCACCATCCAGTCTTCCAGCAGCTTCCGGAGCCGGTCCGCCGCCCCCCGATGGGCAGGCTCGTCAATCAGGTTTTGAAGGTAGTCGGGGTCCTTCTCGACGTCGTACAGTTCCTCCAACACGCGGGTATCGAACAGTTTCACGCGCGCGGCGATGGCGGCGTCCGTCTGCGCCAGTTCCTTCATCCGCCGATAGGTCAGCGTGCCCGTGGTCGCGGTCCGGAAAACGCGTTCGCCATTCGCCCAAGGGTTGAAGATGTAGCAGTATTGTCGGGTCTGAACGCTGCGCATCGGATGGCGACCGGCGCCGGAGTTCTCGTTGTATTCCTTCACAATGAAATCGCGCCCCCGTTGCTTTCCACCCCGGATCACCGGCGCAAACGAGCGCCCGTCCTGCCGTTCGGGAACCGGCGCCCCGGCGATGTCCAAAAGGGTCGCCAACACATCCACCCCGGAAATCATGTGCTCCCGATCGACGCCCCCCGCCTTGGCGACGCCCGGCCATTTGACGATCCAGGGCGTTCGAGTGCTGTGATGCCAGACCGCGGTCTTGGCGAAAGGCAACGGCATGCCGTGATCGGACAGGAACATGATCATCGTCTCCTCCTCGGAGCCCGACTCCTTCAGCGCGCGCAGCGTCGCGCCCCGGCAATCGTCCGCCCGACGCACGGTCGAGTAATACTGGGCCAACTCCTTCCGCACGATCGGATCGTCGGGCAGGAACCCCGGAACGGGAACCTCGTCGGCGGTGAACACGCGCGAGGGCCTGTTCTTGTCCGGCACGGTCTCACCGCCCTTACCGGTGGCCTAGAACGGCTTGTGCGGATCGGAGATGTTGATGACAAGGCAGAACGGCTTCCCGGCCGCCTTTGCCGCGGCAATGCCCGTCTTGGTCGAACGATAATACGATGCCACCTCCTTGGGGTGTTCCCTGGCACCGCCGACAGTATCCAGGACAAGGTCCCAGGGATAGGGATGGTAGGGCGTGGAGTGACTGACCTTGCCGCGAATGCCGGTGAAATAACCGCCCTCCTTCATCAGGTCGCACAGCACGGGGTAATCCTTGTCTTGCACCTGGTAGAACCCCTCGACCCGGTTGTTGTGCGGATAAAGACCGGACTACATGCAGTTACGGGAGGGCATGCAGTTGCCGACGACCACATGCGCATATTCGAAGCGCAGCCCTTCCGCGGCGAGACGGTCCATGTTCGGCGTGGTTCCTGGGAGCGCGCAGCCGTAGGCGCCCATCGAATCGCAGTTCATGTCATCGACCGTGATGAAGAGGATATTGGGTCGTTCGCCGCCCTGCGCCGCCAACGCAATCGCAACCGGCAGAACAAATATGAAGCGCATGGCGCGCTTTGCGGAACGTCCGCAACGACCGATGAGGGAATTCATGCGACGCACACTACCCTGCCCGGCCATCGGGGAAAACCTCCAAACCGCTTCATCAAACCACAAAAAAAGCCGCTTCCGAAGAAGCGGCTTTTCATTCAAATCGCGCCGGACTCAGTCGCCGACGAGGATGGTCCACATCCCGGTCTGGCGGGCATTGTTCTGGCCCAGTCCGAGGGTGCCGCCCGGATCGAGGTATTCGACATGCATGTCGGTGAACAGGTAGTTCCATTTGCCCATGTGGAAGAACTGTTTCTCCTTGTTCTTGGCAATGCGGCCGGGCCAGTTCTCGATGTGGGCGTTGACGTTGTTGAAGTTGGCGTTGGAGTTCTGCGAACGACCGGCGACGTTTTCGTCGGAGATGTTCTCGGTGAGCAGGATCGTGCCGACCTGATCCAACACCATGCTCATGTTGACGGCGAGCTGGCGGCGGGGGTTGGCATTGCCGTTGCCGTTCTCGGCAGTGTTCCAAGCGGTATTCGGCGCGGGGCCCGGGCGAGTGAGGTCATTGCCGCCGCGGCCGTTCAGAGCCAACCCGGGGCCGGTCTGATTCTTGGGTGACGGCGGCCAATCGTCCGCCGTGGCCGCCCGCCCGCCGATCGTCTCATAACCCCGGTTATGCTTCACCGGGTTGTAGGCGCGCCGCGCGCGCTGTTGAGTTGTCTGCGTGGCATTGGGATAGACCTGGATCTTGTTGGCCGGGCAGTTGAGCATCTTCAGCGCCTTGCCTCGACCGGCTCCCGGTTGATTCGACGCCACCGAAATGTATTGCCGCCGCTTGTCCCCCTCGGTCAGACCGCCGTCGATATAAGGATTGAGATAGTCGTCCCAGGAGTAGTTGTGATTGCGGTTGGCGACGCCGGGAGGATTGCCCGGTCCGCCATTGGCGCGGGTCTCGCGGAACATCATGCCGGCATACATGATCTCGTCCTTGTTGTCGCCGAGATACATGGCCGCCGCAGCGCCCAGATTCTTGAGATTCGACATGCAGGAGGAGGCCTTGGCCTTGCTCTGCGCCTTCGCCAGCGCCGGCAGCAGCATCGCCGCCAAAATGGCGATGATGGCGATGACGACCAGCAACTCGATGAGGGTGAAGCCGGAACTTCCCGATCTCGTGTGTTGTGTTTTCATCTTCATGGTATGTGGTTGGTGATTGGAAGGCCCTGTTTTCAGATTCCTGCCGGGCCTCTATTTGTCAGCGTAGGCGAACTTGCGCTGGGTCCGATCGAATATCAGCTTCTTCCCGGGCGGCACGCGCGGCGCCATGGTCAGCGCGCCTTCATTCAACAACTCAGCCATGCTCTTGGGAAAGCGGCCATTGTTGTCGTAGAACTCTTCCAAAGCGTCATTGGCCGCATCCAACATGTCGTTGTAATCCGCTTGAATGTCCTCCTCCGACTCGTCCTCCGGATCGCCGGGCATGACCGCCACCGGCTTGGGAGCCTCCGGTCCTTGGGACACGGCCTCCGGCTCAGGCTCGATCTCGGCGATCTCGATCTCCGGCACCTGCGAAGCCGGCACGCTGTGAATATCGCCGGCATCCTCATCAACCTCCGCGACATCCTCCCCCCCACAACCGACAAAGAGGAGGGCCGAAACGACCAAGGCGGCAGCGCAACGGAAGGGTTTTCGAGAGGATGAAGACAGTTTGCGAACAATTCTCATATCAATAATGCTAAGGTGCGAGCCTCAGGCTCTTGGTATCAGGATTCCTGAAGGGTGCCCTATCGCCGCTTCGCATGCAATCACCCAAATGGGTGATTGTGGCTCCCGAACTCAGAAATGCGCGCCGCGGGTTTTCGTCTGAATTCGCTGCAAATACATGTCCGCAGTGATGTAGAGCACGGAGCCGTCTCCGCCCCAACAGCAGTTTCCGGTCGCCTGTCCGGTGGCGATCGTTCCCAGGTGCTTCCCTTCCGGCGACACCACGATCACCCCGCCCGGAGCCGTGGCGAAGAGATTCCCCTTCCGATCGACCTTCAACCCATCCGGCAGCCCCTTGCCGCCGGCCTGCTGCAACGCCTTGCAGTCGAAGAAGATCCGCCCATTGTCCAACGTCCCGTCGCGCGCCACATCGTAGGCCATGATCAAGGGCTTCGCGGGATCCGAGACATTCACGTAGAGCGTCTTCTCATCCGGCGAGAAACCGATGCCGTTCGGAAAGGTCAGCCCCTTGACCAGGGGCGTCAGATCGCCCGCCTTGGACAACCGAAACACGCCGTTGAAATCGATTTCCTTCGTCGGGTCCGCGTCCTTCCCGGCCAGACCATAGGGCGGATCGGTGAAGTAGAGGTCGCCGTTGCGCTTGTAGCAGGCGTCGTTGGGGCTGTTGAAACGCTTGCCGTCGAAACGTTCCACCACCGGCTCCAACAGATTCCTGCCGTTCAACCTCGCGATGCGGCGGTCGCCGTGCTGGCAGATGACGAGGTTGCCGCCGGAATCGAGAATCAGGCCATTCGATCCCATACCGCCGGTGCGTGGGACGCCGCCGGTGTAGCCGGAGTGTTTCATGAAGGTCTTGAGCCCGCCCTTCTCCGACCACTTGTAGATCACATTCTCCGGAACATCCGAAAAGAGCACATAATCGCCGCGCTTCACCCAGACCGGGCCTTCGGACCAGTTGAAGCCCTCGGCCAGGCGCTCCAGCTTCGTCCCCGGCGCAATCAACTCGTCCAGGGCCGGATCCAGGCGGACGACATCGCCCTGCCCCGTCGTCGCCTCCACCTTGGAGGTCTGCGCCTCCCCGGTTTCCGGCTGTTGATTGTCAGTGGTTGCGCAGCCGCCACAACATGCGACCAGCGCCAGCAGACCGGATAGCCAATGGTATTTTCTCATTAAGGCAAAGCATGAGGAATCGACCGCTCGCAGAGCAAGCCAAAGGTTGGCGCCACGGGCCCGAAATGCCCGCCCCCCCCGGGCGGCTGGAGTCAGGAGTTCGGAAATGTCTTTCCGCCTCGTTGTCATTTCCCCCAAAGGCGCTAACACTCTTTGCGTGTTCGACGACCGCCCCCAGACAACCGCGCCAACCAACGCCATCGCCATTCGCGGCGCGCGTGAACACAACCTCCGGAACCTCGATGTCGACATCCCTCGAGACCGGTTCGTCGTCATCACCGGCGTCAGCGGCTCCGGAAAAAGCACCCTGGCTTTCGACCTGCTGTTCGCCGAGGGGCAGCGGCGGTTCCTGGACTCCATGAGCGCCTACGCCCGACAATTCGTCGAGCAGTTGGCCCGCCCGGATGTGGATCTCATCGCCGGCCTGCCTCCGACGGTCAGCATCGAGCAACGAAACACCCGCGGCGGCGGCAAGAGCACGGTCGCCACGGTCACCGAGATCTATCACTACCTGCGCCTGCTCTTCGCCCGCGTCGGCGTGCAGCATTGCCCCGATTGCGGCGTCGCCGTGGAATCTCTCAGCCGCGACGAGCTCGGATGCCTGCTGCGCAGGCAGGCCGACAAACGCGGCAACCTGAAACTGCTGGCCCCGGTCATCCGCAATCGGAAGGGCTTCCATTCCGAGATCGCGACCTGGGCCGCCAAACATGGCTTCGCGGAGCTCCGGGCCGACGGAACGTTTCAATCCAGCGAGGACAAGCTCCGCCTCGACCGCTTCCGTGAGCACGATGTCGAGATCGTCATCGGAGCCCTCGCCGCCCGGTCCGGGAGGAATCGCTCCACGACCGACGTCCCAAACGCCGGGGAACAATTCCTGATCGACGAGGCCCTGCGGCTCGGCGGCGGCGTCCTGTTTGCGGTGGATTCCAACGGCGGCGAAACGATCCACTCCACCGAGCGCGCCTGCCCCAGGTGCGAGCGGGCTTTCGATGAACTGGATCCCAAGATGTTCAGCTACAACTCGGCGCGCGGTTGGTGCCCGACGTGTCGGGGATTTGGCGAGACCTTCTACCTCCCCGATGTCGATCGCGGCGCGCGAGCCGAGGCGATCGAGGAATCCTGGTATGACTGGCAGGAGGACGATCGTGAGGAATGCCCCGATTGCCATGGCGCGCGTCTCAATCCCGTCGCGCGGGCGGTTCGACTGACCATGAAGGCCTTCCAATCGAAGTTCGGCCGGGGCGCGCCGACCATCGACGCCTTTTCCCAATCCACGGTCGAAGCGGCCGAGAAGGCATTTCGCAACCTGCGCGTTTCCGGCAGCGAGGCGATCATCGTGCGGGACATCCTCCCCGAAATCGCGACCCGCCTGGCATTCCTCTGCAGGGTCGGTCTGGGTTACCTGCAACTCGGCCGCAGCGTGACCACGCTTTCCGGCGGCGAGTCTCAACGCATCCGCCTGGCGGCCCAACTCGGCTCCAATCTCAGCGGCGCGCTCTACATTCTGGACGAACCGACCATCGGCCTCCACGCCCGCGACAACCAACGACTGCTCGACGCGCTGGAAACCCTGCGCTCCCGCGGCAACTCCCTCATCGTGGTCGAGCACGACGACGACACCATGCGCCGGGCGGATCACATCATCGACCTCGGCCCCGGAGCCGGAGTGCACGGCGGCAACGTGGTCGCCGCCGGTTCTCTCAAGCAACTCCTGCGCAACAAGGCCTCCCTCACCGGGCGCTGCTTGAGTGAGAAACGGACCTTCCCCTCCCGCGGAAAACGACGTCCGGTCAAGGGATCCAGGACGCTTCCTTCACTGCGCCTGTCGGAAGTCTCACTGCACAATCTGAGGAACGTCGCGGTGGGATTCCCGATCGGCCGCTTCACCGTCGTCACCGGCGTCAGCGGATCCGGCAAAAGCACCCTCGTCCGCGATTGTCTGCACCCCCTCGCCGTTGCGGCGCTCGAGCGGCGCAGGAAGACCGCCTCCCTTCCCGCAGCCTGCGGGAACATCGCCGGCGCCGACGCACTGCAGGCCGTCTACGAGGTGGACCAGTCCCCGATCGGCCGCACGCCCCGTTCCATTCCCGCGACCTACGTCGGTTTCTTCGACGACATCCGCAAACTCTTCGCGCAGGTTCCCGAAGCGAGGCTGCGCGGCTACCAACCCGGCCGCTTCTCCTTCAACAGCGCCCAGGGCCGCTGCCCGGAATGCGAAGGCTCAGGCAATATCAAGCTGGAGATGAATTTCCTCCCGCCCGCCTTCGTGCGTTGCGAGACCTGCAACGGCTCGCGCTTCAATCCCGAGACCCTCGACATCGAACTCAACGGCAGGAACATCGCCCAGGTCCTCGAACTCAGCGTCGAGGAGGCCCTGAATTTCTTCTCCCCCTACCCCCGCATCAAGCGCGCGCTGGAGGCCCTTCACGACACCGGCCTCGATTACATCAGACTCGGCCAGACCAGCCCCACGCTCAGCGGAGGCGAGGCGCAACGATTGAAACTGGTCACGCATCTCCTCACCGGATTGAAGGAGAACCTCGCCCGCGCCCCGGCCAGCCTGAAGAGCAAACTGTTCATTCTCGAGGAACCCACCATCGGCCTGCACATCAGCGACGTCCGCCGTCTCGTCGATGTCCTCCAACGCCTCGTCGACGCCGGCCACACCGTCATCGTGATCGAGCACAACATGGATCTCATCGCCGAGGCCGACTGGGTGATCGATCTGGGCCCCGAAGGCGGCGAAGGCGGAGGCAGAATCGTCGCCGAGGGAACACCGGAGCAGATCGCCCGAAGAAAAACCTCCCACACCGGACAATTCCTCAAAACAACGCTCGCCGCAGGATGAACGCGGGATACGAAGAGATCCTCGAAGGCGAGGCGGTCCAGCGCACGATGCCAGGGGCTCGGCACGAAATCATCCTTTTGCGCCTCCACGACCTCATCGCCGCCGCCATCCGGGAAACCTCGAATCTTCGGTTGATCGCGCGCCGCACGCTGCTCGAGTTGAGCCCCGGCGACTGGGTGCATCCCGATTTGAACATTCTCGACGCTTCAACCGGCCTTCCGTATCTCGTCGCGGAAATCATCGACGCCCGCGACCACACGCCGGACACGGTCCTCAAGAAGCGCCTGTATGAGAAAGCGCAGATCCCCCGCGTCTGGATGATCGACCCTCGCTACAACAACGCCGAGATCTACCACGCCACACCGCACGGCCTGGCGCTGCGCGGCATCTTCGCAGGCAGTGAGACGCTGGCGGACGATCGATTGCCAGAGTTTCAACTTACCGTCGATGCGCTGTTTGCGTGAGAACGCCCGAATTTTCATGGTGTCGGCCGGGGGATGGAAATGGGTGGAACCGGCGTCCCGCCGGTTGCCTCGGGCGTCTCGCCCGAGGCGCAGCGCGTCCGGCATCACCAATGACTGGAGCTTGTCACGAGAACGTCCGGCATTCCGAGGCTTGAGCGGGGCTGGAGTCGCCGCCCAAACGCCCGGCAATGCGTGGTCTTGGGCGCGAGACTTCGGCGAGACGCCGGTTCCACCCGCAGATGCCAATTCCCGCCACCATGAAATAGTCACGCCCATCGCCTCCTCGCCCCAAGCCCCGGCTTCCCAACGCGTTCCCCCTCCGCTAGCATTCCGCCATTCCATCACCGCTCATGGACCCGCTACGCATTCAGTCTTTTCAAAAAAAGCTCGAGGAACTCGAAGCCGAACTCGAGGTCGCCATCGAGACCAACACCGAGGATTCGGAACCCGTCTCGTTGGAACAGTCGATCGGCCGCATCGCCCGCATGGAGGCCATCTATGCGCAACAGACCGCGATGGAGTTGAAGCAGCGACAGAAGGATCGGCTGAAGGCGGTCGAACAGGCGCTGAAACGTATCCGTCAGGGCCGTTATGGGATCTGCGTCCGCTGCAAGAAACCGATCGCCGAGGAGCGTTTGGAGATCCAACCGGAGGCCGTCGTCTGCATCGGCTGCGCGCAGGGTTGAACGGTTGGAAGGCGAAACGTGTCACACCTTCGTGCCGCATTCCCGAATCGCGACAATCACACAACGCCTTTTCCTTGCCTGCGGATTACTCGCGGGATTCCTCCTTGTCCTGACCGTCGCACATCGTGTCTGGCTTGAGTTTCGGCCGATCCCCGTCGGCGTTGTTTATCATCGCGCCCCCACGCCAACGGAACGCATTTGGTTGAACAACCTTGGCGTCACAAGCGGAGAATCCAGAATCCGTGCAACCAGCCCCTTTCGCGCGGCTGACAACGACATTTCGATCTCGCAGGCGGACATCCTCGCCATCCGGGCAAAAGCCTCGTGGAGCTACAGCATGCCTTGGCGAGTGACGGCGATTGAAATCGAGGACGCAAATCATGTGGTCCTGCGCGTGAATGAGAATCATTATTGGCGAGTGCTGGTCGAAAGGACTTTGAGCGGCTGGGAAATGAGCCCTCAATTGACGAAAATCTGTTGGGTCGGCGAAGAAGCGAAATCCCCCTTCTCCTTCCACTGAATCCCGCGCCCCTTACCCGGCCGCGCTGTTCAGGATCTTGGTGAGACCGCCCCAGGTTGCGAGCGCGCCGAGGAACCCAGGCAGAAAGAAGGTCAGGAACACACGCAGCAAACGGTTCGTCCACCAGTGTGTGAATTTCGTCAGATCCTCGCCGGCCTGTTCCAGTTCATAGACACGCGGCGGCTTAAGCCAGGCTTGCAGAAACGCGGTCACCATTCCCGCGCCAACCACCGGTGTCAGACTGGTAAACGGGGCCACCACAAACGCGGCCAGAATCACCAGCGGATGCGCCAAGGCCAGACAGGCGCCCAACGCCGTCAGACTGCCGTTCAGCCAGACCCAGAACCAAAGGTCGTCCATCGCCTTGTCGAACCCCTTCGTCCTGCCGATGTAAACCAGGCTGCCGATGATCAGCAGCGGAATGGCAATGCCCACGTTGCGCCAGAAATGCGACGGCGGCGGCAGTTCCTCCAGTTTCTCCACATCCGCCTTCCGATCCTCGCGCAGATGCTCGCTCATTCCCTGCACATGCCCGGCTCCCACCACGGCGACCACCTTGTCGCCCTTCGCCGCGCGAATCTTCTCAGCCATATACTCATCGCGCTCGTCGATCAACGCGCCCTTCATGGTCGGGGCCGCCTCGCCGATCTCCTTCAACATCTCGCTCAGCGCGTCCTGATCCTTGATCTTCTGGATCTGCTCCTCCGAAACCTCCGCCGGCTCAAAAATGCTGGCCAGGACCGAGGACAACAGCCACATGCGCTTGAAGAAGCCCGTGTTCCGCCACGCGCGCTTCAAGGTGATCCCGACATCGCGGTCGCAAAGCTCGAACGGAATGTCGTTCTCCGTCGCCGCCTTCGTCGCCTCCAGCAGCTCCGTGCCCGGCAACACGCCCAGTTGCTCCCCCATCCGCTTCTGGTATGACGCCAGGACCAGTTGAACGACCAAGGTCGGCAACTGCTTCTTCTTGATCACCTCCAGCAGGTTCAGCTTCTCCCACTGGTTCGGATTTGAAATCGTCTCGTAGCGCCGTTGATCCAGCTCCACGCAGACCGTGTCCGGCTTCTCCTCCTCGATCACCCGACGCACCAGTTCGGTGGATTGCCGGGAGATATGCGCCGTGCCGACAAGGACGAATTCACGACCCTTCAGTTTCAACCGATGAACGTCCTTCGAATCGGCGGCTTCCGCCGCTTCCGCGGGAGTCTCCTTGGGCGCGTCTTTTTCGTCGTCGTTCATCAATTCGGTTCCATTTGCCGGATGGGAAAGGCGGGAGCCTAGGGACTAGGGCGGGACAATGCAACGTTCTGCCGCAAAGACGAACGTCCAACGTTCAACTCGAAACTTCCAACGTCAAACTGGGAATTGCGCGCTGCGCGCGATGTCTTTGGCTGGGAGTTTCAGGTTTGAAGTTGAGCGTTGAACGTTCGTCTTCCTTCGCTCTCTTACGCTCTTTCCCTTTGCCTGCGCCCCTCCCCAATTGCTAGGTTCACACTCAGTGAAACCGGGCGCCGCCATGTCATCGATCGCGAAGTTGTTCCTTTGCGCCCTCGCCGCAACCAGCCTCCACGCCGAGTCCCCCCCGAGAACCATCGGCGACGCGGAGGTCATCCCCATCCTCCTGCGCCGCTGCGCCAACTGCCATGGCGGCGAGTATCAGGAGGCCGGACTCGACCTGCGAACCCTCGCATCCATCCTCAAGGGCGGCAAATCCGGCGCCGTGGTGAAGGCGGGCTCCCCCGACGCCAGCCTGATCGTCAAAAAGATCGAAGCCGACAAGATGCCGCCCAGGGACATCCGCGGCCGCGCCGGAATCGAGAAGGTCACCGAAGGCGAATTGGAAACCATCCGCCGATGGATCGCCCAGGGAGCCAAACCCACGCCGCGCGGAACGCCGCCCGCTCCAGACTCCGTCGCATCCAAGACCACCGACCTCCCCTGGTCCTTCACACCTCCGAAACGTCCAACGCCCCCGATCCTCGATTCTCTCAACACTCATCTCTCTTCCTCTCTCAACCCCATAGACGCCTTCCTCCTCCACAAGCTTGCGGAGAAGAACCTGAGCTACTCTCCCAAGGCTGACCGACTCACCCTGCTTCGACGCGCGACCTTTGATCTTACCGGCCTTCCGCCCACGCCGGAGGAGATGGAAGCCTTCCTGGCCGACGCCACGCCCGGCTCCTATGAGCGCCTCATCGATCGGCTGCTGGACTCCCCCCGCTATGGCGAACGATGGGGACGCATCTGGCTCGACCTCGCCGGCTACGCCGATTCCGAGGGCAAACGCCACGCCGACATGATCCGCCCCTACGCCTGGAAGTACCGCGACTACGTCATCCGCGCCTTCAACGAGGACAAACCCTTCGACAGGTTCCTCACCGAACAGATCGCCGGCGACGAGCTCCACGACTACGCCAACGCCAAACAGATCACACCCCGGATCCACGACGCCCTGGTCGCCACCGGCTTTCTCCGCATGGCGCCCGACGGCACCACCGCCAATCCGGTCAACCGCGTCGAGGACCGCCTTGAGGTCATTTCCGACGAACTGGACATCCTCGGCCGCGGCCTCCTTGGCCTGACGCTCAATTGCGCCCGCTGCCACGACCACAAGTACGATCCACTCACCATGGAGGACTACTACGGCCTCACCGCCATCTTCAAGGGAGCCTACGACGAGTACGACTGGATGACGCCGCAGAAGTTCAACAACCAGTGGGAGAAGATGAAACAACGCCACCTGCCTGTCGCGTTGCCCGAGGAACAGGCGGCTTGGGAAACCGAAATGGCCGTGTTCAACGCCGGCTTGAAGAAACTGAAGGACCAACTCGCCAACCTGGACAAGAAGCAGAAGAACGAGATCAACACGCTCAAGAAGAAGATCCGCAGCTTCGAAGCGAACAAACCGACTCAACCCATGATCCGCGCCCTCTGGGATCGCGGCCGCCCCACCGACACCTACATCTACAAACGCGGCGACCATCTGCTCACGGGCGACAAGGTCCTCCCCGGCATTCCCGTCGCATTCAAGCCCGCCCGCATCCCATTCGACAACGAAGCCAGACCAGCGGGCAGGAACAAGACCGGCCGCCGTCTCGCCTTCGCCAGATGGTTGACTGACAAGCGGCACCCGCTCACCGCGCGGGTGTTTGTCAACCGTGTCTGGCATCGCCACTTCGGCCGCGGCATCGTACCCAGCCTCGACAACTTCGGAACGACCGGAACGCCCCCCTCCCATCCCGAACTGCTCGACTGGCTGGCGGTCGAGTTCACCGGGCAAGGTTGGAGCGTCAAGACCCTCCACCGCCTCATCATGACATCCGCCGCCTACCGGCAGTCCTCCGTCGTCACCGACGAACGCGCCCAGCTGGATCCCGGGAACATTCTCCTCTCCCGCATGCCCCTGCGCCGCATGGATGCCGAGGAAGTTCACGATTCCGTTCTGCAGATCGCCGGCGCGCTCAAGACCGGACAATTCGGCAGTCCCGATCCGGTCACCGTCCGCAACGATGGCTACGTTTCCGCCAAGACCGACGACGGCTCCGCCCGACGCAGCGTCTACCTCCGTCACCGACGCAAGGAAATGCCCACCATTCTGGAGACCTTCGACCTCCCGCAGATGAATCCCAACTGCGCCGAGCGCAAACCCTCCACCATCGTCACCCAGCCCCTGCATCTCCTGAACGACGGCGTCATCCACCAACTCGCCGGCAAGTTCGCCGAACGCATCGCCCGCGAAGCAGAGGGCGATTTGACCGACCAGATCCGGCTCGCCTATCGCATCGCCCTGACGCGCGAACCATCGGAAGCTGAAGTTCAATCCGCCCAGGAGTTCATCAGAACCCTCGAAGCGGGATGGAAATCCGACAAGACGCCGCGCGAGAGGGCGTTGACCGACTTCTGCCACGCTCTGATCAACTCAGCCGCGTTTCTCTATATTGATTGACCCATGGCTGCTCGAATGCATTTCTCAACACTGCCAGACGAACGGCGCCACGTTTCACGCGCCAGCGTCTTCGACTGCGGCGCAATCTCATGCCCCTTCAACACTCAACGCATTCTTGCCGGCCTGGCATGAAACCATCCAGTTCCCCACCCCAATCCCGCCGCCGGTTCCTGTCCTCCATGCAGGACGGGCTGCAAGGAACGGCTCTTGCCTGGCTGCTTCTGCGCGACGGAATCGGCCGCGCTTCCGCGGCCGAAGCCCATCCCGCCCCGACCGCGCCGCATCTTGATCTCATTCCGCGCCGTCCGCACATCGAACCCAGGGCGCAATCGGTCATCCACCTCTGCATGCAGGGCGGCCCCAGCCAGGTCGACCTGTTCGACCCCAAACCGGAGTTGACCAGGCATCACGGCAAGCCCGTGCCCGACCGCATACTCAAGGGAACCTTCCAGGTCCGCACCGCGACATTGATGGGCAGCCCCTGGTCCATTTCCAAACAGGGCCAGTCCGGCTCCGATATCTCGACCGACCTTCTGCCGCACATGGCAAGGCACATCGACGAGTTCGCGATGATTCGTTCGATGTACAACGTCCATCCGAACCACGAGCCCGCCTGTTACAAGATGCAGAGCGGCAAGATCTTCCCCGGCCATCCGACCTTCGGCTCCTGGATTGCCTACGGCCTCGGCAGCGAGAATCAGAACCTTCCCGCCTACGTCGTTCTCGCCGATCCGGTCAACCGCCTGCCCGTCAACGGCGTGGAGAACTGGATGTCCGGCTACCTCGCCCCGCTCTATCAGGGCACGCCGATGCGCGCGACCGGCTCCCCGATGCTCAATCTCAATCCGTCCTACGAGGAGCCCGAAGCCGTCACCTCGGCCAAGCGCGGCTTCCTCGCCTCGATGGATCGCGCGCACAAGGACGCCCGTCCCCACCGCCCGGAACTCGATTCCCGCATCCGCAACTACGAACTCGCCGCCCGCATGCAACTCGACGCCGCAAAGGCCCTCGATGTCTCCAATGAAACCCAGGCCACGCTCGACATGTACGGGATCGGCAGGAAGGAAACCGACAGCTTTGGACGCCGCTGCCTGTTGGCGCGCCGCCTGATCGAGCGCGGCGTGCGTTTCGTGCAGCTCTATCCGCGCGGACAGATGTGGGACAACCACAACAACATCCGGACCTCCCTTCCCGCGGCCTGCGTCCATCAGGACCAGCCCGTCGCCGCCCTGATCACCGACCTCAAGCAGCGCGGCCTGATGGATTCAACCCTGGTTCTCTGGGGCGGCGAGTTCGGCAGACTGCCCATGGCCCAGACCAACAATGCCAACCAACTCGCCAAGGCCGGCCGCGATCACGGCCCCTGGGGCTTTACCACGCTTATGGCCGGAGCCGGCATCAAGGGCGGAACCGTCTTTGGCGCGACCGATGAATTCGGATTTGCCGCCGTGGACAAACGCGTCAGCATCCAGGACTGGCACGCGACCATCCTGCATCTCCTCGGCATGGACCACGAGCGCCTCACCTACTTCCGCAACGGCCTGCACGAGAAGCTGACGCACACCTTCAGCTCCAGGGTCGTGCGGGAAGTCCTGGCCTGAAAGCCGTCCTGTGGATTCGGAGCGCCGAGCGGGGGTCCGGCGGTGGGGGGGTCAAACCCCCCCCCCCGCGGG
>JAYPEY010000052.1:6720-38629 GCA_038126035.1 Verrucomicrobiales bacterium | reverse complement strand
TCAATGATCCCGTAGCCGCAGCCTTCAGGCTGCGCCGGGCGTGGCTTCCGAAACCGCGCGCAGGATTGCCATGCTGAACGATCGCAACCTGAAGGTCGCGGCTACGAAATTCGCCGAACCGCCCTAATTCGCCCGACCCGATTTCCCTGTCAGGCGTCGCCACATGTAGCCGATGAAAGCCCCAAGTCCGGCAAACTTGTAGCGTCCGTCCACATACTTCTCGATGACGTAGAAGGCGAAGTAATAGAACCGCATGAAGCCCCAGATCGCGATGCCGAGCAACAACGCGACCCGCCAACCCGGATTCTCCCAAAGCAGGATTGCCGACGCCATGACGCCCGTCAGCAGCATCAGGAAGCCCTTGATGATGATTGCTCGATGACTCTTGAGGTCGCTCATGACAAGGGAGGGAACACCAAAAATCACAGATCAGAGTGAGGCCGTCAGCTACCTGGCCGGTCTGGGCGGTCGGTAATCCGGATGAAAGGGGCTTGCGTGATGCCGCCGCGCCTTGGAGATGCCGCCGTTCCAGATGTCGTATTTCGGGTCGGCGTATTTTTGGAAGAACGCGTCGAGCCTGGCGGCGAGCTGTCGTTGGATTCCGGCGTGAGACGGTTGATTGAAGAGGTTGAATCGCTCCTGCGGATCGTTCTTCATATCGTAGAGTTCGCCGGGGCCGTCGGGGTTCTGCCGGGCGATGTATTTCCAGTCCTCGATGCGGACGGAGCGGCAGCTTTCCATCTCGTAATACATGGCGGTCTCCCATTCGATTTCCCTGCCGCGCAGGACATCGGCGAAACTGCGGCCGGAGAGGTTTGCCTTCCTGGGAATGCGATGCTTGAGCCCCATGTAGTCCAGGACACTGGGGAGAAAGTCCGTGTTGCTGACCATGATATCGCTGCGGGCGGGTTTGATGCCGCCGGGGTGCCGGAAAATCAGCGGGACCTGCATCATGAGGTCGTGGGCGGTCATGGGGCGTGTGTGATCGCCCATGCCGAAGAAGCCGTTCTGCCCGCCCATCCAGCCCTGGTCGCCGGCAAACACCACGATGGTGTTCTCGTCGAGTCCGTGTTTCTTGAGCGTCTCGAGGATGGTTCCGACGCCGTCGTCCACGCCGCTGACCTCGGCGGCGACGCGTCGGATGCTGACGATGTTGTTGTGGTAGTCGAGATTGCTGTATTGCCAGGGATGAACCCGGTCGCGGGGGAAGGAGGGGAGGAATTTGTCGGAGTAGTAGTCGGCCCAGCGGTTTTTGGCGGGGCGGAGCAGGAGCGGGCTCAGGCAGTAGGGGCCGTTGTAGGCTAGGTAGAGGAAGAAAGGTTTGTCGCCGTCCTTGTTCTGCTCGATGAACCTGACCCCGTGTTCGGTCCAAAGGTCGGTCATGTATTTCGGCGACTTCTGGACCTTGCCGTCGATGATGACGGGATCCTCGTAGAGGTTTCCGGTGCCTCCGCGGACCATGGTGGCCCAGTAGCTGAAGCCATCCTGCGGGGTCATGTTGGCGCCGAGGTGCCATTTGCCGCTGAGGCCGCAGACGTAGCCTTCGGAATGCAGGATCTCGGGCAGCGTCTCAAATTCCTCAAGGGTGTAGTAGGCCTGGTCGCCCATCATGTATTTGCCATCGAGAAAGGAATGCACGCCGTGTTGGGAGGGCATCAATCCTGTGAGGTAGGTGGCTCGCGTGGGGGAGCAGACCGCATTGCTGGCCATGGCCCGCTCGAACAGGACGCCGTCCGCCGCCATGCGGTCCAGGTTGGGCGTCTGGATGTCCTTGTTGCCGTAACAGCCGAGCGTCCAGGCCCCGTGATTGTCGGTCAGGATAAAGACCAGGTTGGGGCGTTTCCCGGCCGCAGCGGAAGCGGTCAGTGCGAAGGCAGACAAGAGGACAAGGATCCGGAGAAAGGGACGCGCGTTCATGGACTGAGTTTGTACGGTGAAAGCGTTGGAATGGCAATTCGGGGGATTACAATTGCCCCACGGATGGCAAGGCCGACCCACGGATGAAGAAAAGGCGGAGACGTTGTTGGTGCGCGCGAGCGTAGAACGGAATTTATTCCGCTCATTGGCGTTGGCGGGCGGAGGGTTGTCGGTATGGCCTGTCGTTTTGGAGACTGCCCGACATTGACCTGAAATGCCGGGCGCGCAGCAAACGGGATGAATCCCGTTCTACGAACGGACCGCGGGTCAGTGACCCGCAGCAGCCTTCGGCCGGGGTGGGGCGTGCAGCAGTTTCTGGCTGGTTGGTTTTCAGCGCCGCTGCGGCTCACAGAGCCGCGGTCCGGGAGGGCTTGGAATGTTGGAGGCGCAGCAAACGGGATGAATCCCGTTCTACGTCCGAGGGGCGTCGTCCCTAACAAGAAAAGCCCGCGTCATTGCTGACGCGGGCTTGGGTGTGTCTGGGTGGGTTGGAAAGGTTCAGCCCATCTTTGGCGGTTCGAAGCCCTTGCGGTAGTTCCGCTTGAGGATCGTCTTGTTCGCCTCGTCGTTGTTGGTGAACTTGTAGTTCGCGGCGTCCCAGCGGAGTTCCTGGCCGGGAAAGCGGGTGGCCTTGACAGCGAGCAGCGCGGGTTCGGTGATGCGGGCGCCGATCTGGAAGGGAGCCCAGAGCGGTTTCTTGTCGCCCATGCAGTTGTCGGCCCAATCGTGCCAGTGATGGCGCGGCGCGACCTTGGGCATCGGCTCATTCGCCACCTGTTTGCCCTTGCGGAAGATCTTCAGTCCGCCGTTCGCCTCGAGCAGCAGGACGCCGTCCTCGCAGACCACCATGGTGCGGTTCGCGCCTTCCTTCAGCGCCGGGAGTCCCAGCGCGGCGTAGGGCGGTTGGATGCCGCTGTCGTTGTAGTGGACGACGAAGCGCTCGCTCGCGAAGCGTTTGTCGACGTTGTAGGTGAGCGTGCTTTGGTTGTAGCCGGAATGGCCGAAGTTGGACTGGCGGATGGTGTTCGTCTGCACGGCCGAGGGAGAGGGCAGGTCGTAGGCGAAGTAAAGCAGGTCGAGCAGGTGGCAGCCCCAGTCCGCCAACTGGCCGCCGCCGGTCTCCCAGTAGGCGCGCCAACGACGCGGCGCAATGTCGTCGCTGTAGTTGATCTTGTCCGGGAGCGGGCCGTTCCAGAGATCCCAGTGCAGGCCCTGCGGAATCTCCTTTGCCTTGGGCATCTCGCTCCAGGGATCGTTGAAATAGTGTCCGCGGCTGATGCCGCCGGTCCAGACCCAGGCCTCGACCGGTTTGCCGAGTTGGTCGCCGCGCAGGATCTCAACTGCCTGCATGCGCCCCTTGATGGCGGAACGTTGGTTGCCCATCTGCGTGACGGCGTCGGGGCGCTTGGCGAGCGCCTCCCTGAGCAGACGAAGTTCGTCGAGCTGCTGCACCAGGGGCTTCTGGCCATAGACGTGTTTGCCGGCCTTGAGCGCGGTGATCATCATCGGCGCGTGGTGGAAGTCCGGGGTGTCGACGATCACCGCGTCGAACTGATCCGCCCGGTTGGCGAAAGCCTCGCGGTAGTCATTGAGCTTGAAGGCTCCCTTGAAGCCGCCGGCGACCTTGTCGAGCGTGGTCTGATCCACATCACAGAAGCCGGCGAACTCGACCTTCTTGTGGCTTTTCAACGCGTTGCGCTGCATGCCCCCGATGCCGCCGGCGCCGATCTGGAAGATGCGGAGTCGGCTGTTCTTGTTGGCGGCGGCGGGAAGCGTGACCGTGGAGAGCGAGGCGCCTGCGGCGGCCAACGCGCCGGTCTTCAGGAAGCCGCGGCGGTTCAGAGGTTGGGGACGATGGGGGGAGGGGGATTTGCTCATGGCCGCGGAATTTACCCGCCCCAGCGCGTGAGAAAAGCAAAATTCAAGCGGGCATCGGCGCGATTGCAATCGTGCGGGGCGCGGCTGTGTCCCGTCTGCGGGATCAGCCGCAGCAGCTTGGGGAATGGGATGGGGCGGTACAAGTCCCTGGAACCATGTGGCGACCGAAGGCGCAGCGGCGGGTCTCCGAAACGCCGCGCCGCGCCCCTACTGTCCGGAAGCCGGCGTGGCGGTGATGGGGCGGCTTTCCTCGCCGATGATGGCGCGTGCGTCGATGCGGAGGCGGTCCAGCGGCAGGCGTGACTCGCTGGCCACGCGCAGATTGACGGGCCGGGCGCCGTCGGTTGCGGCGGCGCCGGCGGGGGATAGTCGGCCGGTGATGGTGACGTGCTGATTGAGCGCGCTGCTTGAGCCGCTGACGCGAAACTGCAGGGAGTCGGCCTCGTGATCGGGCGGATCAATCTGCCCGGAGAAGGTGGAGCCGTCGGCGTCGACCAACAGGAGTTGGCGGCCGACCTGTTGGACCTGGAAGGAGGTGAGAAAGTCGACCGGAGCCGGGGAATTGAAGTTGCGCCGATACCTGCGCGGGCTGGCGGCGTTGACGAAGCGTTGTGACGGGCGGTTGGGATCCGTCGTGGTGAGGGGCGTGCTCGGAGATGGCGCCGGAGGCGTCGCAACCGTCCTTTCGACGGCGACCGGGGAGGGGGCCGGCGCCGTCGAAGCGTCGCTTGCAGCGGGCTCGGCGATGGCAGTGAGCATCGGCGGAGCGGAGGTTGCAGCAACTTCCGGCGTGTCCGGCAGTTCAGCGCTCGCTGTGGCGCTTTCGATGGGGGCTCCGGCCCCTTCGTCAAGATTGACGACCTCCAACGGCGCGGGAATCTCGTCCACTATATCTTGTGCCGGGGAAGTTGGATTGGCCCCTGCGACCTCAACATCTGACGGATCGCCGAATTTGATCCACGCGTAACCGAACCCGGTCAGGACGATGGCCAAGGCGCAGATCAGGGCGAATTGCCGCTTGAACAGGGTCCAGAATCCCACGGTTTCCTCAGCGTGCAGGACTGTGATGGGCGTCGATTCCGGCGTTTCGCGCGGAAAGACCTCGGCGACCTCCTCCTGCAGTTTCTGGCGGGTGGCGGGGTGCATCGCGAAACGATCGTCGGACTCCGCGCGGCGTTTTTCGGCGTAGTTCCGGATCTGCTTCTCAATGTCTCTTTCAGGTTCAGATGACATGGCGATTCAGGGGTTGGACGGGAAATGGTCGGAATTGTCCCGCGCGAAGATGGCTTTCGTCAGCGCCTCGAGCTTGTCGAGGCACTTGCTGAGGCGCGAGCTGACGGTCTTCTTGTTGAGGTCGAGTTCCTGGCTGATTTCCTCGTAGCTGAGGTCGCCGAAGTAGCGCAACTGGATGATTTCGCGGCAGTTGTCGCCCAAGGCGTCCAGGGCTTCGCCGATGAAAGCGTGGTCCTCCAGGCTGATCATATTGTCGTCCGGGCCGGGTTTGCCGGAGGGCTTGTCAATCTTGAGGCCGGTTTCAGGATCCTCGGCGTCGAGGGAGAGAGGGATCTGGCCTCCGCCGCGTTTGGCGGCGTTGCGTTTGTCGCGGAAATCGCGGGCCTTGTTGGCGGCGATGCGGAAGAACCAGGTCTGGAAGCGGCTCCGGCCCTTGAAGGAGCCGAGATTGCGCACGACGGTGACGAAGGCCTCCTGACAGATCTCCTCGGCGTCCTCCCGGGAAAAGTCCGACGCGAGCTGGAAGATGAAGCGGCAGGCGGCGTCGTAGTGGGCGTCGAACAGGTCGTCCCAGGCGCGCGGATCGCCCTCGCGGCAGCGTTCGATCAATTCCTGTTCCGCCTGCGGTTCCACTTCTGATGGGAGAATTCTGGTCGGGTTTCTAGGGGGGTGGATTGGAGGATAGCGGCGCACGGCGGACGTTGAAAGGTTTTTGTCCTCCGCCTTTTCTCGTTGAAAAATGACCGGGGCGGTGGGCTAAATGACGCCCAGTTTCCAACCAGTTCCAATCGGCCCACGGCCGGCAGTCAATCGACCTTCATGAAAATCCCGAACAAGACGTTTTTCCCCATCGCGGCGGCGCTCTGCCTGCCGTTCACCGCCTGCAAGAAATCCGACGACGCCGCGGCCGGGGCGACGGATGACGCCGCCGTTGCGCAGAAGGCGGAGGCGCCGGAGCCGCGGGAGGAATTTGAGCTCACCGCGAAGGCGCCCGCGGGCAAGCGCGTCGATCTGCAGGTGCGCAAGGAGATGATCATCGACAACCAGATCGGCGATGCGAAGCAGCCGACCCAGACGATCAACCTGACCCTGGACCTGGCGCACTCCGTGAAGGCGGCGGCCGGCGAGGGCGCCAGCCTGCCGGCGGAGGTGGAGCTGTCCGGCCTGATCTTCGAGATGAAGACCGGCGACGAGGGGTGGACCTTCGATTCGGCGCAGCCGACGTCGGACGACGTCAAGAAGCGCGAGTTCAAGGACCTGCGCAAGTCGATCGGAGGCAAGATGGCCTACGCGCTGAAGGCGGACGGCTCCCTCGATAACATGAACGGCTACCAGGATTTCGTGAAGTCGGTGACCCGGGGCGTCTCCAAGAGCTCCCGGGGCATGCTGGGCAGTTTCTACAGTCAGCCGGAGATGACGAAGATGCTGCCGTTGAGCATGGGGCTGCCGGGCAAGCCGGTCGCGGAGGGCGACAGCTGGAATCGCAAGGGCCCGGAGATGTCGCCGGTCGGCCCCGTGGATGGCGACAAGACCTTCACCTTCAAGGGTTGGTCGGAGCTTGAGGGGCGCAAGGTCGCGGTGATCGGAACCAGCACGGTCTACAAGAAGCATCAACCCCAGGCTGCCAAGGCGGCGGCTTCCCAGGGCGATCGCTCCGAAGGCGGCGATCCCGGCATGGAGGAGGGCATGGACGAAGGGCGCGACGAAGGCATGAGTGAGGATGAGATGTCCCGCGCCGCCGACATGGGCGGCGCCGAACCCGGCATGGAGGGCGGAGAGCCCGGAGGCGGCGCTGCCGCCGCGCCTGCGAAACCTGAGGCGGACGAATCGGAACTCGGCCCCGGTGAGTTGGGCAAGGCGAGCGGCACGATCTATTTCGACCCCGAACTCGGCGTTGTCGTCGAGGTGAGCGACAAGCAGATGTTCCGGCTGTCGCAGTCGGCGGGAGGCCGCACCTACACCCGCCAGGTTGAGATCAACCTGGCGAGCAAGGTCCGCAAGTTGGAGGACGCGGCCGCGCAGTAGCCGCCGCTCATCCAGGCGGATTGCGATTTTTTGTCACCCGGCGGCTGCCAGCCGCCACCTTGAGTTGTTTTGAAAGAAAATCGGAATCTCCTCGCCGCATCCCTGGTCGCCAATGTCGTGTTGGCCGGAGCCGCCCTCATCTTTGCCACACGGAGTCCCGACCCGGCTCCGCAGCCGGTTCCGCCCCCGGTTCCCAAGGCGACCGGCGGGCCGCTGGAACAAAAGGCCGCCGAGAAGACCGTGTATGTGACCAACGCGGCGCCCTTCAAGGCGGATTCCCCATTCGACTGGCAGGCTGTCGAGTCGGACGACTATCGGGAATACATCGCCAATCTGCGCGCGATCGGCTGCCCGGAGCAGACCATCAAGGACATCATCGTCGCGGACGTGAACAAGCTGTTTGAGGAGCGGAAGAAGGAGGAGCGGAAGGGGCTGCCGAAGTTCCAGTTCTGGAAGACGGGCAATCCCATGGCCATGTTCATGGACAAGGACCGGATGCAGGCCAACCTGGAGTCGGA
Organism: Verrucomicrobiales bacterium; assembly: GCA_038126035.1. Classification (GTDB taxonomy): domain Bacteria; phylum Verrucomicrobiota; class Verrucomicrobiia; order Limisphaerales; family JAYPEY01; genus JAYPEY01. The sequence goes on along the minus strand of JAYPEY010000052.1, from coordinate 31,058 downwards.
CAAGAAGAAGCGCGAGCTGCTAAAGTTGTTGTTGGGCGAGGATGTGAAACTGAAGCCGAACATGACCGTGGGGTTTGACCAGAACGAGATGTTGAATCGCATGCTGGGGTTCCTCGACGAGGACAAGCAGGTCAAGGTCATGGAAACCTACCAGTCGTTCCAGCTCGAGATGGCGGAGGCCTTCGGCGGAGGCGTTCCGGACAAGGAGGATGTCGAGAAATTGAAGGCGAAGCAGAAGGAGATGGAACAGAAACTCGCCTCCATGATGTCGCCCGAGGAATACGAGCTGTATCAACTCACCATGTCCCAGACCGGCATGATGATGCGGATGCAGTTGGATGGTCTCGATCCGACCGAGCAGGAGTTTCGTGACATCTTCAAGCTGCAGAAGTCATTCGACGACGAGTTCGGCGGCGTCATTGGCATGGCCGGCATGGGGCCGGACGACATGAAGAAGCGTTCGGAAGCCGAGAAGCTGCTGAAGGAGGACATCAAGAAGCTGCTCGGCGACGAGCGCTACACCGACTACGAAATGGTCAGCGACTGGACCTACAAGCCGCTGGCGAAGGTGTTGGAGAAGCAGGGGCTCGACAAGGCGGTCGGCCGGGATGTCTGGGCGATGAAGAAAGCCGCAGATGCGGAGGTCGGGAAGATCCGGGTGGACACGAACCTGAGTCAGGAGCAGCGGAGCGAGGCGTTGAAGGCGATCGCCGAGGAGACGCGCAATGCCGTCCGGGGCAAGCTGGGCGACAAGGGCTTCGAATCGTACAACGGGGGCATGGGCGGCCAATGGATGAAGCAACTCGAGGTGAATTTCGGGCAGTCTACAACCGTTCCTGCGGCGACGACGACCGTGATCACGAATTGATCGGCGCGCCCGGTTTTCAGCGAACAGGAACGCCATGGACACGACGCGGGCCCTCGTTGAAAGACACCTTCAAGTCTCGCGGCGGCATTTCCTGCGGCTGGCGGCCGGCGGCGCGATTGCGCTGTCATCGCTGCCGTCGTCAGCCAACGAGAAAGACGCCACGCAACGCTTTGCGCGGGAGTTCGGTTGGCTGACGCCGTCGGACAAGTTCCGCAATGTCGAGCGGCACAAGCCGCTACCCTACAAGCGGCCGTTGGAGGAGCGGTTGGAACTGGGGCTTGAGCGCGAGACCTGGAAGCTGGAGGTTGTTGCCGATCCGGAGAGCAATTCGCGCCTGCGCAATCCGCTGACGAAGGAGCAGGGGAACGCCCTGGACTTTGCCGGATTGATGAAGCTGGCGACGAAGAGTTCCGCGCGCTTTCTGAAGGTGATGACCTGCAACAATCTCGGCGATCCGTTGGGCATGGGGCTCTGGGAGGGAGCGCCACTGCGGGATGTCATCTGGCTGGCCAAGCCGGAGAGCAACATCCGGCGCGTCTTTTATCGCGGCTATCACAACGAAAAGGAGAATCAGATCTTCCAGAGTTCGTTGCCGATCGGGCGGGTCCTTGAGGATCCTCCCGGCGAGCATCCGGTCATCCTTTGTTTCAAGTTGAACGGGAAGCCGCTGACCGGCGAGCGGGGCGGGCCGGTTCGCATGATCGTGCCCGAGGCCTACGGTTTCAAATCCATCAAGTGGATCCAGACGATCTTCCTCACCAACGACCACCAGGCCAACGACACCTACGCCAAACAGAACAACGACATCGACAGCCGGATGAAGAGCTACGCCCGGATCATCTTCTGGCCCAAATCTGCCAAGCGAGGGGACGCGATCCCGATCAGCGGCGTCGCGCAGGCCGGGCAGTCGGGTTTGAAGAAGGTGCAGTATTGGCTGAAGCCGGCGGATGAGCCGTTGCCTTCCGGCGATCGCTATTTTGAAACCGCCGATTGGAAGGACGCCGAGATCCTGCGGCCGGAGGATCTCGGCGTGGAACTGCCGGAAGGCAGGCTCCCGGAGATTCCCGGCCAGGTGGACAAGGATGGCAGGCTGCTCGAATGGCCGCCGCGTTACGCGCTGGGGCATTGGGCGGCGTTGTTGAAGGACGTGGAGCCCGGGAAATACGATCTGCGCTGCCGGACCATCGACAACAACGGCATCGCGCAACCCATGCCCCGGCCGTTTGCCAAGTCAGGCGGCAATGCGATCCACTCGGTCCGGTTGACGGTGAGAAAGTAGAACGGGATTCATCCCGTTTGTTGCGCCAGGGAAGGCGGAGGGGCTGCGCATTTCCAGGCGGCTTGGGAATGCCCGTGGCGGGCTCGAAAGGTCCGACGCGCTGCAAACGGAATGAATTCCGTTCTACGTCACCTCGCCGGATTCTCGAACCACACCAGGTTATTGCTGAAGTGGCCGGCGATGAGGATGTCGAGGTCGCCGTCGGAATCCAGGTCCACCGTGCGGGTGTCGTAGGAGCCTTGATCCCGGCCGATGACGCGGCGTTTGAAGTTGGCGGAGCCGTCGTTTTCATACCACGCGGCGATGCTGTCGGCGAAGCGGCCGCAGATGACCGCGTCGATGTCGCCGTCCCGGTCGAGGTCAACCAGTTCCAACGAATGCGGTCCGTTGATCTCGGTGTCGATCTCGATCGGATGAAACCCCGGTCCTTTGAACCAAAGCGCGCCCTTGTCATGGCCGCGGGTGGCGAAGTAGTCCATGTGTCCGTCGCCGTTCAGATCGGCGGGGATGATGTTGGAGGCGCCGGGTTGTTTGGTTGAAAGAATGTGTTTCTTCCACGGCAGCTTTCCGTCCTTGGGATTCTCCCACCAGGCGAACCATTCACCGCCGGGAAAACCTTTGCCGCCTTTGGCTCCGTAGGCGATGTCGGGCCGTTCGTCGCCATTGACGTCGCCAAAACCCGCATAGTGCGATCCGCCGGGCGCGGTCTTGTCGGCGTAGACATGGCGGATCCAGGCCTTGGCCTTCGTCACATCCTTCGGGGCTTTCAGCCAGGTGAGCGATTCCGGGATTGTGGTGGCCTTCGCTGTGCGGCCGGAATTGGCGATGATGTCGAGTGTGCCGTCGCCATCGACATCACCGGTGATCAGGCAGTGCGTGCCTTTGATCTCGTCGTCAATCGTGCGGTAGGTCCATTTTCCCGTTCGCGGATTGTCCGGGCACTCGAGCCAGAAGACGGTGTTGTTGGAGCCGATGAAATCCTCGTCACCGTCGTGATCGACATCCAGCAGGCAACTGTGGATGCAACCGCCGGACGGCTTTTGGTTGGGGCGGCGAAGCGGAAATTGATGCACGACTATCTGCTCCTTCCAATCCGGCCCCGGCAGCAGCACGACGCCGCCATTGAACGAGGAGAGAATGTCCATGTGCCCGTCCTTGTCGAAGTCCGATGCGACCGCGGTGTTGATCATGCCGCGGGTCTGTTCGGCCGACTGGAGGATATGCTTCCTCCACGGCGTGTCCGTGGATTCGATGGCGAAGCAGGGGAGGCAGACCAAGAAAGCGAACAAGGCGCACAAAACGGGTTTCATGTGGCGAGGGTAACCGGCGATTTGGTGGAAGCAAGCCACGTGGAAGAATGGCAGATGGCGGATGGTGGATGGTGGATGGTGGATGGCTTATTGCTTCATCCGTGGGTCGGCTTTGCCATCCGTGGGGGTAATCCGAATCTGGCGGCGGGACGCCGCCAGAACCCGCAGCCGGGACGGCTGCGCTGCGTGATTGGCTGCGGAGCCTGCGTTTGAGTCGCCATTTTCCGGTTGTGATGTGGCGAGGGTGTGGGATTTTTCGGGCATGCGATGTTTTCGAGGATTATTGATTGGCGCGGTGGCGTTGTGGTCGGTGTCAGCCGCATCGGCTGCGGACATCTGGCCCCAATGGCGCGGCCCGGGCCGCGACGGGCAGTTCAAGGGCGCGCACTGGCCGGAGTCCTTGGATGGCTTGAAACAACGCTGGCGTGTGGAAATCGGTCCGGGCTATTCCGGGCCGGTCACTTCTGCGGACAAGGTGTTCACGGTCGAGACGAAGGACAAGGAGACCGAGATTGTCCGGGCTTTTGAAAGAACGGCCGGCGAGGAGATCTGGGCGGTGAATTGGGCGGGTTCCATGAAGGTCCCGTGGTATGCGCGGGCCAATGGGAGTTGGACCCGATCGACGCCGGCCTTGGATGACGGGATGCTCTATGTGGGCGGCATGTTGGACGTGCTGGTCTGCCTGGACGCGGCGACGGGCAGGGAGGTCTGGCGCGCGGACCTTGCCAGGCGACACGGACGCCCGATCCCTCAATTCGGATTTGTCTGTTCGCCGCTTGTGGATGGGGATCATCTCTATGTCCAGGCGGCCGATGGATTGCTGAAGCTGGACAAGGCAACCGGCAAGACGCTTTGGCGCGTGTTCGTGGAGGCGGAGAAGGACAAGTCCGGCAGCGCGTATTCCTCGCCGATCGTCGCGGAGTTGCAGGGGCGGCGTCAGGTGGTCGCCCAGTCGCGCGAGACACTCGCCGGGTTCAATCCGGATGACGGCGCGCAGTTGTGGGGCATGCCGATTCGCTCGTCGCACGACCAAAACATTCTGACTCCGGCGGTTTATCGCGGCGGGGTGTTGATGAGCAGCTACGGCGGACGTTCGCAACTGCTCCGGATCATGAAGCGCGGGGATGCGTTCGAGGCCGAGATGGCCTGGGACAACAAGCTGCAGGGTTACATGTCCTCGCCGGTGATCGTTGACGGGCATGCCTATCTGCACCTGCGCAACAACCGTTTTGCCTGCATGGATCTGAAGAACGGCGACATCGCCTGGACGACGAAGGAGAAGTTCACCGACTACGCGTCCCTGGTCGCGAACGGCGGCAAGATCCTGATGCTCGATTCGAAAGGGACGCTGCATCTGATCGCCGCCGATCCCAAGGCGTTCAAGCGTTTGAGCGAACGCAGGTTGTCGGAGCAGGAGACCTGGGCGCACCTGGCGGTCGGGGAGGAAGGCGTATTTGTGCGTGAATTGAACGCCATCACGTCATTCACCTGGAAGTGAGCGAACGGCGATGAAGGACAGGTGGATTTCAGCCAAGGAACGTTGGGCCCGGAAGATGGCGGGCCAGGAGAAGCGCGTTGTGCGTTCGACCGAGCGTCTGCCGCCGGGGCAGCGCGAGGTAAAGGACCTGCCCGTGTTGGACCTGGGCATCAAACCGCGCGTGCCTTTGGACGAATGGCGGTTGCGGATTCATGGCCTGGTTGAGAATGCTGTCGAACTGACCTGGGAGGATCTGAACGCCCTGCCGCAGTTTGCGGACACCAGTGACTTTCATTGCGTCACGACCTGGAGCCGCTTCGACCTGACCTGGGAGGGAGTGGCCTTTTTTACGATCGTCGATCTGGTCAAGCCGAAGTCCGAGGCGTCGCACGTGGTCTTTCAGAGCTACGACGGCTATGACACCAATGTGGAACTCGATCCCTGCATGGACGACGACGTCTTGATCGCGACCAAAGTGAATGGCGAGGCGCTGCCCTTGGAGCACGGCGCGCCGGCGAGGATGGTGGTCCCGAAGCTCTACGCCTGGAAGAGCGCGAAGTTCCTGCGTGAAATCCGTTTTACCGATTCGCACGAATTGGGCTACTGGGAAAAGCGCGGCTATTCGGACACCGCGGATCCCTGGACTGAAGATCGGTTTCGCAGTGAGGAGATCCCGCCGGGGTATGGAACGGAATGGTGATGGAGGGCAGATGCGGTTTCTTCGGGCTGAAGGCCCGGACGCACAAAGCGCAGGGCTTCAGCCCTGTGGAACCAGCCAGAATGTGATTGCGGCCTGAAGGGCCGTGCGCGGTCATGGATTGTCCGTTGCGTGCGACCCTTCAGGCCGCCAACCTTGTTCGCCTCAGAACATAGGGCTGAAGCCCTATGCTTTGTGCGGTGGGGCTTTCAGCTCCGATTCTTGTTCTCCCTGTAGTTCTGTAAATGTTTCCCTGTGACAAGGTGGCGCACTGCTGCCTGCCGAAACCTGTGACAATCGGGCATTCTTCGGGTTGGTTTCCTGTGTCTGATTCTTCTCGTTGGTCCGAATTCCCCATGTATTCGCCTGTTTTGGCCCGTTTCTCTTCTGGCACGCCCAAAGCTGATAGGAAGGTGGAACGCAATGAAATTTAAACCAACAAAGAGAAAGGCAAGACGATGAAACTCATAAGGAAAAACAGACCGACATTGTTCGATGGATTCGGGTTGGGACGCTGGGGGAATCTTGATGAGGAGTTCGAGCGGCTGCTTGGGACGCCCTTTGCGGGGCTGAGCCGGCCGACGGAATTCTTCGGCGAATGGACGCCGGCGTTGGACCTCACGCACGACAAGGAAAACTTCGTCGCCAAAATCGAACTGCCCGGCATGGAGAAGGACGACATCGAGGTGTCGCTGCATGAGGGCGTGTTGACGATCAGCGGCGAGCGCAAGGCTGAGGAGAAGAAGGAAGACGAAGGCCAGCTCCGCACGGAGAGGGTGTTCGGCAGCTTCGGCCGCTCGGTCCGCCTCCCGAAACCGGTGAACTCGGAAAAGGTGACCGCCAGCTACAAGGACGGAATCCTCACGGTGACCGCTCCAATGGTGGAGGAAGTGAAACCGAAACAGATCGACGTGAAGGTCAAATGACCCGAACGAAGGGACCGAAAGTAAAACGCCGCGGACGAGAAATCGTCCGCGGCGTTTTCGGCAAAGGACCTGCGCCGCGCCCGGCTTCTCTGATTGGGGCGGCGGATCGGCGGGAGCCTTGGCGCTACTTCGCCCGGTTGAAGCGGTGGATGCGGCCGAAGATGCTGTACTCGGCCACGAAGAGGTCGCCGGCGGCATTGAAGTCCACGCCATGGGGGGCGGTGACAATCCCGGGGCGCCAGAGTTTGGGCGGGGTCTTGTTGTTCTTCCGCTCGGCCTGCACATCGTTGTAGCCGATCTTCTTCACCACATTGCCCCGCTTGTCCAGCAGCGCGACGCGTCCGCCGATTTCGCCAACCGCGGCGAGGTCGCCCTGCACGACGATGGCGGCCGGGAACATCAGGTCGTTGGCGACGACGCCGAGGAAGTCGCCGTCCATCGACATGTGGACGACGCGCAGGTTCTCGCGGTCGCAGCCGAGGATGCGGGGCGGGTTGAAGCGGGTGTCGATGCAGATCTTGTGGAGCGTGGAGAAGTTGTAGGGGGCGCGTCCGCGTCCGCCGAAGGAGGCGAGGTATTTGCCCTTTCGGTCGAAGCGGTGGACGTAGCCGTTGGCATAGCCGTCGGTGGCGAAGATGTCGCCGTTGGGAGCGACATCCACCGCGGTGAGGCGGAGCGCCGGTCTGGCGTTCTTGCCGCGGCCCTTGCGTTTGAATTTGTCGGGGACGCCCTTGGCGGCGTCGATGGTCATGACGACCGTTCCGTCGAGCTTCATCTTTAGGATGGACTGGCCGCTGAGGCGCGAGCCGTAGATGAATTCGCCCTCCATGTTCTTGTGGATGACGAAGCCGTGGAAGTCATTGGGCGCGCCGGGGACATTGCGCAGGTAATTCCCCGCGGCGTCGAAGACCTGGACGCCGGCGTTGGGGCCGCTGGTGCAGCTGACGAAGACCTCGCCGTTGGCGGCGACGGCCACATCCCCGTGGAGATTGCCGATGGCTTCCTGTCCTTTGGCCGGCTTGCTCCACTTGGGAATGGCCTTGTAATCGGGCGCGGCGGCGAAGGCGGTGGTTGCGAAAAGGGCGAATGCGAGGGCGGTGGAAACGGTTTTCTTCATAAGCGTTTTGATGAGCCTGGGACGATAGGGGCAGGGGCGTGGAATTGGCAATAGTGGAGACGCGTGGTTGAACCTCGAATCGGAGATCTGAATGTTCGCTTTTCGAATTTGCTCTGATTCCTGAAATCGATATAACGCGGGCGTGAAGCGAATTCTCCCTGCCATTTCGGATGAAGGTATTTGAAGGGTTTCCGAAAGGCCTGCCGCTGGTGTTTGTCGCGACGGTCGCGGTCTATCTTCTCGCGTTCCACGGCATCGAGCGCGCGCGGGATCGCAAGGGGCCATGGAACGTGCGCTTCGAAACGGTTGGCGGCGCGCCGTCGCTGGTCATCTCGCAGTCGGGACTTGGCGTGGAGAACATGCGGGTGGTGTTTCCCGATGAGACGGCGCCGGAGGGGTTTGTTGCGACCAACATCGTTTTCTCCGCGCCGCAACCGGCGCCGTTTTCCACGCCGTTTGGGGAGTGCTTCTTCCAGGATCTGACCTTTCTTCCCGGGACGGTCACGTTGCGCCCCTTCAAGGGACACGAGGTGGAATTGTTGCCCCGGACGCTCTACGTGAATCGACGCGAGCATCCCTGGGAGCCGGGAGGGGTGATCGAGGTCCGGCAGGCGGACCGGGTGCCGCACCTGATGGAGGGCGGGGATTGACCGGTTCGGACTCCGTTCAGTGGCTGGCGCCGGAGTTTTCCAGTTCCCGCAGGGCGTCGCGGACTTCGGCCGCGCGCTCGTAATCCTCGCGCTCGACCGCCTCGGCCATTTCCAGCTCCAACTTTTCCTTCTGGCTCAGCGGCGACGGGGGCGCGACGTTCAGCGAGGTTTCCCGTTTGGCGTCCGCGGGGGAATCCGGATTCCGCAGTTCCTCAAGCCAGTCGCTCAATGAAAACACCTCGTCGCTCTGGTCCATCATGTCCAACCGCTCGTGATCCAGGAAGAATCCGCGGATGGCATCGATGCCCTGCTCGACAATGGCGATGGCTTCGTCGCGCCGCTTCGCTTTCAGCTGAAGCTCGGCCTGGGCGCGGGTCTGCATCATCAACAACTGGGGCCGGAGGACGTTCAGGTCCCACGCGAGTTCCGGCGAGGACGCATACTTGTCCACGAAATCGAACACCTTGATGTTTCGCTTGGTGTCCCGGATCACCCGGTCGTAGTCCTCCATCTGGAGCAGGCAGATGTAGCGATGGTGATACTGGATGGCCTCCTGCTTCAACTGGATGCAGGCGTCGTGTTCCAGGGTGAAGCCATCGTCGCTCCCGGCGTTCTCCGCCCGAAACTTTCCAAGGCGATCCACATGCAGGTCAAAGGCGGTCGCAAAATCCCCGGGGCGACGTCCGTCCGGACGCCCGTTCACATTCATCTGCAGCAGGCCCAGGTCGACGCGGAGCTGGATCTTCTCCTCGCCGTCCTTGCCCACGAAGCGCCGGGCCATGACGTGGCCCGACTCGTAGTCCCAGTTGTCCAGAATGGGGGAAATGTCGAAATCCATTGGCGCAACTATGCTCCCGCTGTTGAGGCAAGTCAATGATGGGCGCCCCGTGAGCGGTGTCGAAACCGGGATGAGGCTGGGCCCCTTCGTGTGGATGGCGCGACGGCCGCAAGATGGGGCGATTTTCCAAGCTCCAAGCTCCAAGCTCCAAATCCCAAAGAAGAAATCCCAAATCCTTTGGCCGCGGGCTGCGGAGAATTGCGTGGGGGACACGCTCGCTCCGCGGTTCTCCGTGCGGATTGCCTCGTCTCTCAGAGCGGGGATTTCTGGTGGGACGCGTGCGGAGCCGATCCGAGCCTCCGCGGGGTTTCCAGGTCGCGGCGCAGGTCCACGATCATCTCCTCCACCTTGGGGATCGGAATGGAGGTAAGGCAGCCAGCAGATCTGCACGGCGTGCGATTGCGTGTTCGTATTCAGGATCGAGTTCGAGAGCTTTCTCGTTGGAATCCCAAGCTTCCTCGTAACGCTGTTGTGCCGCCAGATATGAGCCGAGATTGAACCATGCTTCGTCCACGCATCCGGTTGTGCACTTGGTAGCGACACGCGCCATCTTCTCAGCCCCTTCAACATCGCCGGATCGAAACATCGCGGATGCCATGAAAATCGGCCAGGCGGCATTGGCGGGCTCCAGAGAATGCGCCTTGTTCCAGAAATCGATGGCGGCGTGAAGGTTTCCACGTTGTCGTTCGATTCTGGCTTTCTGGCCCAAGATCGAAGGGATCTGATCTTCTGTGGCCAAGGCTTCCGCGTCAGCGAGCGCTCTCGCTGCGTCGTTGTATCGGCCGGCGGCCGTGAGATTTGAGGCGTAAAGCATGTATGTCCGGAAAGTGGCGGCGTTGGCGTCGATCAGTTGTTCGGCCAACCAGATCACATGAAAGACCCGGTCTTCCTCGATTGCCTCATCCAGGCGGATTCTTAGTTCTTGTGCGCGTGCAGTTTGTTCCCAGCCATCCAGCTTGCGGCGCACTTCGGGAGCATCGGGATCAATTCGTTCGGCCGCCCGGTAACTCTGCTCGGCGTCCGTCAGGTTTCCCAACTCAAAGTGCGCGTTGCCGATGCAGACATGCGTCATGAGAATCTCTGGTTCACAGTCATGGGCGAGTTGAAATTCCGCCAACGCTCGGTCGAATTCTCGGACACAGTAGAATGAATGCCCGAGCCATAGATGCGACCAAGGGTCTAGAGGATCGACCCGGACGGCGTTTTCGTATGCCTGACGGGCTCCGGTCGCGTCATTGACCTTGTGCAGGCATTGCCCAAGCTCCTGATAGAGGTCGGCGTTCTCGGGATGCAGTTCGATTCTGGACCGCAAGTACGCAATTCGTTTCCGCCACTCGGTTGAATCTTCCGTTGCCAATTGGTTCCCCAGGTTTGCCCGCCTAAACCTTCCATTCGCCCCGATAATCCCTCGTCAGCCATTCCTTCCTGCCGGTTTTGCCGGTGAACCTGTTCTTGGCGGGATTCCACTTGAGTTCCTGTCCGTGGTAGTAGGCGAGGTTCATCAGGTGGCAGGCGATGGCGGAACGTGCGCCGACGGTCTCGTGGGTGATCGGTTTCTTGCGCGAGCGCATGGCGTTGAGGAAGTCCGGGATGTGGCCGGGGCTGTCGTAGAGCCGGACCTTGGCGTCCTTGAGGAATTCTGACTCGGCCTTGTCGAGTTCCTTGTTGAGGTTGCGGGTCTTGTCGTTGCGATCGAGGCGGCCTGCAATCTCCCTGCCTCCGAGTGAGATCGAGAAGCGACCTCGCGTGACCTGGACCTCGCCGTCTTCGCCGATGAAATGCACGCCCACGCCTTCGCCGTGCAGGACGTGGACGCCGCCTTCATAGACGAGTTGGGCGCCCTTGGTCGCGTTGGCGTCTTTGGGCGGAATCGCGCCGATGGGGCCGCTCTCGTCCTTGTCGAGGCCCCACTGGATGATATCGAGATGATGCGCGCCCCAGTCGGTGACGGAGCCGCCGCCGTATTCGCGGTAACTTCGCCAGAGCGGGAAGTGGTTGTGCGCGCCGCGGGGACTGAGGATGGAGTTGTAGGGGCGGACGGGAGTCGGGCCGAGCCAGCGGTCCCAATCGAGCCCCGGCTCCATCGCCTCCTCCGGCAGGTCGCAGGGGACGCCGGGGCCGCCGAAGTTTACGGCGGCGCGTTTGACCTTGCCGATGACGCCGTTGCGCACGAGTTCGCAGGCGACGAGAAATTCCCGCGACGAGCGTTGCATGGAGCCGGTCTGGAGGATGCGGTTGGTCCGCTTGACCGCCTTCATGACCTCGATGGATTCGTGGATGTTGTGGGTCAGCGGTTTCTCGCAGTAGACGTCCTTGCCCGCGTCCAGCGCGGCGATGGTCTGGATGGCGTGCCAATGGTCCGGCGTCGCGATGCAGACGGCGTCGATATCCTTTCGGTTGACGATCTCTCGAAAATCGTTGCAGGCCGCGCAGTCGGTGTTTCCGTATTTCTTGTCGACGCGGGCCTTCTCGGTTTCGCGGCGGGTTTTGTCCACGTCGCTGACCGCAACCGCGACGACGGATTCCTGCCCCATGAAGCGGCTGAGCAGTCCGCGGTTCTGCTTGCCCATGCCGATGAAGCCGACGGCGATCTTGTCATTGGGCCTGGTTTCGGCGGACCAGATTCCGGAAGGCAGGATGAACGGCGCGGAGAGGATTGCGGACCTTTTGAGGAATTGGCGGCGATTCGCGGAGGCTGGTTTCATGGTTGGCATGATGGCGGTGGGAGCCGGCGCTTGGGAAGTTGATTCTGAGCGCTTCCCGAATTTCGAGTGAGTGGACTGGCGATCAGATTCGCAATCACATTTCGGAGCGCCGAGCATTGCTCGGCATGGGCTTGGAATGTCGCGCGCCGGGCCGAGCAAGGCTCGGTGCTCCCATGCGGGGTGATCGCTTCATTTGAAGAACAGCAGCAGCGAGGACACGAGCAGGATTGCGGCGACGATGTAGCGGAAGGCGAGATCGGAGGTCTTGAAGTGGGCGAGGTGGCCGAGGAGGGTTCCGATGAGGAAGGCGGGCGACAGCAGCAGGAGGACGCGGAAGGATTCGGCGTGGTAGAGGCCGTTGCCCCAGTGCATGAAGACGGTCCAGGAGGAGGCGAGAAAGAAGAGCGCGATCACGGTGGCGCGAAGGCGGGTCTTGTCGGGGATCTGGTGGGCGAGGTAGAGCATGACGACGGGGCCGCTCATGCCGAAGGCGCCCCCGAAGAAGCCGCCGCCGAGGCCGAAAAGGAATCCCCAGCGATGGGGGATGTTCAGTTGCGGCGGTCTTCTGGCGGTGAGGGCCAGGTAGATCGAAAACAGCAGGACCAACCCGGCGAGAAGCAGTTTGAGCCCCGGGCCGTCGAAGTTGGCCAGGGAGAAGGAGCCGGCGAAGTTGCCGAAGAACATGCCGACCGCGAGGTTGATCACGTGCTGGAAGTCGATGTCCCGCCATACCTTGGGCAGGAGCAGCACGCTGAGGCCGACCTCGAAGAGCAGCTCCATCGGGACGACAAAGCCGACATCCCAGAACAGAGCCAGCAATGGGATGCTGATAAGTCCGGCGCCGAATCCGGTCAGCGCGCGGATGAAAAAGGCGACGAAGAGGATGCAGCTCGCGAACAGGATGACGGGATCGGTCACGAGGGGAGGGCGGCGGGCGGAGCCTATTGAGGCTGCGCTGGAACTGCGGCCCCGGCCTTGTCGAAGGCGGCGGTCGCCCAGGCCTTCACGCGTTCATCCAGACGCTGGGATCCGATGGAGGACCTGAGGTCGTTCATTCGCGCGGCGTCGAGCGGGAGGAGGACCCCCTTGGGATCCACATAGGCGCCGGCCACGGCCTCCGCCACCGAGGCCAGAACGTGGTTGGGAATCGCCGCGGCGACATTGCCGTCATCGGCGGCGGGCGCCGCGTGACCGGCGCGCTTCAGACCGGCGAGCGCCGCGGCGACGTGGGCCTCCTCCGCAGAGGTCGGTCGCACGGCGACCGCGAGACGGGCCAATGCCTCGCCCTGCCGATCATTCGCGAAGAGATGCTCCGCGAGGGAGACGTTGAGCGAGGCGAGCGTCGCGTTCTGGCGGGCGATGGTCACCTGACGCTTCTGAAACTCGGATTCAGAAAATTTGGCGGCCTTTCGCGCCTCGGCGATTTCATGGGAGGCTTCGCGGGCCTTTTCGAAGGAATAGAGCCCGAAGAGGAAGAAGAACACCATGAGCAGCAGCGCGCCGGCGAGGACGAGGGTCATACGGATCTGTCCGCGGTCGTGCTCGCGTTGTTTCAGTTCGCCGAAGTCCACGCGGAGCATGCCGGCGGCGAGCTTGAGGAAGGCGTGTCGGCGTCCGTCCTTGCCGGGGCGCGCATCAGCGGCGAAGGGGGCGGTGGGTGTGTCGGTGATCTGCCCTTCGGCGTCTACCTCATACTTGACCGCGCGCGGCAGGCATTCCTCGCCGACGGGGTCGAGCCGGGAGGAGGCGTAGGGCTCTCCAGCGGCAATCAGGCACAGCGTGCGATGCTCCCGGCCGATGGACTTGAAAAACCGCACGGCTTCATCGATCCAGCCGGAGATTGCGCTGTTGGGCGTGCAGATGATGATCAGGTAGCGCGACCGGCGCAGGGCGTCCCGGTCGGCTTCGGTGAGTTCCGCCGCGGCGCTGCCCTGGTCGTGTCCGGTGGCGACGGGGCCGATGCGCCGTGGGATCTCGCCGTCGGCGGTCGGCTTGCCGATGAAGGGGCGCGGCGTGCGGAACAGTGAGATGTGTTTGACGAACCATTCCCTCCAGCGTTCGTCCTTCTGGCTGTGACAGACAAAGGCCCAGTTTGTGAATTCCTGATTGCTCGTGTTGTCGGGCATGGCGGTTCGGGTGGTGTTGGTGAACCGAGGTTGTGAACGGCGGCACGTTAGCAGACGCCACGCTTCGGGAAAGCGCAAAACGCTTGATCGAAGCCCGAAAGGCGGTGAGCTTCGACCGGTGCCATCCTCCCGACAGAAACGCTTTGCGCAGGAGGCGGCGCTCGGCGCGCTGCTGCATTTCATTGCGTTGACGCTGCTGGCCGGCGGGATGTTTCTCCTGGTCCACATTCCGCCGCGCGCCGCTCCGATGGATTCGTTGATCCTGTTCTTTCAGTGGATCTACGACGTCTTGTATTCCCCCTTGGCGGCGCTTCGCTGGCTGTGGCCGGGCGAGGCGTCGCCCTGGTGGTTGAACGCGGGCGTCCGTGTTCTCGGTCATGCCCTGGTTGGAACGGCGGCGGCGGGAGGCTATCGGATCTGGCGGGGCCGCTTTCAGTGAACGTCCGCCCACTTTCCGACGGATGCGACCGGGAGGCCGGGACGGCGCGCATTCCACGCTTTACACCCCGGGTTGAGGCGCCAAGACTCGGGGACGTCTGCGTTCGTGGAAGAGGACTGCGGCTGCGAGCGAGCTCCGTCGGAGAGTCGGCCCATGAAGACCATCTACAAATACAAACTGAAACAGCAGGAAGTCGTCGAGGTGGAGATGCCCAAGGGCGCCCGCGTGTTGACCGCGCAGGCCCAGGGGGTGCATGTCTGGATCTGGGCGATCGTCGATGCGGACCCGAAGGAGACGGAGATGCGCCAGTTTGCGATCCTGAAAACGGGGCAGAGCATCTCCTTCAATACCGATGTCCTGACGCATGTGGGCAGCGTGCAGTTTGACGAGGGAGGCCTCGTCTATCATGTTTTTGAGTATCCGGCCGGATAGGCCCGTCCGCTTCGCCGGCTTTTCCGGGGAACCGGATGAGGGCCGGCCGGACATGTGACAGCAAACCAGCGTTCCGAGAGTCCAGACCGATGGCCAATTACAAGTTTGCCTGCACGACCTGCAGCCAGCGAATCGCCTACGACGAGAATGCGTTCGGGCGGAAGATCCGCTGTCCCAACTGCAAGTCGATCATCACCATTCCCGTTCCTGAAGGGGCGGCGCCCGCCGGGGCGGCCCCGGCTCCGGCCGCTCCGGCTCCGCCGCCTCCTCATCCGGGAGTGAAGCCCGCCGGTCCGGTTGCGGCGCGGCCGATTCCCGGCAAGCCCGCGGCGGCCGCGGCCGCCCGCGCGGGCGACGGGGACTCCAAGTCGCAACTGGTCATCATGGTCGTGATTGTCCTGTTGATGATCGGCGGCGGCGTGGCGGCCCTCCTGATGGGGAGAGGCGCGGGCAAGGACGCCGCCTCCGAGTTGGCCGCCGCCGAGGACGGGGAGATTCTGGAAGAGGGCGAGATGTCCGACGGCGAAGAGCCGGAAATGTCGGAGGACATGGCCGAAGCGATGGCGGCGGCGACGGCGTTCGATGAGATGAAGCCCGCAGCGGCCGGCGAACCGGCATCGGGCGGGGCCTTGGCATGGGCGCCGAAAGACTCGCAGTTTTTCATCTCGTTGCGGCCTTCGCAATTGATGGAGTCGCCCCTGATCAAGGGGCTTCTGGCCAAACAGCCGCAGGCGACCCAACAGTTGGCCGCAGTGGAACAGATGGCCGGTTTCAAGATCTCCGACATCGACTCGTTGTTGGTTGCGATTTCCGGACTGGACGAATTGATCGGCGACAATCTGTCGGGCATCAAACCCGGTTCGCCCCAGGCGCAGATGGCCCTCATGCAGGCCGGTCAGAAGATGAACGACAAGCAGGTCGTCATTCTGAAGTTTTCCAAGCCGGTGGACTTTGGCGCGAATCCGATGTTGAGCGCGCATCCCGAGGCGGAGTTCGAGGGCGCGACCTACCGGAAGGTTCAGATGCAGCCGGGAGCTCCGACGGTCGCCGTGTATTCGCCGGACGCGCAGACCTTGATTATCGGCGCGGAAAAGCTGGTGCAGGATTCAATCGCGGGCGGCGGCAAGGGCGGGGCGGCTTCGGCGGGGTTTGCGCAACTCCGGGAGGATCACGACCTGGCGTTGGTGTTCAGCCCCTCGGCCGGGATTTTGGACAAGATGAGGGAGGCTGGGACGCCTGATGAGATGAAAGGCGATCCGACCGCGGAACTCCTGGCAAAGCATGTCAGCGGCGGTTCGTTGGCGTTGACCTCGGAGAGAAGGGGGGTCGCCCTGCAGGCTGTGGTGGGCAGCGATGACGCCGAGGCCGCCGGCTCGATCGCCGCCGCCCTGAAGGAGAGGTTGGCCGGGATTCCGAAGCAGTTGGAGATGATGAAGTCGGCCATCCCGGCGAATCTGCGGGACGCCGCCGAGGAAATGGCGGTGAGCATTTCGGCCGAGGCAGTGGGGATGGCGGTCGAGTTCAATGCAAGCATTCCGAATGACCTGTTGAGCCAGGAGGGCATGAACGCCCTGATGGGGTTTGCCATGGCGCAGGCGATGCAGGCCGGATCCGCGCCGGCCGCGACGGTGAGTGTTTCCGAAGCGCCGGCCGCGATGAAGAAGGAGGAGCCTGAGGCTCCGAAGACCGCGGCGATGGCGGAGCCGGCGGCTCCGGTTGAGGTGAAGCCGGCGTCGGAGGAGGGCGCGCCGGCGCCGGTGATCGCGGCGAAGGAAGGGGGCGCGGAGGCGGCTCCGGCCGAGGAGCCCGCGGAGCCCATGCCGGCGAAACCGGCGCGGATGCTGACCGCGTGGACCATGAATATTCCCAACGCCGGCATTCCCGACGAGCCGGTCACTGGCACGGTCAACAACATCGAGTTCAAGCTGGACTCGGCGGTGATCGAGAACGGCGTGCTGATCCTGCGCAAGGGCAGCGCCAAGCATCCGGTCCTGGTCGTGGAGGTCCACAACATCCAACAGCCGGGCGAGGCCCTGGACGGCAAGAAATTCGAGCTGCCCAATGTCTCCGGGTTCAACACCCCCAAGGTGGTGATGAAATGGGAGGACGCCGCCAAGTTGAGGATGCCGATGCGTCTGTTCGACAACAGTTTCGCGATCAAGCTTGAGTTCGGCAGGATGGAGGAGGGGAAGATCCACGGCAGGGTGTTCATCTCCGTGCCGGACGGACGCAAGAGTTTCGTGACCGGAGCCTTCGACGCGGAGGTTTTCTAATTCGTCATCCGCGGTTGCAATCCGCGGCGCTTCGTGGTCTCTTTCCCGGGAATAAGGCGTCGTGGTGGGGATGTTGATCCGGATGGCCGCGACGGCGTGGTGTGAGTCGATTCGCGATGGCCAATGTCAATTTCACCTGCCCTGCCTGCGGACAACAGACGGCGTGCAATGAGAGCGTGATCGGAAAGAAGATCCGCTGTCCGGGATGCCAGTCGATCCAGGTGGTTGCCCAGTCGTCCGCGGGGAGCCCGGCAGCTGCTCCGCCGGCCACGCCATCCGCGTCCGCGATTCCGGGGACGCCTCCTGCGTTGCCTCCACCCCGGCCGAAGATCGTCGCCAAGCCCGTGGGCAAGCCGCGC
Source organism: Verrucomicrobiales bacterium (assembly GCA_038126035.1). Taxonomy (GTDB): domain Bacteria; phylum Verrucomicrobiota; class Verrucomicrobiia; order Limisphaerales; family JAYPEY01; genus JAYPEY01. The sequence goes on along the minus strand of JAYPEY010000052.1, from coordinate 13,562 downwards.
GCGCGCGCGTCCTCGATCCGGGTCGCCGGAAGCGACGGGGGGGGGGGGGCGTCAGCCGGTCGATCACGGCCGGGCGCATCAAGCAGCTTGCCGACCATTCTCGGCGGACTGGCGGGCGCGCTCGTGTTTGCGCTGTTGCTTTGGTTTCTTGCCTCGGGAAATGACGGCGGCGAGCAGGTCGAAGAACCGACGGCCGCCGCGGCAATCGCGCCGGGCGATGAGGAGGGCGTCGATCCCATGCCGGAGAGGAGGCCGCTCAGCGAGGCTGATCTGGCATTTGTTCAGCGGGACGCCGAGGCGCTGTGCATTCTTCGATTTGGCGAGGGAATGCGCGCCTCCGCGGAGCAGGTCGTGGAGGAACTCCCGGCGGGCGCCCGCGCGGCCCTGAAGTCGTTTCAAAGGACCTTTCCGGTGGAGGCCTCACGGATCGATCATCTGGCGGTCGCCTTTTCCGATCTGCGTCTGGGCGCGTGGTTCGGCTACCGGGATCGACTGAAGTCCTATGAGTCCCGGATTGCGCGCACGCGCTCCACGGCGCTGCGAAACCGGCTGCAGTCCGAGCGTCAACGTCTTCAGGAACCGCCGATGCCCCGGTTTCTTGCCCGGATCCGATTGCTGGAGGCTCCCGATCTGGATGGGCTCCTGGCGGAGGTTGACGGGGTCCGGGAGATTGAATCCGGCCATGGGAGCTACCGGAAATTCGCGCTGCCGGAGGTTTTCGGCCCCGCCGATGCGAACAGCCTCGCGGCTGCGGTGACGGAGTCCGGCGAGGTCCTGTTCGGCCATGAGTCGTTGGTCGTGGACTGTCTCGGGTCGTCCGGACCGCGGCCCTTGGCCGGCCTGATGCTGAACGAGGTCGACCTAGACAGCGATGTTGTCGTTTCATTCTTCCCGAAGCGCGAAACGCGCGACGCGGTGAGAAACGGCTTGAGCCAGAGGTTTTCGGAGTGGGAAGGCGCGGCGGGTTTTGCGGAGATCGATCGACTGGTCGGGGCCTTCGCGAAGGTGAAATGGGATGTCGGGGGAGACGGCGTCGATGGCCGGGCGGGAGTGGTCAGCCTCGATTCCGGAGAGGTCGGGCGGAATCGCGCGGCGGTTGAGGGCTGGCTCCGAAGGGCGGCGCCGGAGTTGGACAGGCTTCGGGGACGGCTTCCGATTCCGCTTGCGGATGCCGTGGCGGAGCTGGTCGTGGGCGGCGTTCCGGTCGAGGACGGGTTGCGGGTGTATCTTCCATTTGCGATGCCGGCCACGGCGTTGGGCCAGGCGGGCGGGTTGTTGGCGCGGAGCCTCGCAAGGCCGGCGTCCACGACCCCGACGATGTCGGAGTCCGGGGCGGCGCCTGAGAGGACGGGGCGTGAGACGCCGCGTCGACAGACCGCCGCGCTGCGGACGCGCCCGGCTTCGGGGGCGGCGCCCAAAGTCGATCTGTCGGACGGCCGCATTGTCTCGGGGGCTCCGCTGTCGACGGTTCCGACGCGGCAACTGCGCGGTTGGACGATGAACATACTCAACGCCGCCATTGACGAACGGCCGTTGGAGGGACGGATTGTCGGCCGGAAGTTCAGGCCTGAGGAGGCGTTGCTGCAAAGCGGGGTGCTGAAGTTCCGGATGGACGCGGGGCGGGCCTCGGAGACGGTTATCGAGGTGCATGGCATTCAGCGCATCGGCGAGCCCTTGGAGGGCAAGTCCTTTGAAATGCCGGCGGTGTCCGGATTGAACACGCCGTCGGTCTTCTTCCGTTGGAACGATCCGACCCAGCTGGATATGGCGGTGCGCAGGTTTTACAACCGCTTCGCCTTCAAACTGGAGTTCGGGCAGATCCGGGACGGACGCATTTCCGGGAAGATGTTTGTCGCCGTCCATGACGTCGACAAGAGTTTCCTGAACGGAACCTTCGAGGCTGAAATACGTTGAACCGGGGCTTTTTTCGCTTCTGGATTTGCGTCGATTTGTGTTCAATCCCGCGCTTCGCGGCTGACGGGGTGTCAGCGCATCAGCAGAAACGGTTGAATTGCTCAGTTCAAGATGTCAGGTCACAGCAAATGGTCCACGATCAAGCGGCAGAAAGGCGCCGCTGATGCGAAACGAGGCAAGGTGTTCTCCAAACTGGCGCGGGAGGTGACGATCGCCGCCAAGGATGGCGGGGGCGATCCCGACATGAACGCCAAGCTGCGGATGGTCATCCTCAAGTGCAAGTCGGCCAACATGCCCGCCGACAACATCCAGCGGGCGATCGCCAAGGGCGAAGGAGGCGGCGATGGGGCGGTCTTCGAGGAGCTGACCTATGAGATCTATGCCCCGCATGGTGTGGGACTGCTCTGCGAGGTCAGTACGGACAATCGAAATCGCACGGCCGCCGAGATTCGCAGCATCGTCACCAAGGGCGGCGGGAACATTGCGACCGCCGGCTCGGTGAGCCGTCTGTTTGAGCGCAAGGGGCAGATCATGGTCTCGCGCGAGAACGTCGATGAGGACGCGTTGATGGAACTCGCCCTGGAGGCCGGCGCGGAGGATATCCGGTCGGAGGAGGAAGGCTTTGAAATCATCACGGATCCCGCGGATTTTGAGGCGGTGCACAAGGCGTTGGAGGACGCCGACATCGCGCGCGAGGCGGCGGCGGTGACCCAGCTTCCCATCCGCGACACGATGACCCCGATCACGGACGCGGCCGCCGCCAAGGCGGTGTTGAAGATACAGGAGGGCCTGGACGACCAGGATGACGTGAAGGATGTCTACTCCAGCGCGGACATCCAGGTGGATGTCGATTGAGGCGCGCGAGCCCGCGCTCCGATCGGCCTTGCAGGGACACTCAATCGGACTGGCTCAGTCGTTTGGCCGGCTTGTCGTCGAGCAGTTCGTGGGCTTCGCGAAGAATGTCCGGGATGCGTTCGGCAAAGGGGCTTTCTGAGAGGGCGCGCTTCAGTCTGTCTTCGTTGAATTGACGGGCCTTCTCGCCGGGGAACCAGTCGCCGCCTCCGCCGCTCAGCAGGTTGTAACGCATCTTTCCCCAGTCGACGATGTCGAGCGCCTTGGAATACATCCAGAGGCGGAGAATCTCCACGACGTTGATGCGTCCGGGGATGGCGATGTATTCGGGGATGCCCCTGGTCCAGCCCTGATTCCAATCGGCGCCGAGAACGCGGTCCAATTCCCCGCGGAGCTTCGCTTCAATCGGCCTGATGGTTTCCTGGATGTTGTCGTAGCAATCCAGCGCGGCGAGATGTTCGTCGAAGTCGGTCGGTTTCGCGGCGCCGCAGCTGAGGGTGTGGACCTGCGGGCGGGCGAGGCAGTAGAGCGCGTTGAACTGCATCGGGGTCAGCGGCGCGCAGAGATCGACGAGTTTCGGGGGCGGGTCGTAAAGGCGGCCGCCCTTGTCGTTCGGACTGATGATGAAGACCCCCATGTCGCGTTGGGCGGCGGCCTCGATGGAGGACCAGTTCAGGTCGTTGACGAAATACCAGTGCAGGTTGACGTAGTCGAAGGCGTCGCTTTCGACGGCTTCCAGGATGATGTCGGGCGTGGCGTGGGTGGAGAAGCCGACGTGTTTGCAGCGGCCGTCGGCCTGGAGCTTGCGCGCGGCCTCGACGCTGCCTCCCTTCTTCAGCGACCAGTCGAGGAACTGCCGGTCGTTGATACCGTGCAGGGACAGGAGATCGACGTGGTCCAGCTTCAGGTAGTCCATCGACAGTTCGAACACCTCGAAGAACTCCTTCTGCGTGGCATAGGGGCGGACCTTGGTCTGGACGATCATCCGGTCGCGGGGCAGCTGCGGCAGGACCCAGCCGAGCTGCATCTCGGAGGAGCCGTAGCCGCGCGCGGTCTCGATGTGCGTGATGCCCAGCTCCAAGGCGCGATGGATGGTGGCTTCAAGATTGGCCTGGTTCGCCCTGGGGACATCCTTGGGATCGACGTCGTCCCACTTGTGCTGATAGCGCATGCCGCCGCAGGAGATGACGGGCATCTGGAGTCCGGTGCGGCCGAAGCGGCGGTATCGCATGGTTGTGGGCATGGGCCGATAGGGGGATGGGGGTGTGGGCGCGCGGAGGGATGAGACGCGGAAACCCTACTCCACAAATTCCAATTCCGGTTGTTCGGGGATGAGGCCTCGTTCCTTGCCGGCGGCGAGGAAGCGGCGGATGGACTCGCGGCCCTTGTCGCCGTAGTCGAGGGTCCAGTGGTTGACGTACATGCCCACGAACTTGTCGGCGAGGTCCTTGCCCATGTCGCGGGCGTAGTTGAGGGCGTAGTCGACGGCTTCGCTGCGGTGATCCAGGCTGAACTGGATGCTGGCGGTGAGAATGTCGGAAATGGTCTTCCGGGCTTCGGGTGAATGGCGTTTGTGGATGACGTTGCCGCCGAGGGGCAGGGGAAGTCCGTCGTTGATTTCGCCCCACCAGACGCCCATGTCGGCGCAGACCACGAGACCTTCATTCTGCCAGGTGAGCTGGCCTTCGTGGATGATCAGGCCGACGTCCGCCCGGCCGGATTTCACGGTCTCGAAGATCTGGTCAAAGGGGACGACGATGTGGTCGAAATCACTGGCGGGCATGTCGAGCCAGATCTGGAGCGCGAGGAAGGCGCTGGTCATAGTGCCGGGGACGGCGATGCGTTTGCCGGCGATCTCGTCCTTGGTGAACTTCTCCTTGGCCACGAGCATGGGGCCGTAGCCGTCGCCCATGCTCGCGCCGCTGGGGAGGAGGGCATACTTGTCGCTCACATGGGCGTAGGCGTGGATGCTGATGGCGGAAATGTCGAGCTCGCCGCGGGTGGCGCGTTCGTTGAGCGTCTGGATGTCCTGCAGAATGTGCTCGAACTCGTAGCCGCCGTTGGGGATCAGATCCTTCGCCAAGGCGTAGAACATGAAGGCGTCATCCGGGTCCGGCGAGTGCCCGAGGGTGAGTTTGGTCGGTTCCATGCGCCGGAAGGTACGCGCGGGGACCGCGATGTCCAGCGGCGATTTGGGCCACGCGGCGCCCGGCATGGGAATTGCGGAACCGGGGTGGAACGCCGGCCTTGACTCAGGGCCTTCATCGGATTAGATGTTTCATTTATTGAAACAAAAGTTTTATAAAATGAAACAACATGTCCTCGACGATTGAAAAGGCGATCGATCTTCTGTTTCACCTGAGTGAGGCGGAGGGGGCGCAGGGTGTAACGGTTCTGGCGCGGAACACGGGGCAGCCGAAGGCCAACGTGTTCCGTCAGTTGAACGCGCTCTCCAAGCGGGATCTGGTGGAGCAGGATGAGAGCGGTCGATATCAGCTGGGTTTTGGGTTGGCGGCGTTGGGGCGTCGGGTGATGGAGCGCGAGCCCATCTGCGCCGCGGTGCGGCCGGAGTTGGAGAAGCTCGCGGCGGACACTGGGGAGACGGCGTTTCTGGTTGTGGCCCGCGCCGGCAGGATGACCATCGCGGACAAGGTCGAGGGTTCCGGGTTCATTCGCGCGACGCCGCAGGTGGGCGCGACCATGCCGACCCATGCGACCGCGGTGGGCAAGCTTTACCTGGCTTTTGATCCGGACCGGGTGACGCGGGCGGAGGATCACCTGGAGCCGTTCACCCCGGCAACGATCACGACGGACGCCGCCCTGAAGCGTGAACTGCAGCGGGTCCGCAGGCGGGGGTGGGCGACGAACGACGGCGAGTGGCTCAGGGGGCTTTCGGTGGCGGCGGCCCCGATCATGGGTTCCTCCACGATGCTTGGCGGCATTGTGCTGGCGACAACGACGCCCCGGATGGAGGAGTTGGGTCCGCGGCGGATCGGCGAAAGGTTGGTCTCCGGTGCGAAGGCGGCCCTGGGCCGCCTGACGAAAGGAAAGGCAGGACGATGAAGGCATGGATGGAAGGGAAGATCATGGATGGCGCCGGGGCGACGATCCCGGTGATGGACCACGGGTTTCTATATGGCGACGGCGTGTTCGAGGGAATCCGCATCGCGCATGGCCGGGTGTTTCGATTGGACGACCACCTGGAGCGGTTGGCGAACTCGGCGAGACTGATTGCGCTGGAACTCCCGGCGTCGTTGGCGGAGTTGCGGGAGGCGACATTGGCCACGGCGAGGGCCTTTGGGGAATCGGAGGCGTATGTTCGATTGATCGTCTCCCGCGGGGTGGGTCCGTTTGGCGTGGATCCGACGCCCTGCGTGTCGCCGAAGTTCATCTGTCTGGTTGGGTCGGTTGCGCTTTACCCGGAGGAGAGGCGGAAACGGGGGCTGAGGATGGTCACGGCCTCGATGAGGCGACCTTCGCCGGACGTTCTCGATCCCAGGGTCAAGAGCCTCAATTACCTGAACAACATCCAGGCCAAGATGCAGGCCGTGCGAGCGGGTTCGGATGAGGCATTGCTGCTGAATCAGGCGGGACGCGTGGCGGAGGCCAGCGTGGCCAATGTCTTCTGTGCGCGCGAAGGGGTTTTGCAGACGCCGCCTTTGTCGGAAGGCCCGCTGGGGGGCATTACCCGGGACAGTGTGTTGAAGTTGGCGACGAAGTCGGGAATTGAATCGCGGGAGGCGCCGTTGTCCCGATACGATCTGATCACGGCGGATGAAGTCTTCCTGACCGGCTCCGGCGCGGGGCTGGTTTCCGTTGCGGAGTTGGATGGTTGTCGGATTGGGAAGGCCGATGAGCGACCGATCGCGGCCCAATTGGGGGTTGCACTGGACGTTTATCGACGCGAGAACGGCGTTGAATTCTGAAGGCGGCAGATGGTAGATGGCAGATGGCAAACGGGTTCTCAGGTTTCTGTTCCCGGTTCGCTGTTCGCGGTTGATTGAAGCTGAACCGAAAATCAGCCTTCGCCTCCCGACTACGGCGCGACAGGCACGCAACACGCAACACGCAACACG
>JAYPEY010000052.1:0-6620 GCA_038126035.1 Verrucomicrobiales bacterium | reverse complement strand
CACGCAACACGCAACACGCAACACGTCCAATGCCCACCTTGTCCGAGAACCGCTGGCTTCGCATGGGCGCGCTGTGCGGACTTTATGTGGCGCAGGGGATCCCGTTTGGTTTCGTGACGATTGCGTTGGTGGCGTGGTTGGCGGATCGGGGCGTGACGACGGAGGAAATCGGCGCCGTGATTGCGATGACCTCGCTGCCCTGGACCTTCAAGTTTCTCTGGGGGCCGTTGATCGATCGTTACGGTTTTCCGGCAATGGGACGCAGGAGGCCCTGGATTCTGGTGGCGCAGACGGCGATGGCGCTGACCCTGGCCGCGATGGTTTTTGTTCCGGATCTGTCGGAGAGCGTGCGATTGGTGGTCTGGCTGGTGTGCCTGATCAACGTGTTCGCCTCGGTGCAGGATGTCGCAGTGGATGCCTTGGCGGTGGATCTCCTGAAGCCCCGGGAGCGGGGGCGCGCCAACGGACTGATGTATGGCTGCAGCTATGGCGGTTCGGCGATCGGCGGCGCAGTGATCGGCGCGATCATGGCGGACGCCGGACTCCGGATGGCGATCGCGATCCAGGTTCTCATGGTCCTGGCCATCATGCTGATCCCCTTGTTGGTTCGCGAACGACCGGGGGAGAAGTTGTTTCCATGGTCGGCGGGGGGTGTCAGCGACGCGGTTGAATCCGAGCGCGCTCATTCGCTCGGTGAATTGGCGGCGAATCTGGCCGGGGCGTTCCGGGCAAAGGCGGCATGGGTGTGCGCCATACTTGCATTGGCGTCGAAGTGTGCGGTGGCGGTCTCGACCACGGTGATCGTCACGCTCACCATCCAGAAACTCGACTGGACGCAGGAGGAATTCACGGGATTCCAGGGCGCTGTCGCTGTCTGGTTCGGTCTGTGCGGTTCGGTGATGGGCGGATTCCTTGCGGATCTGGTTGGAGCGCGGCGCTTGGCGATGATCGCGACTGCTGTCCTCGGCGGTGTGTGGATCGCCTTTGGGTTGACTCCCGATGCATGGGAGTCGCGGTCGGTGGTCATGACGATGGTGTGTCTCGAAGGACTGATCTACGGCGTGTTTGCGGTCTCGTTGTTTGCGATCTTCATGGGTGTCTCCTGGCGGACGGTTGCGGCGTCACAATTCACCGCCTACATGGCGATGATGAACCTCTCGAACACCGGCGGCGCCTGGTGTGCCGGGAAGCTCGGTCTGTGGTTGAGCGAGGCGCAGATCTACCTTGCCATTGGTGTGGCGCAGATTGCTGTCATCGGAATCCTGCTGCCTGTGCGGGTGGCATCCGCCGGTTCGGGCGATGGAGTGATGGAGTGATGGAGTGATGGAGTGATTTCTATTGGCTTGCGGCAGTGGTCTGCTATTTATTGCTCTCAACAACACCAAGAATTGACCATGGATCTTACCGGAACACTTATTTCATTTTTCGCCTTCGGCGTTTGCGCGCTGGGATATCTTGCCATTTCCAGGATGTTGAATGGCACGGACAAGGGCGACGGCCTTCTTTGATGGGGGCTGGACTCGTTTGCATTGCGCGGCCGCTCCGTTCTTGGAGCGGCTTTTTTTTTGTGGTCGGGCGAGGCAGGTTTCGGCCGTGGCGGCAATATAGGACGATATCGGGGCAAGCGAGGTGCGGTTGGAATGAGGCGGAGGCTTAAGCTCTGCGGGAGTCACATATCCGACCCAGACCTCATCTGATCATGATTTCGAAAGTAGACCTGATTATCGCCGTTCTTGCCGGCGCCATTCCCGCCGTGTGGTATTACATCTGCCGTTGGTTCATGAGCAAGGATGCCGCGGAGACGAAACTGTTGGACGAACTCGGCGCAGCCGAGTTGACGGAGGAGCAGAAGTCTCAACTGAAAGCGGATGCATAGTCAGAATCCGCGTTGAGCCGGGCTTGGCGAGCCCGGGGGCGCGCCTTCCCGGAATCGGACGTCCTGAAGCGCTTGCTTCGGCGGATCTTCCGTGCGTAGATTCCCCGCCTCGAAAACTGTTTCAACCACACCGAATCGCTCGCGTCATGACCAAACGATCCGCCGCCCTCGCTTCCGTTGCTTCTCTTGCCTTTCTGCTTGCCGGTCCCCTGCAGGCCGACGACGCCAAACCCAACACGTTGACCGCCGCGGAGAAGGCGGCCGGTTGGAAGCTCTTGTTCAACGGCAGGGACATGAGCCAATTCCGCAATTACAAGAAGGACGGTGTCAGCGACGGATGGGAGGTCCAGGATGGCGCGATTGTCTGGGCCAGGAAAAATGCCGGCGACCTGATCACGAAGGAACAGTTCGGCGCGTTTGAACTGACGCTCGAATACAACATCTCCGAGGGAGGCAACAGCGGCATCATGTTTCATGTGACCGAGGAGGAAAAGCGGCCCTGGCAGACCGGTCCGGAGATCCAGGTCCAGGACAATGTCAAGGGACACGATCCGCAATTGGCGGGCTGGTTGTACGAGTTCTATCCGGCCAAGGTCGATGCCACCAAGCCGGCCGGACAGTGGAACCACATGCGCATCCTCATCACGCCGGAGCGCTGCGTGCACTGGATGAACCACACCTACTATTGCGACTATGTGAAGGGCTCCAAGGATTGGAACGAAAAGCTCGCCAAGAGCAAGTTTCACAAGTTTCCGAAGTTTGGGAGGGCGACCTCCGGCCACATCTGCCTGCAGGACCACGGCAACGTGGTGAAGTTCCGCAACATCAAGATCCGCGAGGTGAAGTAGGGGGCAGAGGCCAGTAATCAGTAATCAGAGGTCAGTATTCAGACCACTCTGACCTCTGAATACTGAATACCGGACGCCGATCACCACCATCCCAGAAACTTCCACCAGGTCATCCCCACGGTCAGCCAGACCGTCAGGTGGAAAAGGGAGACCAGCGCGCCGACGCGGAACCACCTGGCGGCGGGCACGTAACCCATTCCGAAGTAAATGATCACGGGGCCGGAGGAGTAGTTGGTGAGGCAGCCGCAGAGGTTGGAGAAATAGGCCAGCAGCGCGACGGTGAGCGCCGGGGGCGCGTCCATGGAGATGGCCAGGGCCATAAAGGCTGCGGCCATGGCGGTGATGTGGCCGGACAACATCGAAAAGCCATACATGGAGTAGAAGTAGATCAACGCCAGTCCAAGCAGGGCGGTGACACCGCCGAGGCTGCCGACCCAGTCCTTCGCGTTTTCCGCAAACCAGGCGACGACGCCCCGGTCTTTCAGCGCGGCCGCCATCGTGACCAGGCCGCCCAGCCACACCATTGCGTCCCAGGCGCCGCCGTTGTTGGCCATGCTTCGCCAGGAATGCGCGCCGGTCAGCAGCAGGGTTGCCACGCCAAGGAGGGCCACCGCCGTCGTGTGGATGCCGTGCAGCTTGGAGGTCGACCAGAGAACGAGCACAAGCAGGAAGACGCCGAGCAGGACGCGCTCGTTCCGGGTGACCGGGCCGAGTTTCTTCAGTTCGACCTGCGCCTGATTTCTTGCGGCGGCGATGTCCACCCCCTCGGGTATGACGAACAAGGTCAGAAACAACGGGAGCAACGCCAGTCCGACGACTCCCGGCACGATTCCTCCCAAGGCCCAGGTGTTCCAGCCGAACTCGACGCCGGCAATGTCGGCGCCGGCCTGGCTCACGATGGCGTTCGCCGACATGCCGGTGAGAAACATGGCCGAGGTGATCAGATTGGAGTGCGAACCGGTGAGGATCATCAGTTCGCTGACGCCGTTTCGGCGCGCGACCTCGTCGCCCCGCGCCAGTGTCCGACAGAGAGAATCGACGATCGGGGCCAGGACGCCTCCTCCGCGGGCGGTGTTGGAGGCGACGAAGGGGCCAAGAACGAGTTCGGCGGAGCCGATGCCCCAGGCCAACCCCCGCGCGCTGCGCCCGAGTCGATGGATCAGCATCAATGCGACCCTGCGGCCGAGGCCGGTTTCCACGACGGCGCCGGAGATGAGAAATGCGGCCACCATCAACCAGACAATCGCGCTGCCATAGCCGGAAAGCGCGTATTCCACGGCCTTCTTCGAATCGGCGGCGAAGGTGTTGGTCAGGATGAGGATGACGAGCCCGATGATGGTGGTCGCGGCCATCGGCATCGGGCGAAGGATGAAACTGATGATGGTCGCCGCAAACACGGCCAGCACGCGCCAGCCTTCGGGTTCCACGCCTGCGGGCGCCGGCCAGAACCAGAGGACGCCCCCGATCGCCGCGCATATCGCAAAGCGAGACCAATGAATCGGCGGATCGAACGGCGTGGGGCTGGCTGAGGTTTCCGACATGAGCGGGCGTTCCTGAAGACGGGATATCCCTAGCCCGGATGTTGGAGAGGAGGCAATCGCAAACCCACCGTCCCGCAATTTCCGCATTTCCCGTTTTCTTGATTCCCGGAACAACAAGACGTGGGAATAGAGACAGATGACCCGACATTCCTTTGTCTTCATTCCCTTGTCGCCTCATTGGGCGCTGCGCTGCCAGCGCAAACAGCCCGTTTTTTGTTTGCCTAATCCCGCCTCAATGTTTCTATCGAAAGCTTACCCATCGGTGAATTGGGCGGGGCCTGAGAGGCGTCTCTTCCAATCCGCTTTTGAGACTTTTTGAAATGCACATGAAGAAATCGAAGCAACACATTCCCGGGTTTCTTGCAGTTGGCGTCCTGGTCGCATCCGCGATGACCGGATCGGCTGCGGAGGCGGCAAAGGCCGACGACGCCAAGGTCAGCTACTACAAGGATATCCGCCCCGTTTTTCAGGCGTCCTGCCAAGGGTGTCACCAACCGGCCAAGGACAAGGGCGGTTACGTGATGACCGACTTCAAGAAGATGCTGGCCGGCGGTGAGAGCGCCGACACCGACAAGGCGATCGTGCCCGGCAAGCCCGACGCCAGCCTGCTCGTAGAGATGATTTCCCCCGGCAAGGATGGCGAGGTCGAAATGCCGCCCAAGGCCGATCCGCTGGGCAAGGAGGAGGTCGATCTGATCCGCAGGTGGATTGCGCAGGGCGCCAAGGACGACACCCCGGCGAATGCGGTGCAGACCATCGACATGAACAACCCGCCGAAGTATTCGCGGCCGCCTTACATCACGTCGATCGACTACTCGCCCGACGGCAGGCTGCTGGCGGTGGCGGGTTACCATGAGGCATTGCTGCACAACACGGATGGCTCCGGCCTGGCGGCGCGGTTGGTCGGACTTTCCGCGCGGATTGAATCGGTCGCCTTTTCGCCCGATGGGAAGAAACTGGCGGTGACCGGCGGACTGCCCGCCCGCATGGGCGAAGTGCAGATCTGGGACGTCGCCAAGCGCAAACTCGATGTGTCCGTGCCGGTGACCTACGATACGGTTTATGGCGCGAGCTGGTCGCCGGATGGAAAACACGTCGCCTTCGGTTGCGCGGACAGCGCCATCCGGGTGATCGACGCCGCGACCGGCAAGATCGCGATGTATCAGGGCGCGCATGATGACTGGGCCCTGGACACGACCTGGTCGCAGAAAGGCGATCGGATCGTCTCGGTCGGCCGCGACATGACGACCAAGCTCTACGAGTTCGCGACCTCGCGATTTGTCGACAACCTCACCTCCATCACGCCGGGCGCCTTGAAGGGCGGCACGCATGCGGTGGATCTGCATCCAACACGCGATGAGGTGTTGGTCGGCGGCGCGGACGGCGTCCCGCAGATCTACCGTCTGGATCGCGTGGCCAAGCGCGTGATCGGCGACAACTCCAACCTGGTGCGCAAGTTTCCGGCCATGCAGGGCCGCATTTTCGATGTGGCCTTCAGCCCGGACGGAAAGCGCATTGCCGCGGTGAGCAGCCTGGATGGGCGCGGATTCCTTCATGTCTACGATTCGGAGTTCAAGCACGAGGTGTCCGAGGAGTTGAAGAAGATCTTCGGCAAGCGTCCGGTGCAACGGAATGCCGCCGAGAAGAAGAAGGTCGCGGATTACCAGGTTGAGGGCGTCAAGCTGCTCAGCCAGGCGGAGGTGGGCGGCGGCGTTTATGCGGTCGCCTTCAGTCCGGATGGCGGGACGATCGCGGCGGCCGGCGGTGACGGCGTGCTGCGCTTCTACGATGCTGGCAGCGCGGCCCTGAAGAACGCCTACGTGCCGGTCCCGCTCCCCGACGACCAGAAACTGAATGTCATCGGCCTGAGCGTGGAGCCGAAGGCCGTGAAGATCGGCCGCAAGGCGGATTACACCCAGACCCTGGTGACCGGATGGCTGGCGTCGGGCGACAAGATCGATCTTACGCGCGAGGCGGAGTTCGCTGTGACCGGCGGCGTTGCCAAGGCCGAGCATGGCATGATCCGGCCGGTCAAGGACGGCAGGGGCGAGATCCGCATTTCGCATGAAGGCCACACCGCCGTGATTCCCGTGGAGGTCGCCAACATGACGAAGCCCTTCGAACCGGACTACGTGAAGGACGTCATGCCGGTCATTTCGCGCATGGGCTGCAACATGGGCACCTGCCACGGCGCCAAGGACGGCAAGGCTGGATTCAAACTCTCCCTCCGCGGCTACGATCCAATCTTCGATGTGCGCGCGTTTGTGGACGACCACGAGGGCCGTCGCATCAATCTCGCCAACGCCGACGACAGCCTGATGCTGCTCAAGGCCACCGGGGCCGTGCCGCACGAGG
>JAYPEY010000051.1:8609-38727 GCA_038126035.1 Verrucomicrobiales bacterium | reverse complement strand
CGGTTCTCGGTTCTCGGTTCTCGGTTCCCGCATCCCGCATCCCGCATCCCGAATCACCCGATCCTTGACGGAATCCACGCCGGCGCCGGACCCTGCTTCCATATGCCACGGCGCGTTCTGATCATACCCGACAAGTTCAAAGGCACCCTGACCGCCCGGCAGGCAGCTGAATCCATCGCAGACGGTTGGGCCAGGGCGCGCCCGGAGGATGAACTGGAACTGCTGCCAATGAGCGACGGGGGTGATGGATTCGGACAGATTCTGGGTGAAATCCTCGGAGCAGAAGCCAGGCAAGTGGAGACCGTGGACGCCGCTCATCGCCCCTGCGCCGCCGCCTGGCAGTGGATTCCCAACTCCAACACCGCGATCATTGAATCCGCCAATGTCATCGGGCTGGCCATGCTCCCGAATGGCAGGTTCCATCCGCACGATCTGGACACCTTGGGATTGGCCGCCGTGCTGCGGGACGCCGCAAAGGCGGGGGCCCGTCGCTGCGTGATCGGCATTGGCGGCAGCGCGACCAACGACGCAGGGATCGGCATGGCGCGAGGCCTGGGCTGGACCTTCATGGGATCCGAACCCATCGAACATTGGCCGGATCTGACGCAATTGCGATCGATCGAGCGGCCGGAATCGCCCCCGGACATTCCCCGACTGGAAGTCGCTGTCGATGTGCAGAACCCCCTGAACGGCCCCCAGGGATGCAGCGCCATCTACGGACCACAGAAGGGGCTTCGGCCCGAGGAGATCGAACCCGCCGACGCCGCCCTGCACCGCTTGGCCAGGATCGCGGAATCGGATTTGAACACACCGGCCGGCGCGCCCGGCGACGGCGCCGCGGGCGGTCTCGGCTTCGGTCTGCGTTGTTTTGCCGGCGGAATCCTGCGGCCCGGTTTTGATCTCTTCGCCGAACAGATCGGATTGTTGGACCGACTGAAGGACTTCGACCTCATCATCACCGGCGAAGGCTCGATCGACCATTCATCGCTGATGGGCAAAGGCGTCGGCGAACTGGCGCAGAGATGCCGCGCCCTCGGCATACCCTGCATCGGACTCGGCGGCATCGCGAGCGACGAGGCGGAAGTCCAGGAAGCCTTCTCGGCAACGGCGGGAGTGGTCAACGAGGTCGCCGATGCGGAAGAATCACAGAACGATCCCGCGGCATGTCTGAGCCGCCTGGCCGACCGCGTCGCGACCGCGAACCGCGAACCGCGAACCGGGAACTGAGCCCCGAAGGACAATGCCCTTGCCCACTGCCAAACCGCCGCCTAACGTCCGCGCATGCTGAAGCTTCTGAGCCTGGTCGGCTTGTGCGGTTTTATCGCGCTGGCCTGGGGCCTTTCCAACAATCGGAAACGCTTCCCTTGGCGGACCGTCCTGAGCGGGCTGGGACTGCAATTCGCCTTCGGGCTCCTCATCCTCAAAACAGAATTCGGGAAGACTGTCTTCGGCTGGGCGCGCGGCGCCGCAGAAAGGCTCATCGACGTTTCAATCGAAGGCGCCGCGTTTGTCTTCGGCCCCCTGGCCAACCAGGAACTGCTGGCCGAAAAGCTGGGCCCGCAGAACAGCTTCCTCTTTGTCGTGGTGGTTTCCGCGACGATCATCGTGGTCTCATCCCTGTCGGCGGCCCTTTACCACTACGGGATCCTGCAGAAGGTGGTCCAGGGCTTTGCCTGGGTGATGCAGCGGGCCATGCGGACCACCGGCAGCGAAAGTCTCGCCGCGGCCGCCAACATCTTCATGGGGCAGACTGAGGCGCCTCTGGTGGTGAAACCCTACCTCCCCCACATGACCCCCAGCGAATTGATGGCGCTGATGACCGGCGGCATGGCCACCATCGCCGGCGGCGTCATGGCGGCGTATGTCTCGTTCGGCATCGATGCCGGGCACCTGCTGACAGCGTCGGTGATGAGCGCGCCCGCCGCGCTGCTCATCGCCAAGATCATGATCCCCGAAACGGAAGAGAGTGAAACCGCCGCCGGCGCGAAAGCCGACCTCAAAATCGAATCCACCAACGGCCTGGACGCCCTTTGCCGCGGCGCCAGTCAAGGCGCCCTGCTGGCCATCAATGTCATGGCCATGCTCATCGCCTTCGTTGCGATCGTGGCATTGCTCAATCACCTCCTGTCAGCCCCGCAGTCCGCGCTCGGCATCACGGATCCGGTCACCCTGGAAAAGCTCTTTGGCTGGGTGAACGCGCCATTCGCATTTCTCATGGGCGTGCCTTGGGGGGATTGTGTGGCAGTGGGCGAAGCGCTGGGCGAACGCATCGTCCTCAATGAATTCATCGGCTACCTCTCGCTGGCGGAACTGCAGGGAAACATCGACGAACGGAGTTATCGGCTCGCGACCTACGCGCTCTGCGGTTTCGCGAATTTCTCCAGCATTGCGATCCAGATCGGCGGCATTGGATCGCTGGCTCCGGACCGCCGCAAGGATCTGGCGAAGCTCGGCGGCCGCGCGATGATCGGCGGAGTCCTGGCCAGCTATCTCACCGCAACGATGGTCGGCATCATCACCTGAGGCCTCCGCCAGACCATGGCCCGGGACGCGGACATCCCCCCGGGGCGCGGCCCCGTAGAGCCGACGCCCGACACGAATCCCCCCGCCGCGGGGCAGCTTCCCTTCCAGGACCGCCTCGTTCACATCGCAAAGCGCGCGGGCCGATGGGCCTGGCTGCTGTTCTCCGGAGCGCTTTGGCTCTGGTCCATCATCGCCCTCTGGTATTTTCCCGCGTGGCCCGGCTGGCTGGGGCCGGTGTCCGCGCTGGCCTGGATCGCCGGAAGCGTCGTCATTTTCCGCAGGATCGCCTCTGAACAGATTCCCGGCGCGATGCTCGCCGCGTTTCTCCTGGTCCGCTTCGTGTGGGGCTTCAACGACGCAAGCAACGATCGCGACTGGCAGGAACTGTCCCAAACGCTGCCCGCCGCCGAGTTCGACGACCAGCGCGTCCGCATCCACAATGTGCGCAATGTCGCCTGGCGGACCGAATCCGACTTCGATCTGAAATGGGAGGACCGCGAATACGACCTCGACCGGATTCAACGCGCGGATTTCATCGTCGTCCCCTTCGCCTTCGGCCGCGCGCTGGCCCATGTCTTCATCAGCTTTGGTTTCGACGACGGGGAGCAGGTCGCGATCTCGGTCGAGATCCGCAAGGAGCGGGACGAGACCTACTCCCCCGTCCGCGGCATGTTCCGTCACTACGAGATCACCTACGTGATCGGCGACGAGAAGGACCTGATCGGCCTGCGCGCCAACGTGTGGAAGGAGCCGGTCCATGTCTATCCGATCAAGGTGACTCCGGAGCAGGCCCGACTGATGTTCGTCGACATGCTGAAGCGGGCGAACGACCTCGCAGCCAGGCCGCGTTTCTACAACACACTGCTGCACAACTGCACGACCACCGTGGTTGAACACGCCAACGAACTGCGCGAGAACAAGGTCAGCCTGTGGAACTGGCGCATCGTGCTGCCCGGGTTCTCCGACGGGCTGGTCCGGGAACTCGACCTTCTCGATTTCGACGGCTCGCTGGAGGAGGCGCGCCAGCGCTTCCTGATCAACGATCGCGCCTCCTTCATTCCCGACAGCCGGATGTGGTCGCGGCAGATCCGGGAGGTCGCAGTTCCATCGGCCGAATGACCCAGGCCGCACCCCGCAGGCGGAATGGCCAAGTCTCTCGCTTGCATCAGGGGAAACGTGTCTGTATTTTCCGCGGCTTGTCATTTTTCGAGAAGATCAAACCGATCACAAAATCATGGCCTATCTGAACGACAACTACCTGAAGCTCCAGGCGGGATATCTGTTCCCCGAGATCGCCCGCCGTGTGACCCAGTTCACCGAGAACAACCCCGAAGCCGCCGGAAAGCTGATCCGCTGCGGTATCGGCGATGTCACCGAACCGCTGCCCCAGGCCGTGCTCGACGCGCTGCACAAGGCGGTCGATGAAATGGGCTCCCGCGACACCTTCCGCGGCTACGGCCCCGAACAGGGCTACGGCTTTCTGCGCGAGGCGATCGCAAAAAACGATTTCCGCGACCGCGGCATCGAGATCGCCGACGATGAGATCTTCGTCTCGGACGGCGCGAAGTGCGACAGCGCCAACTTCCTCGACGTGCTCGGCCACAACAACAAGATCGCGTTGATGGACCCCGTCTATCCGGTCTACCTCGACACCAATGTCATGGTCGGCCATACCGGCCCCGCCGGTGAATCGGGCCGCTACTCCGGCCTGGTCTATCTCGACTGCACGGCGGAAAACGGCTTCGTCCCCGCGATCCCGGAGGAGAAGGTCGATGTCGTCTATCTCTGCTACCCGAACAACCCGACCGGCACGGTGGCGACCATCGACCAGTTGGCCAGGTGGGTGGAATACGCGCAGGCGAACAACGCCATCATCCTCTATGACGCCGCCTACGAGGCCTACATCAGCGAGGACAATGTCCCGCATTCGATTTATGAGATCCCCGGAGCCAGGAGCTGCGCGGTGGAGTTCCGCAGTTTTTCCAAGAACGGCGGATTCACCGGCACCCGCTGCGCCTATACGGTCGTGCCCAAGGAATTGAAGGCCCAGACAGCCGAGGGTGAATGGAATGAACTGCACGCGTTGTGGAACCGTCGCATGAGCACCAAGTTCAACGGCGTGAGCTACCCGATCCAACGCGCGGCCGAGGCCCTCTACTCCGAGGAAGGCAAGGCGCAGGTGGCGGCCCTGGTCGAGCATTACATGGGCAACGCGAAGATTCTGCGCGAAGCCGCCACGACCGCGGGCCTGACCGTGTTCGGCGGCGTCAACGCACCCTACATCTGGGTGCGCTGCCCCGAAGGCATCTCCAGTTGGGACGCGTTCGACAAGATGTTGAGCGAGGCCAACGTGGTCATCACGCCCGGCAGCGGCTTCGGCAGCGCCGGCGAAGGCTACTTCCGCATCTCGGCCTTCAACAGCCGGGAGAACGCCGAAGAGGTCGCGCGCCGCATCCAGGAACTGCAATGGTGAGCGGCAGCCCCCGGCGTCTCTGCTGTTTGATGTTGCCCGTTTGAAGTTGGACGTTGGACGTTCGCTTTGGATTACAGCTCCCCCATCCTCCTCGCGGCGATCGGCCTCGTCCTGCTCCGATGGGCCGCGGAAAGCTGGCTGGATCGCCTGAACGAACGTCACGTCCGGAAGAACGCCGACAAGCTGCCCCGCGGTCTGGCCGGGGTCATGGACAACGCCACCTACGCCCGTTCGGTCGAATACACCCTCACCAAGAGCCGCTTCGGAACCTGGGAGAACCTCTTCGACACGGGCTTGCTGCTGCTCGTCCTGCTTTCCGGATTCCTACCCTGGCTGTTCGAACGCAGCGCCCTTCTGCTGGGCGGCTCGGTCTGGTCGAACGCGGCCTGCCTGATCGCCGCCATGCTGGCCATGGCGGCCGGCCGGTTGCCGCTGGACTGGACCGCGCAGTTTCGATTGGAGGAGAGGTTCGGATTCAACAACTCGACCCAGTCGACCTGGTGGCTGGACCGGATCAAGGGAACCATCCTGCTGGTTGTCCTGCTCCTCCCCATCTTCGCGCTGCTGCTGAAACTGATCGATCAGGCCGGCGACGCCTGGTGGATCTGGGGCTGGTGCTGCCTGATGGGCATCCAGTTTCTGATGATGATCCTGGCGCCGATCGTCATCCTCCCCATGTTCAACAAGTTCACCCCGCTGGAAGACGGGCCGCTGAAGGATCGCCTGATGGCCCTGGCCAGACGGACCGAATTTGACGCCCAGGAAATCCAGGTGATGGACGCCAGCCGCCGGTCGAAACACTCAAACGCCTTCTTCACCGGATTTGGCAAAGGACGGCGCATCGTCCTTTTTGACACCCTGATCGAGCAGTTGAACGAGGAGGAACTCGAGGCCGTGCTGGCCCACGAGATCGGGCACTACAAACGGAGGCACATCCTCAAGATGCTGGCGTTCTCGGCGGTGTCGCTGTTGCTGGGGTTCTGGATTCTATCGTTGCTGGCCGACCACAAGCCATTTGCCGAAGCCTTCGGCTTCGAGGCGGAGAACCCGACCCCGGTCTTTCTGTTGTTCGGCCTGCTGAGCGGCGCCGTGGAATTCTGGTTCTCTCCGTTGATGAACTGCCTGTCGCGCCGGCACGAGTATGAAGCCGACGCCTACGCAAAGCAGGTCGTCGGCGCCTCCCGGCCGTTGAGCGACGCGTTGCGCAAACTGCACGAAAAGAACCTGGGCAATCTCACCCCGCACCCGACCTACAGCGGTTTTCACTATTCGCATCCGACGCTGCTGGAACGCGAAGCCGCCCTGGCCAAAGCCTGAGCAAACGAAAAGCGCGACCCGCGCCCGCGGATCGCGCTCTTCTGGAAATCGGTCGATTCCGCGGGTTATTCCACCACGCAGACGTCGTTTTCCTGTCCGAAGGGATTCGGCTCGCGCAATCCGGAATCCGGATCGTTGGTCCATTCGCCATCGACCACGAAGCGGTATTGGTAGGCTCCGACGGGCAGATAGACCGTCTTCTTCCACGCTCCGCTCTTGAGGCGACGCATCGGGGTCGGATCCTGTTTCCAGTCCGTGAAATCACCCGCGAGTTTCACGTCATCCGCTTCCGGCGCCACGATCGAAAAATCCACGCGCTTCTTCTTCAACTTGATGTTCTCAGTCTTGGTTTTGTTCTTCGTTTCAACCATCGTTTTACTCTTCCTGATTGGTGGCGTCGTCGCCGACGCCGCTTGCTTTGGACTCATATCCGGCCCCGGCCGCAGCCGAAGGAGCGCAGGACGTTGGGGAATCTCTTTCTCAATTCAACCAAAAACATGTGACATTCGTGCAACAGGCCGCCCAACCGATCCGACAGTGGCGATTTCGATCCATATCGGCCAAATTCAGACAGCCTTGAATCGTTTTTCGTTCACCTGGCGGCCTGTCTGGGCGCACTGCCTCCTTTAGCAATCAGCGAGCCAACCCGGAGACTTGAATGAATTCGGGATACAGGCTTCTATGGACCCTGAATCTCATGCGTATGCGAATTGCCATCCTGCTGACGCTCGCGGTCCCGGTCGGAGCGACCGCCGCGAAGCCCATCACGCCGGCCCAACGCGTCTTCTTCGAAAACAAGATTCGCCCCGTCCTGGTCGAGCATTGCCTGGATTGCCATGCGCCCGACGCGAAAAAGATCGGCGGCAGACTGCTGCTCGACTCCCGGGCAAACCTCCTGAAAGGCGGCGAATCCGGCCCCCCGATCATCGACGGCAAACCGGAACAGAGCCTGTTGATCCAGTCGCTGCGCTGGGAAGCCGATCTGGAGATGCCGCCCAAGAAGCCGTTACCTCCCCAGGTCATCGCCGACTTCGAGAAATGGGTGGCCATGGGCGCGCCCGACCCGAGAACCGGAACCGCGACCGCCGTGGACGGAATCCAATACGAGGAAGGCGATCTCTGGGCGTTGCAACCTGTCTCAAATCCCGCGCCCCCCGGCGTGAATTCAGGCGCATGGCCGCGCAGCCCGATCGACCGCTTTGTCCTCTCGGAACTGGAAAGCAAGGGCATGTCGCCCGTCGCCGACGCCGCCCCCGAAACGTTGGTCCGCCGGCTGTTCTACGATCTGACCGGACTCCCGCCCACCATGCGCGACGTCGCCGCGTTTGTCGCCGACCACAAGTCCGGCGGGCAGGCGGCGGTCGCGCGTCTGGCGGACGACCTGCTTTCGTCGCCCGCATTCGGCGAACGTTGGGGGCGTCACTGGCTGGACGTCGCCCGCTACGCCGAGTCCAACGGCAACGACGGTCTCAGCCGCAATCCGACCTTCCCCCACGCGTGGCGTTTCCGCGACTATGTGATCAACGCCTTCAACGAGGATACGCCCTACGACCGCTTCCTGACCGAGCAACTCGCCGGCGACCTTCTGCCCGCCGACTCGCCGGAGCAGCGCGACCGCAATCTCGTCGCCACCGGATTCCTCGCCATGACCGCGAAACCCGCCAAGGCGATGAACAACAACTTCGCCATGGATGTCGTCGCCGATCAGATCGACATGGTCGGATCGGGAATCATGGGGCTGAGCGTCGCCTGCGCGCGCTGCCATGACCACAAGTTCGACCCCGTACCCACCCGCGACTACTACGCGCTGGCGGGGATTTTCACGAGTTCCGAAACCATGTGGGGCGTGGCCGCCAACGAGAAGCTCACCGCCCCGCCGACCGACCTCCATGTGCTCAAGGCGGCGCCCAATGTGAAACCGCCGGCTGGCTGGAAGGAGACCGTGCTGGTCCTCGAGTCCAACACAGGCAAGCCCAAGCCCGCGCCCAAATCCAAGTGGCCGGCCGGAACGCCGCTGGCCATGGGCGTGCGCGACGCCAAGAAGCCGGGCGACGCCAAGATCAATCTCAAGGGCGACGCCAAGAAACTCGGCGAGGCCGTCCCGCGCGGCTTCGTCACCGCCTGCAATTCCGGAGCCGACATCAAGATTGCCTCCGGGCAGAGCGGCCGCCTGCAGCTCGCCCAATGGCTCACCGCGCCCGATCATCCACTGACCGCCCGCGTCATGGTCAACCGCATCTGGATGCATCTCTTTGGCCGCGGCATCGTCGCAACCCCAAACGACTTCGGCGTCTACGGCGAGCGCCCCTCCCATCCCGAACTGCTCGATCATCTGGCTGCGCAATTCATGGCCGACGGCTGGTCGATCAAGCGCCTCATCCGCTCCATCGTCCTCAGCCGGACCTATCAACTCGGCAGCGACACGACACCGGAACTGGCCCGGGCGGACCCCGGGAATCTCTGGCTTGCGCGCCACAGTCGCCGCCGCCTGGACGCCGAGGCCCTGCGCGACGGCATGCTCAAGGTCTCCGGCGCATTGGACCCGGGTTTCATGGACGGTTCGATCATTCGTCACCGGGATATCCTGGTGAACCTCGCCGGCAACCTCCACGAACCGAGCCGACGACGCAGCGTCTACCTGTGTTATCTCCGGAGTTCGCCGCCGCCGGAACTGGCGGCCTTCGACCTGCCGGACTTCATCACCCCTGTCGGCCGCCGCGAAACCAGCGTCCGCCCGGGCCACGCGCTTTACCTCTTCAACAATCCCTTCGTGGTGGAGCAGGCGGACCGCTTCGCGCGCGAAGTGATTTCAACCTGTTCAACGAAGCCCGAGGAACGCGTGCGCGACGCCTACCTGCGGGCTCTGACCCGGCAACCCGACGACAGGGAACTGGCCGGGGCCGTCGGTTTGGTTCGCGAAACGGAAGCGAAAACCGGCTCCGAGAGGAGGGCCTGGGCGAGCCTTTGTCAGGCCTTGCTCGCCTCAAGTGAATTCCGTTATATTGATTGATCAGTATTCAGCAGCGATTGCGTCATGACACCCGTATCCCGTCGACAAATGCTCCAGACCGCATCCTGCGGTTTCGGATACCTCGCCTTCTCAGCGCTCGCACAGGCCGAAGCGGCGCCGTCCACGACGACTCCCAAAGCCCGCGCCAAACGGGTGATCTTCCTCTGCATGAGCGGCGGTCCGGCGCAACTCGACACCTTCGATTACAAACCCCAGACCGGCAAGAAGCCGCACCCGGGTTCCGTTTTTGAATTCCAACGCCGAGGCGACAGCGGTCTCTGGGTCTCGGAATTGCTGCCGGAGACCGCCCGCATGGCGGACAGGCTCTGCGTCATCAACGGCATGCACGCCGACACCGGCATTCACGCCCAGTCGTTCCTCCAACTTCACACCGGAGACCGCCTCCGCGAGCGACCGAGCCTGGGCTCCTGGATCAGCTATGGGTTGGGGACGGAGAATGAAAACCTTCCCGGCTTCATCAGCATGAACACGTCGAAGCCGGCGTCCTACTCCAGCGCGTTTCTTCCTTCCGTGCACACCGGGACGCCGATCGGCGTCAACGGCGAGAACATGTCCAGGGCGACCATCAGAAACGTGCAGGGCGGTCACCTCCCGCTCCCGGCGCAACGCCGGCAACTCGACTTTCTCCAGGCGATGAACCGCGACCATCTCGCGCGAAGGGACAATGACGCCCATCTGGAGGATGTGATCAAGTCCATGGAACTCGGCTTCCGCATGCAGACCGAGGCGCCCGGGTTGTTGGATCTCAGCGGCGAGTCGAGGGAAACGCTGGAACGCTACCGCGTGGGCGCGCAGGAAAAGCCGATCGGCACCTGCCGCATGTCCGATTTTGGCCGCCAGTGCCTGCTGGCGCGTCGCTTCGCCGAAGCCGGCGTCCGCTTCATCGAGCTCAATCATGGCAGTTGGGACCAGCACAAGAATCACCGCCGCGACCTGCGCGCCAACTGCGAAGCGACGGACGCCCCGATCGCCGCCCTACTGGAGGATCTGGATCAACGGGGAATGCTGAAGGACACCCTAGTCGTCTGGGGCGGCGAATTTGGACGCCCCGGCCTGACGCCGGACAACAAGAAGGACGAAACCGGGCACAATGCCAACGGATTCACCTTCTGGCTGGCCGGCGGCGGCGTCAAAGCCGGTCACGTCCACGGCAGAACCGATGAAAAAGGAGCGCGCGCCGTCGAGGGAAGGGTGCACTTCCGCGATCTGCACGCCACCATCCTCGACTTGATGGGCCTGCCCGCCAACGACCTGAAATACGCCCACGCCGGCCGGGAACACCGCCTCACCGGCCCCGATGGCGGCAAGGTCGTCAGGGAGATCTACGCCTGATCCGCTCCGGAACCTGCTTTCGTCGATCGCCGCCCCCCCGAAGGGTCGGCCGCGCCGTTCATCGAAACGCCCGCCTTCTGGAAAAACTCACGGAACTTCGCCATACGCTCCTCCTCCGAAGCCCCTTCGAGCCGGCGCCTCAACCTGAGAAATTCCTCCCGTTGAACCGGGGTCAGTCTGCTGAAGGCCGACGCGCCGACGTTCCCGGTCCGTCCGGATGACTCCCCCGCGCCCTGACGACGCAGTTCGGCCAACCGCGCCCGCCGCTCTTCCGGCGACAGATTCTGGAACTCCCGCCGCATCCGCTCCATTCGTTGCCGCGCCTCGCGATTCATCGGCCCGTTTGGCCGGCGTCCCTGCGTCATGGGCGACGGCGAATCAAACTCCCGGCGCAACGCGTTGATCCGGGCCTCACGATCGGCGGGCGCGAGTTTCTGCAGTTGCTCGCGGACTTCCGCCCTGCTGGGGAGCGACCTGGAAGGCTGAGCGCTCTCAGCCGCGACGCCCCCCGACGCCAACATGGCCAACATCGAAGCGGCGAGCGTCCGCCATCCTGATTTCAGGTGTCTCTGATTCATGATGCTCAAAACGAAGGGCTACCGATCAAATCAAACCGACCGCTGGATACAGACGCACCGCAACCGGCTCCGGTTACGATGAGCGGCCTATTGGCTCAATCAACCACTCTGGCGGAACCCTTCAACAAGTTCCGCGACGCCTTGCCATCCAACAGAATCCGGGTCGCGCGGGGCTTGGTTACTTATGGGATGGGTTCTAGAATCTTCCCATGCAGACCTATCTGGAATGCCAACGTTGCGCGGCCTGCTGCCGCTGGCCCGGACTCGTGCGGATCAGTGAGGCGGAGAGTTCCGCAATGGCGGCGTTTCTCGATCTCGACGAAAGCGCATTCGTCGCCGCCTACACCCGCCTGCGCCCCGATCGCAGGGGCCTGGCGTTGAACGACAAGGAGAATGGGGAGTGCATCTTCCTGAATTCCGGAAAATGCGCCGTCCAGGCCGTAAAGCCGCAACAATGTCGGGATTTCCCCAATCTGTGGAAACACCCCGACATGGCGGATCAATGTCGCGCAAGACCCATGGAAGTCTCTGACGCCGAATATGTTGAGTTGGTTTCGAAAGCGACCGGACGCGCCCCGGAATCCATTCGCTCGCGGCTCCAACAGTCGACCTAACAGTCGGCTATCCCCATGTTTTTCTCCATTTTTTCACTGAATTCCCTCAATTCCTTCACAATGGAGTCCTGCTGTTCGAGAATCTGATCCGCATAACGCCCGGCGGCTTCCGGTTTCAGCTTGATCAATTCGGCGGCGGAAGTGATCAACAGGAGCGAGTTGTTCACATTATGGCGCATGGTTTTCATATCCCCGCGCGCCCGTTCCGCCGAAAACGGAACGTCATCCGTGTTCTCTGTATCGGCCATCAGCAGTGGATTTATAAACGAAAGTCGTTGATGACAAGCAGGATCCATATTGAATACCCGCCCCGCTTTCGGAGTCGAAGGACGGTTGCCCAGCTGCTCTTCCGGCGCAGCCCGGAAGTTCGCCGGGCGGCCGGCATTGGATTCACCTGAGAATTCTGGAAAAGCTGATTGACACCGCGGAAGCCGAGTCCTAGGCTCCCCGCCCTGAAATTGACTGAGAAACCATCAACCCGAGGCCGGACAAGGGCGCTCGGAGACATTACCAGAGAGGAAGTGAAGTAGTTTTGGTAGAGATCAAATTGAAAAAAGGCGAACCGGTTGAGAAGGCGCTGCGTCGATTGAAGAAGAAGATCGATCGCGAGGGCACCCTGAAGGAAGTGCGCAATCACCGGCACTTTGAAAAGCCGAGCGAGAAACGTCGCCGTCGCATGAAGGTCGCGAAATTCTCCGCGATGCTGAGCGCCCGTTACGCGGACATGTGAGCCGTCCCGGCCACGCTGTTCTTTTTCGAGTCCTCTGAAGGACGCATTCCGGCACCGCAAAGCGTTTCCGGAAGCAAATCACGAATTCGGGGCTGCCATGATTGGCGGCCCCGTTTTTTTTCATGTCGGGCGCGCGCCCGGACACCGGCGCCCGCGAACCTTGATGACCTCCCAATATTCACGAACATGACGCCCGAGATGGGTCATCCGGAGACGTCGTTGAAAATGGCATGAAATCCCCGCGCAAGACAGGCCGACTGGCCGGCCGGCTCGTGATCTGCGCCGCCCTGCTGCTCTGGATATTCCAGGTCATCTTTGTTCAGGAAGGGCGGCTGGCGGTCGAGGCGCAGGGAACCGACTGGGAGCAGCTCACACGCCGGGAGCAATTCATCGCCGCCTGGACACAGGGGCCGCCCGCGGTGTGGAACGCCATCAGCGCCGTCGCGCCATGGGCATACGGCCTCTCCCTGGTGTTCATGGGGGCGACCTTGCTGATCGGAGCCAGACGCTGGCAATTGGCCCTGGTGGAACAGGGTCTGAATCTTCCTTTTCCGCGCGCTCTGGAAATCTCACTGATAGCGCACTTCTTCAATTCATTCCTCCTTGGATCCACCGGGGGCGATCTGCTCAAGGCCTACTACGCCGCCCGGGAGACGCACCACATGAAGACCGAGGCCGTGACCACCGTGTTTGTCGATCGGTTGATCGGACTCTTTTCCATGCTCCTGTTCGCCGTGGCTCTCGCGGCGCCGAATGCCCGGCTGATCCGCGGGGACGACCTGACCGCGCTGGTCTTCCTCACCGTTCTCGGAATGTTCTGCGCCTGCGGCATCCTGGTCTACGCCGCATTCTGGGGACGCAGCTCCGACGAGAACTCTCTGCTTGGGCGGTGGTTGAAACGGCTGCCTCGCGGCGAGTATCTGGAGCGCTCGCTGCTCTCCTGCAGAATCTACGGCAACCGTCGCGCCTTTCTGGTGAAGTCCCTGGGATTTTCCACCCTTCTCAATCTCTGCTGCGTCCTGCAGTTCCACACCCTGGCCGTCGGACTGGATCTCGGCGTTTCATTCAGCGTTTTGCTCTTCCTGGCTCCGGCCATCATCTGCATCTCGGCGCTGCCGATCACGCCGAGCGGACTCGGCGTCCGCGAGCACCTTTTCGTCGGCGCGCTGACAGCGACCGCCGTCGGCGCCCCCGCAAAACTGGCGCTGTCACTGTCGTTGCTGGCCTATTCGGGCTGGCTGGCCTGGAGCGTCATCGGCGGTCTCGTCTACGTGAACCTCAAGGAGGCGCGTCATCTGGACGAAGTCGCGGCCGCGGCCGAGTGATCCCCGCGGGAGACAGCCCCGGTCTTCTCGACGTTGCATTTCGCCGCAAGCTCGCGTAAGTCTCCCTTTTACTGACATGGACAAACTCTTGCTGGTTGATGACGAATCGGACGTCCTTTATTCGTTCAAGCGGATATTTGACGCCCCGGAAATTGAGATCCACACCGCGTCAAGCGGCGAGGAGGCGCTGGAACTCATCCCCGCCCTGAAACCTCATCTCGTGATAATGGATGTGCGTATGGGCGGGATCAACGGGCTGGAGACCCTGCGTCGGCTCAGACAGGCCGATGGACGGCTGCCCGTAATCATGATGACGGCCTACGGCACCACCCAGACCGCGATCGAAGCCATGAAACTGGGCGCCTACGATTACCTGCTGAAACCATTCGATGTGCCGAAATTGCAGGAGATCGTATCCGCGGCGCTCGACGCTTCCAGGGCGATGAGACAGGTGGTTTCCTACGAACCTCTGCTGGAATCCGAAGATTACGATATTGGCATCGTGGGGCGCAGCGCTCCGATGCAGGAGGTCTTCAAGCTGATCGGGCAACTTGCGACGTCAGACGCGACCAGCCTGATCACAGGCGAAAGCGGCACCGGCAAGGAACTGGTGGCGCGCGCCATCTACAATCACAGTCGCCGGTCCAACGAGCCCTTTCTGGCGATCAATTGCGCGGCGATACCGGAGAACCTGTTGGAAAGCGAACTTTTCGGGCACGAGAAGGGCGCGTTCACCGGCGCCAGCACCCAACGCGTCGGGAAATTCGAGCAGTGCGACGGAGGCACCCTATTCCTCGACGAGATTGGCGACATGAGCCTGCCAACCCAGACCAAGATTCTACGGGTGTTGCAATCCGGGTCCTTCGAGCGGGTTGGCGGCAACCGGCCGGTGGAGGTGGATGTCCGTATCATCGCGGCCACCAACAAGCCGTTGGACAAGGCGGTGGCGGAGCGTGAGTTTCGGGAGGACCTCTTCTATCGGCTGAATGTCGTGCAGGTGCGCATGCCTCCGCTGCGGGAGCGTAAGGGCGATATCAGGCTGCTGGTAAACTACTTCCTGAAGAAATGCGCCACAGACGCTGGACAGAGCCCCAAGTCGGTACTTCCCGAGGTCATTACACGACTGGAGGAGTATTCCTGGCCCGGTAACGTGCGCGAACTCGAGAACGCGGTCCAACGCGCTCTGGTGGTCAGCAAAGGCGACGCCATCATGCTTGGCGATCTTCCCGAGAACATCCGATCGGAGGTCCCCGCCACCAACCCCGCTCCGGACGCGTTGGAGGAAATCCCGTCCCGAAAGGAGACGGAATCTGGTGCGGGTTCGACGGATCTTACAAGCATCGCCCGCATGCTGTTCGACACGGCCAGGGAAGATACGGATCTCAAGATCCTGCCGGCGGTGGAGCGCGAGCTGATCATCCATGCCCTCAAGGAAACGGGCGGAAATCAGGTGCAGGCCGCCAGGCTATTGGGAATCACACGCGCAACCCTGCGGAAGCGCGTGGAGAAATTCGGCATCAGGCAGGAACTGGAAATCCGGTAGCCCCGATCCCCTCGCATTCCGGAGTCAGCGGGCGTCAATCCTCCACCAGGCGAATTCGATAGAAACGCGGCTCGCCATTGGCGCTGTCTGTGAATTCCAACTCATCGCCGTCGCCGGTAAGCACAGGTGACACCACCGTCCATTCGCTGCCCACCATGGAGGAGGAACACTCGATGACATATCGCTTGCCGTCGGCGCTCGGCCATCGAACGGTCAGATTGGAGCCATTGACTGCCGCGCCGCTTCGGCGGGAGGCGAGTTTGAGCGCGGAGGCGGCATCGTTGGGATGCGTCCCCGCCCGATGCTCCGCCCAGTTCGGGATGCCATCGCCATCGGCGTCAGCGTCCTCGTGGGATAGCAGATTCAACAGGGTTCCGAAATGCCGCAGGCGCCAGGAATCCGGAATACTGTCTCCCAAGGAAGAATGCGATCGGTCACGCAGGGTCAACAGACCGTCTCGGGTGCGCCCCGGCAAGACGCCATAACCGTTCGGAGATCCGGAGGCATGCGCAAACCGAACGGCATAGGCAGAATCGAGATTCGCGCCGTCGGGGAGGGTGACGACCAATGTTCCGATCAGCGATTCGCCGGACAGGCCGGCCGCCGTATGATCGAGCCAGACACCGGAATAGTTCCACGGGTGCGATTGGTTCTCGACCGAGGGGGCTCCCAAGCCGGCAGGCAGGAAGGTAACGGGGTCACTGATCATCGGAGAGCCATCGAGCGGAACAACACTGAGATTGAGCATCAGGGTCCGGATCGGATGGTCGCCCTTCACCTTCGCGGTGATCGGAATCTGCACCTGATTCATCTCGGGCGCGGGAACGGCGTCACCCGCGATGAAGCGCACAAACGGTCGTTCACCCGAGAGCGCCTGCGCCGAAGTGTTGGCGCGAGCGGCCGGGCTCAGGGGTTTGGCTGCGATGTTCGCCAGCAGACTGTTGGTGTCGCCGCGAAACTGGTTCGGAACCTCCGCAACCATCCGAACGCCTCCCGACCAGAACCGCCGATACCATTTCAGGTTCGGGTCAAGCGAGCGACGAAACGTGACGAACACATCATCGATGTTCAGTGAACCGTCACCGGTTGTGATGGCATCGATCGCGGCGTTGTCCAAGCCGTCGAAGGTGAGTGTCGCCGAGCCGTCAGAAGCGTCCATTGCGTCGAAAAAGTCGCTGCCTGCCGGCGGTGAATTCTGCCCGTAGATAGCCGACTGATACACCTGGATCAGGTCGTTCACCAAAAGATTCGTGTCCCCAAAGTCGCCGGCGTTGTACCAACCGAACGGCATGACGTCGCCGACGATGTAGCCCGGTTCACCGACAGTGATCTCCTTTACAGCGCTGATCGGTCCGCCGGCCGCAACGGCGCCGTTGGTCGGCGCCACGATGAGGACGTCCTGCTCAATGCCGAGCACCGCTGAAGGGCGGGAGATTGCGATCCGGTACTTGTCTCCGTTCGCCGCAGCTCCGGGTATCGATATGCCATAGGCCCCGACGAGGACCTTGCCCGCCCCACCTTCGAAGCGGTTGTTATGCGCCCGTGAGAAGGCAATAAGGTCGTGCTCACCCGTGGCGTAGACCTGACTCTGGCCAACTCGTTCAACGTAGCCGATCAGCAACTGGTTGAGATCGTTGCCGGTGGTAAAGGTCGTGTTGGTGACCAGCAGGTTTGTCAGTCCCATCTGGAAGCTGGCCGCGGCGCCCAGGTTGACATTGGTATAGGCGATGGCTGGATTCAAGGGCACCAGCACCGGCGGATCCGCCCCCGGAATCTGAGCCTCCAGCAGGGTCCGGTAGCGTTGGGCCCCGGTCAGCGCCGGCGACGCTCCGAGATTGGTCGAACTCAGGGAGAACTGCATTGCGGTGATGCTGACATCGCTGAGCAAGTCCAGGGTGACCGGCGCGTAAAAGGTCTGGCCGGACGCCGCAAGGAACTGGCTGGAGCCCTCGCCGCTCTCAAAACCGAACGAAATCTTGTTGGCTGAGAAACTCGACTTCGAAAACTGCCTGGTCGTCGTGCCGCTGGGCTCGAAGTTGTCCGCGTAGGCCTTGATCTTCACGGTCAGAGTTTCGTTCGTCCCGAATTCAAGCGAGACATTGCCGCCACTGATGACAGGACCGAAGACATTGGTCGCCGCCAAGGCCCCCGCCGAACTGTCGGGAAGTTCGCTCAGATCCAAGGTATAAAACATCTGGGCATTGGTTGTGATGTTGTTCAGTGTGAACAACGCTGCATTGTCTCCGGTCACCGAGGCGTTGGCGGTCTTGAACTGGAAACGCGCGGAAACGACATCGCTGGACATCCGGTTGTCGGCAAAACTCCTCATCTTGATGGTGAGGTCCGGAATGATCGGACTGATCAGCGCATTAGGAAAATTGAAGCCCCCATCCCAAACGGGCGGGCTTTGATCATTCTCGACAGGATCCGTGATGGCGTTGCTGAAAGGATCCGCAGGCGTGGCGCCAAAGGTAAAACGGGACTCCACGCCGTCCTCGGCCTACACAGCGAGAAATACTTCGTTGTTGAAAATCGACTGGGCGACCTGGGTGAACTCGGTGGTAACGGAGCCGGTCATCGCGTTGGTCACACGAGTCGGGTAGCCGATCTCCGGATTGGCAACCTTGGGCAGGGGGTCCGAGGTTTGAATGATCCGCAAGACGCCGCCAACCGTCGCCGGGCCGGAGGAGTCCGTCACCAGCACGGTTCCCGCGCCGATGTCGGACGCCAGGCCGATGGGCGCGTTGAAGGTCGCTGTGTTGGTCGCGCCATCGTCGCTCCCAGCGATGCCTGCGACACCCGCCACCGTCTGGACTGAAAAGCCGGAGATTGCGGCATTGGTGTAGATGCGACGGATCGTGTTGTTGCCGGTGTCGGCAACGAGCACTCCGCCGCCGGAACTGAGAAAAGCGAGTCCTCGGGGTTGATTGAACTGCGCAGCCGCGGCGACCAGGGAATCGATGACTCCTGAGCTTCCGTCGCCCACGGTCGCAAGAAGCGCTCCAGTGCCGGAATTGACCAGCTTGACCTGATTGTTGCGGGTGTCAGCCACCCAGAGGTTGGAGTTCTGATCCACGGCGAGCGCGTTGGGTTGGAAAAATCCCGTGGCCAGTGTGGTGACCGCGTCAGTCGGACTGATCATCCGGATCGCATGGTTGTTCGAATCAGCCACGTAAATATTGCCGGCGGAATCGGCCGCCAATCCCGTCGGAAACCGGAATCGCGCCATTGACGGATCAGCGGAATTCACGAAGCCAAAACTGCCGGCCATGCCCGCAATGTTGGTCACCGAGCCATCGAGGGAGACGTAGCGGATCGTGTGGTTGCCGGAGTCGGCCAGGACCAAGCCTCCGCGGGCCGCGATCAACCCCTGAGAATTTCGGAATTAAGCGAAGATTCCGGTCCCGTCGGCGGAGCCTTCCGCTCCGTTTGCGTCGCCGGCCAGCAGGCGCACGACGCCGGTGGCGGGGGTGTATTCCTTGACCTGATTCTGCGCGCGGTCGGTCACGTAACACAGACCGTTTCCGGCAACCACCACGCTATGGGGCTCCAGCAGACCGTCCGCGACCAGGGTGTTGACTGACTGGGCGCTCGCCTGCCCCGTCAGCAGGCCGGCCGTCGCGACGATACCCAGTAAACTTTTCAACTTCATGACGTTTGTTTATTTGTCCCGCACACCGGGCCGGGACGTTTCGGACATCGGCGGCGTCTTCAAGGTTGCAGCCGGATGCGGTAAAATCGTTGGTCCCCCGAGTTTTCCGCCAAGACTTCCTGGGCGTTGCCGTCGCCGTTGACGGTGCCAATGACCGTCCATGGCCCGGTGGCCGGATTCTCCGCGCATTCGACGACATAGGTCTTGCCGGGCGCGGTGATCCACTCGAGGCGAAGATTTCCTGAAGGGTTGGGTGTCGCCAGTTTCGAACCAATGAATTCAAGCCGCGACCGAACGTTGGTGGGATCGGTACCGGCGAGGAATTCCTTGAGGTTGGAGATGCCGTCGCCGTCGGTGTCCAGATTTGCGGAAACCAGAGCTCGATCGACCGTGTTGAAGAATCGCGTCAACCACTCGTCCGAAACCTCCGGTTCGCCAGGCAAGGCCTCCAACACCCGGACGCGGGCTGAGAAGGACTCGACAAGCGACGCCCCTTCGTTGGACAAGACGCCGGCCAATCCAAAGCGGAGTCGATAAGTGTCTCCGGCGACGGCCGCGTCGGGTATTCGGAAACTCACGCTTCCCACCACGATCTTCCCGGTCAGGGAGAGGCCCAGCCAGCCTTTCCCCAATGAATTGGGTCCCAGATACTGCCTGGGAACGTCCTGGCCGGCATCCAGCGCTCCCGGTGTCCAAACAACACTTTCGACGAGCCTTGGGGCCACCCCTTCCGCAATCACCGTCGCTCTGAATCCCAGAGCTTCGACAACCACGCCGTCATTCACGGAAACTGTCACCGGCAGAGTCACAACCTCGCCGGGATTGGCGTTGTCGACACTGGCCGCGGAGATCTTGACCGATGTCGACCAGACATCCCCGGGAAGGACCGACGGCAGGCCGCTCGCCGGCAGATTCGGAAGCGTGGTCGTATCATTGGTGTGAAGTCCGCCGGTCGACCAGGCGCGGATGAAGTTGTTGCCGTCCGCACGCAGCGAACGCTTGGAGATCAACGCCCAGTCCGCGATCGTGATGACTCCGTCGCCCTCCGGGCTGCCGCCGGCAGCCTCGTCAGGATAGGCGTCCATGGCATTGAAAACGTCGCTGAAGGTGTAGGGCACCCGCACGCCCAGTGAGGCGAGAAAGGCGTTGTTGACGTCGCTGTTAAGCAGATCGCCATTGCCGAAGTCTCCCGCGTTGTACCATCGTCCGGGCGCGGTGTCCCCAACCACGTAGGAAATGTTGGTCACGGTGATCGTGCGATCCGCCATGGCGGAAAGGATCACATCGTTCTGCAGTCCGTCCGAAGTGCCCGAAGGATTGGTGACGCTGATGGTGAACTTGTCGCCCACGACGGCCGTGTTCGGAATCTTGATCGAGAGAACGGCGACCGCCGCGAAATTCTCCACGTTGAAATCCGTCTGTCCCAGGGCCGAAACGCTCAGCAACTGCGCCGCCGTGCCAGGATCCGAGCTTTCATTGACAACATAGGAAACGGTCTGACCGTCCATCTTCACCGGCCCCGCGAGTTGGATGAAGTCGTTCGTTCCGGTCGCCACAAAGTCGAAACCGCCGGCGGGGACGCCAAGGAGCGGAACTGCGTTGCCGGGATCCGGCTTGACGGAGACCCTGAACTGCAGGGACCGCAGGCTGTCGTTCGTGTTGAGATTCACCACCAGGGGCACCACCGCGGTGGCGCCGACGCCGGCCTGAACATCCGAAGTGACGCCGATCTGGTTGACCGCGGAGTTGATGCCGGCGACGTTGGTGCTGACCACATTGGTTCCGCTGAAGAGGAAGGCTCCGATGCGCAGCGCCGTCAGATCGCTCAAGGGTTCAAACCATTTGATCGTGCCGACGCCGCCGCTCATTGCGACGCGGGTGTCGTTGGTGCTGACATCCTGACCATCCGTTCGATAGAAGACATTGGTGCTGGAACTGGTGACGGTGATATCGACGCCCATCGGGTAGTAGCCTGAGGACGGAGCAAAGGAAATGGAGGGCGGATTGGGCAGGGCGTCCTCGCCGCTGCCGGACGCAATGCCGGACGGCCCGGACAATCCGGTGCCTGCGGTTTCCCGAATGATGTTGTAATACAGTTCCGTTGACACCACGACGCCGTCGCCCAGCACGGCCAGACCGGAAGGCACGCGGGAAGAGGCGACATCGCCGGCTCCATCCTCCCATCCCGGATGCAGTTCGAATGAGAATTCCGGATAGAGCGACTCAAACTCCATCCACTTGGCGGCGTCCAGTCCATAGAGCAGGCTGACCTCGCCATCGGGGGCGACGGTCACGACGCGGTGATTCTGACTGTCCGCCACCACGACGACATTGTTGCCGGCCTTCGCCACACGCGTTGGATAGCTGAAGGTCGCGACAGTCGCGCCGCCCAGCGTCCGGTTGGTCGTCCCGATGGTTCCCACCGTGTTGGTGATGGCGCCCGCGGGCGTGAGATATCGGATGACGTGATTGCCCGTGTCGGCGATCACCAGAGCGCCGTTGTCCAGAACGGTGATGCCCTGCGGGGCCAAGAGAGCCCCGCCAGTCACCGCGATCACGCTGACAGAGCCGTCCGACGCCTTCACCTTCTTCAACGTTCCGCCGGCTTCAACGACGTAGATGTCGCCGGAAGCGTCGAGCGCCATCGCGGCGGGCGCCGTCAAGGCGGCCAGATTTGCGGCGCCCAGGAAATTGGTGTTCTTGTCATAGCGCCGGATCATTCCGTCGCCCTGCGTCAACAGGTAGATATTGGTGGATGAATCCACCGCGACATCGATCGGAACCGTGCCTGGGGCGAACAGGGCCACAGTGGAAACGGTTTTCTGTTCCCGATCCAGCATGCGCAGGGCCTCATTGGCCATGTCTGCGATAAAAAGCCTGCTGGAGCTGGGGTCGACGGCCAACGCGACAGGCTGATTGAACTGCGCGACATCCCCCTCGCCGTTGACGATCTCGCCAATGGTCATGCCGTCACGATATCCGGCATACGAGTTCGTCGTTGTCCCTGAGGGCGAGCCTGCAACGGTGGTGACCGTCGCGGCGGCTCCCTGGGCAAACGTCGAAGCAACTGCCCCAAGAAGGACCCCCGCGACAAGGATCAGCCGACATCCACTCGCCCGGAAACGACGCGGATGCCCGATCTCTCCCCCGCGGACTTTTGCGGTTGTTTTCAACATTGAAATCATGGCTCAAAGAGCGGTTATCGGGCCAACTGACGCGGCCGACCCGGATTAGTTGCCCTGCTTCAGCAGATGACGCGGTCTCCCGCGCTCGATGTAGCCGGTGTCGTCCGGCGCGGAACCGTCCCACGTCTGCGGGGGATCGCTGGCGCGCAGCGAATTGCGCATGAAGTCGCTGGGCGCGTATTGATAATCGTAGTCCTGAACGATGGTCGGGGTGATGAAGATGATCAGATTGGCCTTGGCCTTCTGCTTGGATTCCTTGCGGAAGAGCAGCCCCAGTCCGGGGATGTCGCCCAGCAGTGGCACCTTCGTGTATTGTTCGGTCTCGGTATTGCTCATCAGGCCGCCCATCACGAGGGTGTTGCCGTTGGGAATCTCGACCGAGGTCTCGATCCGGCGAATGGCGTAGACGTTGGCCTCGAAGACCTCGCCGGCGATCGTCTGCGTGTCCTTGGAATCGATGTTGGACACCTCAGGCACGACAGTCATGTAGATGTTGCTGTTCGCCGACACCCTGGGGGTGACCTCCAGGATGGTTCCCAGATTGGTATAGGTGACCTCGGCGGCGGCCGGTGTGTTTGCCGATCCCGGAGTGACCTCAAAGATGGGAAAGGCGCGGGTCACCTCAAGTCGCGCGGTCTGTGTGTCCTTGGTCACCGTGCGCGGAGTGGCCACCACGCGGGAATCGGCGTCCGAATTCAGGAGCGAGAGCGTCGCGCTCACGCCGTCGGCGTTCAGAAACGCGGTGGCCGGGCTCCAACCGGAGAGAGTGTTGAGCGACAGCCCGCCATTGCCGAGCGTCGTGATGAGGTCCGTCGCCTGGGTGGAGCTGGCGTTCCGGGTCGTCGTGATCTGATTGCCGCCCGGTGTCCGGATCGTCGTGGTGGTGGCGGCCCCGGGGCGTGTGGTCGTCGTCTGGCCAGTGGTGTTGCCGTTGCCAAAGACGACGCGCTGGTTGGCCAGCGTGCCCGACCAATCGACGCCGCGAATGGAAGTCGGGTTCATGGAGGTCTCGATCACCTGCGCCTCGATGAGGACCTGCTTGGTCACGATATCTAGTTTCTCGACCAGCTCCTTGATGGTCTCCTGCTCATCCTCGGTGGCGATGACCACGATCTGGCTGGTCCGGTAGTCGGGGATGACATGGCCGCGCTCGGAGATGCTCGCCTCGATGGCGGCGATCAGGTTCGTCGGGCTGGAATTCTTGAGCTGAATGATTTTGGTGACAAGCGGCGGCAACGCGGCCGGATCCTTGATCGTCACCCGGGCGATGCCGGTCTTGGCGTTCGGAACCATCTGAAGCCCGTGGTTGTCGAGAATGGTCATCAGAGCCCCTTCGGCGCTGACGTTCTCAAAGCGCACGGAAATCACGGTGGGCGGCAACTGCGTTCCGTCCGGAGCCATCTTGGGAGCGGTGACGTCGGGCGCGAACACGAAATTGATCCCGGCCTGACGCGCGAGCATGCTCACCACGTCGGTCAAGGGCGTGTCCTCAAACACGATGCTCGGAATGATCTCCGCCTGTTCCTCCATCTCCTCGCCGGCGCCGGGATCGGTCGGCGCGCCGGGAGCCGGCTGCCCGGTGGAGTCTGTCGCCTGGCTCTGGGCCGACGCTGCGGGGAGCCACACGACAAGCCCGGCGGCCAGAAGGATTGCAAGTTTCGTTTTCATGAATTCAGTTTGGCTTGTTTGAGGTAATCAGCGCCTCGACGCCGGATCAGTTTCCGATCGGCTTCAATGGCAATTTCAAAGGACGCACCTCGTCCTTGTTGTCAATCTTCAGGGACACGCCCTTGGCGGTCACGGAAACGCACTCCAACCGGACCAGTCGCTGGCCGCCCTCGACATGATTGGGCACGAGAACCATGCGCCATTCACCGGGTGCAAAGTAGTAGTTCTTGATCGAGGTGCTGATGGTGGCCAACGGGCGACGACCGCCGATCACGGCCTTGAGAGTCAGGTCGTCAAACGGATCCGAAGGCGGTGGAGGCGCGGAGTCTTTCACGGCTTCCTGCGCCGCCGCTTCCGCCGCCAATCGGGCCTTTTCCGCCGCGATTTCCTCGGGCGTCGGACCTGGATCCCGTCGCCGCGAGTTCGGATGGAAGGGGTCGATGCCCTCCTTCACCTTCTTCTCGATGGGCTCCACGACAAAGACGGACCGGGGAATCACGAGCTTCGCAGGCGCTTCCGCGGCCTTTTCCTTTTCTCCGCCCTCCGGCGCGTCCTGGGCGACGACGGCCCCAGCTGCGAGGAGGACGGAACACAGCATGCCGAAAAGTTTGAAGATCAAACGGTCGGTTTTCATTTCTTCTCCTCCTCCTCTTCCTCCTCAACGGGCTTGATCAGAGCCACCAGTTCCATTGAAAAGGACAATATTTCCGGATGCTCGGCCACATCGTCGGCGCCGCCCGGATCCAGGGTCAGATTCTGGACCCGGATGTAGGGATGCTCATTCTCGAAGGTCATGATGTAGCCGCCGATGTCGTGGAAGTGCCCGGTCCCGGCGACCCGGAACTGCGCGGCCTCGTAAGGAAACTCGGGTATCGTCCCGATGCGCACGCGCTGCTCCTTGCCCACCGAGGGAATCTCGACGTCGAATTTGCCCTTGTGCTTGGTTTTGAACTTCTGAAGCAGGAGGTTGAACCAGAGAAAAATGTCTCCTTCGGCCATCTGATCCTCGATCGCTCCGAGGCGCTCCTTGACGGATTCCATGTCCGCCGCGAAAGCCTCCTCATTGGCGATCATGGTGTCGGCGTTGGCCTTCTTTTCGGCGTACTCGGTCTTGACGGTCTCGTTGTCCGCCATTTTGACCGACTGCGGACTGATGACCAGCATGTAGGTCGCCACGACGAGCATCGCGGCCACGAGACCCACCATCACCATCTGCTGCTGTTTTGGAGTAAGATTGCTCATGGTTCCCGGGTCACGCTGGGGTAGCGGCATTCGATGACGACAGCCCGGTAGCTTCCGCTCCCGTCGGCCGACTCGATGGGGTCGGAGAGATTCTGCAGCTTGACGCCGTCGCGCTTCCGTAGCCTGCCTTCAAAACGCTCGGCGATCTTCGCCATGTACTCGTTGTATTTTCCGGCCCGGTCGTCGGCATAAATCTCAAAGGCCACATGCTCGATGGACTTGGCGGGAATGCCCTGTTCATCCGTGTCGGGCGGCGGCGGCACGGCCGCGTATTCCTCAAAGTTCTGCTTGATGACAAACCGGGTCAGCCGGATTCCGTCCACCATGCTGAACTGAAGCTCGTTGATGACGGGGGCGACGAGGAAGCGATTGGTGGCAAGCCGGTGCAGGGAGTCCAGGTTGGCTTCGAGACGCCCGGTCATGGCCCGCATCTCCTTCAGGGCCAGTTCCTTGTCCTTGACGTCCTCGTAGGCCTGCCGGATGCCGTTGGCTTCGGCGGTCGATGCCTTGACGCGCATGGTGTTGAAACCGGCGAACACAACCACCACTGCGACCACGACGCCGGCAATGATGATGGCGCGCTTGAGCGGATCCTTGCGGCGCAACTCCTCGGCCGCCTGTTCCTCCGCCAGAAGATTGATCCTGATTGGCATGATCTAAAAGCTCATCGCCGCGGCGCCGACGGCAACCGTCAATTGCGGGGCGATCTGTTCAATTTCTCCCATTCGCTGGGGAGCGACATCAATCGTGTAGGCGCCGGCGGGATTCCAGCTCTTGCAGGGAACCATCAGTTCGGATTGCAGGGCCTGGACGATGTGGTCTGAGATGGAGGAGCCCCCGGAGAAGAACACCTGGCTCACCGTCTTGTCCTGCTGGTGCTCAAAAAAGTCGATGGACGCGCGCAGTTCGCGCCCGAGCGGGGTCAACAAAGGCTGGATGGTTTCCTCGACCTCCTGCGGCATGCCGACCTTGATTCCCTCGGCCTCCGCCTGACTGACACCCAGAGATTCGGCAATGCCGGTGGTGAGTTTCGCGGCGCCGAATCCGACCACGCGGCTGAGACTCAGCTCCCCAAGCATCATGATGCTGATGAAGGAGTGCTTGTATCCGAAGTCAACTAGGGCCACGACCTCCTTCTCGAAGACCTCGGGCATCGCCTGTTCGAAGGCATTGGCGGGCTGAACCAGGCTGCTGGTGACCACATCGACCGTCAACCCGGCCTGTTTGGCGGCGCTCTTGAGGTTCTCGACGTGTTCCCGCTTGGCCCCGCCGACCAGGGCCGGAAGATTGCCGCCGGCGGCTTCACCCGCCTCCGGAACACTGTGGAAATGACAGTCGAACAGGTGGTCCTTGAGTTCCTGCTGCAGGAATTTCTTGGAATTGACCTTCAACAGGGGGAGGAGCTGCGAAAGCGGCGCGTTGGGAATCTCTGCCGGACGCAGCACGGAGTCTCCGGGGCCGATGACCAGCGTGACCTGCTTCGTCTTTCCGCCGCCCATGTCCTCCATGATCATCTTCAGATGATCCGCCAGCTTCTCCGCCGACAGGGTGCGGTCATACACCGGCGCATCCTTCAACACGAAGTCGTTGAGGGAAAAGCCACCCCCTTTTCGTTGCACAGACACCGCCTTGGTAACCCGTGTTCCCAAATCGATGGCGACAACGTGGTCCTTTTGTTGGGAGCCTTTGCTCAGAAAGGAAAACGCCATGACAGAGAATTTCTTATACAGTTCGATTTCCAAATGCAAGTGGCAAACTGACAATTTCTTACCCATGCGACCTCAACAGCCGGAGCTGGTTCGGTGCCACCCGCGTGTCTTGTTTATGGACTGCCCCGATCAACCCTTCTCATAGATGCCTTTGAGGACCTCAGGCTTCACGCCCAGGTGGTAGAGAACGGTCACCCGCCACATGCGAAAATAGGTCCGCAGTGGCCCCAACTTTCTGAAGCGGCGCGCCGAGGTGAGCGCGGTGGAACCGGCCAACGCCAGCCTCCCCCGTCGGTTGAGCAGTTCACAGAGCCGAAATTCCTCCATCAACGGCAGGTCCGGAACGCCGCCGATGCCCTCCAGGATCTCACGTCGGACAAAAATGCCCTGATCTCCAAGAACGCGCCGAAACAGGAACAAGCGGGGCGCGCACCGCCAGCGCGAACCGGCCATCAACCAGGTTCCGTCCCGAAAATCCTTCCAAAACCCGCCCCCGACCACCACCGGATCTCTCAAACATCGTAACGCCGCAGCGCCCGCGTCTGCCTCCAACCAAGTGTCCGCATGCAGCATCAGGACCACATCCCCGGTCGCGACCGCCGCTCCGGCGCGCAACTGCCGCCCCCTTCCAGCCTCAGATTCGACAACGCGACAGCCCGCCCGACGGGCCAGTTCCAATGTTTCATCCGAACTGCCCCCATCCACAATGATCGTTTCGAGGACTTCGGGAATGCGCTGCAGACGCTCCAAGGTTTCAGGCAGCGCTTCGGCCTCGTTCCAGGTGGGAATCACCACGGAAAGGGTGGCCGCCTCCCCTGGAGGAGAAACCCGCGCCTTGAGGACCGACTCGCGCCACAGCCACAAACCCCCAAGGGCTGCCCACATCACGTGACACACCGCATACAAAAGCGACGCCGCCACAGCGTTCGCTCCTGACACTCCATACAGCCCCAGCAGGGCCATCGCCGCCGCCTCCCTGACGCCGACGCCGGCCACCGAAGGCGCTGACGTCAGGATCGAAATGGCAAGAAACACCCAGATCATGCCCAGGAATGACAGGGCCTCGGGACTCACCGCCGTCAGACAGGCGGCCAACACCGCCCCCATGCACACATGCACCAGAAACCCAAGGATCAGTCCTAATATTGCCCGCCGGGGATGCCGCCACAATTGCCGGACCGCTTCACGAATATGACTCCATAACTGCCCAACCGCGGACGCAGCGCTCAAGCGCGTCATCAGAAACACAATCACCGCCGCCAGTCCCAACGCCGCCGCGCCCAGTCGGATCCAGCCTTCCAGCAAACCAGAAAAGGCGCCCGTCGCCCCCCCGACGACAGCCCCGACACCAACCAAAACCAACAGTCCCGCCAAACCGAGCAGACGGTCCAGCGGAGCCGCCGCGATCACCTTCGGCAGCGA
This sequence comes from Verrucomicrobiales bacterium, assembly GCA_038126035.1. Lineage (GTDB taxonomy): Bacteria > Verrucomicrobiota > Verrucomicrobiia > Limisphaerales > JAYPEY01 > JAYPEY01. The sequence continues at coordinate 10,383 of JAYPEY010000051.1, read as the reverse complement.
AACGCCATACCACCGGCTGTAGAGCGCGGATCGCGCCAGATCGCCGGCGGCCGGCCCGAACAGCAGCAGATTGAAGAAACGCCCGATGTAAGACAGCCGGATCGTCGCTCCCGGATGAATGTCGGCGCCGGTCAGGGAAAGCATCAGATGCAGACGCGCCGCCACCAACAGCCCCGCCAAACCGAACAGCGCCAGCGCGGCGGTCAACCACCGGACATCGGCTCCGGCCAATGCCTGGACCAACTCGGTTCCCCGCACACGACGCAATGCCGCCCAGAGAAATGCGCAGGTGGCGACAATCGGGAACAGCGTCTTCCACGAAAGTCTGGTTTTGCAGGGATGGGCATCCACGACTGTATTCCTTCCGCGCCTCAACGGGCTCCTTCCTTCCATCGGGACCGGACGCGCCCCGACAGAGCGAATCATTTCCCGGCGTCGAACTTGGAATAGGCTCCAAAGTCGGAATAAAAGTGTTTCTTGGCGAACCGATAGGCCCAACTGCGCTCCGGGATGTCCTCGGTGAGACTGGCCTGCGAAGGCCGGGGCTTCAGCGCCTTCAACTCCTCCATTGCCGACTGCCGCGCCGTGTCGTCCTTGGCCCCGTGCCGATCGATGACCCCCTGCAACAGGTCCGGCCTGTCCAACACGATGCAACCGCGGGTCGATTCCGCCGCCGTCTTCCGGAAATCCGCGAGAAACCTGGAGGACGAGATCGTCTCCTTCAAGCCGCGCTCGTCGTCGATCTTCTCCGTGGCGAACTGGATGATGGGACACGGCTCGATGTCGCCCCAGGGACTGATGTGGTGACTGATCCCCGTCGCCGCCGGGCACAGGGCCTTGCCGTCGCCGTCGTAGTACGCGTCAATGATGCCGATCGGCTTCTTCGTCCGCATCTCCACGACGAATTCCCGGATGCGCCGCTGCTGCTCCGGCGTCAACGCCAGTTGTTCGTTCGGCTCCGGGCCGATCGGCCGGTAGGTGTGGTACCACATGTACATCACCCCCATGTCGATGAGGCGGTCCGCCCACTCCTCGCGCACGAGGTCATCGATGTTGGTCCGGCAGACGCTGGTGCAGACCCCGGTGATCAACTTGTTCTTCAGGCAGTTCTCAATGCCCGCCATCGTCTTCCCGTAGACATCCTTGCCGCGCCGGCGCTCGTTGCTGACAATCTCCGAACCTTCCACGCTGATCAGCGGCGTCACATTGCCCATGCGACGCAGCCGCTTGGCGATCTCATCCGTGATGAACTGCCCGTTGGTGAAGACCTGGAAGTAGCAGTCCGGATGCGACTCCAGGATATCCAGCAGTTCCCGGTGCATGAACGGCTCGCCGCCGAGGATCCCGAAAAAGCTGTTCCCCGCGGCCACCGCCTCGCGGATCATCCTGTTCATCCGCTCCACAGGCAGGCGCTCCTGCTTGGCCGCCACGTCCACCCAACAACCCTGGCAACGCAGGTTGCAGCTGTTGATGATCGAAATGTAGAGAAACGGCGGAAAGTAATCGCCCTGTTTGATGCGGCTCTTGAACCGCTGCACCGAGCGCATGCCCTTGTAGCCAAAATTCCACGCCAGCTTCCACAACAGGCGCTTGTCGGTCTCCAACAGGAGACGTTTGGTCATTTTCAGATACATACGTTCAGTGGCGCATGACGGCCGGTTTCAATTTACGCGCCAGGCGTTCCCGGAATTCACGCGCCCGCGGAATATACCCGGACCGCCCAACAAGCCAAGCCCGCCTTCGTTCCCAGTTCCCAGTTCCCAGTTCCCAGTTC
>JAYPEY010000051.1:6819-8509 GCA_038126035.1 Verrucomicrobiales bacterium | reverse complement strand
TGCCATTTGCCATTTGCCATTTGCCATTCTTTCAAGTTCGACAGCGCGCCCGTGAATCGCTACGCCTTTGCCCGATGTCGAAACTGCGCGCAAAGGTCCAATGGGCGGGATTGTTCCTCGGCCCTGCCATGGCCCTGATCGTCTTCCTGCTTCTCCCAGGGGAATACCTGGCCGGCGACGCCTCCGTTGTTCCGTTCGACTTCGCCGGCCGCGCCGTGCTGGCGGGCATGGTCTGGATGGCCGTCTGGTGGATGACCGAGGCCGTCGAGGTCACCACCACCGCGCTGCTCCCGTTGGTCATGTTTCCGTTGACCGGCGCAGTCTCCATCAAGGCGGCGGCGGCGCCCTACGCCCACCACCTGATCTTCCTTTTCATGGGCGGCTTCATCATTGCGCTGTCCATGCAGCGTTGGGGGTTGGATCGCCGAATCGCCCTGGCGACGTTGCGCCTCGTCGGAACCACGCCCGCGCGGATGGTCGGCGGCTTCATGATCGCCACCGCCGGCCTGAGCGCCTTCATCTCGAACACCGCCACCACGGCCATGATGCTGCCCATCGCCATGAGCGTCGTGGCCCTGCTCAAGAACGAATCAAGGCCGTCGGAGGACGGGGAGCAATCCGCCGCCGGCGCCGGCTTCGGCGTCTGCCTCATGCTGGGCATCGCCTACGCCGCCACCCTGGGCGGCCTTTGCACGCTGATTGGAACCCCGCCCAACGGCTTCTTCCGCAGCTTCGTCGAGGACACCATTGCCGAACCCTATCGCATGGAGATCGGCTTCGACCGCTGGCTGATGCTGGGATTGCCGGTCACCCTGGTCATGCTTCCCCTGACCTGGCTGCTGCTCACTCGTTGGCTGTTCCCCATCAAACGTGGATCCATCGAAGGCGGCGCGGAATTGATCCAGACCGAGTGGCGCAAACTCGGCGCAATGAGCCGCGGCGAGAAGAACACCCTCATCGTGTTTCTCCTGACCGCGATGTTCTGGATCACCCGCAAGCTGTGGGCAAAGATCGGCATTCCCTTGGGGGGCGAAACCTATCACCCCTTTGCCGGACTCTCCGATCCCGGCATCGCCATGACCGCCGCCCTGGCTCTGTTCGCGCTCCCGACCGACACCGCCAAACGCGAGTTCACCATGAACTGGAAAACGGCGAGAAAAATGCCCTGGGATATCCTGGTCCTGTTCGGAGGCGGCATGAGTCTGGCCGCCGCTGTGGACGCCACGGGCGTCGCCAAGTTCCTAGGCAGTCAGGCGAGCCATTTCGCCGGCATGCCGCCCTTCGTGATCATGCTGGTCGTGACCGTGACGGTCGTGCTTTTGACCGAACTGACCTCCAATCTTGCGACCACGGCAACGCTGCTTCCGGTCTTGGCCGCCCTGGCCCCCGGACTTGGAGTGCATCCGTATCTCCTCATCTTCCCCGCGACCATCGCCGCCAGTTGCGCCTTCATGATGCCCGTCGCCACCCCGCCCAACGCCATCGTCTTCGGCTCCGGTCAAATCCAACTTCCCCAGATGATGAAGGCCGGCGTCTGGCTGAACGTCCTCGGCGTCATCGTCATCATGATCGTCTCCTGGTTCCTGCTCGAACCGGCGGTGGGCGTGACCTTGTTCGGCGAGTGAGGCGAGGTTCAGTAATCAGTGATCAGAAGTCCGGCGCCACTGACGACTGACGACTGACGACTGAC
>JAYPEY010000051.1:0-6719 GCA_038126035.1 Verrucomicrobiales bacterium | reverse complement strand
AGTAATCAGTGATCAGAAGTCCGGCGCCACTGACGACTGACGACTGACGACTGACCACTGACGACTGACGCCTGACGCCTGACGACTGACCACTGACGACTGACCAATGGTTTCACTGATTCACCATCCAGACCAGCAGTCCGACGTGCAGGATTGTGCTGAGAATCAGGACGACCAGGAACGACTTCTTCTGCGTCTTGTGCCGGAAGGCGGCGCGCCCTGCCCAACCGCCCGCAAAGCCACCCAGCAAGGAAAGCGCATGCAGCACGATCTCGGGCACTCGCTGCTTCTCAAACTTCGCCGACAGCTTGTCGAAGCCGTAGAACAGGAAGTTCACGATGCTCAGGCTCGCCAGCGCGATCACATACGGATTCCAACCGGTGTAATGATAAATCCCCCAACCGCCCGCCAACACGAGAATCGCTGCCAGCCAAAGGAAGAACTTCTTCGGACGGCGGAGACCTTTGTGTTTGTCGTTCGGCGTTTCAGGCATGCCCCGGCTTGAATAGCCCAGAACCGGCGCGGCCGGAAGATTCAAGTTGGGCGGAGATCTCCTGAAAACGATCATTGCCGAGCTTCGCCCGCGCGTGCTATCCGATGCCGCAGCATGAGAAAACTTTCCGCTCTCCTTCTGCTCGCCGCGGCGTCCGCCCTCGTCGCGGCGTCCGCCCTCGCCGCCCCTCCGGCCAACACCACCCTCGATCAGATCCCGGACCTGAAATCATTGCCCGACTCGACCGCGGAACTGCAGGCCATGATCGACGCCAACGGCGGCAACCTGAAGCTCGGGAACCAGGACACCTACCGCATCACCAAACCCCTCGTCTTTGACCTCGCCAGACACCACGCGGTCAAGGCGACCTCCGAAGGCGGCGTCACCATCGTCATGGACGGCCCCGGACCGGCGATCCGCTTCCAGGGCTCGCATGAAGGAACGGCCGGCCCCAAAACCTTCAAGGCGGCCACCTGGAAGGAAAGCATGCCGATCGTCAGCGGCATCGAGATCCTCGGCAACCACCCCGAGGCCGACGGCGTGGAGCTGTTTCAAACCGTGGGCGCGATTGTGAACAAGGTGTCCGTCCGCTGGGCGCGACACGGCATCCACCTGGTCACGCGCAACCGCAACGTGCTCATCTCCGACTGCCACCTCTACGAGAACCAGGGCATCGGCGTCTACCTCGACGACGTCAACCTCCACCAGATCAACGTCGCCAATTCCCACATCTCCTACAACCGCCAGGGCGGCATCGTCGTCCGCGACGGCAACGTGCGGAACCTTCAGGTCTCCGGCTGCGACATCGAGGCCAACATGCCGGGCGACGAAACGCCGACCAAAACCGCCAACATCCTGATCGACGTCTCCGGCTCGGCCGACACCCGGGCCAAGTCCATCGCCGAGATTTCCATCACCGGCTGCACGATCCAGCACTCCGCGAACTACGGCGGACAGGAGGGAAAGACCGTCGCCCTGGGCGGGGCCAACATCCGCCTCGCCGGCAAGGAGATCTACCCGATCGACTCCGTCACCATCACCGGCAACGTCCTCAGCGACACGACCACCAACATCGACATCATGCACGCCATGGACGTCGCGATTTCCGCCAACAACTTCTTCGCGCCCAAACCGAACAACCTCCGGGTCGTGAAGTCGAACCGCGTTGTCGTTTCCGGCAACACCTTCAACCCGCGCCAGTTCGAACGCCCCGGCACGATCCTGTTTCAGGACAGCGCCGACTGCGTCATCGCGAACAACACCCTGCACCAGTTCGCCACGCCCGACGGCGGCCTGATCCTCGAACGCTGCGCCGGCATCTCGCTCGACGGGCTCGTCATGAGCGACTGCGGATCAGGGATCGTGCTGCGGGGAACAAGCGACACCACCATCTCCAACTGCCGCGTCACCCGGACCGCTGAAGGCGCGCTCGACCTTTCCATCGGCGGCTCGAACAAGAACATCCTGCTCAACGGAAACGCCTTTGGCGGAAAGACCAAGATCGCGAAGACAGCGTTGAAGCAGTAGTTGCGCGGCGCCCCATCGTAGCGCAGCCGAATCGTCGGAGCGCGGTTGTGTCCCGTCTGCGGGACCAGCCGCAGCAACTCCCGATCTTCCGGCGCGCAAAAAATGACCCGGCCGTTGGTTGCGCCAAAAGCGGCTGCGGCGGGGTTGGCTCCAAGGCGCAACGAGGGAGCATATCCGATGCGATACGTGACTGAGGAGCAACGCTGGAGACAACCCAGCCCCGCCCAAAGATGGGTCGCTTCCTTTTTCAGATAGGCTCTTAGGCCAGCAGATATCCGAACTTGTCCTTCGCCGCCTCCCGCTTCTTCCCGTCCTCGATGAAACGCAGCAGGGTGTGAAAGCCATAGAGCGTCTTGATGCGATGGGTCAGCCAGGCGCCCCACTGCTCCGACTTCGTGCGCTTCCAATACTCCGGCTTGAAGGGATCCTCGGAGGTGTGCTCCAGTTCCCCGAGTTCCTCGGTCAGAACCGGCAGCGCGCGATAGAGCCGCAGATGCTGGCGATGCGCCGCCATGCCCTTCTTTGCGAGCTTTTCGTAACCCAGGCGATCCAACTCCGTCAGTCCCGCCGCGTGATTGATCAGATGAAACAGCCCGCCAAACCCCTGCCGATGTTCCGACGCGGTCGCAATGAGCTGATCGATCATGACCTCCGCCATGTCGGACAATGACGTGTAGGGCGGCGTCGATTCGGCGGCCGCCATTGGCGCCTGTTTGCCATTCTTCCATCCGACGCCCTTGCCGTAGTAACCGCGGCCGGGATGCTGGTTGTTGAACGCGCGGGTCAGTTTCACGATGCCGGACACGAGCTTGGGCGTCGCATGATCGGGATGCTCCTTCAGGGCGCGCAGCGCGATGGAGGCGAAGATGACGTTGTGCCCGGATTGCCGCGCCTGCGCGATGTTGGCGTCAAGCGTCTCCGCAATCTCCTCAACCAACTCCGGGCGGGCTTTCTCCTTTGGAAGGGGCTTGAACAGCTCGCTCGCCGTGATCCCCGCCTTCTTCGGATCGAACCAGATCGACTCCTCGCCGCCGGTGATCCGGTTCAGATCGCGCTCGATCCCCGCCACCACGCCCGCCGGCAGTTCCGCATTGTCCTCGCCGATGAAATAGCCCGCGGTGACCGCGGCTCCCAGGTGCCCGGCAAACGCGCTGGCCTTCGGCGAATTCGCCATGCCGCACAGACCCCGATAGAGATACTCGAAATTGACCATGGTCACGACTCTACGGCAGTTCCCCCGGATGCGCCACGCCGTTTTGTGGAGCGAATTCATAGCAGAATCGACAGGGAGGGGGCGCGCGCCCGGCAACAAGGGAACATGCGACGCGCCCGCCTGCGCCCGGTTTCATGAATCTGGCGGCGGGACGCCGCAAGAACCCGCAGCCGGGACGGCTGCGCTACGACCCGGCCTCACGGATCCGGATCGGGCGTCAACACCTTCGGGATCACCTTCCAGGCCCAGACGAGCAGGCCGATCCCCCAGCAGAGGGCGCCGTAGTTGTAGTGGGTGACCAGAATCTTGGGGATGAAGTCGCCGATCATGCGCGAGGTGACGCCGAACAGCAGCATGACGATCGCAATGATGAACCAGCCTTTCTGGCCCATGAGAATGTCGTTCCGCCCCGCGTGCCGCAACACGACCCGGCTGGCGATCGACAAGGTGACCAGACCCAGCCCTCCCGCCAATGCCAGGTGCAGCCAGGCGATCCGCCACTCCGGAAACAGCGTCAGGGTCAGGTAACCCAGTGGAATCGACAGCAGCCCGAACTTGATGCCGAACACAACCGCGTCGCGCCGCAACGGACGCCAGATGCCCGGAAGCAGATAGAAGATGTAGCCGCCGATCGCCACGAAACGGATGGCGTAGGCCGGCCGGAACTGCCCGCCCGCCTCCAGGAAGAACGACCCGACGATTGCCAGTCCCGCAGCCAGCGAGATCCACGCGCGCTTCCACCACCCCGGTTGCGGCGTGCGGGACTCGGGAAAATCGTCGTGACAGGGAAGCCGGAGGAAACGCGGCAGGAGAAAGCCGCCGACGCCCATCATCGGCAACAACAGGAACCCCTGGAAGGCGATCAACGGCCGCAACTGCAGCCAGAAGAAATCCACCTCGCCGCGGGACTCCAGAATAGAGATCGCCGCGCCGCCGATCGCGCAGGCAAAGGCGATGGGCATCAGGACAAAGCCCGGCGGCGGCAGGTCCTTCCGGATCAGGAAATGCCAGCCCCCAATCCCCAGCAGACAGGCCAACCACGCGATCAAGGCCATCTCGCCCGCGACCACCTTCCCGGCGAGCAGGCAACCGGCCACGCCCCAATAGAGCGCGAACAACAGAATCAACTCGGGAGTTCTCAATGGCCGCGCGGAAAGCAGCCTCGGCCCGGCCGTCCCCAGAAACCCCGCAATGAACCCGCCGAAGAAACCGAACGCCATCAGCCGGGAATGCGTCATGCCCGGATACATCGCCACGTGACCGCCAAAGTGCAGCGGCCACTGCGCAACGCCCAACAACCCGACCAACACCGCCGATGGAAAAAACAGCCGATAAGGCCCCCTGCGCAGGTCCTCCAAGGTCAGCCGACGAACCGGCGCCTCCGGATCTGGGGCGCCGGCGGACTTCACTTTCTGACAACGGGATGGCTTCTCGGACATGGCGTCAGTCTCCTCAATTCCGATGTTTCCGGTGACAACCCGAGCAGGAACGCTTCAGTCGGTCACGCAGCTTCACGGCCGCCTCCAGATCCTCGTTCACCAACGCGCTGCGAAGCTGCTTCGCCATCTCCTCCGCCTGCTTCAAGCCGGTTTCCAACCCAACGCCCTCCCGCTTCTTCAACGCGCGGACCGATTCGTGAAACCCTTCCTCCAACAACAACGCCTCGCGCGAGGCGCGCACGTCCGGATGTCGCGCCGCCGGCTTCCAGCCATTCCCTCGAAGCGCCTCCAGACGATCCCAGGCCCGATCGATACCGGCCATCGCGGCGGCCAGGGAATCGACCGCCGCAACCTCGACCAACTCCGGCAGGCGAACATCGGCGCCTGGCCGGCGAAATGCCTCCACATCGCGCCAGAGCCCCGCGTAATCGCGACTCGTTCCGACCGCCTTCATGTAATCCAACGCCGCGGCGCGCTCCATCCTGCCCGCAGCCTGACAGACGATGGCCGCCGCCGCCGGCGCGCGGTGCCGCCCATGATGACAGTGGATGTAGATGGGACCGCCCCCTTCCTTGGCCAACCGGACAAACCCCAACCGCTCCTGCGCGCCAATGCCGTCGTAGCCGATGGGGATATGGACGTAGCGAAGATGCGCCTTCCGCGCGGCGGCCAGATCCGGTCGCGCGCCATCGACGCTGACAATCGTCTTCACCCCCATCCGGGCCAATTGACGAAAGTTCTCGACCGATGTCGGCGCGCCGCCCGACCAGACGCCCTCGGTTGCCTTTCGCAGATTCTGCAGCCCCGATGAATGATCTTCATCCGCCGTCGCCGGGGGAGACGCGAGCAGCGCAAGCAGGACCGGGAGAAGAACAGGCCCCGGCGTCGCCAACCTCGTAAAACAACGTGACATCGCGCGCATCAAAGCGACGTTATCCCTCCGGTTCCAACTCTTTTTTGTCCGATTTGACATCCACGCATCACCACGGCATCGACGCGCGCATCGCTTTCAAATACTTCGAATGCCTCGCGCTCCGGATCGGAAAATGATCGACAATCTCCGAGGCGAGGCCGCTTTGATCGTTGTCGTGCTTCAACTCCACCACCGCGCCTGACCCGACGTCCACCTCGCGGAACGCGACGCCGCCCGGCCCGGGGCCGAAGCAACGCAACCGCGCGTCAATGGTCACGCGACACTGTTCGCCTCCGGCGCAGAAGTACCGCCGATGGTAACGGACGAGCGTCACCGGCCGGAGATGCAACGCGCGCGCCTTGAGCGGTTCATCGTCGGGAAGCGCCGCCAGCCAGCGCGCAACCTGCCGCGGCAGGTCGGACAGACTGAACGCGGCGTCAGGCAATGCGGAGCGCCGCTTGGCATTGCGGTTGTTCGCCTTGATCTTGGCCTCCAGTTGAGGACGTTCCACGACTCCTTCCAGATCCCCATACCAGCGGATCCGCAACTTGACGCGGTGGGAGGCGCCTTCGACATGGCGATGAAACGCCGCATGATCCAGGGTGTCCAGGTAGATGGAGTTCACCCAGCGCGGCGGAAAAGCCACGCGAAACGACTCCGGGTGCAGCTTGAGAAACTGTTCGAACTCCCCCACCCGCTCCGCCGGCAACGGATACTTGCGTTCGAATCGAAAGGGCATGGGTTCCTCCTGTTTCATTCCGGATAACGTCCGATTCGTTCGAGGCGGTTGCTCGCGCCCCAGCCGTAGTCCGAAAGACGCTCGCCGCTCCCTTGGGAAGCCAACCCCGAGAGCGATGGCCCACCGCCGCCGCGGATCAACCTGTTCCCCTCGCCCGGAAGGCTCGCGGACAGCGCGTTGAACCGCGCGCGCACGACGCAGCCCGCATCCGCCGAGATGTCCCTGCCATTGCCCTGCAGCAGGTTGTTCACGAGCCGCGCGCTCCCCGGACCAAATGACGGCTTCTTCTCATAGAGCGCCACCCCGACGCGGTTGTTGATGATTGTGTTGTTCAGGATCAACGCGTCGGACAGATCCTTCACAGCCACGCCCATCGCGGCCTTTTCAATCAGGTT
>JAYPEY010000050.1:0-38946 GCA_038126035.1 Verrucomicrobiales bacterium | reverse complement strand
TCCCGGAAAACCATCTCATTCGCAATGGGCCAGTTCACGGGGGCCCAATCACTCTCGAAGAAGGACTGGGTGAGGTCCTGGGCGTCGTGTGCGTCGGCTCCCTGACGGCGGGCGTAGGCGTAGAGGGGTTGCCAGTAGGCGCGGCAGAGTTCGGCGAGGGCTCGCTCGGCCTGTTCCACGTCCTCGCCGCCGGCGGTGAGGATCACGCTCCAGCGCGTGGTCGTTAACTGCCGCGGCTGCGCGGCGGGATCGTCCTGTGCTTCACTCCCGCTCATCCTTCGCCGCAGAATATAGGCGGTGGAGGAGCGGGGAGGCGAGTTGAAAAGGGGGCGTAAGGGGGGGCGAACGTTCAACGTTCAACTTTGAACGTGAAACGTCAAAGTGGGGTTGGCGCGCGGCGCGGATGATCTGAATCGAGAGATCGAGCCTCATTCAACGGACGCTCCATTGGTCGTTTCTGCGGTCAGTCTTACGGTGTGTTTCTGGACGGGCGGCGAGGGGTCTTTCCGTGAGGTGGTGTATTTGATCTCTTTGCCGAACATTTTGTGTACGGGGCACTGCCAGCGTTGTTAGCCGGGTTTCTCCACGATCATGATGTCCCTTTGGACCCTCGCCGTCGCGGGGCCATCGACCTTGCCCCGGGCCGGCATGAGGACGTCGAACCTGAGTTCGCCGATGGCGCCCGTTTCGCCGTATTCGCGGGTCGTGCGTCCGTTACCGAGATTGTAGGTAACCGTGGCGTCGCTGAGCGTGGCGCCTGTCTTGTCATCGACGACGGTCAAGTGGATCGGCACGTCAAAGTGTCCGGTGAAGCGCGCTTTGACGAGGTAGGGGATCGCCGCCGCGATCGCAAACACGACCAGCAGGAACAGCAAAAGAGTCGTCACGATTTCACCGCGACACGGATGGTGGGGAGGGTTGGTCTTCATTTGGCTTCATCCAATGCAGAAACGAAAGGAAGGGAAGGTTTCAGGATTTTGGCTTTCTTGCTGGGCCGGGGGCTCCATAATCCCGCGCTGGCATGCAGATGACACATTCCATTCTTCCGATGATGGCGCAGGCGGGCGGGGACCCGGGCGGAGCGGCGGCGGCGATCGAGGCCTTTCTTTCCAAGTGCGTGGGTTGGGTCTGGGGCATTCCGCTGGCCGTCGTCCTGGTCGGCACCGGCCTGGCCCTGACCGTTCTGCTGGGCTTTGTGCAGTTTCGCGGATTCCGGCACGCGTTGGCGGTCATCCAGGGGAAGTACGATCATCCCGACGATCCCGGGGAGATCTCACACTTCCAGGCGTTGTGCACGGCGTTGGCCGCCACGGTGGGGCTCGGCAACATCGCGGGCGTGGCGGTCGCCATTGGCGCGGGCGGACCGGGCGCGGTCTTCTGGATGGTGTTGGTCGGACTGCTGGGCATGGTGACCAAGTATGCGGAGTGCACGTTGTCGCTGATGTATCGGCGGGTGGACGATCAGGGGGTCGTGCATGGCGGGCCGATGTATTACATCGAGCGGGGCCTGGGACCGGCCTTCAAGCCGATGGCGGTCTTCTTCGCGATCTGCTGCGTGTTTGCCACGGCGGGCGCGGCGAACATGTTCCAGACCAACCAGGTCGCCACAATCCTGGAATACAATTTCGAGGTCCCGACCTGGGCCACCGGCGTCACGATCATGATCTTGACCGCGCTGGTGTTGATCGGCGGCATTCGGCGCATCGGGCAGGTCACCTCCAAACTGGTGCCCTTCATGGCGGGCATCTATTTCATCGGCGGCATCATTGTGATCTGCATGCGCCTCGATCAGATACCCGGCGTGATCCAGCAGATCTTTCACGACGCCTTTGCGGGCACGGCGGCGGCGGGAGGCTTTGCCGGCGTGGTGGTGCGCGAGGTGATCACGCAGGGCGTCAAGCGCGCCTGCTTTTCCAACGAGGCGGGCATCGGATCGGCGCCGATCGCGCATTCCGCCGCGGCGACGAAGGAGCCCGTGCGCGAGGGCGTGGTGGCCCTGCTGGAGCCCTTCGTCGACACCGTTGTCATCTGCTCTTTGACGGCGATGGTGATCCTGTTGTCCGGGGAATGGATGGTGGATCACGAGATGACCGGCAAGGCGGCCAGCATCAAGGGCGTGCTGCTCACGTCTCTGGCCTTCGACAAGGTGCTGCCCGGCTTTGGAACCTATTTCATTCCGATCGCGGTGTTCCTGTTCGCCTATTCGACTTTGTTGAGCTGGTCGTATTACGGGGAGCGCGCGATTGACTACCTGTTCGGCGAGGGGGGCATCCTGCCCTACAAGATCGTGTTTTGTTCGTTGGCGGTTGTCGGCGCGATGTGGAAGCTGGGGCCGGTCCTGGATTTTTCCGACATCATGTTCGGCCTGATGGTCGTGCCCAACCTTTTGGCGGTCTGGCTGCTGTTCCCCAAGTTGAAGGCGGAGACGAAGAGTTACTTCGAGCGTTTGAAGGCGGGGGAGTTTGACGTGAAGAAGTAGATCGGCTACTCTAGGAAATCCTTTGCCGGCCCCTTCTTTGCCGGCGTGGTCGCCGCGGCCGTGGCGGCCCCGAGCGGAGCCTGGTAGATCCGGGCCGACAATGCCTGGGCGCGTTTCTGCGCTTTTCCGACCTCCTCCGGTTTCAGACCGGGGGCAAGATTCTTGAGGAGCTTGTCGGCGTCGGGATTGTTCCGGCTGGCGGACAGCAGATACCAGGCGCAGGCCTCGACCCGATCCGCCTTGACGCCGCGTCCCTGTTCGAAACAAACGCCGACGGCCTTCTGCGCAAAGGCGTCGCCCTTTGCCGCGGCCTGCCGATACCAACCGAGCGCGAGCGCGTCGTTCTGCGGGACGCCGAGGCCGTTCTCATAACACACGGCCAGATTGTATTGCGCTCCGACCTGGTCCTTTCCGGCCGCCTTCTGGAACCAGTTGGCCGCCTCCTCCAGGTCCTTCTTCAATCCGCCGGAGCCCTGGGCGTGATAGAATCCCAGCTTGAACTGCGCGTCCGGGCGGCCCTGTTTCGCGGCCTTGCGATACCAGCGCACGGCGTTCTCGTGCGAACCGCGCTCCTCATACATGGACGCGATCAGGGTCTGCGCTTCGGGGTCGCCCTCGAGCGCCGTGGCCAGGGTCTCGTCAAAGGAAGGGCGGTTGTCTTCGGCGGTCGAGGTCGGGCCGGAGGAGGCGGCCGGTTGACCGACGGCGATGGCCGCGACAAGGAACAGGGCGAAGGAGATGCATATCGCCTTGGAGTTTCCGGGGTGCGCGTTCACAGAAATGTATGGTAGCGCGATGTGGTCGATTCTCAAGTCCGGGAGGCCGGCTCGCGGCCGAATTGAAATCTCCGGGGGGGGAACCTGGCAGGGCGGTCGCTGCGTCGCCGCTACGCGGCTGAAAGTCAATCGGCCGCCTTTCAATCAGTTGCCTCCGACTTCAGGCTGATGAATTTTGCCTTGAGAATCGGCGTCGGTTCCAGAAATCTCCGATCACCCTATGAAAAGCGAAAACGAACAGAATTCCACCCGTCGAGACTTTCTCAAGACCTCCTCCACCGCCGCCGCCGCGAGTGCGCTGGCGTTTCCCTCTCTCACTTTGGGCAAGGAGGCGGGCGACAAGATGAAGATCGGCTTCATCGGCTGCGGCGGACGCGGCACCGGCGCCGCGTCGCAGGCCCTGAAGGCGGACAGCAATGTCGAACTCTGGGCGATGGGCGATGTCTTCCAGTCCAAGATCGATTCCTCGCTCAACAATCTCTCCAAGGCCGTCCCGGACGCGAAGGACAAGATCAACGTCGATGCGAATCGTCAGTTCGTGGGTCTGGACGCCTATCAGAAGGTGCTGGAAAGCGGCATCGACGCCGTGATCCTGACAACGCCCCCTGGATTCCGGCCGATGCAGTTCAAGGCGGCGGTCGACGCCGGCAAGCACATCTTTCTTGAGAAGCCCATGGCGACCGATGCGCCGGGCCTGCGGCAGGTGATGAAGTCGGTGGAGGAGGCCAAGAAGAAGAAGCTCTCGGTCGTGGCCGGCTTTTGCTGGCGCTACCACTACGCGCGCCGCGAGTTCTATCGTCGTATTGCCGAGGGGCAGATCGGCGACGTGCGCGCGATCTACGCGACGTATTACACGGGCCCGGTGAAGCCGATGCCGCCGGACGACGCGCGCGACGCGAACTGGAGCGACATCGAGTGGCAGGTGCGCAATTGGTACAACTTCGCCTGGTCGGGCGGCGACGGCCTGGTTGAGCAGGCGATCCATAGCGTGGACAAGATTTCCTGGGTGATGGGTGACGAGCCGCCGGAGAGCTGCGTGGCCGTGGGCGGCCGCCAGATTCCGAACAACTCGGGCAACATCTTCGACCACATCGAGGTGAATTATCTCTACAAGGGCGGCGTGCGCGGCTTCATGGGCTGTCGTCAACAGAAGCACTGCCACAATGAGAACAACGACTACGTCATCGGCTCCAAGGGGTTGGGCGAGATCAAGGGCGGCCAGTGCTTCCTGACAACGCCGGATGAGAAATGGCGCTACAAGGGGGCGCAGCCGAACATGTATCAGGTCGAGCACGACGAAATGTGGGCGGCGCTTCGCGCGGGCAATCCGATCAATGACGGCGATCGCATGTGCACCAGCACCCTGATGGGCATCATGGGTCGCATGGCCGCCTACACCGGTTCGCAGGTCACCTGGGATATGGCGTTGAACTCTGAGGAAGACCTGTTTCCCAAGGACCTCAGCTGGGAGACCGGCAAACACCAACCGCCCCCCATGGCCCAGCCCGGCGTGCGGAAGTTCGCCTGAGGCCGCCACGACAATCGAATCCACCCAAAGCCCGTCGCGATTGCGGCGGGCTTTTTTCTGCATCGGCGGCGCTGGGGGCGAAACCCGTGTTTGACAAGCCTCCGGTTCGCCGTTTACTCGCGGGAGTTCATGAATGCGTTTCCTTGTCCTGCGCGGCGCTGTAATCGGCTTTTGGCCTGTCTTGTTCTCTTCATGGCCGCGGTTGGCGCCGTCGCCGCGGAGCCGGTTCCCTTTGCGGAGAACGGCGGTTTGAAGATGCTCTACGACAATCGCCAATACCCGCAGGCCGTCGCGCACGGGGATACGGTCCATATTGTCTGGCGGGCAGATGACGGAATGCCTTTCTACCGGACCTACAATCGCAAGGCCCGCGCGTTTGGGTCCCAGGGCGTGAATCTGCTGCGCGATGTCGGTGATTTGGCGGACCGGCGTCGGTTCAGGAGGGATCATCATTTTGCTCCAGCGGTCTGGTGGCATGAGAAAAATGGCGTGTCGATGCTCTGTGGTTGTCACAACACGCCCGGGTGGCAGGTCATCGAGGTGAATGCCGAAGCCCTGCCGGAAGTCGGCGACTGGGTTGCCGGGCGGGCTGAAATCTCCAACTCCATGTCCTATCCCAAGATTCACCGGGTCTACGGCTCCAAGATTCTCGTGTGTTTCCGGGAGAAAGGGCATCTGGGCAGTTGGCGATATAGGACGTCATCCGATGGAGGCCTTGAGTGGGATGGTCCCCCCAGGACGATCGTGGATCTGAACGCTGAACCGCAGGATGGGAAGCACGCCGCCCACGCGGGTTCCTATTGCACGACCGAGGTCAGCGCCGACGGGACGCGCCTACATGTCGCATTCGTCTGGAAGGTGGAGGAGCCGGTGTTTAACGAGCGGTACCAGACAACGCTTTCGGACCACACGCAGCGGTACAATCTCTATTACCTGTTTGTCGATCTGGCGACGCATCAGGCCTTCAACATCTTTGGCGAGCCGGTTGAATTGCCTTTGCGCAAGAGCGTCGCCGACAAGAAGTGTCTGGTCTGGGACACGGAGGAGCGTGTCGCGGCGGTCGGACCGTCCATCGCCCTGGATCGACACGGCCTGCCGCACTTCATGCTGCCGGTGTCGGACAAGACGCCGCTGGATTCGCATTTCCATTTCGTGACCTGGCACGAGGGTAAATGGCGGCGCGTCCAGGTGACACCCACCTTGCACCCGTTCAACGCCGGTCATCTGGAAGTCCTGCCGAACGGCGGTTTTCGGGCCTTTCTGATTGCCGGCGAAGGGAAAGAAGTCGTCGAGGAAGGCATGGACGAATATGGCTGGGGGGAACGCGTGGAGGAATGGGTTTCGAGCGGGGACGGAATGAAGTGGGAGCGCAGGCGCGACCTCACGCCGAAGGACAGGCCCGGTTGGCATTGGCAGAACGTGCAGCCGGTCATCGGCAGCGACGGGCAGGCTGTTCCGGGATTGGTCTTGTTCTATGGCTGGAAGGGACGCGACAGCGCCGGGACTGCCTTTCTTTGGGATGAGAGGGGGCGATGAGATATGTGGAAACATCCCGCGCGACTCGTTTCATCGGGCTGGCCGCATGTTTCTTGGGAGTCGTGTTCTGCGCCGATGCGGCGCCCCGGTTTGCCCATGTCTTCGGCGATCATGCCGTGTTGCAACGTGACGCTCCACTCCGGATTTGGGGCGAGGGAGCCGGACAAGGGGAAGGTTTGGCCGTGCGCTACGGGGCCAGGCAGGCGGCGGCGAAAGTGGATTCGAACGGCGGTTGGATTGCCGTGTTGCCGGAACTGCCCGCCAATCGTGTCGGGCGGGATCTAGAACTGATTGAGGACGGGAAGACCGTTGCGACGGTCAAGGATGTGGTCGTCGGCGAGGTCTGGCTCGCGGCCGGACAGTCGAACATGCAGTTTCCGGTCCGCGGCATGCTCAAGTCTCTGCCTGAGGCTCGGACCTGGGTCGATGGCGCCGATCATCCGGCGATTCGTTTTCGTCGCGTGAACGATCCGGTGATGGCGGATGCGGCTCTCGAAGCGAAGGATTTGAAATCGGCGGACGCGTGGATTCCGATGACGTCGAAGAGCGCGCCCGGCTTCTCTGCTGTGGCGGCCGTGTTCGCGCGGGAACTGGAGCGGGAGCTTGATGTTCCGGTCGGGATCGTCGATGTCTCATGGGGCGGCAAGCCGATCGAGCCGTTCATTCCGCGGGATCAATTCACCACGCCGCTGTTGGGCGGGATTCTCAAACTCGCGGACGCCGGGAAGCTGGATGAACTGGCGAAGCTCAGCGGCGGCCTGATCATCCGCAATCCGCAGGGGCATCCGGGAGCCATCTACCATGCGCGCATGGCGCCGTGGGAGAGATTCGGCCTGCGCGGGTTTCTCTGGTACCAGGCGGAATCCAACGCCGGCAAAGGCGAGGATCCGAGGCGTTACCGCGACAAGATGAAGGCCATGGCCGATGGCTGGCGAAAACGATGGGGCAACGAGGAACTGCCGCTCCTCTTCGTGCAGTTGCCGAGCTTTCCCGGGGCGACCGGTTGGATCCGCATGCGGGAGGAACAACGCCTTGCCGCGAGCATTCCGGATTCCGCCATGGCGGTGACCATCGACATCCGCGGCGAGGGGATTCACCCGCCGGACAAGATCTCGGTCGGACGCAGGTTGGCGGCGTTGGCTTTCGGCAGGACCTACGGAAGACGCGCGTCTGCGGCAGAAGGACCGGGATACCGGTCGCATGAAGTTCGCGGGCGGGCGGTTCATGTGACGTTCGACAACGTTGGCGGAGGTTTGATGGTCGGGGACAAGCCGGGCGTGGCGCCCGCGCAGGAATCTTCAGGCGCGCCATTGCGTTGGTTCGAACTGGCAGGCGCGGCCGGCGAATGGCATCCGGCCAAGGCCGTGATCGAGGGCGCATCCGTGATCGTTTCAAGCGACGCGGTCAAGAATCCTGTCGCTGTCCGCTATGCGTGTTCGACCGAGCCTCAAGGAGGCAACCTATACAATCGCGAAGGCTTCCCGGCCTCGCCATTCTGCAGTGAACTGAAGCTGCTGCCCTGGGAGGATCATGGCGGGAGTCGTTGAACGTTTTGAGGGCGCTTCCAGTATGTTCGTAGCCGCAGCCTTCAGGCTGCGTCGGGCGTGGCCGTGAAAACGTGCGGTTGTCGGCCATGTCGGACGCTGCGCAACCTGAAGGTTGCGACCGGAATTCGCAAACCGCTCCCATCCAGAACTTCTCAACCCCGTCCAATAAAGGGCATGTCGGACGCCATGACGGTCATGAATTGCACGTTGGCGTTCAAGGGCAGGTTGGCCATGTAGAGGACGGCGTCGGCGACATTCTGCACGTCCATACGAGGCTCCACCTTCACGCTGCCATCGGCCTGCGGGACGCCGTTGGCCATCTTGCTGGTCATGTCGGTCGCGGCGTTGCCGATGTCGATCTGCCCGCAGGCGATGTTGTGTTGACGCCCGTCCAGCGAGGTGGATCTGGTCAATCCGGTGATGGCGTGCTTGGTGGCGGTGTAGGGCGCGGACATGGGGCGGGGGACGTGGGCCGAAATGGAGCCGTTGTTGATGATGCGCCCGCCCATCGGATCCTGCGCCTTCATCACACGAAAGGCTTCCCGGGTGCAGAGGAAGGCTCCCGTGAGATTCACGTCTACCGCCTGACGCCAGGCGTCGGTCTCCAGATCTTCCAGCGGCACGGAGGGCGTGAAGATGCCGGCGTTGTTGAACAGCAGGTCCACGCGGCCAAAGGCGGCCTTCGTCGCCTCGAACAACGAGGCGACGGAATCGGGATCGGTCACGTCGGCCGAATGGGTGATGGCATTGGCGCCGGCGTCGCCGGCCAGTTCGGCGGTTTCGCGCAGGGTGTTCTCGCGTCGGCCGGTCAGAGCGACGGACCACCCGTTGTTCAGGAGTGTTAGCGCGCAACTGCGGCCGATGCCGGAGCCTGCGCCGGTGATGATGGCGGATTTCATTCGGGGGTAGAATAGTGGGCAATCTGCAAATACCCAAGCGCGCGTGACGCGGGTTTGCGCCCAAATAGGGTTGCCGTGGAGGCGCGTGGATCTAGCATGTGGGCATGACGTTTCAAGGTGTGTTTTCCGGCGGGCGGGTTCGCGCTGTTTTTCAATTGGCCGCAGTCATCGCGGCGCTGGAGCCGGGTTGTGGCGCGACGCTTGCGGCGACAATCACCAGCGAGCCGGTCGACCGGGTGGCCTTTGAAGGCGACGCTGTGATGTTCCAGGTCGGGGCGACAGGAGATGGAACCCTGGCCTATCAATGGCTTTTTGACGGGAATGAACTGACGGGCGAGACCGGCGCGACCCTGAGCCTGGCTGCCTTGGCCGCAAACGACGCAGGACTTTACAGCGTGCGGGTGACGGACGGCGGCGGCACGGCGACGAGCCGCGAGGCGAGGCTGGGTCTGATCGATACGACGAGCGGCGGGCGTGCCGTGGACGCCGGCAACATGAGCGGCTATCGCGCCTCGAATCAACGGGTGGTCAATGTCCTGACCACGGGCTCCCCCAGCGGAGGCATCTGGGGAACGGATGTTTATACAGACGACACTCACGTGGGGACGGCCGCAGTGCACATGGGATTCATCGCCCCGGGAGAGACGGCCACCGTGGCGGTCTTGATCCTGCCCGGGCAGGCGAGCTACAGCGCCTCCTCACGCAATGGCGTGTCCTCAAGTTCATGGGGCGAGTTTGCCGGCAGTTACAGCATTCTCGGCGTGGTTCCCTCGTTCTCCCTGCATCCCTCCCCGGCGGCCCGTTGGGAGGGGGCGACCGCGACGTTCGACTCGGCGGCGGCAGGGCCGGGAAACCTGACCTATCAATGGTTCCGCGACGGAAGCTCCCTGGGTGCAGAGACAGGCTCTTCGCTGACCTTGACTGGTGTGGGAATGGGGAATGCCGGACAATACCATGTCGTAGCCGCCAACGAGGTTGGGCCGGTGGTCGGTGAATCCGCGGAATTGGCGGTGGTGGCGAAAAGCGTGGGGCGACGCGGCGATTTTGGACCCGGGTTCCATGTCGGTGTTCCGATCGGATACCGGGCGGGTCAAACGCGTTGTGCTCACCGGTTCGAGCGGCGGCGTGGTCTGGGGGAGTGGCTTCTATACCGACGACACCGGTCTGGCCACGGCGGCGGTTCACGCCGGATTGCTGCAACCGGGCGAGACCGGGACAGTGGCGGTCTGGATCGGCCCCGGGCAGTCGGTCTACCGCTCGACTCTTCAGAATGGAGTCACTTCGAGCAGTTATGGGAGCTTTCCGGGGAGTTTCGCCTTTCTGGCGCGCGTTCCGCACATCAACGCGCAACCGACGCCGCGCGCGGTCTGGGCCGGTGATTCGGCGACCTTTGCAGTGCAGGCGTCCGGGTCCGGGGCTCTGGGTTATCAATGGCGGCGCGACGGCGTTGATCTTGCCGGGGCGACCGCCTCGTCGCTCACGGTCGCCAATGTGCGCTCCGGCGAGGTCGGAGCCTATGACGTGGTGATCACGGATTCGGAAGGCTGCATTGTCAGCGCGTCTGCGGAGATCCCGTTTGCGCAGTCCGTGGTCGCCGTTCAAAGCCTGTCCGCGCGGGATGGGGTGGGCGATCTGACTGGCAACGAAGGGGCGGTCTACGCGTTTCCCGTGACCGGTTCGGATTCAGGGCCGCTTTGGGGAACGCTTTACTACACCACGGATTCTTCGGTTGGGTTGGCGGCGGTTCACGGAGGCTGGCTGACGCCCGGAGAAACCGCGACCCTGGCGGTGATCATTCTGGCGGGACGAAGCAGTTACGCGGGATCGACGCACAACGGCGTGTCGAGCAGCGAAACAGGTTCGTATCCATCCAGTTTCGCCATCATCGGGCGCGCGCCGGAACTGACTTCCGGATTGGAGACGATCGCAATTGAAGCGGGCGGCGATGCGACCCTGAGCCCAGCCGTCTCGGGACAGTCACTGACCTACGCCTGGACTCGCGACGGAAATTCGATTCAGGGTGAATCCGGATCCTCACTGGTTTTGAACGGCGTCCAAACGGGCGACGGCGGGTTGATGCGGGTGACGGTTTCCAATGCGACCGGTTCGGTGTACAGCGAGGCGCCGTTGTATGTCGGCGCGCATCTGTTCTTCGGGGCATCCGGGGAATTGATCCTCTACGGCCAGCAGGGACTGACCTATGACCTGCAATCGAACGGCGTTCTCGGCGGGGGCGTCTGGGCGACGCAGACCTCGATCGCCGTGACCGGGACGCCGATGATGTGGACCGATCCGGCGGGGATGACCGGCGGACCGCGATTCTATCGGACGACGCTTTCGATGGAGTGAAGCGGCTCAATTCGTCTGGCGTTCCGCGCAGGTTTTGCCATCATCCTTGACTGATCCGAATTGAAGTCGTCTTCAATCGCGGACGTCCGAATCTCGAATCCTATTGAACCATGATCGATTTTCTTGCTGAAAAGGACGCGTCCATTTGCGGCGGCAGTCACTTGACGCGGCGGGAGTTCCTGCAGGTCGGAGCCTTGGGCGCGGCGGGGCTTTCGCTGCCGCAATACCTGGCCGCCAAGGAACGCGGCGCGGTGAAGCCGGGCAACGACGAGAAGGCCTGCATCATGATCTTCAATCTCGGCGGTCCGAGCCACCTCGACCTATGGGACATGAAGCCCGACGCGCCGAGCGAGATCCGCGGACCCTTCAAACCCATCCGCACCAAGTCGCCGGACATCGACATCTCCGAGATCCTGCCGCGCCACGCGAAGATCGCGGACAAGTTTTCCCTGGTGCGTTCCTGTCATCACAGCGGCGCGGCGGTGCATGACGCCGGTTGGCAGATGATGCAGACGGGACGTCGCTTCATCGGCGGCATCCACACCCCGCACGCCGGCGCGGTGACGAGTTTCCTTCAAGGCCGCAAGACCGACCTGCCGCCGTTCGTCGTGCTGCCCGAACTGATGGGGCGGGGCGGGGGCAATCTCCCCAACGGCCAGGCCGGCGGTTTCCTTGGCAAGGCGCACGATCCCTTTGCCCTGATGGCGGATCCCTCGAAGCCGAAGTTCAAGGCCCCGGATCTCCTGCCCCCCGATCAGATCGGCGCCAACCGCCTGGCGCGTCGCAAGTCGATGCGCCAACTCGTGGACGAGACGGTGAAGAGCTTCGAGGCGAGCGAGGACGCGCGGTTGATGGATGACAATTTTCAGGCGGCGTTTCGCATGATGACCAGCGACCAGGCCCGCAGCGCCTTCGATCTGGAGAAGGAGCCGCAGAAGGTCCGCGAACGCTATGGCATGAACCGCTTTGGGCAATGCTGCCTCCTCGCGCGGCGCCTGGTGGAGAACGGTGTGCGCTTCGTGACCATCAACACCTTCCTCACGGTGTTTGGGGAAACGACCTGGGACATTCATGGCTCCAAGCCCTTCACCTCGATTGACGGCATGAAGAACATCGTCTGCCCGCTCTACGATCAGGGATACTCGGCGTTGATCGAGGATCTGCACGAGCGCGGGATGTTGGACAACACCCTGGTGACGGGCCTGAGCGAATTCGGTCGCACGCCGAAGGTGAATCCGGCCGGCGGGCGCGATCACTGGCCGCAGTGTTTCACGGTGTCCTTTGCGGGCGGCGGCGTGAAGGGCGGGCAGGCGGTCGGCGCGAGCGATCCGATCGGAGGCTTCCCGGCCGAGCGACCGGTCGGGCCGGGCGATGTGGTGGCCACGATTTTCAAGAGTCTGGGTTTCGATCACGAGGCGCATCTGCCCGGGCCGGCGGGGCGGCCGTTCCCGCTGGTCGATCTCGGCACGCACCCGATCAAGGAGTTGTTCTGATGAAGGAGGCGGAGATGGAAATGATCGAAGCGATGAAGCGGGACGGCGCGGCGATTGGGCGAAACTTCAAGGAGGGGCGACATTCCTGTCGCCCTGCCCGCATGGCGGGCACGAAGGCGTCCGGCATGGCGAGGGGTTTGGGGTGTTTTCAGGGCGTCACCGTTTTCCATGCGCTTGTCCGGCCCCTCCGGGGCCACGGCGACAGGAATGTCGCCGCTCCTTGGTTGGCTGTCGTCCTGCTGCTCGCTTTCCTGGTTTCCGGCTCCGCCGCTGAACCCGCCGAATGGACCTTCCGCAATCACGTTCAGCCTGTCCTCTCCAAGGCCGGCTGCAACAGTGGCGGGTGCCATGGGGCGTTGGCGGGGAAAGGCGGGTTTCGACTCAGCCTGAACGCCTACGATCCCGAGGGCGATCACTACAACATCACGCGCGACGCGCGCGGTCGTCGGGTGGAATTCGCCGATCCCGCGCGCAGCCTGCTGCTCACCAAGGCGACCGCGGCCGTCCGGCACAAGGGCGGCAAGCGTTTCGAACCGGGGTCGCGCGATTACCGGGTCCTGGCCGGGTGGATCGCCAATGGAGCGAAGCCGCCCACGGATGACGACGCGACCCTGGAGCGGTTGGAGATCGAGCCGAAGCAGGCGCTGCTGAAGAAGGGCGACACGCGTTCGCTGACCGTGCGCGCCCACTACAGCGACGGGGCGGTCGAGGACGTGACGTCGTGGGCGAAGTTTGCCTCGGCCGATGAGACGGTGGTCGAGGTGGATGCCGTGACCGGCGAACTCAAGGTGGTCGGACATGGCGAGGGCGCCATCACGGTCTGGTTTTCCAGTCGCATTGAGATCGCCCGGGTGACCTCGCCTTTTCCCAACACGGTTCCGGAAGAGGTCTTTGCCGAGGCTCCGCGACAGAACTTCATCGACGAACTGGTTCTGGAGCAACTCCGCTCGTTGAATCTCCCGCCGTCGCCGCGCGCCTCGGATGAGGTGTTCGTCAGGCGCGCCCACCTGGACGCCATCGGCGCGTTGCCGACGCCGTCGGAAACCGTCGCCTTTCTCAAGGACAACACGCCGGACAAGCGCGCCCGCTTGATCCGCGATCTGCTCACGCGGTCGGAATACGTCGACTACTGGACCTACCGTTGGTCGGACGTCTTTCTGGTCAATGGTCGCCTGCTTCGACCGGAGGCGGTCAAGGCCTACTACCAATGGCTGCGGGGCGAGGTCGCCGCCAACACGCCCTGGGATGAACTGGCCCGTCATGTGGTCACTGCGAAGGGCGACAGCCTGGAGAATGGCGCCTCGAATTTCTTTGCGGTTCACCAGGATCCGGAATCGATGGCCGAGAATGTCAGCCAGGCCTTTCTCAGCCTTTCGATCGGTTGCGCCAAGTGCCACAATCACCCGTTGGAGAAGTGGACGAACGACCAGTATTATTCCTTCGCCAATCTATTCTCCCGCGTGCGCGCGAAAGGCTGGGGCGGCGACGCCCGCAATGGCGACGGTCGACGCACACTCTACATCGCCGACCGCGGCGAACTCATCCAACCCCGCACCGGCAGACCTCAGCCGCCCGCGCCGTTGGACGCCGAGCCGCTGGCCTTCGACACCGATCGCGATCGACGCGAATACCTGGCCGATTGGTTGACCTCTCCGGAGAATCCCTATTTCACGAAGGCTGTGGTCAACCGCGTCTGGGCCGCGTTCATGGGAACCGGCCTGGTCGAGATGGTGGATGACCTGCGCGTTTCGAATCCGCCGAGCAACGAGCCGTTGTTGGATGCGCTGGCCGCGTTTCTGGTGGAGAAGGACTACGACCTGAAGGCCTTGATGCGTTTGATCATGAGCAGCGAGACCTATCAGCGCAGTTCCGATGCGCTGCCCGGCAACCGGGATGATAAACGACATTACTCCCGCTATTACCCGCGGCGTCTGATGGCCGAGGTGTTGCACGACGCCGTCGCCGACATCACCCAGAAGCCCAGTGTCTTTGACAACCTGCTCAACCGCGACGGCAGTCGGACCAAGACCGGATTCTACAGCAGGGGCACGCGCGCGTTGCAGTTGTTTGACTCGGCCGTGGACAATTATTTCCTCCAGGCCTTCGGCCGCAACAAGCGCGACATCACCTGCGATTGCGAACGTTCCAATCAACCCAGCATGATCCAGGCGCTGCATCTGTCCAACGGCTCCACGTTGAATGACAAACTGCGGGCGGCGGGGAGTTGCGTCGATCAGGCGATGGAAGGCGCCGACGCCGGGCAGATTGTGGATCGCGCGTATCTGCTCAGCCTGTCGCGAAGCCCGACAGCGCCGGAGCGCGAGGGGCTGGTGAAGCTGCTTTCCGAAACGCCGGCGAAGGAGAAGCGAGCCGCGGTCGAGGACCTGTTCTGGGCGCTGATGACCAGTAGGGAGTTTCTGTTTCAGCATTGATGTTCCGATGAACCACGAAGACACGAAGCGGCAGGCCAAGGAGGGGCGACATTCCTGTCGCCCTGCCTGCGAAGCAGGCACAGAGGCGTCCGGTATGGCGGGGCGTTTTGTGAATTTGCCGGGCGCTGCTGTTTCCCGCGCGCCCGTCCGGCCCCTTCAGCGCCACGGCGAAAGGAATGTCGCCGCTCCTTGGTCTGGCGTCCGCCGTTCGAAGAGGGATTGATTGCTTATGAGTTCTGTTACATCTGTAGGGCTTTTCACGGTTTTGTTTGCGGCCTCCGCCTTTGCCGCGCCGGACTACGCCAAGGACATTCACCCCATCCTCCGCGAGTATTGCGCGGGCTGTCACAACAAGGATGACTTTGATGGCGAGTTGTCGGTGGAGTCCTTTGCCGAGGTGATGAAGGGCGGGGAGAGCGGCAAGGGGATTATTCCGGGCAAGGCGGGCGAAAGCCTGTTCATCAAGGTTCTCACCGGGCAGTCGAAGCCCAAGATGCCGCCGCGGCGCGAACCGCAGCTTTCCCCGGCGCAGATCGAGGTCCTGAAGCAATGGGTGGCCGCCGGGGCGAAAGGTCCGGCCGAAGGCGATGTCCCGACGGGCTTGGCGATGCTGCCGAAGGTCGAACCCGCCGCCGGTCTTGCCTCTCCGGTGACGGCCATCGAATTCTCACCGAAGGGCGATCACTTGCTCGTGGCGCGCTTCGGCAAGGTTGAACTGCTGGACGCCGCCTCCCGCAAGTCGATCCGTGAAATCAAAGGCCTGCCCGGCAAGGTGAATGCCGCGCATTTCTCCAGGGACGGCTCCCGTGTGATCACGGCCTCCGGCGTCACCGGATCAAGCGGCGTGGCGACGGTCTGGGACGCTGCGAGCGGGAAGAGGTTGAAGGAGTTCGGCAAAGGACACGGGGACGTCCTGTTCGACGCTGAGTTCTCGCCGGATGAAACGATCGTTGCAACCGCGGGCTATGATCGGAACGTGAAGTTGTGGAAAGCCGGGACGGGCGAACTGCTCCGCAGCATCGATGTGCACAACGGCGCGATCTTCGACCTGGGATTCAGCCCGGACGGCAAGATCCTTGCCAGCGCCAGCGGCGATGAGACGATCAAACTCTGGCGCGTTTCCGACGGCCTGCGTCTGGACACATTGAATCAACCGCAGGGTGAACAGTTCTTTGCATCGTTCACGCCGGATGGCGCGCACGTGCTCGGCGCGGGCGCGGATAATCGCATCCGGCTCTGGCGATTGCTGTCGAAGAACAAACCACGCATCAATCCTGTGGTGCACGCCCGCTTTGCGCATGAGGGCGACATTGTGAAGGCGGCGGTCTCGCGCGACGGCCGCTGGCTGGCGTCCGCATCTGAGGATGGCACGATCAAGCTTTGGACCCTGCCGGATCTGACGCAGCGCAAACTGATCGGCGACCAGTCTGACCTCGTATCCGGCCTCGCCTTCGCGCCGGATGGTTCAACGCTCGCCGTTGGCCGAATGGACGGCTCGGTCGCGTTCTACGATATTCCGAAGAAGTTCGAACTTGCGAAGGCGTCGGAATCCGGAGGGCTGGGGGTTCGGGCGAGGGCGGTTGCCGCGACGGTCGAGGTGGCGAAGGTCGTTGAAGTCGAGCCGAACAACGATCCCAAATCGGCCAAACGCGTGAAGATTCCGGCTGCGATCACCGGCGCCATCGCCTCGGAAAGCGACGCGGATCTGTTCAGGTTTGCGGCCAAGGCCGGCGAGGAATGGGTGTTGGAGGTCAACGCCGCGCGCAGCAGGTCGCCGTTGGATTCCAAGATCGAGGTCCTGACTTCGGAGGGCGAACCGATCGAACGCGTGGCCTTGCAGGCGTTGCGGGATTCGTGGTTCACCTTTCGCGGCAAAGACTCGAAGACCTCCGGCGACTTTCGCCTGCACAACTGGCGAGAGATGGAGCTGAACGAGTATCTTTACGCGAATGGCGAAGTGACGCGGCTATGGCTCTATCCACGCGGCCCGGACTCCGGGTTTATCGTCTATCCCGGCTCCGGCAATCGGCGCACCTACTTCGGCACGCCGGCCCTGTCGCATCCGCTCGGCGCGCCGTGCTACATCGTGCGGCCCCTTCCTGCGGGCAGCGAGCCCGCGCCGAACGGTCTGCCGGTCTTTCGCGTGTATTACGAGAACGATGACGAAACGCGCCAGAAGCTGGGCTCCGATTCGAAGCTCTTCTTCACCGCGCCGCATGACGGGGAGTTTGTCGCGCGGTTGACAGATGTGCGCGGCTTCGGCGGGACCGACTTCAATTACACCCTGAACATCCGCCCGCGAAAGCCCGACTTCAAGATCAGCGTGGCCGGGATGAATCCCGCGGTGAGTCAGGGCAGCGGCCGGGAATTTACACTGAATGTGGATCGATTGGACGATTTTCAGGGCGAGATTCGCGTCGATGTGACGGGACTGCCGAAGGGGTATTCCGTGAGCGGACCGATAGTGATTCAGGCGGACCAGATCAGCGCGGTGGGAGCCATCTATGCGGCGGCCGACGCCGCAGCGCCGAAGGGCGACGCGGCCAAGGCAACAAAGCTGACGGCGACCGCGATGATCCGCGGGAGGAAGGTGACGCGGGAGGTCGGAACGCTCGGTGAGATCAAGGCGGGCAGGCCCGCGCAGATCAAGGTCGCGATCCTGCCGGACGGCGGGTCGGGGCAGGTGAAATACGAGCCCGGCAAGCCGATCGAATTCACCATCGAACCGGGGCAGACGATCACGGCGCGGGTGAAGGCGGAACGGGTGAATTTCAAGGCGCGCATCGACCTCGGCAAGGAGACCGCCGGTCGCAACATGCCGCACGGCGTCTTTGTCGACAACATCGGCCTGAACGGGTTGTTGATCGTCGAGAATGAAAGTGAGCGACAGTTCTTCATCACCGCCGCGCCATGGGTCCCGGAGCAGAGCCGGGAGTTCTTCCTCAAGGCGACGGCCGACGGGGGACAATGCTCGCTGCCGGCGATCCTGCATGTGCGGCGGAAGGCGGTGGCCTCGGCGGGGGATTGATGAGCCAAAGCGGCGTAGAATCGAACGTGAGTTCGATCAAGTCCCAAGCGGCGCAGAATCCGGTGCAGCCCCAACGGGGCGGGACAACAAAGCCCGGGGCAAAGCGCAGCGCAGCCCCGGGTTGTCGTCGGAAAAAGCGCAGAGCCCTGAAAGGGCGGGACAATCTGGCGATCCTGGTTTGTCCCGCCCTTTCAGGGCTTGTGTGCGCTTGGGGGCGTCAACCCAGGGTTTCACCCTGGGCTTTGTTGTCTCGGCCTTTCAGGCCTGTGGTCGGCGTGTGGAGGTCAGCTTTTCGACTGAAATTTCATCAGCGCATACTTGAACGCGCCTGTGCGCGCCGCGGATTCCATGCTCAGGCTGATTAGGTCGTTCAACCGCTTCTCCGCGAACGAGATGTCGAAACCGCGCATCAACCTGCGAAGTAGCCGGTAGTTGGGGAGGGTGTTGCGGGTGACATCGATGCGTTCTTCGGGCGCCAATCCGGCATCTTCAGCCAAACGCGAGAAATCGGCGACCGTTCGCGTGCAGTTCAATCTTCCGTAGAGCCTGCCGAACATCGGGCCGAGCAACAGATCGACGACCTTCGCGCAAGGCTTGGCCGCCGCGGCGACCACATGATCGCCGACGATCAACCGCCCTCCCGGTTTCAACGTCCGTCCAGCTTCCCGAAAGAACGCGGAGCCATCGTCGAGATGGCACAGCAGTTCGGAGGCAATGATGGCGTCGAACGATCGGCTGGCGAAAGGAAGGCGAAGGGCGTTGGCCTGGAGGATCGGAGTTCCGGTTGAAGGAAGAATATCAAGATTCTTTGAGGCTTGGTCGAGTTGCCGGATGTCGTGGTTGAGCCCGATGGCGCGAATGCCGGGGAGGTCGCGGTTCAGTTGTTTGACCAAGCCGCCGAAACCGCACCCGGCATCCAGAACGACATCTCCGCCGCCGATCTCCGCGAGTTCGATGAGCTTCACGTTCATCAGTTCGGCGGCGACGGCGAATGCGCTGGGATCGTCGATGCGAGCGTTAGGGTCCTCGTGGAAGCCCCAATGGAGGTGTTGTCCCAGGGCCTTCTCGACGTCGAGGGCGCCGCGGGCCAGTTCCGCAAGAAACCGGTCAATGTAGCGGAGGCGCGGGCCAGGGTGTTTAGGAGGGTTCATTTGCGCGAACATGGTCGCCATGACGCCTGCGCGTCGCGTTGCTCGCTCTGGCTGAGAAATGGGCAAACCCGCAGGTTTGCCCCACCGCTTTGTAGGTGGGGTATTGCTGCCGCAATACCCACTTCTCAGCGTGCGAGCGCAGCGAAGCCCCGCGTGTTCGAAAGCGTCAGTTTCGTTCAACTATTGAATCGTGTTTGAGGGCGGCCTGGTTGTTTGCTTCCCATGGAGATTCTACGCGAGCGATTGTTCCAGCGCCTCCGCAATCCCCGCGGCGAAAGCCTGCCCTGCCACATATCCTCCCTCCGCTTCCACCTGTTCCTTCACCTCGGGCATGGCGTTGGCCGGCGCGGCAAGAAAGCCGGCAACGTCCGAGGTCAACATGGTCAGGTCGTTCAGGTGGTCGCCTGCGGCAAAGATCCGTTCCGGGGCAACGTCGAGCAGGTCGGCGATCTCCAGCAGCGCCGTTCCCTTGGAAAACTCGATGTGGCTGAAGCGGCTGTAGACGTCGTTGCGCACCCAGACGAGCTCGGGATGGGTTTCGCAGTATTCCTCCATGCGCGTCTGGATGGCGTCGGATTCCTCATTGCTGCGGGCGGTCACGCACATGGGCGAGTGGTCGTCAGCATAGACGTGTGTGCCGGGGAAGGCCGATTGGATCCAGTTGGACAGTTCGCGAACGTCGGTCCGGATGAGGTTGAAGAGATGGGCGTGCTTCGCCTCGCACAGTTCGTTCCAGACATCGTGTCCTTCGAAGCGGCCGTTTCTCCAAATGTGGATCTCGCGTTCGACCAGGACGAGGTAATCCGGCGTGATGGAGAGCCGCGCCTCGTCGAGCGAATACATGAGGCTGTCGAAGCTGCGGCCGGTGTTGATGACCCAGTTGATTCCCTGCTGTTGCAGTTGTGCGACCAGGCTCTCGAATTCCGGCGCGACGGTCGGCGCGGCGAACTCCTCGAAGATGGTCCCGTCGAAGTCGGTGGAGATCAGATCGAAAGGCGGAGTCATGGGGTGGCTGTTGTCGCGTATAACGCTGGATCAGGCAAGCAACACCGGCCAAAGGAGACTGGAGCGTCGACAGCGCCTTGTTGTTCGAGATCGACGAACTTGTCGAGAATGGAACGGCGGGGAAGCGGCTTCTACCTGGAAGCGCTGTATTGGGGGAGAGGGATGGAAATGAGACCGTAGTCGTTCAAGGGCAGCCAGATTCCGGAGGTGCGATTGCCGTCCGCGGAACGGAGTTGCGTCCAGAAACATCCGCGGACGGGTTCGTTCGCGATTTCGGTTGCCTCATCGCCGATGAATTCGATCACGCGGTGGCTTTGGCCGACCCGGGCGAGCAGCAGGTCGTCGATCGACGCCAATTCGTGAACGCCCTCGTCGAAGATCAACGATTGTCCGACGCGCGCGAAACGTCCGGCGCCGTCGAGACGCCATGTGTTCAGCCGGAAGGTGTAGGTCGGGGAATCCGTCGGACCCGAGGTTTCGGAACTGACCGCGACAATCCGGCCGTCGCGATCGACCAGCGCGGGATTCGGCCAGTTTTTGCCGAGCGGGATGCTGTCGAGGAGGCTTGCCTGTACGCCGTCATAGGCGCTGGCGTCCAGCCATTCCGTATAGTCCTGTTGGTTTGATCCCGCCTTCCAATGATGGCCGCGGGTGTAGAGGACGGAGCCGTTGTGTGAGACGCCGATGAGTTCTCCCGGGATGTCGACCTTCATGCGTTCGGTCGGCGAGGCAGGGTCCCCGTAGTCGAGGACCTGGAGGAAGTTCTTCTGTTCCCAGGTCTTGAAGCCGGAGTCGTTCAAGCCCGCATAGACGGAGGACTGGGGGCTCAGGTAGATCCTGCCATCCACGGGGATCGCGTTGCCTCCGATCCACCAGGCGTTGGGCATGGCGACGGTGTGATCGGACCGGAACACCGGCGTGCGATCCGCCGCTATTGAAAAGGCGAGAAAGCGGTTGCCGACACTTCGGGGAAACCAGATGAAGTCGTGGAAGAGTCCGCGGGCGAAGGGGTTGTAGCCGGCGCCGCCCTTGCGCCAGACCAGGAGGTCGTCGGCCGGCCAGAGAGGTTCCAGACCTGCGTTCCAGCCGAGATTGGAGAGCTCGGTGGTCGTGACGCCGAGTTCGATCGGTCTGGGAAGCGACGCGAGGTCGTAGGTGTGGATGGAGACGGGGATCGACGCCGGAGCGGTGTCCGGGTCGAACCAGTCAGCATCCGGGTTCAAAGGCGCTGTCGCGAGATAAAGCGTCCCGTTCCGCCGGGTTGAGCCGAGAATCTGCGAGCCCTCGAAACGGAGTGTATGAAGCGATTCGTCCGGTTCCTCCACGGACGCGATCCGCACGGCGCCGGAGGTCTTGTTCCAGGTCTGGCCGTATTCAATTTCAAGGAGGTGTTCGTCCGTTGCGACGACCTGATCGACGCTCCAGATCAGCTCAAGCTCGGCCCGCACAACCGGGTTGTCCCGATCCGTCGCGTCGGTCGCGATCAACTCGCGGCCGGAAAGGGACAGGATCCGATCCCGATGCATCAGGCTTCGGCGCGGGCGGTAGACATGGTCGATGGCTCCCCGCTTGACGAGCGAGGATTCCGCAAGGTCGATCAACTGGACGCGACTGTGATGTCCCTCTGCGTCCGAGCCTTCGAAGGGGACGAGGATCAGGTTTTCCTGCTTCAGGAAACCAAAGGCCTTCTCGTCATGATTCGCTTCGCTCCAGGAATAGTGGTCGCCGAGCGGGACCCGGCTCAGGAGGGAGGGGCTTCCGGGATTGGAAACGTCGAACAACGACACGGCCACCTTCCAGCCGTTCTGGTCGTCGACGCCGATCGTGAGCAGGCGGTCGCCCAGAGGCTGCATGTAGGTGGACCATCCCGGGACCTCCAGTTCTCCCCGGACCTGCGGATTCGTCGGGTCGGAGAGATCGACGATCCAGAGCGGGTCGATGCGGCGGTAGGTCACGATATAGGCCTTGTCGCCGTCGAACCTGGTGGCGAACAACGATTCGCCGAAGCCGACCTGCGCGCCGCCGAGCCGGACGGGGCGCGACGCATCGGAGACATCGAAGGTCTCGACATGGGTTGCTCTCGTGACGGTTTGCGAGGTTTCGGAGATCACCGTGAAAGTGTCTCCTGACAGGTCCATCTTGAATTTGTCCATCACGCGCCCGGCGGGGCGGATGTCGCCGAGGGCGATCATGGAGCCGTCAGGGTTCGAAATGTCGAAGATCCGGATTTCGGACTGCCACCAAGCGCCGTGATCGACGCCGCGGACGGAGACGAACAAACGTTCGGGCGTGGCGTGGAGGACGTTCCCATAGCCGGGGAACCAATGATCGTCGCGCGCGACCGGGTGATCCGGATCGCTGAAGTCGAACGACATGACGTGCGTGCCCCATTCCCAGCGGTAGGTTTCGGAGCCTTCGGCCGCGGGCTCAGGGACCTGGCGGTAGTACTCGGAGGCGACATACAACGCCGAACCGACGAGACTGCTTTCCTTGATCCGGCCGTGGACGGGCAGGTGATTCAGGATGGTCGGTTGCGCGGACGACGCATCGACCAGGATGACTTCGCCGCCGCCGTTGGAGCTCCACCAGTTGCAGTTGTCGTGGGCCAGCAGCAGGATGAGTTGGTTGGGCAACAGATACATCTGCTCGCCCGCCAGGGGCATGGTCAGTGTTCCCACCATGGCGGGAGCGTCCGGATCATGAACGTCGATCACCTGCAGACCGCGATATTGGTTGAAGAAGTAGAGTCGGTCCCCATTCAGTTGATAGATGTCGGATTCCACCACGGTTCGATCGTCCGATGCGGCCCGTTGATTGGCGTCCGACGCCACGGCGAAGGAAGATGCCGCCATGATCCCGGAATCTGCCGATCCGTCGGGCGGCGGCGTTTCGGACTTTTGCCCGGGGAATTCGCTTTCGCCTGTGAAAAACGCGACCGGCAGCGGGGAATGGGTTTCCCCCTTGACCCGGAAGACCTCAAATCGTTGATCGTTTGGCAGGCGGAAAACCAAGTTGCCAGTGTCTCCGTCCGTGTGTTTGACGCCCCGTGGAATCCAGACGCCGCGCCCGAACAACCTGCGTCCTTCCAGTGTGACGCGCTTCAGGCCTGACGGAATGGAAACAGTGATGACGATCTCCTGATCGACGATCTCAATGCTTCGGATCATCGGCGTCGAATCCTCGGCGCGCGACATGAAGGGGAGAGCGACGAGCGAGAGGAACACCCCGAGAAAAACGGCGGTCACGACATTGCGCTTCATCCGGCTGGCGACGGGTTGTGACTGTTCGGGCGGTGGAATCTGATCCGGTTGAATTTCCCTTGAATCGCGCCGTCCGGTCAATAGCAGTTGGCGTTGGAATCGGAAATGTAACAAAGGGACGCAGCCTCCCATTCCATTTGAGTGGACGAAACCGGACCAAACCCATAGAAAATGACGCAGAAATCTCCTGATTCAGCAGAACCATGAAAACACGTTTCCTTTTTCGATCCCAATTGTTGGCGGCTGTTGCGGTTGTCCTGTTCGTCCTGAACCTCCACGCCGCCGAGAAATCCCCGAAGGTCGCGCCCGTGCCCGAGGGCATGCACGGAGTGAGCGGTTGGATCACTGCGCGGTTGATCGACAAGGACAACGAGCGCGGCGACATCGTGATGAAGGTGGAAAAGGTTCTGCGCCTCTGGCGCGGCAACAAGGCCAAGGACGCGAAGAGCGGCGAAGGAAAGGTTCTCAAGCTGACCGGCATTTCCGGCAAGGCGCTCGACCAGTTGCTGCTGATCAGGAAGGGGGATCGTTTCTCGATTGAGATCAAGCACGTGGGCGGTCCGAACCTGCGTTACCTGGGCGAGGGGTTGAAGCGGTTGAATGAGGGGGAGATGCCGCCCCAGTTTGTCGCCGAAGCCGACCCGCGGCGGCACATGCACGGTTTTCGGGGGATCTTCATCGCTGAGTTGGTGGAGAAGGACGTGGAGAAGGGAACGTTGAAGGTGAAGATCGAATCCATCAAGCGGACCTGGAAACAGAACAAGGCAAAACAGGCTGCCCAGGCGAAGGGACAGGTGTGGCTCGTGCGCGGCGTCTCCGGCAAGTGGCTGGATGTCCTGGTTGAATCCAAGGTCGGCGAGCGCCTGGAGGTGGAGGCCTTCCACAACTCCGGTGACAAGCTGGACTTCGTCGGCGAGTGGTTGAAGAAGGCGGAGTGACGCGCTGTGCGATTTCGGCTTCTGACAGCGGCGTTTGTCTCGTGTCTGTTGGCGGGCGCCTCCGTTGGCGGCGAAGTCCGGCCTCCGGCGAGTGAGCGGTTCGCTCAGGCGGAAGCGAACGAGACGCCGGATTTTCAGCGGCACGTCGTTCCCTTGTTGGGCCGGTTGGGCTGCAACGGCCGCGCCTGTCACGGCTCCTTTCAGGGGCAGGGCGGCTTTCAATTGTCCCTTTTCGGCTACGACTTCAAGGCGGATCACGACGCGATGACCAAGGGGAAGGGCGATTCGGGCGTCGCCCGGGTCGATCGCGCGGAACCCGCCGAAAGCCTGCTGATCCGCAAGCCGCTGGACGAGATCGAGCATGAGGGCGGACAACGCATCGATCCGGATTCCTGGCAGCATCGTTTGCTGGTGAACTGGATTCGCGCCGGGGCGAAGGGCGTTTCCTCGGAGCTGAAGTTGGTCCGGTTGACGGTGACGCCAAAGGAACTGCTGTTCCACAAGGCGGGCGAGAGCGGGCAGTTGCGGGTCGTCGCGGATTGGGCGGACGGATCGCGGGAGGATGTCACCTGTCTCTGTCGGTTTCGGGTGAACGACGACTCAGTGGCCACGGTTTCAAAGGATGGCCGGGTGAGGGCGGCGGCTTCGGGCGACACGCATGTGGTGGCGTTCTACGACAACGGCGTCGCGTCCGTGCCGGTCATCCGGCCATACGGCGCGGTTCGCGAGATCGCCAAGGGTCGGACGGCCATTGATCGGCACATCAACGCCAAGTTGGCCAAGCTTGGGATTGAGCCCTCGGGGCTGTGTTCGGACGCCGGGTTTCTGCGCCGGGTCAGCATTGACCTCACGGGCACCTTGCCGACGCCGGAGGAGACGCGCGCATTCCTGAAGGACAGGTCTGCCGCAAAGCGCAGGCGGAAGATTGACGAACTGCTCGAACGTCCGGCCTATGCGGCTTGGTGGGCGAACAAGCTCTGCGATTTCACCGGGAACAATCCGCAGCAGCAGTCCGACATGGGCCAGGAGCAGGCGGTGCAGTGGTATCAGTGGATTCATGCGCGCCTGCTGCGGAACGAGCCCTACGACCGACTCGTCGCCGGCATCGTGCTGGCCGAAAGCCGCGACGCGAAGACCAGTTACGCGGATTACGCGCGCGAGATGTCGGCCTATTTTCGTCTGGAAGCGCCCGCTGATTTTGCGGCGCGCAAGACGATGCCGCATTATTGGTCGCGTCGGACGGTGGAGAAGCCGGAGGCCAAGGCGATGGCCTTTGCCCACAGTTTTCTCGGCGTCCAGCTGCAGTGCGCGCAGTGCCACAAGCATCCCTTCGATCAGTGGAGCCGGACGGACTTCCGCGAGTTCTCAAAGTTCTTCGAACCCATCCGCTACGGCGTCGCGCCGGATGGCCTGCAGGAGCATCAACGCATGGCCCGCGCCGTGAACGGGCGGATGCAGGGCGGCATGATGATGCGCACGGGCATGGATATGCTGGGGCGCGCTGAATCGGGGCAGGCCATCCCGTGGCGGGAGGTCTACATTGCGAAGTCCGGCAGGTCCCGGAAGGCCGGTCTGCTCGGCATGAAGGAGTTGGAACTCGATGGAAGGTCCGATCCGCGTCGGCCGCTGATGGACTGGCTGCGCGAGCCGGACAATCCCTACTTCGCGCGGGCCTTGGTCAATCGCGTCTGGGCGAATTATTTCGGCGTCGGGATCGTCGATCCGCCGGACGACCTGAATCTTGCCAATCCGCCAGGCAACGAGGCGTTGCTGCTGCATCTGGAGAGCGGGTTTCGCAAGAGCGGCTTCGACATGAAGTGGCTTCATCGCGAGATCGTGGGCAGCGACGCCTACCAACGCAGCTGGCGCGCGAACGGGAGCAACACCGACGATCGAAGGAATTTTTCCCGCATGTTGCCGCGGCGGTTGCCGGCGGAGGTGGTCTACGACGCGCTCACCCAGGTGACTGCGGCGGATGATGAGCTGCGGAAGGTGCGTGAGGATCTCACGCGCCGGGCAATCGGGCACCTCTCCATGCGCATGGCGGGCACCTATGCGATGAACGCCTTCGGCAAGCCCGCGCGTTCCACCAACTGCGACTGCGAGCGCAACACCGGGATCTCCCTGTTGCAGCCGCTGTTTCTCAAGAATGACCCCATTCTCCGCAATCGTCTGGATGAGAGCGGCTGGTTGGATGAGTTGGGCGACCGGAAACCGGACGCGTTGATTGAAGAGGCGTATTTGAGATGCCTTGGTCGTCCGCCGGAGGCTTCGGAGTCGGCCCGTTGTCGGAGTCATCTGGACAAGGCCGCGAATCTTCGGGAAGGCATGAGCGATCTGTTGTGGGCCCTGTTGAACACGAAGGAATTCCTGATGAACCACTGATGAGGGGAAACATGAGACATCGGATGCAACGGCGGGAATTCTTGCGGGTGGGCGCCTTGGGCGGCGCGCTTTCGCTGGGGCGGGTCCTGAAGGCGCGCGAGTCCGGCGCAAGGCCCGGCGCAAAGGAGCGCTCCGCGATCCTGGTCTTCCTGCGGGGCGGGCCTTCGCACCTCGACACCTTCGACATGAAGCCCGACGCTCCGAGCGAGTATCGCGGCGAGTTCAAGCCGGTCGCAACCAATGTTCCCGGCATTCAGATCTGCGAACATCTGCCGCAGACGGCGAAGCTGGCGGACAAGTATGCGCTTGTGCGCGGGGTGACCCACAACCTCGCGGACCATGGCATCGGAACGCGTTATATCGCCACCGGCAACCGCCCGTTGCCGACCTTGGAGTTTCCGGAGTTTGGCAGCGTGGTGAGTCGGCAGTTTACGGCGCCGCCCGACCTGCCGGCCTTTGTCTCGATCGAGCGCTCGTTGCATGGGCCGGGGTATCTCGGACCGCGCTACGGTTCCCTGGACACGGGCGAAAGACCGCGGGCCAACCAGCCCTTCACTGTTCGCGGCGTGACGATCGGCAATGGTCTCTCCATCGGACAACTCGACCGCCGGCAGAATCTGGCGGACGATCTGGACACGTTGTTCGGTTCATTGGAGAAGCGGGATCCGCAACTGGTCGCGCTGGATGAGTTCGACCGGAAGGCCTACCGCATCCTGAGTTCGCCGCGCACCCGCAAGGCCTTCGATCTGGATGCGGAATCCCCGGCCGTCGCCAGCCACTTCGGGCCGGACGAGAATGGTCAGAGCCTGCTGTTGTCGCTGAGGTTGATCGAGGCGGGCGTGCGTTTCGTCACGGTCAGCGTGGGCGGTTGGGACACACATCAGAACAACTTCCGCGATTTGAAGAGCCGCATTCTCCCGGGCTTCGATCGCAGCTTCTCAGCCTTTCTCCGGACCCTGGAGGACAAGGGGCTGGCCGACTCGACAGCGGTGATGGTGACGGGCGAGTTCGGCCGCACGCCGAAGATCAACAAGGACGCCGGCCGCGATCACTGGCCCCGCGCGATGTTTGCCCTGATGGCCGGCGGTGACGTGAATCCCGGACAGGTCCTCGGGGCCTCGGACGACAAGGGCGTCGGGCCCGCCGACGGCGGCTGGTCGCCCGATGACCTCGCCGCCTCCTTCTTCCAGAACATCGGCATCGACCCGCGCACGGAATTCGACGCGGCCAATGGAAGGCCCATAACGCTGGTCCGGGATGGGAAGCCCATCAAGGGGCTGGTGGGGTGAGATTCGCCTCCTGCGCATCGATCAACCCGATCGCGTTCAGCGCCGCTCCGACGAGGCGCGGATCCAATTCCCGGTTGGCGGCGAGTTCGCGAAGCCGCGGCAGGGCGTCACGGGCGTGATGCCGGTAGGAGCCGAGCGCGTGGATGACGTAGCGGC
The DNA here is from genome assembly GCA_038126035.1 of Verrucomicrobiales bacterium. Classification (GTDB taxonomy): domain Bacteria; phylum Verrucomicrobiota; class Verrucomicrobiia; order Limisphaerales; family JAYPEY01; genus JAYPEY01. Next base: position 10,695 of record JAYPEY010000050.1, on the reverse strand, counting down.
GCACGAGGTTGGATTCATCCGTCAAGCGGGCGATCAGAATGGGGACGACTTTTTCCGGGAAATTCGGGTGGCGCTGGATGGCGCGGGCGGCGTGGAATCGGACGATGGCGTTGTCGTCGTTGAGCCGGAGGAGGAAATCCTCGGTGACGGCGTCGGTCGTGTGGTGGCTGACGGCGAGTCCATGAATGGCGGCGCTGCGGACGTTGGGGTCTTCCGAGGACAGTGATTCGCGCAGCGCGGGGACGGCCTCCGGGCCGATCTGGGTCAGAGCTTCGGCGACGTCCTTGGGGTTTTCACACGTTTCGAGGGCGTGTTGCAGATCGGGGATCGCCGGGGCGGCGGCGGGACCGAGGACCTTGAAGGCAACGATGGCCTTGGCGCGTTTGGTGGAGGCCCGTCCAAAGCTGACATTGAACCAGGGCTGGAGTCGTCCGATGAGTTCGAGTTGTTCCTTGAGTTCGGAGTCGCGGGCGCGGAGCATGGCGATCAACTCCGGCATGGCGTTGTCGCCCAAGGCCTTGAGCGCCACGCGGGCCTCCTCCGTGGTCGGGGAGGTCTGTCTCCCGACGAGGGCTTCGAGCCATTCGTCCAATGTCCTCCCTTCGTGAGTCAATTCGCCGGGGGCGAACACATACATTCCCCCGGCCGAGAGCAGGATCACGGCCGCAATGAAACCAACGATGCGATTGGAGCGTTTCATTGTTGTGAGCGGAGGGAAGGTATCGCGGATCGGACGGGAAATCTTGCGGAAAGTTCGTGGGGCGGCGACGCGTCTGGAGCGCGGAACTTGATCCGCTTCGGCGTTGGTTGGCGGGGGGCGCCGGGAATTGCTTCGAGCCTGTTTTATCCGGAAATTGAGGCGAAATGAATTCCGCGCTCCGGAGATCGGCCGGCGCTGTTCGGAAGTGTGACCGAACCCGGGGATTTGCCGCTTGGAATGGCGAAAGGGCCGGCGTTACGCTGGCGGTTCAGGCTGAACCTTGATTTTGTTGATTGAATGGAAATCGAATTGAAATGAGCGCGACCGAATCGGAGTCAGGAAACGGCAATGCGACGCGGGTTGCAATCCTCTACCGGCGCGAGGCGCAGCCGGACGAACGCGTCCTGCAACTGTTGGACGAGGCTCTGCGAAATGAGGGGTTTTCGGTGTTCATCGACCGGCATCTGGAGATCGGTGTGGAGTGGGCGCGGGAGATCGAGCGTGAGATCCGGGAGGCCGACGCGGTGGTTCCGTTGCTGTCCGCGCATTCGGTCCACAGCGAGATGATGGCTTTCGAGGTGGAACACGCGCACGAGACCGCCTCCGCCGACGGTGGGCGGCCGCAGTTGCTCCCGGTCCGGGTCGATTATACGGGTCCGTTGCCGGAGCCTCTTGCCGGCATTCTCGATCCGATCCAATACGTGTTGTGGGAAGGCGAATTCAGCGATGAAGGCCTGGTCTCGGAACTGGTCTACGCCCTGAGGAACCTGCCGGAGAAGTCGGCCGCCGCGACGACGCTGCCGGCCAAGGGTGAACGATTGACGCCCAAGTTGACGGCTCGCCTGAACCGCATGCGCATCGAGGAGGCGCCGGTGGAGGAACCTGCGCCGGAAACGGAGGCGCCGGTCGTTTCGACCGTTCCCACGGCCTTGGAGGGCGTCGGCGGCGCAGTGCCTCTGGACTCGGCCTTTTATCTGCGTCGGCCGGTCGATGACGAACTGGAGACCGCGATCACGCAGCGCGACAGCATCATGCTGATCAAGGGCGCGCGGCAGATGGGCAAGACCTCGTTGTTGGCCCGCGGCCTGGCGCACGCCCGGCGCGACGGCGCGCGCGCGGCGTTTGTCGATCTGCAGAAGTTGAACGCGATCAACCTGGAATCCGCGAGCAGTTTCTACCTGACCCTTTGCGAGACCCTGGCCGATCAGCTGGACCTGGATGTCCTGCCTTCGGATGTCTGGGACGAACGGCGCGGACCGAATGTGAACTTCGAGCGCTATATCCGGCGGGAGGTCCTGGCGAAGATCGAGGCGCCATTGGTCTGGGGGCTGGACGAGGTGGACCGCTTGTTTGGTTGTGAGTTTGGCGGAGAGGTGTTCGGGCTTTTCCGCTCATGGCACAATGAGCGGGCGCTGGATCCGACCGGCCCCTGGGCAAACCTCTCCCTGATCATCGCCTACGCGACGGAGGCGCACCTCTTCATCACGGACATGAACCAGTCGCCGTTCAATGTGGGCACGCGCCTGGAGGTGGAGGATTTCACCCAGTTGCAGGTGGCCGAGATGAACCGTCGTTATCGAGGCCCGCTGAAGAACACGGACGAGGTCAACCGCCTCGTTCGTCTCGTGGGCGGGCATCCCTACCTGGTCCGGCGGGCGCTGCATGAAATGGCCGTCGACAACAAACTCGATATCGAGAACTTCGAATCCTACGCCGATCAGGACGAATGGATCTACGGCGATCACCTGCGGCGTATCCTGGTGCTGTTGGCGCGCGATCCGGACCTGGCGGAGGTCGTGCGCGGCGTGTTGCTCGGCGAGCCCTGCCCGACGCCGGAAAGTTTTTATCGTCTGCGCGCTTCGGGTGTGATCAACGGCTCCACGCAGAACGACGCCCGTCCTCGCTGCCGCCTCTACGCGCAATACCTGCGGCGACACCTGCAGTGAATGCGGAGCGAGGAATTCGGAATGCCGAGAAGGAAGCCGATGCATGAAGCTCCAAGTTCCAAAGGGACGTCTGGCGCAATGTGATCGCGGCATGAACACGGTTTTCTTTGAACGGAGCGCCGAGCATTGCCCGGCATTATGGCCCGACGGCCGACCCTGCCGAGCAATGCTCGGCGCTCCGACACGCGGGGCTTCGCTGCGCATGATATGACCGCCTCCAACAGCTTCTACGTCATCGGCGGCACGTTGCGGCCGGACGCGCCGTGTTACGTGGAACGGCGGGCGGACGCGGCGTTGTTCGAAGGACTGAGCGCGGGGGACTTCTGCTACGTGCTGACGTCCCGTCAGATGGGGAAGTCGTCGTTGATGGTGCGCACGGTCGGGCGGTTGCGGCAGGAGGGACATGCGGTCGCGGTGCTGGATCTTACGGCGATCGGCCAGAACCTCAGCGTCGAACAATGGTACAACGGCCTGTTGGAGCGCCTGGGCGCGCAGTTGGACATCGAGGATGAACTCGAGGATCACTGGGAACTGAGTTCGCAGTTGAGTCCGGTGCAACGTTGGTTCTCGGCCCTGCGGGACGAGGGACTGAAGGCGGCGGAATCGAAGAAGGGGCTGGTGATCTTTATCGATGAGATCGATTCCGTCCGCAGCCTGCCCTTTTCGACCGATGAGTTTTTTGCCGCCATTCGCGAGTGCTACAACCGGCGCGCCAATGATGCCCGGCTGGAGCGGGTGACCTTCTGCCTGCTTGGCGTGGCGACGCCGTCGGATCTCATCCAGGACACGCGGACCACGCCGTTCAACATCGGGCGGCGCGTCGAGTTGCGGGACTTCACCCGATTGGAGGCCGAGCCTCTGGTCGATGGTTTGAAAGGCTTTCGGGATGACGCGACGGCGGACGCCCTGCTGAACCGGATCCTGTATTGGACCAACGGACAGCCGTATCTGACCCAGAGGTTCTGCCAGGCTGTCGCCGAGGACGAATCGGTGACGGATGCGGCCGCCATCGACGCCATGTGCGACGCGTTGTTTCTCTCCGAGAAGGCGCGCGAGAAGAACGACAACCTGATTTTCGTGCGGGAGCGAATTCTGCGCAGCCAGGGGGACCTGGCGGCGTTGCTGGACCTTTATGGAAAGGTCTGGAAAGGGAGGAAGGAGCCTGATGATCCGAGCAATCCGCTGGTCTGCGTGCTGAGGTTGTCGGGCATCACGCAGGCCGTGGAGGGCGGTCTGGCCGTTCGTAACCGCATTTATCAGCGCGTCTTTGATGACAAGTGGGCGAGGGCGAACATGCCGGATGCGGAACTGCGCCGGCAGCGGGAGGCCTATGTCAGCGGCATCTGGCGGACCGCTCTCGTCGCTTTCGTGGTGGTTCTGGCGATCTCCTTTTTCGCGGGGTTGGCGATCCGACAGCGCATGCGCGCCGAGGAGAACTACTTCGAGGTGGACTATCAGAAGAAAAAGGCGGACTTCGCGCGAGCCGAGGCGGAACGGGCAGCGTCGGAATTGAGCGAAACCCTGGCGCGAATGGAGATGCAGCAGGCGGAAACCGCGATGAGGTCGGGGCATTCCGCGGATGGCATCGCCCACCTTGCGCATGTGCTGCGGGGGAATCCCACCAATCGGACCGCGGCCGTGTGGCTGATGTCGGCGTTGAGTCAGCGGAGTTTTGCGAGGCCGATATTTCGTCGGGACACCGAGCTTGCCGAGGTTCGGGAGTCGCCGTTCTACAGTCCGGACGGAGGCAGGGTGATTGCCTCCATGGGCAATGAGGCCCACGTTCTCAGCGAAACGGGCGAGATCGTCGCCGGGCCGATGTTGTATGGCGGCAGCATTCCCAACGACGCGCGGGAGTTCAGTCCCGACGGCGGTCGCGTCGCGCTCGGTTCTGCGGACAATACGGCGCGGGTCTGGGACGCGTTCACCGGGCGGGCCCTGACCCCGCCATTGGAGCATGCAGGGCAGGTGAGCGTGGTGCATTTCAGCCCGGATGGGCTCCGGTTGTTGACGGTGACGTTGAATCGCGTGGCGCGGGTCTGGGACGCCTTTACGGGGCGTTCACTGTGCGAACCGATCCGCCTGCCGCGGGGATTCGGCGGCGTTCGTTTTTCGAAGGACGGAACGAGGATTGTCATGGAGCCGCCGGAGCCCCGGCCGGAGGCGGGAAGGCCCGGCGGATCCGGAGTGGAACGCGGCGGCAGGACCGGCGGACGCGGCGGAGGGGGGCGTCCGTTCATCTCGTGGGATGTGCGCCCCGGGGGGATGCTGGGGATCATGATGCGGCATCGCGGGGCGATTGGCTCCGTCGAGTTTGCGCCAGAGGGCGGGCGTGTCCTGATCGCGTCCCACGATGGATCGGCCGCCATCTGGGACGCGGGGACAGGTGAGCGCGTGACAGATCTGATGGAGCACGAATTGAGGATCAACCAGGCTGGGTTCAGTCCGGACGGCCGGCTCGTGACGACGGCTTCCGAGGATCGCACGGCTAGAATCTGGAATGCCGGCGACGGTAGTCCCCTGACGTCGCACCTGGAGCACGAGGGCCCGGTGCACATGGCCGTGTTCAGTCCCGACAACCGGCTGCTGGCCACGGCCTCGGAGGATGGGACGGCCCGGGTGTGGCGCGTGGGAACCGGGGAGATCGCATTTGTTTGCGACGTCGGTTCCCCCACCTTGAGCGTGATGTTCAGCCCTGACGGAGCCAGGCTGATGACGGCCTCGACGGATCGCCGGGTGAGACTGTGGGACACCGCCACGGGCGCGGAGAGCCCCGGCGGATTCCAGGTCGAATATGGGAGTCGCAGGATGGGGCCGTTTCGCCGTTCCCGGGGACGCGGCCAATCGGAGCCGGCGGAGTGGATCATGGCCCGGTTCAGCGATGACGGCGCGAAGGCGCTCACCCTGGTCAACGGGCGCTTTTCCAGTGAGGCGAGAATCTGGGATTTTGAGTCGGGCGACTGGATGTCCGGGTCCCTGGATCACAACTCCTTTGTGCGGTCGGCCCGTTTTGCCCCGGGATCCGCCCGGGTGGTCACGGCGTCGGACGATCGCACGGCCCGTGTGTGGACGACGGCGGCCGGCGATCCGGTGGGGACGGCCATGGAGCATGGCAGCGAGGTTCTGTTGGCGGGCTTTTTCCCTGATGGGCGCAAGGTGTTCACCTTTTCCGCGAGGCATGAGACCCGGGTCTGGGATGCCGGGACCGGCATTCCCTTGAGCGAGCCTTACGCCCATGCGCACCAGCATTTTCATTGGGGGAGTTTCGACGAGCCGCAGCACACGGGCGCCGTGAGTCCGGACGGTCGCTGGCTTGCGGCTCCAAGCGGCGACCTGCGGCTGCAGATCTGGGAGGCTCTGACGACCGGGGAGGGCTCGCCGACATGGCTGCCTGAATTGGCGGAATCCATCGTCGGTCGCAGGGTTGATGCGCGCGGTCTTTTTGAAAATGTTGTCCCGGGGATGGGGCGCGGCGGCAGACCGGGAGAGCGGTCGCGGCCCGGGGATGAGATACGTCCGGAGGACGACAGTTCCTATGCGGTGTGGGGGCGGTGGTTCCTGAGCGACCGGGGTGAACGAACCATTTCGCCTTCGGCGAGCATGACGGTTTCCGAGTATATCGAGAGATTGATCGAGGCGGATCTGGAGGAGAGTCTGCGTGAGGCGCTGCACATGATGCCCGATCGCCCGGCTGTCTTGTCGCGGTTGGCGGATGTGGTCGAGGAAGGCGCGGCCCCGGACGACGAGCGGGCGCGAAGAGAGGCCCTCTTTTACGGGCACCGCGCGGCGGAGGTGGCCGGGGAGGATTCCCTGCGTTGGCTGGCGCACGCGGGGCGCGCGGGCAGGCAGGGGGACGAGGAGGAGATGGACTCCGCGATCAAGACCGCCCTGTCCGTCGCTGTGAAACAAAAGGACGAGGAACTGCTGAAGGAAGTCCGCGCACGGGCTGAAAGGCTCAGGGAAGCGCCCTGAGTGCGGTGGTCGAGGAGACTTTCGTTCCGGCGGCTTGCGACGGATCAGGCGGGCAGGTTCAGGGAGCGTGGGACCAGTTCGGCCGGAACGGACTGTCCGAACTCCACGTGGCCGATCTTTGTGGCCAGAACGAACTTGATTTCACCGCCGCTGACCTTCTTGTCGAGTTTCATCGCCGCCTGCAGGCGTTTCATCTGCCGGGCGGTCAGGTCGATCCTCACCGGGAGTTTCGTGGCGATGAACAGGTCGCGGATTCGGCGGACCGAGTCCCGGGGCAGTCCCTTCAATTCCGCTGAGATTCGCGCGGCGGCGACCTGGCCGATGGAGATGGCCTCGCCGTGCAGGTATTCGCCGTAGCCGGAGATGTTCTCGATGGCGTGGCCGATGGTGTGGCCAAAATTCAGGATGGCGCGGAGGCCGCCCTCCTTCTCGTCGCGGCCGACGACCTCGGCCTTGATCTCGCAGCAGCGCGCCACGACGGCGGCGAGCTTCCTGGGCTCCAGCTTGAGCAGGGCGGGCATTTCCTTTTCGAGCTGGCGGAAGAGTCGCGCGTCACTGATGACGCCGTACTTGATCACCTCGGCCATGCCGGCGCGGAGTTCGCGCCGGGGCAGGGTCTTGAGGGTGTCGAGGTCGCAAAGGACCAGCCGCGGCTGGTGAAAGGCGCCCACCAGGTTCTTGCCGGCCTTGAGGTTCACGCCGGTCTTGCCGCCGACCGAGCTGTCCACCTGGGAAAGCAGCGTGGTGGGGACCTGCACGAAGTCGATGCCCCGCAGGTAGGAGGCGGCCGCGAAGCCGGTCAGGTCGCCGATGACGCCGCCGCCGAGGGCGACCGCGAAGGACTTGCGCTCCAGGCGATGCGCGGCGAACTGGTCGTGGCAGCGTTCGATGTTGCGCAGCGTCTTGGTTTTCTCGCCCGAGGGGAAGGTGATCACGACCGGCTCGAAGCCTGCGTCGCGCAGGGATTTCTCCGCTGTCTTGGCGAAGCGCGCGGGAATGCGATCGTCCGTGACGATGGCGCAGCGTCGTCCGAGACCCAGTCCGCGGCATGCAGCGCCCAGTCGGTCGATCAGGCCAGGGCCGATGAAGATGCTGTAACTACGGTCGCCAAGCGGAACATTCACGGTGCGCATGGCGCGGAGAATAAGGGAAGGGGGACGCTCAATTCAAGCAGGGCGGCTACACGCCCAGAATCTGCGCCAGCCTGGCGAATGGCAGGACGCGCGCCCGGTGTTCGGCGATCTCGTGGTCCTTGCTTCCCATGTGCGCCTGATAGAAGAGCGGGATATGTGAATAAATTCGAGTCGAATGGAAAACAGGCATGCATATATTCGTGTTGATCGAGAAGATGCAATGCATTGGTGGTGTGGGCTGGGAGTCTTCATCGCACGCAGGAATGCAGTTCGCCGGACGATCTCAATTCACCTGCGGCGTTTTGATTGGCGCGTAGATCAAACAGATCGGCCGCGAAGTTGTCTCCAATCGACGGAGATCCTACATTGGGGTCTTCAAGTCAATTGTCATGAAGAGCAGAAGAAATCCATTTCAGAAGACGGTGATCGGCCTTGGGGTCGCGGCGGCCTGCATGCTGGGCGCAGGTTGTGATCTCGGGGAGGGGCGATCGTCGCGGAAGACGGTGAAGCAGGTCCTGATCCCGAGGGCCGAGCTCGAAGCCAGCGCGGAGGCCGCCAGAAAACGGGAGCGTCAGAAGGAGCTCGACGCCCTGGGCGCGAGGGAATACCTGGTTCGCGGCGTGATCCAGGAGATCAAGCGGGAGGGAGAGATTGCCATCATCGATCACGAGGAGATTCCCGGCTACATGAAGCGGATGATCATGCCGTTTCGCGCGAAGGATCCGGCGGAGTTTGCCGGCCGCAAGCCGAACGACCGCGTCAGCTTCCGGTTGATGGTGACAGAGCTGGAGAGTTGGGTGGATCGCGTCACCAAGATCGGCGAGGGGCCCGTTGATCTGCGGACGCCGCGGCGGGAGTTTCGGCTCGTGCGCGACGTGCATCCCCTGGAGATCGGGGACAGGGTTCCCAATTATCCGATGACCAATGAACTGGGGCAGGCGGTTGGGTTGCGCGACTTCCAAGGCAAGGCGGTGGCGTTGACGTTCATTTTCACCCGTTGTCCGATGCCTGATTTCTGCCCGCGCATGACCCGGCGGTTTGACGAGACCTACGACGCCCTGACCGCCGACGCCTCGGCCCCGAAGAACTGGCATCTGCTGTCGGTGTCCTTCGATGTGGATCACGACACGCCCGATGTTCTCAAGGGCTACTCCAGAGTGCACGATTGCGACCCGGACAAGTGGAGCTTCCTGACCGCCGAGTTGATCGAGATGGACGCGCTCACCGAACAGTTTGGCATGACGTTCGCGCGGGAGACGGAAGGCGGCTTCATCTTCAGCCACAACCTGCGCACGGCCGTGTTGGACACCAATGGCCGCGTGCGAAGGGTTTTCGTCGGCTATGACTGGTCCGCCAGGGAACTGATCGAGGAATTGCGCAAGGCGGCGGCGGTTCCCGTGGATGAGGCGAAAGCCGACGATGCGGATTCGCGAAAGCCGCTTTGAATGAAAACGTGTCGGGGCATGAAGGCGTGTTGTTCCGTCGTATTGTGCAGGTGGCGCGAAAACCCAAATCTGGAAAGCGCGGTCGGAGACGCGGCGGAGGGCGTTCGTCGAGGCGCCGTGGTCGGCGGCGGAGGCTGTGGCTGTGGGCGTTTCCGGTGGCGGCGGTCTGTGCTTTCTGGCTGATCTGGTCCGGCATGCTGAAGAGCGCGTTCAAAAAGGGGTTGGAAGCCGCGGGGCCGCGGGTGGCCGGCGTGGAGACGCGGGTGGCGGATCTGAAGTTGTCGCCGCTGTCGGGGCGGGGCGAGGTTGTGGGCTTGTTTGTGGGGAGTCCGGAAGGCTATCGCGCCGCCTCGGTCATTGAGGTCGGCCGGGCGACCATCGACGTCCGCCCTTCGACTCTTTTCTCCAGGAAGATCGAGATCCGCTCCGTTCGGGTGGATGAGATGGAGGTGACCTACGAGACGGGGCTGGGCGGAAGCAATCTGACGAGGATCCAGGAGACCATCGAGGCGACGCTTGGCGCGGGGCGTGAGCGAAGCGGCGGTGGAGAGCCCCGGCGGCTTCGGGTGGACGAGTTCGTGATCGCGGGCGGACGTGTTCGGGTCGGTTTGACGGCACTCGGAGGAAAGGGCCTGGTGAAGCGGTTGCCGGAGATCCGGTTGGTTGATCTGGGCGCGGAGGGGGAGGGAATCACTCCTGGCGAACTGGCGGATCGCGTGATTCGGGAGATTGTCAGGGAAACGGCCGGCGTGGTCGGGGGGGCGGCGTTGGGCGTCGGCGGCGTCGTGCGTGAAGCGGGCGACAAATTGGGCGGGATGAAGGACCGCCTGGACCGGGCGTTTGGCGGGGAGTAGGTGCCGCGGGCGTTATTCCGCTTTGGGTTCTGCTTCAGGCTCCGCTTTTCCGGCGTTCCAAAGGAAGGAGCGCAACCGGGCCAGTTCCTTGTCGTCTTCAAGCAGTGTGGCCTGCCAGGCGATCATCTTGCCGACCTTGTCGAATGCCTCCTTGTCCACCGTCACTGAGGACCAGCGGCCGAAAAGGCCCTTGGTCTCGATCTTTTCCTCGACCACGAACGGTTCATTGGGACGCGTCTCGCTGCCGCGGATCTCGATCCGCACGCGCAGTTTGTCGCGGTCAGCGCCGCTGGCGCGCCACTTGACGTCGAATCGGATGCCGGAGACGAGTTCGGGGTTGGAGCGCAGACGGGCCTGATAGGCGTCGCGTTCGTAGAGGCTGGGGGAGACCGTATGCTTGCCGTTCTTGTCCAGATAATGCGGCAGCAGCTTGATGATGCGTCCCGAGGCAGCCTGGGCGGCGACGGCCGAGAACAGAATCGCTGTCGCAACGAGAATCTTGAAAAAGCGCATGGACGGACGTTAGTCGGCGCGCGGATTTATTCAAGTTGGTTCTCAGTTCCCAGTTCTCAGTTCGCGGTTAGTGGTTAGTGGGTGTGAATAATGAGAGGGGAAAGCGGCGCGTTTGCCATTTGAGATCCGAGA